>CAXSFU010000074.1:0-15210 GCA_964236695.1 uncultured Acetobacteraceae bacterium | reverse complement strand
CTTTCTTGAACCGAGACACTGGGGCAAGCGCCCCGGGCGGCCGCAGCCGCCGTAAGGCCTTCGGAAACCCTTTCCGTGCGAGGCTGTTCCACCGTGCGCTCCATGCCAGGCCGGCGGCACAACCCGCCACCGTCGGGACGGGGAGCACGGCCGGCGCCCGCCTCGCCGCAGGCCCGCCACAATTCCGGCGCGTGTCCCGGAGAAACGTGCCCGTGACGGCGAGTAACCGGCGGCCAACTGCCTGCAAGCTGTGCGTACAAACGTGTGCAACGCTGTCCACAAAGCGGGCGGTTCTGGTTTTCCCGTGCTTCCTGCTGGATTTTCGTGCGACAAGCCTGGAAAACCCGATCCACGTTACTATGTGCCGCCGGATGGGCAGGAGGGCTGGGTGAGCGCTACGACCAACCAGGCGGTGCAGGCCGCCTCCGGCTTCGACCCGGGCGTCGGGCTGAACGTGTCCTCCGACACCGCGGCGGCCACCACGCTGCAGCAGCTTCGCGCGCTCGGCCTGTCCGGCGCGCGCGCCACCGTGACCACGGCCGCGGAGGCCGCCACCCTGACCGCCCTGGCGCAGAACGGCGTCCGTCTCGACCTGGTGCTCGCGCCGAACCAGACCGCCGCCGCCTTCACCGCGCTGGCGAAGCAGATCTACGCCGCGGTGCCCGGCTCGATCGCCTTCCTCGAAGGCCCCGACCTCGTCGCCAATCCCGGCTACACCTACGCCAACCCTGCCAACGGCGCGGCGCTGTCCGGCTACGTCGCCGCCAACCAGGCGACGGCCGACATGGCCCAGGCGGTGAACTACGCCGGCATCGGCGGCATCCCCATCCTCGGCTACAGCTCGGCGGCCGGCGTGCCCGCCACCGACACCACGACCCAGGTCGGCGTCAGCTTCGTCAACATCAACCCGGGCGACGTGGCGCTGGCCGAGCCGGACTACGCCGCCTTCACCGCCGCCCAGGACGCCGGTCAGAGCGTGAACCGCGCGGCCTACCAGTACGTCGTCACCAACGTCGGCGGCGCCACCCCCGGCTCGCTGCTCGACGCGGTGCTCGATGCCCAGTACGTCTACGGCTTCTTCGGCGCGACCGGCGCCGCCGTCACCGCACCCGCCACCTACCTCGCCGCCGCCACCGGGGCCGCGAACAGCCCGGTCGCCCTGTTCAACGCCGACAATTCCCTGACCGCGGCCGGCACCACCTTCGCCAACCTGTCCGCGATCATCGCCGCCGGCCGCACCGGCACCGCCGCCGGCTCCACCCTGGCTGTCGGCCTCGCCCCGGCAGAGACCGGCGTGCAGTACGCAGAGCAGCTGCTGGTGTTCGCCGGCCCCGGGTCGAGCGACAACGTGGTGATCTGGGGCGACACCGAGGCGCCCTCGGCCGGCGGCCATGGTCCTTCCGTGCTGAGCTTCGGCGCGGTGGAAAGCAGCGTCTCCGTGTTCGACCCCGCCCAGGGCACCGCGGCCATCGCCACCTACAGCAACGTCTCCGAGCTCGACATCGTCAACACCCCGGACGAGCCGCTGGTGGTGCAGGTCTCCGGCGTTACCGGCACCGGCTCCGGCACGGCGGCCACCTTTCTCGGCGCCAACAGCGGCGTCTACGCGGTGACCACCGCCACCGGCACCACCTTCCTCACCCCGGTCGGCGGCGCGTCTGCGGTCACCGCCTCCGCGTCCGGCAGCGACGTGGTCAACAGCCGCGGCACCGACACCATCGCCGCGGGCGGCGGCACCGACGTCGTCTACGCCTCCGGCCCCGCCGCCACCGTGACCGGCGGCAGCGGCACGCTGATCTTCGTCGCCGGCAACGGCAACTACAACGCGGGCGGCGGCTCCTCCACCGCGATCCTGTACGGCGGCGCCGGCGCCGACACCCTGACCGGGGCCACCGGCGCCGGCTCCATCCTGGTGGCGGGCTCCGGCAACACCACGCTGTCCGGCGGCGGCGGCAACTCCGCGGTGATGTTCGGCGGCCTGGGCACCACCAGCTTCTTCGGCAGCGGCGGCGGCCACGACACCATGGTCGGCGGCGTCGGCAACAACACCTTCACCACCACGAACGGCGACATCGTGTTCGGCGGCCCCGCCACCGCCAGCGACAGCTTCAACCTTTCCGGCGGCGAGATCGTCGTCGAGGGCGGCGGCGCGGACACCGTGACCCTGTACTCCGGCGCCTCCACCGTGTTCGCCGGCACCGGCACCACCAGCTTCACCGTCGCCACCGGCGCCGGCGTCAACGCCTCGGTGATCGGCTTCACCGCCGCCGACCACCTGACCCTGGTGGGCGCGACCGCGGCCGCCACCACCGCCGCGCTCGCCCACGCCACCACCGGCTCCTTCGGCACCATGCTGAACCTGTCCGACGGCACCCGGCTCACCCTGTTCGGCGTGGCCGCGCCGAACGCGTCCCAGGTCTCCTCCGGCTAGTTTCACTGGACCCCGCCCGCCGCGGCGCGCTAGGCGCTCGGCCTCCTGCCGCACCGCACCGCACCATGCCGCGCCGCCCGCGCCCGCCCGCCGCCTCGCCGACCCCCGCCGCTCCGATCTCCGCCGCTCCGACCCGTCCGATCCACGCTGACCCAGAGGACCACGATGCACACGCGCTACAAGCTGATGACCGGCGCCGCGCTCGCGGCCCTCGCGGCCCTGGCCCCCGGTGTCCCGGGCGGCCTCGCCCCGCGCGCCAGGGCGGCCGAGCTGCTCGACCCGATCCCGCTGCTGACCTCCGGACTCGCCGCCAACCCGTCGCCCGCCTCCGGCTGCACCCCGGCGGCGGAGACCGGTCACGTCGACGACTTCCTCGCGGTCGTGCGCAGTTCCGCGCGCCCCGACGTCGGCCCCTACACCGTGACCCTGCCCGGCTACGCGTCCAGCGTCGCCAACACGGGCGGCGACACCTACCGGCCATACCTGATCCAGGCCAGCCCGGGCGACACCATCCGCCTCGACCTGGTCAACCAGCTCACCGCCGCCGACGAGACCAACAACCCGTTCATCGAGCGTGCCGAGACCATCGAGGCCAATGTCCACTTCCACGGCCTGATCGTCTCGCCGCACTCCGCCAGCGCCGCCGCCATTCCCTGCGGCCTGCCCGGCGACTACGTGTTCACCCAGACCGACCCGGGCACCACCAGCTCGTACCGCGTCGACATCCCCGCCACCCTGCCCGGCCGCCTGCTCGGCGCCACCAACTCGCCCACCGCCTACCCGTCCGGCCTGACCTGGTTCCACGCCCACGTCCACGGCAAGACCATGGACGACATCGCGTCCGGCCAGGCCGGCCTGGTCTCGATCGGCGACACCGTGGGCTCGCTGCTGGCCGCCCCCGGCATCTCCGCCGCCGACCAGGCGGCGCTGAAGGCCACCACGACCCGGTACCTCGCCCTGCGCGACATCCAGCTCGCCGCCCCCGCCGCGTCCGACCCCGCCACCGCGCCCCCCGGCACCCAGGCGACCTGGCTGCGCGGCGCCACCTCCGAGTTTGACTTCCAGGCCTGCCGCGAGGGCTCCTTCCCCGCGCCCGTGGTCGCCGGAACCACCAACGTCACCGGCGGCAACGGCTGGTGCGGCCATTCCGGCCTGCGCTACATCAACGCCAGCCAGAACACCTCGCACAACGTCAACGGCATGAGCCCGGACACGCGCTGGCTGTTCACCGTCAACGGCCAGCTCTACCCCACGATCACGCTCGCCGCCGGCAGCAACAACCTGTGGCGCATCGCCAACCTCAGCGACACCCAGACCTACGTGCTGCAGCTCACCGACGACGGCACCGGCCAGCAGCAGCCGATGCAGGTCGTCACCCTGGACGGCGTGGTCGCCGGCACCAGCGGCGACGCCACCAGCTCCAACAAGCAGCTCGGCGTCACCCTCAAGCAGATCCTGATGCTGCCCGCCACCCGCGCCGAGGTGTTCATCCCGAACTCCGCCACGACCGCCGACCGGGCGCTCACCCTGAGCAGCGCCGGCGCCAGCACCGGCGTCAACACCTCCGCCAACCCCGGCTTCGACGACTACCAGGGCATCAACACCCCGGCGATCAAGCTCGCCCACGTCGTCATGCAGGCGGGCCAGTCCTCCGCCACCCAGCCGCTCGCCATGACCCTGGCCGGCGCCGCCGCCTCCACCCAGGCCAACACGCGCGGCCTCGCGGCGACCACCACCGCGGCCTTCGCCGCCCCGCCCACCAACTGCATCGCCCTGCCGCAGTACGGCGGCACCTCCTACGGCTTCCGCCGCCAGATCCAGTTCGCCATCGGCAACAACCTCGCCCTCGGCAGCTCGGTCATCAACGCCGCCACCGGCAGGAGCATCGACACCAGCCTCGACGCCAACGGCAACGGCGCCAACACCATCCCGCAGACCTTCTTCCCGATGGCCGACATGCTCAACCCCTCGGCCGACCGCCACATCTGCCCCCGCCTCGGCGAGCAGGAGGTGTGGGAGCTGCTCAACTACAGCAACGAGATGCACAACTTCCACATCCACCAGGCGAAGTTCCGCCTGAGCGTGCCCGGCGACCGCGGCGTGCCCCCCGGCTACACCGCGGCGCAGGCGATCACCGACCCGACCAACATGGTCGCGGCGCTGGCCCCCGAGGTCGCCGGCCAGAGCCCGGTCGCCAACGTCGACCTGTGGCACGACACCCTCCCGGTGCCGCCGGCCGACACCAACGGCAACCCGGGCCGCGTCTTCGTCACCATCCCGTTCCGCGCCCAGCAGCAGGTCGGCAGCTTCGTCTACCACTGTCACTTCCTCTACCACGAGGACCTGGGGATGATGGCCGTGGTCCAGGTCTACGACCCGCTCGCCCCCACCCGCGTCACCGAGAACGCCGTCGACGACGCGATCCGCGCCAGCATGTGCACCGCCCCCGGCGCCTCCGTGCTGCCCAGCGCCGGCGACAGCCTGCTCCAGCGCCTGCGCAGCATGGTTGCCAGCCCGACCTGACCTGCAGGATGCCGGCGACCGGTTGCCTTGACCAGCCAAAGGCAGGAAGGCCAGGGGCTCTGCCCCTGGACCCCGCCAAAGGCAAGCCTTTGGAATCCACTTTCTAAGTAAGGCCGATCCAGGGGCGGCTCGCCCCTGGCGGGTCTGGGCAGGGCCCAGCCTTGCTTGCCTCGCTAGCCACGGCCGCCCAGGGAAAACCCGGCGCGTCCGTCACTGCGCCCCGGCCGCGCCCCTCTGCTCCTGCCAGAGCCGGTGCGCGTTGCGGCAGATGCTCAGCCAGCACTGGTCGGAGATGTCGAGGATGTCGCGCTCCGGCGCGAAGCGGTCGATGTAGCCGCACAGCAGGCCCGGCCCCTTCCACTCGACGCTGCCGGGCAGCCGGCCGCCCGACGCCGTGACCACGTAGAGCAGCGTGTTGTCGCCGTAACCGCGCAGGTACGACCAGATCGGCGACACCTCCTGCGGCAACAGGTCGTCGTTGCGCCTCAGCACGAAGATCTTCTCCGCGTCCTCCAGGTCCTCCAGGAACAGGCGCTGCATCAGCCGCAGCCGCTTCTGCGTTTCCAGCCGGAAGTTCTCGCCGCTGATCGACTTCCTGGCGCGGAACGAGTGCGAGTTCAGCCCGTAGATGCTGTGGAGCACCATGTACTCGAGGTCCTCCTCGGCATCCCCGACGTGGCCGCTCATCCAGTAGGAGATGTGATCGAGGCTCGCCAGGTCGCGGAACCCGGTGGCCAGCCCGAGCAGCAGCTGCGCCAGCCCGATGCCGGAGAACCGCAGCAGCTGCAGCGGCTCCGCGCCGTAGATCCTCTGGCAGAAGCCGAACTCGCAGTTGTCGCCCAGGCTCTGGAACTGGCCGAACAGCCTGGCCGGGGCAAGCTCGCCCTCCTGCCGCCGCTCGACCTCCACGGCAAGGCCGGACGCCCCGTACAGCGTCAGCCGGCTGATCTCGACCGACAGGATGCGCACGTCGGTGCCGCCGTCGAGGGTGGACACGTCCACCCCGTCGTAGTGCGCGAGAGTCAGCTGGATTCGCCCGTCCGCCAGCAGGTCGTGCGGCACCACCACCGACACCGACACGCCCCTGCGCACCGGCGAGCTCTGCAGGAAGCGGCCGGCGCACCAGAACGACACCGTCTGCGGCTTGGCGATCGGCGACATCGCGAGCACCAGCACGTAGAACGGATGCGGCTCGTCCACCACGACCTCGATGTGGCTGCGCGAGTTGATCGCCCACACGGAGCCGGGCTCGGGCGTGGACCAGCCCCACACCAGGCAGGGCAGCCCGGAGCCCCCGATGCGGCACTCCATATCCCTGAGCTGGACCAGTGTCATGGGCACTCCCGCTGCGCGTCCCAACGAGGCCCGCATCGGCGCCCGGGCCGAGGCAGCGCCTGCCCGCCACTCTGCCGGCCTCCATCGTCCGGGGCCGCCGCCTTGTCAACTCCGCGCCACGACCGCGCCGGCATGCCAAGCCGCGACCGGCCCGCCGCCCGGCAACACGCCCCGCAGCGGGACCGCCGCCTGCCGACAGGCGGCCCCGGGGCCGCACCGGCGGCCTGCCCGGCCCGCCACACACTCGCGTTTGACGCGCAAACACCAGTGACACCACACGTTCGGCGTGCTTTCTCGTCCGCTTGAACGCCCGGGAGGCCACGCATGAAGACCACAGACCTCGTCGACCACGTCGCCACCGCCGCCGGGCTGGACCGCCTGGTCGCCAGGACCGCGGTCGAGGCGGCGCTGTCCGGCATCGTCGCCGCCGCGCGCAAGGGCGACGAGGTCAGCCTCGCTGGCTTCGGCAAGTTCAAGGTCAAGGACACCCCGGCGCGCCAGGGCCGCAACCCCGCCACCGGGCAGCCGATCGACATCGCCGCCTCGCGCAAGCTCGGCTTCTCCGCGGCCAAGCAGGTGAAGGACGCGCTGGCCCGCTGAGAAGGCAAGGCCAGGGCTCTGCCCTGGACCCGCCAGGAGCGAGCCGCCCCTGGACCCGGCCTCCCTTAAGAATCGGATTCCAAAGGCTTGCCTTTGGCGGGGTCCAGGGGCAGAGCCCCTGGCCTTCCTTTCTGGATTTCAGGCCGGGGCCCCTTCAAGGGTCTCCGACCCGTTTGCAGGTCCAGGGCAGGGTCCTGCCCCTCCGCCCACGCCGCATATGGTGTGCCCCGCGCCAGCCGCCGGTTGAGGTCCGGCGCCCCGTCCCCCCACCACGCCGGCCCGCGCTCCCCCAGCGCCCGCTTCGCCGCGTCCACGCGCGCCCGCGCCGCTTCCCGCGCCCCCGGATCGCCGGCCTGCATCGCCGCCCCCTTCGCCCGACGCGCGTCCATCAGCTCGTGCGTCAGCACCGCACGCGCCACCGCGTCGAGCCCGGGGTCCGTGCACCGCCACAGCCGCCCGCGCACCAGGAAATAGCGCCCGTCCGGCGTCACCGGGTACTGCATGGCCCGCACGCCCCCTACATCAGCACCGGGATGCCGTGCTGCTTGGCCTTGCTGTGCGGCTCGACGTGGATGTTGATCACCGCCTCGCCCAGCTCGGCGCGGATGCCGTGCTCGATCCGGTCGCAGATCTCGTGCGCGTCCTCCACCGCCATGCGCGACGGCACCACCAGGTGGAACTCGATGAACGTCGCCCGCCCGGCGACGCGCGTGCGCACGTCGTGCGCCTCGATCGCCCCCTCCGCGTAGCGCGCGATCAGCCCGCGGATCGCCGCCGCCTCCTGCGGGTCGGTGACCTCGTCCATCAGCCCGCCCACCGCCTGGCGCAGCATCCGGTAGCCCGCCCACAGGATGTTCAGCGCCACCAGCACCGCCACCACCGGGTCGATCCGCAGCACCCCGGTGAGCGGCACCAGCGCGAAGCCCGCGAGCACGCCCACCGTGGTCCACACGTCCGTCAGCACGTGCCGCCCGCCCGCCGTCAGCGCCGGCGACCTCGCCCGCCGCCCCTGCCTGAGCAGCACCATCCCCCAGCCGAAGTTGCCCAGCCCCGCCAGCGCGTTCAGCGCGATCCCCAGCAGCGGCGCGTCCGGCACGTGCGGGTGTTGCCACGCCGCCCACGCCTCGCGCCCGATCAGCAGCGCCGTGGTCAGCACCAGCGTGCCCTCCACCATGGCGCTGAAATACTCCGCCTTGTGGTGCCCGTACGGGTGGTTCGCGTCGGCCGGCCGCGCGCTGTACCACAGCGCGATCAGCGCCGTCGCCGCCCCGGCCACGTTGATCACCGTCTCCAGCGCGTCGGAGTACAGCGCCACGCTGCCGGTCACCCAGTACGCCGCCGCCTTCAGCGCCAGCACCGCCAGGCTGACGCCCACGCTGCCCCAGGCGACCCGCATCGTGCGATCCATCCGGCCCCCCGCGCCCTGCCTCCGGGTTGTACGGCAATCCGTCCTGCCGAGGAACGCCCGAGGCAGCAGGCAAGGTCGAGGCTCTGCCTCAAACTCCGCCAAGGGCCGGATCCTTGGACCGCCTTCCTTGAGTCAAGGAACCAAAGGGCTCGGCAGTGCCCCGATTTAGGAAGGCCAGGGCTCTGCCCTGGACCCGCCAGGGGCGGAGCCGCCCCTGGACCCGGCCTTACTCAGGAATCGGATTCCAAAGGCTTGCCTTTGGCGGAGTCCAGGGGCAGAGCCCCTGGCCTTCCTTTCTGGTTCTCAAGCCGAGACACTGCCCACCCTTTGCAGGTCTGGGCGTGGCTGCCAAAGGTTCCAAAGACCCGCCTGGATCGTTGGAATGGCGGTGGAGGAAGAGCCCAGCCAGCTTCACCAGGCGCAACCCCCGCCCCTGGATGGCGTTGCGCTGCGCAGGGCAGGTCCGGAGTGCGCCCGATGACGAAGTTCCATGGCAAGCCGCCCGGCAGCGGCGCCGGCACCATCTCCCGGCGCACAGAACGCCTGCGCCCTTCGCTCGCGCTCGACCCGAAGCAGATCGCGGAGGCCCGCCGCCTGCGCCGCGCCGGCCACGAGCCCGGCGAGATCGCCCTGGCCCTCGACCTGCCGTTCGAGGAGGTCGAGAAGGCGCTGATGCAGATGCGCTCGCCGCGCCCGGAGACCACCCGCGGCACGCTCAACGTCACGCTGGCCGCGCACCGCATCCTGATGGCCGAGCGCCAGGGCAACGAGCCGGTCTGGCAGACCATGGACCGCATCGTCGACGAGCTGCTTCGCCTTCGCGCCGCGGCCGCCAAGCCTGCGGCCAGGCGCAAGGAGCTGCCGGCGCAGCCGCTGCTGGCTCTGGAATAGGAAAGAAAGGTTGAGGCTCTGCCTCAAACTCCGCCAGGGCGAGCCGCCCTGGACCGGCTTCCTCTAAGTCAGGGGATCAAAGGGCCTCACGGCCCTTTGCGGGTCCGGGCAGAGCCCGGCCTTGCTTGCTTCCTTTTCCCCCGACCTTCCCGCTCATCTCCGCCCCGTCCTCCGGCCGCAGCAGCGCCGCCATCGGCGCCGCAGCCAGCGACACCAGCGACACGGCCAGGAACGCCGCCGAGTAGTCGCCCACCCCCGGATGCGCCCGCCCGCCGAGCACGCTCGCCAGCTCCAGCGCCCCGGCGCCGGCCGACACCCCCAGCGTGATCGAGAGCTGCTGGATCGTGGAGTACAGCGTGGTGGCCGCGCTGACCCGCGCCGGCGGGATGTCGGCGTAGGCGACCGCGTTGTAGGCGGTGAACTGCAGCGAGCGCGCGAACCCCCCGGCCAGCAGTACGCCATACAGCGCCGCCATCGGCCACGCCGGCCGGAACAGCCCCATCGCGCCGAGCAGAACCGCCGACAGCACGCCGTTCCACACCAGAGTGGTCCTGAACCCGCATCGGCGCAGCGCGAACCCCGTCACCGGCTTCATCGCCAGCGCCCCCGCCGAGGACGCGAAGGTGATGAACCCGCTCTGCAGCGCGCTGTCGCCGAAGCCGAGCTGCAGCATCAGCGGCAGAAGGAACGGCACCGCCCCCACGCCGACGCGGAACAGCGACCCCGACACCACCGACACCCGGAACGTCCCCACCCGCAGCAGCGACAGGTCGAGCAGCGGGTGCGCCCGGCTGCGCGCGTGCAGCAGGTAGCCCGCCGCCGCCACCACCCCGGCCCCCAGCAGCGCCAGGCTCGCCCCCCACGGCACCACGCCCCGCCCCGCCGTCTCCAGCCCCGCCATCAGCGTCGCCATCGCCAGCCCGCTCAGCACCAGGCCGCGCGCGTCCAGCGGATACGGCGCCGCCTCGCGCGCGTCGGGGATGAACACGCTCACCAGCACGATGCCGAGCACCCCGATCGGCACGTTGATGTCGAACACCCAGCGCCAGCTCGCATACGTCACCAGGAACCCGCCCAGCGGCGGCCCCACCACCGGCCCCACCAGCGCCGGCACCGTGAGCCACGCCATCGCCGACACCAGCTCCGCACGCGGCACGGAGCGCAACAGCAGCAGCCGCCCCACCGGCAGCATCATCGCACCCCCCGCCCCCTGCAGCACCCGCGCCGCCACCAGGAACTCCAGGCTGCCCGCCCGCCCGCACAGCACCGAGGCCACGGTGAACACGGCGATCGCCGCGCGGAACACGGTGCGGGTGCCGAAGCGGTCCGCCATCCACCCCGACGCCGGGATGAACACCGCCAGGCTCAGCAGATACGACGTCAGCGCCACGTTCATCCGCACGGGATCGACGCCGAAGGTGTGCGCCATCGCCGGCAGCGCGGTCGAGATCACGGTGGAGTCGAGGTTCTGCATGAACAGCGCGCAGGCGACGATCAGCGCGGTCAGCCGGGAGGAACGCATGGCAGCGTGTCGAGCACGAGGGGCGCGGCAAGACAAGCAAGGCCGGGTTCCGGCAGTGTCCCGGCCTGAAATCCGGAAAGGAAGGCCAGGGGCTCTGCCCCTGGACCCCGCCAAAGGCAAGCCTTTGGAATCCAATTCTTAAGCAAGGCCGGGTCCAGGGGCGGCTCCCTTCGGTGGCCTTTCCAACGATCCAGGCGGATCGTCGGAACCTTTGGCCACCTACGCCTGGCGGGTCCAGGGCAGAGCCCTGGCCTTCTCGAACTGAGGCACTGCCAAGGGTCCTCGGACCTTGCGGGTCCGGACCTGCCTACGTGTCCCCCGCCAGCGCGATCTCCTCCAGCGAGCACCCCTCGCAGTCCACCCCGATCGCCGCCTCGGTGAGCGCCGCGCCCAGCATCAGTACCGCCGCCACCGCGTAGCCCCCGCTGACCGCCCACGCGCTCCCGGTGCCGATCAGCGTGCCGAGCACGTAGGGCGCGATGATGCCGCCGACCCCGGTGCCGATCGCGTAGAACAGCGCGATCGCCAGCCCGCGCGCCTCCAGCGGGAAGATCTCGCTCGCCGTCAGATACGCCGAGGACGCGGCCGCGCTCGCCACGAAGAAGATCGCCGACCACCACAGCGTCTGCGTCTGCTCCGTCAGCAGCCCCTGTCCGAACAGCACCGCGGTGATCGCCAGCAGCACCGCGGTGCCCGCATACGTCCCCGCGATCATCCGACGCCGCCCCAGCGTGTCGAACAGCGGCCCGAGCAGCAGCGGCCCCAGGAACGACGCGGCCGCCAGCGGCAGGATGTGCAGGCCGATCTCGTCGTCCGGCACGTGGTAGAACGCCTGCATCACCATGCCGTAGGTGAAGAAGATCGCGTTGAACAGGAACGCCTGGGCCGCCATCAGCGACAGCGCCAGCAGCGATCGCGTCCGGTAGCGCCCCAGCATGGTGTGCGCCACCGCGAGCAGGCCGGAGCGCACCTGCGGGTGCGCCGTCACCGTGAACGGCGCGGCGCTCAGCACCTCGCCGCGCGCGCGGGCGTCTTGCTCGATCCCGTCCATGATCCGCCGCGCCTCCGCCTCGCGCCCGTGCGCCAGCAGCCAGCGCGGGCTTTCCGGCACCCACTTGCGCAGCAGCAGCACGCCGAGCCCCAGCACCCCGCCGATCGCGAAGCCCAGCCGCCAGCCCAGCCCCACGCCGACCCAGTGCCCGTTCAGCAGCGGGATCGACGCCCCCGCCCCCGCCGCCGCCCCCACCCAGAACGTGCCGTTGATCGCGAGATCCACCCGCCCGCGCAGCCGCGCCGGGATCAGCTCGTCGATCGCCGAGTTGATCGCCGAGTACTCGCCGCCGATCCCCATCCCGGTGATGGCGCGGAACAGCGCGAAGCTCCAGAAATTCCACGCGCACGCCGACAGCAGCACGCCCACCACGTAGACCAGCAGCGTGACGTTGAAGATCGCCTTGCGCCCGACCAGGTCCGTCAGCCAGCCGAACGCCAGCGCGCCGATCACCGCGCCCGCGACATACGCCGACGCCGCGCCCCCGATCTGCGACGTGGTGAGCGACAGCGTGCGGCTGTCCTGCAGCATCGGCCCGATCGAGCCGACGATCGTCACCTCCAGCCCGTCGAGGATCCAGGTGATGCCCAGCGCCGCGATCACCAGCAGGTGGAACCGGCCCCAGGGCAGCCGGTCGAGCCGAGCGGGAATGTCCGAACGCACCGGCACCGCACCCTCCCGCTGCCGTTGCCCGATCGTCGCGGTCGTGAAAGCATCCATCGCCCGACGCTAGACAGGGCGTGCCGAAAGCGGAAGAACCCCGCAACGCACCTGCACAATGACCGCCACGCCCGACAGTGTCTCGAGCCAGGCAAGGCCAGGGCTCTGCCCTGGACCCGGCCTCCCCTAAGGAGAGCCATCCAAGGGGCTCCCTTGGCGGGGTCCAGGGGCAGAGCCCCTGGCCTTGTCCGGCATTGCCACCGCCGCCCCGCCGATGCCAACTGCCGCCCACCCCGGCGTCGCGCGTCGCGTCGCACCGCAGCAAAGGC
Source organism: uncultured Acetobacteraceae bacterium (assembly GCA_964236695.1). Taxonomy (GTDB): domain Bacteria; phylum Pseudomonadota; class Alphaproteobacteria; order Acetobacterales; family Acetobacteraceae; genus CAXSEF01. Next base: position 2,460 of record CAXSFU010000074.1, on the reverse strand, counting down.
AGCCCCCCATGGCGACAACCCCGTCGGCGCCCGTCGCGCTGGGCCGCGCCGCCCTTGGCACCCTGCCGCCCGGCGTGCGCGGCCCCGCCTTCGACCCCGCGGCCCTCTCGCCCGGCATCGTCCACCTCGGCCTCGGCGGCTTCAGCCGCGCCCACCTGGCCCGCTACACCCACGCGCTCATGGACATCGACCCCGACGCGCGGCGCTTCGGCATCGTGGGCGCCGGCCTGCTGCCCGCCGACCGGCGCATGCACGACAGCCTCGCCCTCCAGGACGCCCTCTACGCCCTGGTCGAGCGCGCCTCGGGGAGCGAAACCGTCACCGTGATCGCCTCGCTGTGCGGCGTGGTGTTCGCGGGCGAGGGCTCGGCCGCCCTGCTCGACGCCATCGACAGCCCGGGCGACGGCCCGGGCATCGCCATCGTCAGCCTCACCGTGACCGAGCACGGCTACTGCCTCGACCGCGCCACCAAGCGCCTCGACGCGGACCACCCCCTGATCCGGGCCGACCTCGCCCGCCCGGCCGAGCCGTCCAGCGCCATCGGCATCGTCGTCGAGGCCCTGCGCCGCCGCAGGGCCGCCGGCCGCCCCGCCTTCACCGCGCTGAGCTGCGACAACATCCAGCACAACGGCACCGTGCTGCACGACGCCGTGCTGGCGCTGGCCCGCCTGCGCGGCGAGCCTGAACTGGCCGAGTGGATCGACGCCCACGCGAGCTTCCCGTCCACCATGGTCGACCGCATCACCCCGGTCACCGCGCCCGCCGACATCGCCGCCCTCGCCACCCGCCACGGCCTCGCCGACCGCTGGCCCGTGGTGTGCGAAACCTTCACCCAGTGGGTGATCGAGGACCGCTTCCCCGCCGGCCGCCCCGCCTGGGAGCGCGTCGGCGCGCAGTTCGTGGCCGACGTCGCGCCCTACGAGTTCATGAAGCTGCGCCTGCTCAACGCCAGCCACCTCGCCGTCTCCGGCCTCGGCCGACTCGCCGGCTACGTCACCATCGACGAGGCAATGGCCGACCCGCTGATGCCCCGCTACATGGCCGCGCTCATGGACCGCGAAACCGGCCCGACCCTGCCCGACGTCCCCGGCATCGACCTCCCCGCCTACAAGGCGACCCTGATCGGGCGATTCGCCAACACCGCGATCAAGGACACGGTGGAGCGCGTCAACACCGACGCCCCGCTCAACGTCCTGGTCGACCCGATCCGCGACCGCCTGCGCGACGGCGCAAGCCTCGACCTGCTCGCCCTCGCGCTGGCCGCCTGGCTGCGGCGCATCCGCGGCGAGGACGAGGGGGGCCGGCCGATCGACGTCCGCCACCCCCTCGCCGCCCTGCTGCGCGAGAAGGCGGTCGAGGGCGGCCCCGACCCGCGCCCCCTGCTCGGCATCGCCGCCCTGTTCGGCGAGCTGGGCGAGGACCCGCGCCTGGCGTCGGCCGTGGCGCCGTGGCTGGAGTCCCTGTACCGCGTCGGCAGCCGGCAGACCCTGGCGGACGCCGCGCGCACCCTGGGGTTCTGACGGAAGGCAGCAGGGTCGGGGCCCTGCCTCGAAGTCCGGCAAGGAAGGCCAGGGGCTCTGCCCCTGGACCCCGCCAAGGGCAAGCCCTTGGAACCCTCTACTTAAGTGAGGCCGGGTCCAGGGGCGGCTCGCCCCTGGCGGGTCCAGGGCAGAGCCCTGGCCTTCCTGCTCTCCGCGCCGCGGGCACACGATCCGGCCCCGCAACGGCCTGAGTCCCGCCATGCTGCATTGCAACACATCCGATACGAGTTGACCTCGCCCCGCCTCGGTGACAGCGTACGCGCAATCAAGGGCGCCGCAACAAGCCGGCCGCCACGTTCGGGAGACGTGCCATCACCATCCGTCGCATCCACGGCCTGCGCGCGGCGCTTGCCGCCACGGTTCTGACACCCGCGCTCTGCCTCGCGCAAACGGCGTTCGCGGACTCCACCATCACCATCGCCACCGTCAACAACGGCGACATGGTGGTGATGCAGAAGCTCTCGCCCGCCTTCGAGAAGCTGCACCCCGACATCCACCTCAAGTGGGTGGTGCTGGAGGAGAACGTGCTGCGCCAGCGCGTGACCACCGACATCGCCACCCACGCCGGCCAGTTCGACGTCATGACCATCGGCAACTACGAGGTGCCGATCTGGGGCAAGCAGGGCTGGCTGGAGCCGATGGACAACCTGCCGGCGTCCTACGACACGGCCGACCTGCTGCCCGCGGTGCGCGGCGGCCTCACCGTGGACGGCAAGCTCTACGGCCTGCCGTTCTACGCCGAGAGCGCCATGACGTACTACCGCACCGACCTGTTCGAGAAGGCCGGCCTGACCATGCCCGCCGCCCCCACCTACGAGCAGATCCGCGGCTTCGCCGACAAGATCACCGACAAGGCGAACCAGGTCTACGGCATGTGCCTGCGCGGCAAGCCGGGCTGGGGCGAGAACATGGCCTACGT
>CAXSFU010000073.1:0-15443 GCA_964236695.1 uncultured Acetobacteraceae bacterium | reverse complement strand
GGCAGAGCCCCTGGCCTTCCTGTCCCGACCGGTCAGGGCAACAGGCCGTTGGTATCAGTCTGCTCACGGGTACCAATGTCACTGCGAGTGGCCGGTCAGGCCGGCATCTCGCGGGACGTGATTTCATATCGGAAGCGTGCCGGATCGAGGCAGTCCGGTTGGCCTTCTGACGTGAAGGCGCACGGGTACATCAGGAACGCGAAGTTGGGGCGCCGGCTGCCGGAGTCCGGCAGCTCGATGTCCGTGGCGCTGTTGTAGCCGATCCAGTTCATCTCCCAGTGGCCGAACAGCTTCTCGCGCAGGGTGCGGACCAGTTCGTCGTCCGAGGCGAGCTTCTGTTCCAGGATCACCTTGCGGACGTCGGCGGGGTCCACGGGGAACCAGCCCTCGTCGTCGAGGAACACCTCGGCGCGGCAGTGCTGGGCCTTGCTGATGGTGCCGGTTCTGCCGAGCGATGGCGCCAGCTGCGAGGTGGCGACGCGGATGCCGTACACGTCGCGGGCAGGAAGCCCCACCGAGCGTGCGAGGCCGACCAGCAGGCCGTTGATGTCGGCGCATTTCCCGCCGAACGCGCCGGACTGCAGCATCGAGGCGTAGTCCCCGGTGCCGCATCCCGGGGTTTCGGCGCGACGGTGGGTGGTGTCGACGACCCAGTCGTAGAGCGCGCGCAGCTTGGCGCGGTCGCCGCTCTGCCCGGCGGTGATGCGCAGGGCCGTCTCGCGCACCAGGCCGTCGATGGGAGCATTCGGTGTCGGCTCGGTCCAGAAACGACGCTCCGCCACCGTCAGCGGCGCGAAAGGCAGCGCATTCCGGGGTCGCGTGGCGACCTGCTGCACCACCACGATCGTCCTTGCGGACTCCGGCCCCGGGGTTGCCGAGGTTCCGTTCCCGGGTGCCGCTGCCGTGCCAGGGTTTTCCGTGCTGCCGGAGGTCGCCAGGGTTGCGGGATCGAAGTCCACCCTCAGCATCTGTGCGCCGTAGCGGTCGTCACGCACGCGGCGCACGGTGTCGGTGTCCTGTCCGGTGGCCCAGGACAGCACGCCGGCCGACTGGTAGCCGGCGGCGGTCTGCGCCAGGGGAAGCCAGAGTTGGGCGGCCCCCGGTGCATCAGGCAGGGTGACGCGGGTCGTCACCTCGAACTGCCGCCAGCCGTCCGTGGCGGGCGTGGGCGCGTTCGCGTCCGCCCGTGCCGGACGGGCGAGGGCGGGCGCGGCCATGACGGCCGCCATGAGGTGGCGTCGATGCATGTTCTGATCCTGTCGGGGCCGGAAAGGCAGGGAGCACGAACTGGACCTCACGGGCCCGCATCGCCTGCGTCACGACAGGCACGATGCCGCAAGAGCCGGACCGATGGAAGGGGCGGGTTTGGCGGAGCGGGACCCGCGCGGGCAGGTTCCGTCCGCGCTCCGGCGATGAGGCGACGTCGGGGAAGGGCGGATGCGCTAGAGGCTGTCATGAACCTCGCAGCACTTCGCTGCTTCAGGCAGGGCAGCAAGAGTCTTCTTTTTCTGAAGAAAAAGAAGCAAAAAGACTTTGTTCGTGGGGTTTCGGGCGCGGGGGCGGCCGCGGGGCCCAACGTGCAAAAGTTCTTTGGTTCTTTCTTTCAAGAAAGAACACGCTTCCTTCTTGCGGCGGCGAGCAATATCGAGGCTGGCAGGCTCTAGCGCGCGATGTGGCGGCCGGGGCGCAGCAGGCTGGCCAGCGTCGTCGGACGAAAGCCGCGGCTGTCGACGCCCACGTCGAACTGCCGGGTCATCGGTGCGAGCCGCCCGTGGCTGTGGCCGTGCAGGTTGACGGCGCCGCGGCCCATGCCGTTCCAGGAGCGCAGGGCGTAGTGGCACAGGACCAGGGCCGTGCCCTCGACCTCGATCTCGGCGTAGGGCTGCACGCTGTGCCAGCCTGGCCAGGCCCGCACGCTGTCCGGGTCGTTGTTGCCGGTGACCAGGTGCTTGCGGCCGTGCAGCCGTTCGAGCCGTGCGGCGAGGCGAGCTGCGAACAGTTCCGCGGGTCCGGGCGCGCGCGGGCCGACCGCCACGTCGCCCAGGTGCCAGACCTCGTCGCCCGGCGCCACCGTCTCGTTCCAGAGCCGCTCCATCGCCTCGTCCATGGCGGCGACGCCCTCGAACGGGCGGCGATACAGGCCGAGGGCGCCGCCGTGGCCGAAGTGGGTGTCGGCGGTGAAGAGGATCATGGCGGGTGTTCTCCAGGCCGAGGGAACGCGGGCTCGCCGCCGTGGTCCCGTGGGCGCGGAGGAGGGACCGGCCGCGAGGCCGTGCGGGGCCGGCGGCGGCGCTCATGGTTCGGCAACGTTTGCGGCCCATGATGCTGGTCGATCCGGGAGCCACGCAGTCCGGACCCATGGCGCAAGGAACATGCCGGGCATGAGCGGGACACTGCCGTTCCAGATCCGGCCTGGCATCCCGGCCGCGGCGCCACGGGACGCGGCATCGGCCCGCAGGCCGTGGAATAACGTCGTGCGGCGCTGGATGCTGCTGCTGCTGGCCGTGCAGGTTGTGACGTTTGCATTCCTGTTCGCCGGTGTCCATGGCTGGGTCGTGCGGCTCGATCACCCGGTGTCGGTGGACTTCGTCAGCTTCTATGCCGCGGGTCTGCTGGCCGACCAGGGGCAGGCGGCGGCGGCCTACAGCAGGGCGGCGCATTTCGCGGCAGAGCAGGCGGTGCTGTCGCCCGGCATCGGCTACCAGTTCTTCCTCTACCCGCCGCCCTTCCTCCTGGTGTGCGCCGCGCTCGCCCGGCTGCCCTGGGCGCTGTCGTTCGCGGTGTTCGAGACGGCCACGCTGCTGGGCTGCCTGGTGGTGCTGCGCGCGGTGCTGGACCTGCAGTGGCGGCACTGCCTGGCGGGGCTGCTGGCGTTTCCGGCGGTGCCCTGGGTGCTGCTGCTGGGACAGAACTCGTTCATGACGGCCGGGCTGTTCGGGATGGCGCTGCTGCTCCTGGAGCGGCGGCCGGTGCTGGCCGGGCTGCTGGTCGCGGGGCTCGCCTGCAAGCCGCACTTCGCCGTCCTGGTGCCGCTTGCCTTCGCGGCGGGCGGCTGCTGGCGCGCCTTTGCCGCCGCGGCGGCCGGCGTGCTGGCGATCTGCGTGCTGGCGACGCTGCTGTATGGCGTGCAGATCTGGCCCGCCTATCTCGCCACCATGTCGGCGAGCCAGCCGGAGCTGCAGGCCGGGCTGGTCGGGCGTTTCGGCGCCATGGTCAGCCCCTACGGCGCCCTGCGCGCGCTCGGCGCACCGCATCCGGTCGCCCTGCTGGGGCAGGGGATCGGCTTCGTGGCGGCCGCAGCCGTGGTGACGCTGCTCTGGCGGCGGCAGGCCCCGCTGCCGGTGCGGGCGGCGGCGCTGCTGGCGGCCGGGCTGATCGCCACGCCGATGGCGCTGTTCTACGACCTGATGCTGGTCCTGGTCGCGCTGTGCTGGCTGGTGCGCCAGGGCCGCGACACCGGCTTTCCGCCGGGGTCGATGGGCATCATGGCGGCGTGCTGGCTGCTGCCGGGGCTGGCGCTGTTCCTGGGCGACAGGCACCTGCCGGTGGGCGGGCTGGTGGCGCCGGCGCTGCTGCTGCTGTGCTGGCGGTGGCAGGCCAGCCTGCAGGCACGGCGTGGAGCGGCGGGCTCCTGAAGGCTGCCATGGGCTTACTGGTGGTTCGTCGCTTCAGGCAGGAAGGTAAAAATCTTTTTTTCTAAAGAAAAAGAAGCAAAAAGACTTTGCCCATAGGATTCCGGGCGCGCGGGCGGCTCCGGAGCCAAATGAGCAAAAGTTCTTTGGTTCTTTCTTTCAAGAAAGAACACGCTTTCTTGCTGCCCTGACGCAGGAAATCGTGGCTGGCAGGTCCAGGGCAGCCGCTAGAACAGGCCGTGCAGGAACCAGCGCAGGTCGCCGGTGACGGCTTCGGTCCCGTTTCCGGCCCGGAACAGCCAGAACCGCCGCCCTGCCTGGTCCTCGACATGCCAGTAGTCACGGAGCGCGCGCATCTCGGCGCTGCGGCGCCACCATTCCCCGGCGATGCGTTCCGGACCGTCGGCGTGGCGCACGCGGTGACGCACGTGGCGCCAGGTGAAGGCCACCGGTGGGCGGTCGGGCAGCATCGAGATCGTCTCGACCGGCCGGGGGGGATCGAGCAGGCGCACCGGACGTGGCAGGCGCGGCCAGGTCAGGCCCCCGGGTGGCGAAAGGGCCGGCACCCTGCGCACCGAGCGCTCGGGCACGTCGCTCTCGATCGGCGCCCCCCGGTAGACCCGGCCCGCGCCGAGGCGGTTCTCCAGCCTGTCCACCAGCACGGCCAGCGCGTCCTGCGTCGCGCCGTCGGCGGCAAGCTGTCTCGGCGGCATCTGTTCGTCGAGGCTGACGACGAGATGCATCGCCTCCACGCCCAGGCCGGGATCGACCCTGTCCAGGCGCTCTGCCAGGAGCTGGGCGAGATGGACGGGGTCGCGCGTGGCCTGTGCCGTGGCGACGCGCACCGCCTGGACCCCGTCCACGCCTTCGAACGCCAGCTCCAGCCGGCGTGCGCCCAGCCCGTTGTGGTCCAGGGTCCGGCAGACCGCGCCGCTCAGCAGGGCGATGGCGGCCGCAAGGGCCTCGGCGGTCAGCAGCGGGTCCTCGAAGGCCAGGCGGTGGCGGACCGTCTGCCGCGGAAGCAGCGCCACGATCGGCTCCGGCTCCCGGCCGAGAGCCTGGTCCAGGCGACGCAGGGTGTGCGCGCCGAAACGCCGGGCCAGCGGCGCGCGGGCCATGGCGGCGAGCTGTGCCACCCGGACTAGCCCAAGTCGGTCGAGCGCCGCCTCCGCGTCGGGCCGGAGCCGCAGCGCCGCGACGGGGAGCGGCAGCAATGCTTCCCGCATGCGGCCTGGCGGCGCCACGGCGATCATGCGGGGGCCATGGCGTGCCAGCGCATGGGCCGCCCCCGGCGTGTCGGCCATGCCGGCCCGGGCCGAGAAGCCCTCCCGGTTCAGCCCCGCCACCAGATCCTCCAGCAGGCGTTCCTCGCCGCTGCACGATCCGTCCGGACCAGGACGGCCGTTCGGGGTGGCGGAGGCGACAGGGGCGTCCGCAATGCCGGGACGAGCCGCGACGGTGTCGGCATCCGGGCGTTTCGGAGAACTGCCGGCATCCGGGACGCGCGACCCTGCGGCGTCATGGGGCGCGGCGTCGAGGGGTGCGGACCCTGCGGGGGCGTGGAGGTGGGCGCAGCCGGTGATGTCGATCCACAGGCCGTCCGGCGCGTCGACCGCGCAGAGCGGGGCATAGCGCAGGCACCACCCCGCAAGCCGCTCCAGCGCCAGGCGATCCGCGTCCGGGTCCCATGGATGCACCGCCACGCCCGGCACCATCATCATCGCCCTGGCCAGCGCCGTCCCGGGCACCAGCCCGAGCGCGCGGGCCGCCGCGTTCGGCGACGCCACCACGCGCCGGCGTCCGTCATGCCGCGACACCACCAGCGGCGCCTCGGCCGCAGCCCCGCCCGTCCTGTCCCGCGTCGCACATGCCGCCGGGGTCCCGCAACCCCGCGGACTCCTCGCCATCGCGAGCCGCAGGCGATCGGTGGGGAAGTCCGGCAGCCAGACCGAGACGGTTCTGCGCATCGCAAGCCTCCAGGGTCCAGGACGAGGGCACCCCGCCGCGGCAGCGCACCAGGTCGAGCCGCCAGAGCGCCCGCCCCACGCCGGGCAGGCCCGGCGCGCCGGCGCGGACCGCCGGCGTCTGCAGGGCGGCGACGCGCCAGCGCGTGGCGGCGGCCGAGGGCGCCGACAGCAGCGGATCGTCGAAGCGGCGCGAGCGGCGCAGCACGAAGGCCGGAACGCCGCCCGCCGCGCCGAGCTGGAGCCGGCGCGACGCGGTGAGGCCGAGCGGGCCGGACAGCTCGCCCACCACGCCGGCAAGCCCCGGGTGGCGCAGCGCCTCCTCCATCACCGCGAGCACGCTGCGCCCGGCCTCGACGAACACGATCCTGTCGGGGTGCAGCCCCACCGCGGCCAGCGCGGGGGCGAACAGGTCGCGGTGCCCGCTCGCCCACAGCACCTGGCCGGGCTGACGGGCCAGCAGGCCGGCCACCAGCAGCGCCGGCGTCGCGCCGTGCTCTGTGTCCGGCCCGATCCCCGATAGCTCGTGCAGGGCGGCGCGGCTCAGCCCGCCGGCGGGCAGGTGGCCGTCGATGGCCGCGACGCCGAAGCGCAGCACCGTGTCGGACCCGCCCGCCACGATCGCCGGCGACAGGGCACGGGACGGCACGCTCCCGTCCGGCTCCGTTCCCTGCGACCCGGGCCTGGCCGGCCAGCCGGATGCGCCGGTCCCGGCACGGTCGCGGGCTCTGCCCCGTTCCAGCCGGGCGACGGTGAGACGCAGGGCATCCAGGCTCGCCGCCATCCGTTTCCCACTCCGCAAGGCCGCCCAGCCCGGCGTCCTCACCAGAACGTTTAGAGAACAAAAGCCGTGATGCAAGCGGTTTCCCGCGATCCTCCAGGCCCGTTGCGGCAAACCCGAGCGCGATCAGCACGCTGGGATGCGTCGTTCGCACCCCGGCCGCGAAGCGCCGGCCAGGCTGGTCGCGGGCGCCCCGCCTGCGCGACGCGGCCGGGGGGATGGGGCGGCCGACTCGCGCATGCCATGGTGGGGGCGCCATGCACGTCACGCGTTTCGCCCCGAGCCCGACCGGCGCCCTGCACCTCGGCCACGTCCATGCGGCCCTGTTCGCGCACCGCCTCGCCGGGCCGGGCCGGTTCCTGTTGCGCATCGAAGACATTGACCGCGCGCGCTGCCGCGTGGAGCACGAGGCGCGGATCGCCGACGACCTGCGCTGGCTCGGCCTGGACTGGCAGGCCCCGGTGCGGCGGCAGTCGGAGCACTTCGGGGCGTATCGCGACGCGCTCGACGCGCTGGACGCGCGCGGGCTGCTCTACCCGTGCTTCTGCACCAGGTCGGAGATCGCCGCGGCCACCCCGTCGCCCGGCGCCCGGGATGCGACGCCCGGCGACGCCGCCCTGCACGCCCCCCACGCGGCGGAACCCGTCTATCCCGGCACCTGCCGCCGCCTCGACCCCGGGCTGCGCCGCGAGCGCCTGGCCCGCGGCGAGCCCCACGCGCTGCGCCTCGACATGGCGGCGGCGCTGCGCACCCTGCCGCGTCCGCTGGACCGCAGCGAGCGCGGCGAGGGCAGGGTCGGGTGCCGCCCGGTGCGCTTCGGCGACGTCGTGCTGGGGCGGCGCGACGTGCCGGCCTCCTACCACCTGTGCGCCACCCACGACGACGCGCTGCAGGGCGTGACCCTGGTGACGCGCGCGGTCGACCTGCGCCCGGCCGCCGACCTGCACCGTCTGCTGCAGGAACTGATGGGCTGGCCGGAACCGGAGTACGCGCACCACGCTCTGTTGCGCGACGCCGCGGGACAGCGGCTGTCGAAACGCGCGGGCGCACCGACGATCGCCTCGCTGCGGGCAGCGGGCGCCACGCCGGACGCGGTGCGCGCCATGGCGGAGCGGCCGTGCGACTTGGGAAGGCAAGGTTGAGGCTCTGCCTCAAGCTCCGCCGAAGGCTCGCTTTTGGAACCCTCTACTTGAAGGACGGGCTTGCGGAGGCCTCGGGCCTCTGGTGGGCCTGGGCAAAGCCCGGCCTCGCCTTCTCCGGCTGCGCCGCGAGCCACCCCAGGGGAATGGCCACGGAGCCGATCGCCGGCTGGAACAGGTGGCGCGTGGTCTTGCGCGGCAGCAGCTGGCCGGACCGGCCGCTTGCGAGCACGGCCGCGGGACCCCAGGACTCGCCCTTGCGCCAGGCCTGCAGCACCACCCCGCCGTCCTCGTAGCACAGCAGCACCGCCGGGAGCACGAGCAGCCCGAGCGCCTGCGCGGCACGCAGACGGTGGTGGCCGTCCATGACCACCAGGCTGTCCCGCTCGACCACCAGCGGCGCCGTCCACACCGCCACGCGCCCGATGTGGCGCGCCAGCCTCAGGGCGCGGCGCTCGTCGTGCTCCTCGTGCGGCACCAGCCCCGCCACCGGCACGGCGACAACCGCGCGTCCGGTGGAGGTGGCCGGGAACGGCGCAAGCGGACGAGTCGTCACGCCACCGCCAGGCGGTCCGCCCCGGGCAGGTCGGCGAAATGGTCGAGCACCAGCGCCAGCTTGGCGAACACCAGCGACAGCGCGGCGCCGTCGTCGTCGTCCTCCATGAGCTGCGCGGCCCCCAGCGCAAGCCGGAGTCCCCCCGGCGGCGCGTCCGGCCCATGCCCGAGCCGCACCGGCTGGCCGACCTGGCAGCGCGACGCCGCGACCTGCCGCCAGCGGGCGTCGGCCCCCCCGCCCGTCGGCCTGCGCGCGGGGCCGACCGCCTCGCCCAGGTCGCGGCCCAGCCAGTCATGCACCAGCGCAAGCTCGTCGGGCCGCATCAGCCGCTCCGAGCGCGGCGCGCGCACGGTGAACGCGAAGATGGAGCGCGACGCGAGGCCGTCCGGGGCGCTTCCGCCCGCCGCCACCAGGGCCAGGCGCGGGTCGGCGCGGACATGCACCGCGATCCTGCGGCCGTGCTCGCGCAGCCGGGCCTCGACCCGCGCCGCGTCGCAGCCCCGGAACGCGTCCATCTCGCGCAGCGCCACGGCCCAGCGCAGCAGCAGGCCCGCGTGCCACTCCGCCCGCGAAGGACCGGACGGCAGCCCCGCCGCATAGGCGCCCAGCCCAGGCATCAGCGGCGCCTCCGGGGTGATCGCGGCCCCTTGCGCGGCAGGCAGCAGCAGCACCCCGCAGAACCCCGGCCCGCCGAAGAACTTCGATCCGGTCAGGATCACCGGCCAGCCCGCTTCCAGGCTCCGCCGCACCTCGGCCGCGTCCAGCCGGGCCTGGCTGGCGTCCACGATCACCGTGAGCCGTCCGCCGAACCGCTCGCCCCAGCGGCGGCAGGCGTCCGCGCCCGGCGCGCCCAGCCCGGTCTTGGAGCAGTCGGCCCGGTGCAGGATGACATGCCCGTCCGCGCAGCCCCGCTCCAGCGCCCGCTCGAACCCGTCGTGGATCTCGCGCAGCGGCAGCGCCTCGCCAGAGGCGCCGCGCAGCGCCACCGTCTCGAGCCCGATCGGCGCGGGGCAGCCGTCCAGCGGCTCGCCCCAGGCCACCGCCTCGCCGCTGGCGGCCAGGCGGGCGAAGTGCCGGCAGCGCGCTGCCGCCGGCACTCCGCTGCCGGTTTCCGCGGGATCGACCAGCAGGCTGGTGATCGCCCCGGCCCGCCCATCCTGCCCGCAGTCGTCCTGCCCGGGGCCCGCCGGCCGTTCGCGCAGCCGCGCCACCACGGCGGCGGTGGCGAGCAGCGCCGCGTCGGTGCCGGACGGCACCAGGAACGCCGCGGCCAGGCCGCGGGCGCCGTAGTGGTCGAGGATGCGCGACGCCGCCGCCGCGCACCCCGCGTCGAGGGCGGCGCGATGGCCCGTGCGCAGCGCGTCGGCCAGCAGCCCGCGCCGCGCCGCCTCCGCCGCCGCGAGGCCCGCCTCGGACACGGAGGAGCTGGTGCAGGACGCGAAGGCCGCCACGCCGGGCCGCGGGTGGGGCGCGCAGCCGTAGCGGTTCAGGCCGGTGGCCGGGTCAAGGAGCAGGCGCTCGTCGCCGCCCTGCACCAGCAGGCTCTCTGCGGAGCGCGCCAGCTCCCAGCCCCGCGCCACGGCCGCCGCCGCCGCTTGGTCGAGCGGGGCGCCGCACAGCGCCAGCGCGCAGCGGTCCAGGACCTCGGGCGCGGGCAGCTCGCCGCACAGGGTCCCGAACGGCCACAGCGACGGCGGCAGGGCGGCGTCGAGCGGCAGGCCGGCCGCGGCGGTCGTCGCCAGCGAGCCGGCGTTGCGCGCGGCCAGGACCGCCGCCGCCGGCACGCCGAGCCGCGCCAGGCGCTGCCGCTCGTCGCGGAAGCGCTCCAGAACCCGTGCGGCCCGGTCCGGCCCGCAGGCTGCTCCCGGACCCGGCGCCTGAACCGGATCGTGGAGCCTTTCCATCGCCTGGAGCCCTTCGGTCACGCGCACGCTTGTGCCCCGGCCGCCGGAGTGTTTGCAAGGCCACGACCGCGTGCCCCGGGACGCCCGCAGCCCTGGACCTGCCAGGCCGGATGCCCTGCGTGAAGGCAGGAAGGAAGCATGTTCTTTCTTGAAAGAAAGAACCAAAGAACTTTTGCTCATTGGGCTCCGCAGCTGCCCGCGCGGCCGGAGTCTTATTGGCAAAGTCTTTTTGCTTCTTTTTCTTCAGAAAAAGAAGACTCTTGCTTTCCTGGCTGAGGTGACAACCTGATCCCAGGTCCACGACGACGCTAGGCTGCGCGCAGCCCCGCGCGCGCCGGCGCTGCCCATCGCGCCCGCCGCCCCGGCAGGCTCGCCCAGCCCAGCGCCGCCCCGAGGTGGCGCAGGATCTGGAAGGTGAACGGCTCCACCACCGCGGCCGCGACCACGAGCCCCACGCTCGGGCCGCGGTCTCCCGACCAGCGGCGGTAGACGTGCAGCGACCACAGGTTGAACGCCAGGTCGACCGCCACCTTGGCCACGACCACCTCGGCGATCGGCACCGCGACCGCCCGCCCCGTCGCCGCCCAGCCGAGCAGCAGGCCCACGCCCAGCAGCCCGTAGACCGGCTGGAGCGTGTCGATCGCCTTGACCGGCAGCATCATCAGGCCGAGCCGGCCGTGGCGCCGGCTGCCCACCATGTGGCGGTACCAGAACTGTGTCTGCAGGAAGCCACCGAACCAGCGCCGGCGCTGGCGCAGGAAGGCGGCCGGCGTGCCCGGCGCTTCCGTGCGGGCCAGCGCGCCGCCGACCACCGCGGTGCGGCAGGGCTGGCCCGTGCGCACGGCCTGGTCGCGCAGGCGGTGGGTCAGCTCGTAGTCCTCGACCAAGCAGTCCGGGTCGAAGCCGCCCACCGCGAGCAGCGCGTCGCGCCGGTAGCAGGCGAACGCCCCGGAGATCAGCAGCAGCCCGTCCGCCCGCGTCCAGGCGGCGCGCGACAGGAAGTTGCGGACGTACTCGCAGCGCTGGAAGCCCTGCAGCACCCGCGCCGCCAGGCCGGCGCCGCATTCCGGCGACAGCACGCCGGTGGCCGCGACCAGCGCCGGGTCGGCCGCGAACGCGCGGCGCATCGCCCCCAGCGCGCCGCGGTCGAGCAGCGTGTCCGCGTCCACGGTGAGCACCAGCCCCGGCCCGGCCAGCAGCAGCGCCGCGTTCAGCGCCACGGCCTTGCCGCCCGGCGCCAGCCGCAGCCAGGACAGCCCGGGATGGGTGGCGCTCTCGACCATCCGCCCGAGCGCCGGCATCGCCATCCCGTAGCGCTGCGCCATCAGCGACGCGGTGCCGTCCGACGATCCGTCGTCGGCGATGATGATCCGCGCCGGCGGCCCGTCCTGCGCCCACAGCGCGGCCAGGGTCGCCGGCAGCACCGCCGCCTCGTTGCGCGACGCGACGATCACGCAGGCATCCAGCGGCGCCGCTTCCGGCGGCGGCGCACCCGCGGCAGCGCCGTTCGCCGCGCCGCGCCCCAGCGCGCGGGTCTGCCACAGCACGAAGCCGATCAGCAGCGTGTCGTAGCCGACGTAGGCCAGGCCGGCCGACCAGGCGAGCAGCCCGCCGCCGCCGAACGCGCGCGCGAACAGCACCACCCACAGCACCGCTACCCCGCCATGGATCGCGTGGCTGACCCACGGCGTGGGCGGCGGGTCGAAGCGCGGCGAGGCGGCGCGACGCCGCAGCCCCAGGACGTCGAGGCCGGTGTCGATGCTCATGCAGGCGCTCCCCCCCGAAGGCCCGCCCCGGTCCACGCAGGCGATACACCCGCCCGGCGGCGCACACGAGGGGGCACCCCTGTGCAGATAGGTGTCGTGTCGCGCCCGGAGCTGCGCCAGTGTCGGACCCATGGTCCTTCCCGCCCGCTACACCCGTCCCGCCATGGTGCTGCACTGGCTGGTGGCCGGCCTGGTCGTGGCCAACGTGGCGCTCGGCCTTGCCGCGGAGCTGTTCCCCGAGGCCTGGATCCGGCCGGCGATCGACCTGCACAAGTCGATCGGCCTTACCGTGCTCGGCCTGGCGCTGATGCGGGTGCTGTGGCGCCTGACCCACGCGCCGCCGCCCGCGCCGCCCGGGCACGGCCGGCTGGAGCGGCTCGCCGCCCACGCGACCCACCTCGCGCTATACGGCCTCATCCTGGCGCTGCCGCTGTCCGGGTGGATCCACGACTCCGCCTTCGCTTACGCGGCCCAGCACCCCCTGCGCCTGTACGGCCTCGTGCCCTGGCCGCGCATCGGCTTCATCCAGGCGATGGCGCCGGACGCGAAGCAGCGGCTCCACGCGCAATGGTTCGCGATCCACGTCGCGCTGTCCTACGCCCTCTACGCCCTGTTCGCCCTGCACGTCGCCGGCGCGCTCAAGCACCAGCTCCGGGACCGCGAGCCGGCGCTGCGCCGCATGTGGTCCTGAAGGCTGGCATCGGCCGCGTACCAGGCCGGTGCGTCGGGCAAGGAAGGCAAGATTCTTCTTTTTCTGAAGAAAAAGAAGCAAAAAGACTTTGCAAATTGGGTTCCGGGCGCGCGGGCGGCTCCGGAGTCCTGTGGGCAAAAGTTCTTTGGTTCTTCCTTTCAAGAAAGAACATGCTTTCTTCCTGCCGTGGCGCAGGAAATCCGCGCCGCCGGGCTCAGGGCGCGTCGGCCATCCGGTTGGTCAGGGTGCCGATGCCCTCGATCACCACGCTCACCTCCATGCCCGGCCGCACCGGCAGCACGCCCACCGAGGTGCCGCACGCGACCAGGTCGCCGGGCTCCAGCGTCATCTCGCGCGACAGCAGGCTGACGAGGCGCGCCGGCGGCAGGATCATGTCGGACACCGGGTAGCCCTGCCGCTCGCGCCCGTTCAGCAGGGTGCGCACCTGCAGCGACTGCGGATCGAGCCCGGTGGCGATCGCCGGCCCGCACGGCCCGAAGGTGTCGCAGCCCTTGGCCCGCGCCCACTGCGGGAACGACGGGTCGGCGTCGAGCAGCCCGGTCGCGGTCACGTCGTTGACGCAGGTGTAGCCGAAGATCGCGGCCTGCGCCCCGGCCTCGTCCACGTTGCTGCAGCGCCGCCCGACCACGATGCCCAGCTCGCCCTCGTAGACGATGCGGCCGTCGTAGCCGGCCGGCGGCCGGATCGTCCCGCCCGTCGCCAGCAGGCTGGTGGTGGCCTTGAGGAAGTACAGCGGCGCCTCCGGGATCGCCGCCCCCAGCTTCGCCGCCAGCGCGTGGAAGTTGTTCCACAGCCCCACGACCTTGCCCGGGCGCACCGGAACCAGCAGGCGCAGCCCGTCCGCCGCCAGCACCTGCCCGCTGGGCTGCGGGCCGTCGAACATGTCCCCTGCGTGCACCGCGACCGCGTCGCCCTCCAGGACGCCGAAGCCCTCGACGCCGCCCTGCTCGAAGCGAACCCACAGTGCCATGCCCATCCCCTGCCAGCCGGCGCGCCCCTGCCTGCCGGCGCGCGACGGGCGGCCGGGCGCGCGCGTTCGCCGTGGAAGCCCTCGCCGATCGTGGCGCTATACAGCGCGGCGTGTCGTCCCGCCACCGGCCGCCGGGTCGGAGGGCGCGCTGGTCAGGAAGGCCAGTGCTCTGCCCTGGACCCGCCAGGGGCGGCGCCCCTGGACCGGCCTCCGTCGGGCTCCCGGATGGGCAGCGGGGCTGTCCTGGCCTCACCGTTCCGGATGGCGCGGGCTGTGCTCCACGCGCGATCGTGCGCCGCGTCGCATTGGTTCTGTCCGGAACCGGGCGCCGCCGCGCACGCTCAGGTCCGCGGCGAGGCCGGTCCGGCGGACGCAGGCGCCACGGGGAGACCAGGGCGATGGACGACATCAGGGCGCTGTTCGCTTCTGGCCTGCAACGGCTGCGCGGCGCGCACGAGCAGGGCGCGGCCCAGGCGCAGGCCAACATCGAGACATCCACCGCGCCGGAGCTGCGGCGCGCCCTGCACGCCGGCGTCAAGGCGAACCGGCAGCAGGGCAGGCGGCTGGAGCAGGTGTTCGCGTCCGCCGGCCTCGTCCCCACCGCCCGCTCCGACCAGGCCATGCAGGGCATCATCGACGCCAACCGGCTGCGCATCGGCGAGACCGCCGACCCGCTGTCGCGCGACCTGCTCAACATCAACCTGGGCCAGGTCGCGGCGCACTTTTATCTCGCGTCCTATGGCACCCTGCGTGCCTACGCCCTGGCGATGGGCAACGCCGAGGCGGCGGCCCTGCTGGGGCGCACCCTCGACGAGACCGCGAGGATCGACCGCGCCTTCAGCGCCCTGGCCCGCACCCTGATCCGACGCGCCAGGCCCGACGCCTTCCCGCGTCGCGGGCCGGGGATCGTGGCGGCGCTGGTGCGGCCGGCGGCGGTGACGGTGATCGGCGGCGGGCTGCTGGCGCTGGTCACCGGGGTGATCGACGGCGCCGGGCGGCGGTAGGAAGGCAGCAAGGTCGGGCTCTGCCCGAACCTGCCAAAGGGCAGGGCCCTTTGGAAACCCCTTCCGAGGAAGCGGAGTTCCGGGACGGATGTCGCCCTGCCGTGTCCGGGGGCAGTGTCGCAATTTGAAATCCAGACAGGAAGGCCAGGGCTCCGCTCCTGGACTCCGCCAAAGGCAAGCCTTTGGACTTCAATGCTTAAGTGAGGCCGGGTCCAGGGGCGGCTCGCCCCTGGCGGGTCCAGGGCAGAGCCCTGGCCTTTCTAACTGAGACACTGCCGTGTCCGGACCGGGCGTTGCTCCCGCGCCCGACCCGGGACTAGTGTGCGCGCCGCCCCGACCCCACGCCCCGGCCGCGCCCGGCGCCACCGCGCGGCCGGCCACAGGATGCCGCCATGAAGCTCACCGCCCAGCGCCTCGACCGGGTCAGCCCGAGCCAGACCATCGCGATCTCCACCAAGGCGCGCGCGCTGAAGGCCGCCGGCCGCGACGTCATCAGCCTGTCCGCCGGCGAGCCAGATTTCGACACGCCCGACAACGTCAAGCAGGCCGCGATGCGCGCCATCGAGGCCGGGCAGACCAAGTACACCGACGTGGCCGGCACCCTCGCCCTGCGCCAGGCGATCGCGGCGAAGTTCAAGCGCGACTCCGGCCTGGACTACACGTCCGACGAGATCATCGTCTCCACCGGCGGCAAGCAGGTGATCTTCAACTGCATGGTCGCCACCCTGAACGCCGGCGACGAGGTGATCATCCCGAGCCCGTGCTGGGTCAGCTACCCAGACATCGTGGCGCTGGCCGACGGCACGCCGGTGATCGTGCCGTGCGGGCAGAACAACGGCTTCAAGCTGCGCGCCGAGGACCTGGAGGCGGCGATCACGCCGCGCACCCGTTGGTTCATGCTGAACTCGCCGAACAACCCGACCGGCGCCGCCTACTCCGCCGAGGACCTGCGCCCGATCTGCGACGTGCTGCTGCGCCATCCCGACGTGTGGGTGTTCACCGACGACATCTACGA
>CAXSFU010000072.1:0-15982 GCA_964236695.1 uncultured Acetobacteraceae bacterium | reverse complement strand
GTGGACTGGCAGATGCACCTCTATGGCAACACCGTGCACAGCTTCACCAACCAGGGCGCGGCCAAGCGCAACATGCCCGACGCGATCCGCTACAGCCCGGAGTCCGACGCGCGGTCGTGGGCGTCGATGCAGGCGCTGTTCGGCGAGACCCTGGCGTAGGAAGGCAAGGCCAGGGGCTCTGCCCCTGGACCCCGCCAAGGGAGCCCCTTGGATGGCTTACCTTAAGTGAGGCCGGGTCCAGGGGCGGCTCGCCCCTGGCGGGTCCAGGGCAGAGCCCTGGCCTTGCTTGCTACGCCGCCCCCCTCGCCACCACCCCCAGCGCCGCCGCCATCTCCGTGGGCACCAGCACGGTGACCCCGCGGTCCTTGTTCATCTCGTACAGCAGGTTCATCTGCCGCAGCTGCAGTGCCACCGGGTTGCCCGCGTAGATCGCCGCCGCTTCCAGCACCTGCCGCGCGATCTCCTGCTCCGCCGAGGCCAGGGTGACGCGCGCCGACTTCTCGCGCTCCGCCTGCGCCTGGCGGCTCATCGCGTCCTGCAGGCTGGCGGGGATGGCGACGTCGCGGATCTCCACCGAGCGCACGCCGACGCCCCAGCCGCCGGTCTTGCCGGCGATGGTGACGCGCAGCTGCTCGTCGGCCGAGCGCCGGTCCGACAGCAGGCGCGACAGGTCCGACGCGCCGATCATCTCGCGCAGGCTGGTCTGGCTGACGCGCTCGATCGCCTCGGCGTAGCTGGCGATGTTGATCGCGGCCGCGCGCGGGTCCTCGACCTGCCAGAACACGATCGCGTCCACGCCGACGGCCACGGTGTCGCGGGTGAGCGCCTGCTCGGCGGTGATCGAGGTGGTCTGGATGCGCATGTCGATGGTGGTCGCGATGGTGTCGAGCACCGGCAGCAGGATGTAGAGCCCGGGCCCGCGCACGGCGTGGAACCGCCCGAGCCGGAGCACGACGACGCGCCGCCATTCCTGCGCCACCCGCACGGTGCGCAGCAGCAGCAGGACCAGCAGGACGGCGAGGACGATCAGGACGGGGAGCATGGCGGACCTCGATGGCCGGCCGCGGAAGGTGGCCTGGCCGCCGCATCCTAGGCCAATACGCGGCCGGGGGGCAGGCCGGGTATCCGAGACCGGGCCTGCGACAGCCGGCGGTCCTGCCGTTCTCCGGGTCGTGCCGTTATCGAAATCCGATGCCATGCCAGGCGAAACCCTGGCCCGGCCTCCACCCGTGTCGCGATCTCATGACGTGGTTGGCAAGATCAATGCACGCAACCTGATCGGGGAAGTGATGGGTGGGATTACCACCACAACCTGTCGCACTCATCCGAGTCCCGGCACCTGTCGGTAACCTCACGCAGTCAGCCCAGGCGGGCCTGCAAACGACTCCGGGCCGCCGTCCGCCCTGCACGGCGGCCCCTTCTTGCCAACCCAGAGCTTTAGCCGCCCCAGGGTCGCCTTTGGAGCCGCCGGCCGCTACTCAGGCCTGCTCGATCTTGTCCAGAACGGCGACGGGTGCCCCAACCATGTTGTTGGACAGCAGGTACTTCGGCGCCGTCTCCATCCAGTGCTTGAGGGTGATCTCCTCGAACTTGCCGGCGTCCCAGGTCTGGACGATCTCCAGGTCCTCGTCACCGGTGTTGACGATGCCGTGGCCATAGCCGGCCGGGATGTAGGCGCTGTCGCCGGCCTTGACGTCGGCCACCCTGTTGCGGCCGCCCGAGCCGAACATCGCGACCTGGCCGCGGCCCTTGAGATAGAAGTGGAACTCGTTTGCGTTCGGGTTCCAGTGCAGCTCCTTCATCTGCCCCGGCTTGATCACCATCAGGCCGCCCGACATGTTGGTCGAGATCGGCCACTCGTCGACGGTGGCGAGATGGAAGGTGCCGCCGGGGAAATCGCGCACGGCACGCGGGTCACGCAGCAGGCTGAACTTGTGCGTGGACTCCTTCGGCCACGGCGAGTCCCGCGCCTCGGAGACCGGGATCACCGGGCCGGCTTGGATGTAGGTCTCGCCCTTGGGGAACGAGTCGAAGTCGGACGGCTTCAGGCCGAAGTTCTTCGCCAGCATCGACTTCGGCGTCACGTCCACCCAGTCGGTGATCGAGAACGTCCCGTGCTCGGAGAACGCTCCGTTGTCGAACGAGAGGATGAAGTGGCAGGGCTCATCGCCGATGGTCTGGATCGAGTGGCCGTGCCCCTTGGGGAACAGCCACAGGTCGCCGGGCTTGTAGTTGTTGAACTCAGTCTGTCCCGAGGGGTCGAGCACCGTGGTCTGGCACTGGCCGCCGATCACATACGCCCACTCCGCCGCGATCGCGTGCCAGTGCAGTTCGCGCGACGCACCGGGGTCGAGGAACATGTGGACGCCGGCGAGCCCCTTCATGATCGGGAGCTGGTGCTCGGTCGACTCCTTGGCCCAGCCGCCGGACGTGATCTTCGGCTTGGAGCCATCGAGCGAGCGCGTGAACTCCGGCATCTCGCCGACGTCCTGCGGGTTGTGGTAGGCGACGTCCGCGCCCGGCTTGAGCTGCTGCACGTCGCGGCCGAAGCCGCCCTCGCCTGCCTGGCCCTTGTCGTCGGCCGAGGCAGTGCCGGTCAGCGCCACGAGGGTGCCTGCGGTGAGCGCAGCCGACCCGAGAAAAGCGCGCCTGCTGTTGTCCATTTCGTTAACTCCCATAGAATTTTTAAAGGCCTGTGCGCCCGTCGAGATCATCATCAGGACCAGGCAGCCACCGCAGGCGACGCATCGGCAGGGTATACCTGCATGAACCTCGGCCTGTTTCCTGGACCACCCGGACCGCAGCGGATGATCATGGTCGATTGAGCAGGTGGTCGGGGCGGGAACTGCTCTCCATTGCCGTTATGCCCGATGCATAGGGAAGCGACGCGGTGGTCCTTCTGGTGCAGCGCGGCACGCAGATGCCAACAGGGGCGGCGCATACCGGCATTCTGGGCCGACGAGCGCAGATCAACCGCGTTTCCATGACCCAAAGGTCCGACTTGCAGCGGGACACCCGCCGCCTCGGCCGCAGGGCAGCAGGTGCCAGGAGACAGTGCGTCGTCTGGCAGCCTGATGGGTAGACGGCATCACCGCAGCTCCTCCAGCGGCAGAAGCCGGACGATACGGCACGCGTTCGGTCGCGGAAGCAAATATTTGAGATGATGGAGATTTGATTTCGTGATAACCACTCCGTCGCATGCGGATGCCGAGTCTCGACCTGCTGAAGACGTTCGTGACCGTTGCCGACATGCGCAGCTTCACGCTGGCGGCGCACCGCCTGGCGCTCGGACAGTCGACGGTCAGCCAGCACATCAAGCGGCTGGAAGCCGTCCTGGGGCGCACGATCCTGGCGCGCGACACGCACTCCGTGTCGCTGACTCCGGACGGCGACGCGCTGCTGAGCTTTGCCCGCCAGCTGCTGAAGGCCCACGACGACCTGTTCTCGTTCTTCGAGCCGTCCACCCTGATCGGGCGCCTGCGCTTCGGCGTGTGCGAGGATTTCGGCTCCACCGGGCTGGAAGGCGTGCTGGCCGAGTTCGCGCGCCGCCATCCGGCGGTCGAGCTGGAGCTGATGATCGGCCTCAGCGTGATGCTGTACGAGCGCTTCGACGCCGGCGAGCTGGACGTGCTGTTCGTCAAGCGCCGCTTCGGCGACCCGCGCGGACAGGTGGTCTGGCGCGAGCAGCTCGTCTGGATCGGGCAGCCGGGGATACGCCCCGATCCCAACCTGCCCCTGCCCCTGGTGCTCTACCCGCCGCCGAGCATCACGCGCACCCTCGCGCTGCGGGCGCTGGACAGGACGGGCCGGGCCTGGCGCACGGCCTGCACCAGCGGCAGCCTCAGCGGCCTCTATGCGGCCACGCGCGCCGGCCTCGGGGTGGCGCCGCATTCGGCACGCCTGATCCCGCCGGGCCTTGCGCCCCTCCCGTTCTCGCGCTTCCTGCCGGAGCTCTCGGACGTCGAGTTCGTCGTCATCAGCTCCGAGCAGCACCACGCGACCGCCCCCGGCCTGGCGGACGTGATCCTGGAGAACGTGGCAGGGCTGCGCTCCTCCGGCGTGCTTGCAGAGGATCGCTGATCCTGCAGGCACCCGCCCGGTCGCCACACCGGAAAAGCGGAGCCGGACGCCCCGTGAAGCCGGCGGCCGTGCCTGCTCCCCTTGCCGACGATCCGGTTTCCGGCTTGACCCTGTTGGCCGCCCTCCTTATATGAAGACGTGTTCATAGGAACGCCAAGTGCTGAACGTCGATCAGACCGTGGAACTGGCGGAGCTGTTCCGGCTGCTGGGCGAGCCCAACCGGCTCGGGATCGTGGCGAGCTGCCTCGACGGACCGCTCAGCGTGGGAGAGATCACCGCACGCCTGGCGCTGAGCCAGTCGCTGGTGTCCCACCACCTGCGCCTGCTGCGTGCCGCACGGCTGCTGAAGTCGGGGCGCAGGGGCAAGCAGGTGTTCTACAGCATCCCCGACTGCCACGTGCGGGAGATGCTGACGAACATGATCGAGCACCTGGTCGAGCCGCATGAGCATGACGACGACAGCAACGCCGAAGGGGAATGAGGACCATGGGCATGACGATCGACCGGGTGAAGTGCGCGTGCAGCGACTGCGTGTGCGTCGTGGACGTCGAGAAGGGGGTGAAGCGCGACGGGCGCATCTTCTGCGGCGATCCCTGCGCCGACCACCACAAGGAAGGCGCCGGCTGCGAGCACGCCGGGTGCACCTGCCACGGCTGACGGCCGGAAGCCTGGCCGGCATGGCGGTCGGGTCCCAGGGCCCGGCGCCGTGCCAGGTCTGGGGGCAATCAGGCTGACGTCGCCTGGCCGACTCCATGTGCCGACGCCGTGGGAAGGCCCTGACCTGTCTGCCGGTTCCAAGCCAGGACATCGGTTCCGGGCCAGGGCACCGACGGGATAGGTGGGTGCGGGCGCCGCATCGCCGTCAGGCCCGCCCGCGTGCGGCCGCAAGCATCACTGCCAGGCGGTCACCGAGGCCTCTCGGCCCGGCCTCGTCCTGTCCCGCACGCCGGAGATCGCGCCCGGCCAGGGTTGCGGGCAGCACCGCGGGCGTCACCCGCCGCGGCAGTCGTGCGGCACGCCCCCGGCGCAGCAGCGCGCGCCCCTCCTCCGCCAGCTCGGCGCGCACCCCGGCCATCCCGGGCGAGCGCGGCGCCGCGACCACCGTCTCCCGGTCCAGCCCGTGGCGCGCCAGCACGTCCTCCGGCAGCAGGCAGCGCCCCTGCCGCGCCAGCCCCGCCACGCTGCGCAGCATCCCCGCCACCCCGTAGGCGCCGCCCAGGGCCCGAACCGCCGCCATGTCGTCGGCCGCATCGCCGCCGCCCAGGCAGCGCGCCGCCTCCGCCGCCAGCCCGCCCGCCCCCGCCAGCACGTGTTCGCGCCAGGCGTCGAGCGTGGGCATCGCGTCCTCCGCCTCGGCCTCGCGCGCCTCGACCAGCGCCAGCAGCGCCGCGCGGTCGAGCGCCCCGGCCTCCACCGCGTCGAGCAGCGGCGCCGCGACCTCGTGGGAGCGACGCGCGCCCTCGACCACCTCGCGCCACCACTGCAGCCGGATCAGCGCCAGCATCGGCTGCGACGCCACCTCGCGCGCCCGCGCCAGCTCGTGGTTGAACGCGTACAGCACGAACAGCCGCTCGCGCAGCGCCTCTGGCGCGAACAGGGCGCACAGGAAACGGTCGGGGTCGTGGCGGCGCACCAGCTCGGCGGGAGGGGACAGCATCCGCCGCAGATGGCCGGGAAGCGGCAGGCAGGCAAGGCCAGGGGCTCTGCCCCTGGCCCCGCCAAAGGCGAGCCTTTGGAAACCTCTACGGGGCCGGCGGCACCTCCCGCCCTTCCTTGCGTGTGCGGGTCTGGGGGCGCTCGCCCCCAGCGGGTCCAGGGCAGAGCCCTGGCCTTGCTTCCCGGAACCAACCCTCGCACCGGCGTTACTATGGGCTGGGCGCGGCGGCCCGAGGCCGCGCCGCCCCCATCACGGAGTGTGCACCATGGCGTTCGACCTTCCCGCCCTTCCCTACGACAAGGGCGCGCTCGCCGCGCAAGGCATGTGCCAGGAGACCCTGGAGCTGCACCACGACAAGCACCACCAGGCCTACGTCACCGCGCTGAACGGCTTCGTGGAGAAGGACCCGCAGCTGCAGGGAAAGTCGCTCGACGAGATCGTGCAGATGAGCCACGGCAAGCCGGAGATGGCGCCGGTGTTCAACAACGCCGGACAGCACTGGAACCACATCCTGTTCTGGCAGAACATGAGCCCGAAGGGCGGCGGCATCCCCGGCCGGCTGGAGCAGAAGCTGACCGAGGACTTCGGCGGCGTCGACAAGTTCAAGGAAGCGTTCAAGACCGCGGCCACCACGCAGTTCGGCTCCGGCTGGGCCTGGCTGGTCGCCGGCACCGACGGCAGGCTCAAGGTGACCAAGACGCCGAACGGCTCGAACCCGCTGGCGACCGGAGAGGGCACGGCGCTGCTCGGCATCGACGTGTGGGAGCACAGCTACTACCTGGACTTCCGCAACCGCCGCCCGGACTACGTCTCCAACTGGATGGACAAGATCGCCAACTACGAGTTCGCCGAGAGCCGGCTCGCCGGCGCCTGAGCCTCCTCGGCCGGTCGCGGACCGGCCACCAGCGGGGACGCTTCCGGCCGGCCGGAAGCGTTCCGTCAGCGTCCGCAGACCTGGCGGATGTAGTCGTCCTCCGCCCCGTTCTGCGGCACGATCGAACGGCAGAAATACGGCACCCCCGACTGCACCTGCCCAGCGGGATTGTCGCGCGCGACCTCTCGCGGCGGACGTGACACCGGCACAGGGCGAGGCGGCACCAGGCGGGGCGGCACCGGGTTCGCGACAACGCCGGCCGTCCTGGCCCGCAGCCGCAGCGGCACCGCGATCACCGTGCCCGCTGGCCATGGTCCCTGGGCGTCGATCCCGGGATTGAGCGAGCGGAACAGGGTCCGCGCAGTCTGGTCGTCGCCGCCCCAGATGCGGCGCAGCAGCGACACCGTCGTGTCGCGCGGCCGCGCCACGTGCATCACCACCGGCCCGTCGCGGTGCCCCGCAGGCGGCGCCCGGCCCACGGAATCGAGCGGAGCGCCGGACGCCTCCCCCGGCAGCGGCAGCGATGCCACGGTCATCGCCTCGGCCGGCGTCGACGCGGCGGCCGCGGTGTCGCGCGCGGGCGACGCCCCTGGGCCTTCCGGTCCTCCCGTCACGGCGGCCGTCTCCGGGCTGCGGG
Source organism: uncultured Acetobacteraceae bacterium (assembly GCA_964236695.1). Taxonomy (GTDB): domain Bacteria; phylum Pseudomonadota; class Alphaproteobacteria; order Acetobacterales; family Acetobacteraceae; genus CAXSEF01. The sequence goes on along the minus strand of CAXSFU010000072.1, from coordinate 8,734 downwards.
GAACGGCCGGCCCGGCGGCAGGGCCGGCCTGCGCCGGCCAGGGCGGCGGCGTCGGCAGCGCCGGTGGCGCGTCCGCCACGACAGACGAAGGCGCGAGCGGACCCGGGAGCGGCACCATTCGCGGGACCAGGAGGGGCGGCGGCGCGACCTCGGCCGTCGCTGCCGCGACCCGTGGCGCGACGGGGCCGGCCGGGAACGTCGCCGCACCGGGCTCCGAAATCGGCGGCACGACCGCCACACGCGCGGGCGGGGCCGGCGGAACGACCACGGGCGGCGGTGGCGGCGCGAATCCTTGCGCGGGGTAGTCCTGCGTGTAGGGCAGCGGCGCGGCACGGACCGCGGCCATGGCCGCGGGCGGCGGGATCACGGGCACGGCGAACCGGCCGGTCCCGGCGAACAGCGCGGCGTCGCCCTGCCTCGACGCTCCTGCCTGGCCGGGCACCGCCGGCGCCAGGCCGTGCACGGCCAGCACGACGCCGGCCCCTGCGGCGAGCAGGCCGCCGGCCGCGCCCAGCAGCGTGCATGCCAGCGGACCTGGCAGCCTGCGTCGCGCCCTGGGCGGCTGGCGCGCGGTACGCACCACCGTGGAAGTCACGTAGCGCCGCCGCCGACGCGCGGTGATCGCCAGGCAGTCGTCGGCGAGCTGGTCGATGCGCCCCGGGTTGCCGCCGCAGCGCAGCAGGATCTCGTCGATGGCGCCCGGCGACATGGTCCGCTGCAGGCTGCCGCCCGCGGCGGCGAAGCGGTGCGAGAGATACTCCTCCCCCTGGTGCCGGGTCAGCGGCGGGATGCGCAGCGACACGGCCTCCGACCCGCCGTCGCCGCTCCCCGCCGGCCGGGCCGCCGTCTCGCGCAGCGCGGGCATGCGCCACTCCAGCGACGCGTCGCCGATCAGCACCGCCTGCAGCAGCGGGGCGTCGCCGAGCCGCAGTCCCGCCAGCGACGCCAGCAGCAGCAGGTCCGCTTCCGGCCAGGTCCCGGCATCGTCCACCACCACGGCCAGCGCCGGCCCGGGCCTCGCGTCGCCCGCCGCCCGCCCGCCCGGCTGCCCCGCCGCCCGTGCCACGCCCTGGATCGGCGCCCTGTCCGGACGGGCCCCGTCGATCACCCCGGCGCCGGCCTGGCGCGCGTCGCCGGAGCTGCCCCGGCCCGACGCAAGGCCGCGCGCCGCGGCGCCGCGCGCATCCGCCAGCCCGCCCGGATGGCCGGCGTCGCGCAGGGTGGGGGCGAGCGCCGCCAGCACCGGCGCGAGCCGGGACGGCGCGATCCCGAGCAGCGGCGCCAGCCTGGCCAGCAGCGCGCTCCCGCCGGGGCCGCCGAGCCGGGCGATCTGGTCGACCACCAGGCCGCGCGCCCGCAGCGCGTCGGCCAGGGCGTCGGCCACCAGAGTCCGCCCGGAGCCGGCGTCGCCGCCGATCACCACCAGCCCGCTGCCGCGCCCGAGCGCGTTCAGCGCCGCGGACAGCGCATCCTCCTGCGGCACGGTGAGCAGCAGGTCGCCGCCCGCCGGCGCCGCGAACGGCGGGCCAAGAAAGTCGAAGGCGTCGGGGTCGTAGCGGTCGATCTGGTCCATCGCTGTCCTGCCCGCGTTTCCCGCAGGACAGGCGCCCGCAGGACCCTGGCCGGCCCGACTGCGTGACGCAGCCGGCCGGATCACGCCACGGCTCGGGAGGGGCCGTCCTGGCCCTGACCGCAGCGGCGCTGCATCGTGGCCCGGCAGGCGATGCCGGCCGGGCCATGCGCCGACGCTAGCCGGGCAAACGTTCGAACCGCATCTGATACTCGCAGACGCCGCCCGCAATGCGGCCGGTGAACACCGCATCGTCAAAGCGCCCGGTCAGCCGGACAGGTCCCGCCGAAAGGTCAACCGCGCCCCGGTCCCCGAGCAGTCCGGACAGTTCGGGGTTGTGCGCGTCCCGGTAGCTGATCGCCCTGCCATGCACCACGATCTCGCCCGTCCCCCCGGCGTTGCAGTCGCCGTGGAACGCGGTGAGGATCGCAAGTCCGGCGTAGCGCCCGTCCGGCACCGCCCCGTCGCCGTCAGCCGGGTCCGCCGTCGCCGCGGCAGCCTGGGGCACAATCGCGGCGACCGGCCGCGCGGCGGAGGACGCCACCGGCGGGGATGGCGCCGCGAACGGATCGAGCCCGGACAAGGACCCGCAGGCACACAGCGCCAGCACGCCGGCAAGCACTGCCGCCGCGGCCGTCCGGCTCCGGCCGAGCGGCTCCGCGCGACCCCTTGGCGGCAGGTCGGTCAGGAGACCTTCGCCACCGGCTTGACGTCGTTGGCCGGCGTGGGGACGTAGACGCCGGTGATGGTCTCGCGCAGTACGGTGACCCGCACGTTCGGCGCGATCTCGACCTCGATCTCGCGCATCCCGTCGCGCACCCGGGTCACGGTGGCCAGGATGCCGCCCGAGGTGACCACCCTGTCGTTGCGCTTGAGCCCGCCGAGCTGCGCCTTGAGCGACTTGGCCGCCTGTTGCTGCGGCCGCAGCAGCAGGAACCAGAACACCACGAACACCAGCACGATCGGCAGGAACTGCAGCACCTGGGCGTTGCCGAAGATCCCGGACAGCCCCCCGGCGTCCTGGGCGTGGGCCGGCGGGATCAGCAGGTCGAGCAGGCTCATGGCTGTGGCTTCCGGGTTGCCGAATACTGTGTTGCCGAGTTCTTCGGGGGACCATAGGTTTCGCCGCCTGCGCGTCAACACACATCGCGCGCACGGGCGCGCGGACGGGGACGCGCATCGGGCCGCACCCTGGCTCACCCGGCGCGCCGCGGCCGGCCGGCATGCGGCTACCACAGCACCGCCCGCCCCGGCCCGCACCGGCGACGCTCCCCGACGTCGCGCCCCCGCGACACGCCCCGGGCGCGACCCCGCCCGCCGTCCCTCCGCAACCCGCCCTGTCCGGATCGCCGCCATGACCGACCCCGTGCCCGCCACCACGCCCGCCCTGGCCGACGACACCGCCGGCCTGCTGCGCCGCGTCGCCGAGGCGCTGGAGCGCCTGGCACCGCCGCCCGCCCGCGCCATCGACCTGTCGGCCGCCGACGGCTTCGTGTGGCACCCCGAGCGCCCGGAGCTGCAGCCCGTGGCGGCCATCGCCCACGTCGACATCGCCCTGCTGCGCGGCGTGGAGCGGCAGCGCGCCACGGTGCTGGAGAACACCCTGCGCTTCTCCCGCGGCCTGCCGGCAAACAACGCCATGCTCTGGGGCGCGCGCGGCATGGGCAAGTCCTCGCTGGTCAAGGCCGCGCACGCCCAGGCCAACGCCGAGCGCCCCGGCTCCCTCGCCCTGATCGAGATCGAGCGCGGCGACATCGCCACCCTGCCCGAGCTGCTGCGCGTGCTGCGCGCCCACCCCCGTCGCTGCCTGGTGTTCTGCGACGACCTGTCGTTCGAGCGCGAGGACGCCGACTACAAGGCGCTGAAGTCCGTGCTCGACGGCGGCATCGAGGGCCGCCCGGAAACCGTGCTGTTCTACGCGACCTCCAACCGCCGCCACCTGATGCCGCGCGACATGATCGACAACGAGCGCGCCACCGCCATCAGCCCCGGCGAGGCGGTCGAGGAGAAGGTCTCGCTGTCGGACCGCTTCGGCCTGTGGATCGGCTTCCACGCCTGCGACCAGGACACCTATCTCGCGATGGTCGCGGGCTACGCCGAGGCCCTGGCGCTCCCGGTCGCGCCCGAGGCCCTGCGCGCCCAGGCGCTGGAGTGGTCGCAGACCCGCGGCGGCCGGTCGGGGCGCGTGGCGTGGCAGTTCACCCAGGACCTCGCGGGCCGCCTGGGGGCCGAGGGAAGCGGGGCCGGGCTCCGCCAGGCCTCGCCGAAGGCCTGACGCCTCGGGACACCCGACCCGTTCCGCGGGTGATTGCCGGTGTCGGCAGTGTCTCGGTCAGCAAGGCCAGGGCTCTGCCCTGGACCCGCCAGGGGCAGCGCCCCTGGACCGGCGCCCGGTTGCGGCCTGCGGCACGGGACGTTGGCCAGGAATCGGGGTTGCAAAAGGCCTTCCGCCTCGTCGGGTCCGGGTGGAGTCCGGCCTTGGCTGCCGGTTCCAAGCCGAGGCGCCACGGCGGAACCGCGGCGGACGAGGGGGAAGCGTCCACCTCCCACGCCGCCGATCGCCGCCCTGCCGCGTTGCAAACCGCGGACCTCGAAGGAACACGCCATGGCCGACAAGACTCCAATGGTTCTCATCCCCGCCCTGCTCTGCGACAAGGCGCTGTACAGCGAGGTGCTGTCCGGCCTTGAGGACCATGTGGCGGCGCAGGTGATGATGTCGCCGCACCCGACGCTGGCCGAAAGCGTTTCCGACATCCTGGCCCGCGCGCCGGAGCGCTTCGTGCTGGGCGGCAGCTCCTACGGCGCACGGCTCGCGATCGAGATCGCGCTGGCGGCGCCCGGACGCATCCGCGGCCTGTGGCTGATGGGCGCCAACCCCGGCGCGTCGGACCGCGAGCAGGGCCTCGGCACCGCCGGGATGATCGAGACCAGGATCGACGACGCGATCGCGATGCTCGCCGGCCTGGTCGTGGCGCCGCAGCACACGAAAGCAAAGGCGACGTTCGAGGCGATGGCGCGCCGCGTCGGCGGGCGCGACGGCGGGGCGCAGATGCGCGCCCTGGCGGACGGCGAGGACGTGTGGGAGCGGCTCGGCTCGCTGCACATCCCGACCCTGGTGGTGTGGGGCAAGCAGGACGCGCTGGTGCCGGCCGCGACCGGGCGCAGGCTCGCCGATGCCCTGCCGCACGCGCACTACTTCGCGCTGGACGACTGCGGCCACCTGCCGACGATCGAGAAGCCTGACGAGGTCACGGACATCGTGGGCGAGTGGCTGGGCTATGACGTGGACGAGGCGCACGTGCACTGAGGAAGCAAGGTTGAGGCTCTGCCTCAAACTCCGCCAGGGGGAGCCCCCCTGGACCGGCCTCCCTTAAGTAAGGCCGGGTCCAGGGGCGGCTCGTCCCTGGCGGGTCCAGGGCGGAGCCCTGGCCTTACCTCCTGACTGCCTCCATCCCCCCCAGATACGGCCGCAGCCGCTCCGGCACCGCGACCGACCCGTCCGCCTGCTGGTGCGTCTCCATCACCGCGATCAGCGCCCGCCCGACGGCCACGCCCGACCCGTTCAGCGTGTGCACGAACCCCAGCGTCTTGCCGTCGGCGGCACGGAACCGCGCGTTCATCCGCCGCGCCTGGAACGCGCGGGTGTTGGAGCACGAGCTGATCTCGCGCCACGCCGCCTGCCCCGGCAGCCAGACCTCCAGGTCGTGGGTCCGCGCCGCGCCGAATCCGGTGTCGCCCGAGCACAGCAGCACCCGACGCCAGGTCAGCTGCAGCGCGTCGAGCACCGCCTCGGCGCAGGCGGTCATGCGCTCGTGCTCCGCGTCGCTCTGGTCGGGATGGGCGATCGTGACCATCTCGCACTTGCGGAACTGGTGCTGGCGCAGCATGCCGCGGGTGTCGCGCCCGGCCGAGCCGGCCTCGGACCGGAAGCACTCCGACAGCGCGGCCAGGCGGCGGGGAAGCTGCGCCTCGGGAACGATCTCGCCGGCGGCCAGGTTGGTGAGCGGCACCTCCGCGGTGGGGATCAGCCAGCGGCCGTCGGTGGTGCAGAACGCCTCGTCGGCGAACTTGGGCAGCTGGTTGGTGCCGAACATCGCCGCCTCGTTGACCAGAAGCGGGACGGACACCTCCTCGTGGCCGTGCACCTGGGTGTGCAGGTCGAGCATGAACTGGCCGAGCGCCCGCTCCAGCCGGGCCAGCGGGCCGCGCAGCACGGTGAAGCGCGCCCCGGCCAGCTTCGCCGCGGAATCGAACTCCATCATGCCCAGCGCCTCGCCCAGCTCGAAGTGCTGGCGCGCGGGAAACGGCAGCGGCGCGGGCGCGCCGGACTGGCGCAGCACGACGTTCTGCGACTCGTCCGCGCCGTCGGGCACCTCCGGATCGAGCACGTTGGGCAGGGCCGCCAGCAACGCGAACAGCGCCGCGTCCGGCCCGCCCGCCCCTGCCTCGCCCGGATCGCCGGAGGGCACCGCGCCGGACGGAGCACCGTCCTCGCGCAGCGCGACCGCCTCGGCCTCCAGCGCCGCAGTGTCCTCGCCGCGCGCCCGCGCCGCGCCGATCTCCTTCGACAGCGCCTTGCGCCGCGCCTGCCGCGCCTCGGCGACCGCGATCAGAGCGCGCCGCTCCGCGTCCAGGCGCAGGATCGCCCCGCTCTGCGGCGACAGCGAGCGCCGCGCCAGGGCGGCGTCGAACGCCTCCGGGTCGGCGCGGATCGTGCGGATGTCGTGCATCAGGAAGCCTCCACGCGCTGCTTCTCCACCAGCCGCGCCAGGAAGATCGACAGCTCGTAGAGCAGGATCAGCGGCACCGCGAGGCCGGTCTGGGTGATGATGTCGGGCGGCGTCAGGATCGCGGCCGCCACGAAGCAGCCGACATAGGCGTAGCGCCGGTACTTCCTCAGCCCCGCCGAGGTGACGATGCCGACCTTGGCGCACAGCGTCAGCGCCACCGGAAGCTGGAAGGCGATGCCGAACGCGAAGATCAGCTTCATCACCAGCGACAGGTACTCGCTGACCTTGGCCTGCAGCTGGATCTGCAGCCCGTCGCCGCCGCCGCTGGTCTCGAAGCTGAGAAAGAAGCTCCAGGCCACCGGGAACACGAAGTAGTACGCCAGCGCCGCGCCGAGCACGAACAGCACCGGCGTCGCCACCAGGAACGGGGCGAAGGCGCGCTTCTCGCTGCGGTACAGCCCCGGCGCGATGAACAGCCAGAGCTGGGTCGCCACCACGGGAAAGGACAGGAACGCGGCGCCGAAGAAGCCGACCTTGATGTAGGTGAAGAACGCCTCGTACAGCGCCGTGTAGATCAGGTGCGGCTGCTCGTTCTTCTGCCGCATGATGCGCGCCAGCGGCTGCGCCAGGAACAGGTAGATGTCGCCGGAGAAGTGGTAGCACACGGCGAAGCACAGCAGGAACGCCACCATCGACCACAGCAGACGCTTGCGCAGCTCGACCAGGTGCTCGAGCAGCGGCATCGGCTTGTCGTTGATGGTGTCTGCGGGCGCGTCGGTGCTGGCCAAGTGTGCGTCCTGCGATGCGAGAAGGCCACGGCGGCGCGTGGCCGCCGCGGGCCGGTGCCTCCGCTGCCCGACCGGGCCTGGAAGCGGGGGCCTGGAGGCTAGGCCTGGCCTTGGGGGGCCGGCGGACCGGCTGGAGCAACACCTGCCACGGAAGGCCCGGCGGCGGAAGGGACGGCGCCGGCAGCCGCCGGCTCCGGCGCCCGAGGACCCGGCGCCGCGAGCCCCGCGGCCGAAAGCTGCGGCATCACCGCGCCCGGCGGGATGAACGACGGCGCCGACGCCTGCACGGCCGCCGCGTGCTGCGCGGTCCTGTCGGACAGCGCGGCCTCCGGCGCCTCGGTGCCCGGCGGCAGGAAGGCCGGCGCCGCCGCGGCCGGCAGGCGCGGCAGGCCGATGCTGTTCTCCCCGGCCGGGTGCTCCACCCCGGCTCCGGCCGCGTCGGCGCCGGCCCGCGACGCCGGCGCCGGCGCCGTGCCCGGCCGCGCCGGGTCCCTGAGCGGGTCCTCCGACAGGGTGCGGCGCAGGCTGCCGTCGCCGTCCACCGCGCGGGCGATCTGGTCGCGGATGTTGAGGCTGCGCAAATCCTTGAACTGGTCACGTACCTCGTGGAGGTTCGCCTCGCGCACCATCTCGTCGACGTGGACCTGGAACTCGCCCGCCATCCTGCGGCCCTTCTTCACCAGGTCGGCGATGGTCTTGATCGCGACCGGCATGTCCTTCGGCCCGATCGCGACAAGGGCCACGACGCCGATCAGCGCGATCTCGGACCAGGCGAAGTCGAACATGCGGGGCGAACTCTCCTGGTGATGCGACGATCCGGGCCGGCACTCGGCACCGGCGCAGGCACATCGTGCCGAACGCGCCAGCCGCAAGCGGACGGGCCGGTCCTGCCAAGGCCACGCCCGTCCTGTCGGCAGGGCGCGCAGACCCGCGCGCCGACACCGGCCCCGGGCGCCGCCACGCCTAGCACGGCACGGCGCGGCGGGGAACACGCCCTCACGGCGGCGTCCCGCCAGACGGACCGGATGCTCCCCGGGCGCCGGGCGCGTCCGGGTCGGACGCCGCCATCGCCGGCCCGGGCGGCTCGACAACCAGGTCCTCGCGACGCGGCAGGTCGCGCAGGTCGCGCAAGCCGAACTGCGCCAGGAACGCAGGCGTCGTCGCCCACAGCGTCGGCCGCCCCGGCGCCTCGCGCCGCCCCGCCGGCCTGATAAGCCCGGACTCCAGCAGCGCGTCCAGCGTCGCCTGCCCCAGGCTGGCGCCGCGCCGCTCCTCGATCTCCGCCCGCGTCACCGGCTGGTGATACGCCACCACCGCCAGCACCTCCATCGCCGCCCGCGGCAGCCGGCGCTTCCTCTCGACCACCTGCACCAGGAACGGCGCCAGGTCCGCCGCCGTGCGCAGCGTCCAGCCGCCGTCGACTTCCACCAGCTCCACGCCGCGACCCTGGTAGCGCGCCCGCACCGCCTCGATCACCCGCAGCGGGTCCGCGCCCTCCGGCAGCACCGCGGCCAGCATCGCCGCGCTCACCGGGCCGGGGTGGGCGAACAGCAGAGCCTCGGCCAGGCGTTCGGGGTCGGGGGTCACGGGGAGGCAAGGCCAGGGCTCTGCCCTGGACCCGCTGGGGGCGAGCGCCCCCAGACCCG
>CAXSFU010000071.1:0-16297 GCA_964236695.1 uncultured Acetobacteraceae bacterium | reverse complement strand
CTGCGGGAGTCGGGGTGCGACGCCTGATACCGTCGGCCGGTTGCTCTGACCGGTCAAAGCAACCGGCCGCCGGCATCACTCGTCGAGCTGGCCGCTCAGCGCCGGGAGCAGGGTGGTGGCGCCCAGCGCCAGCGCCGCCGCGGCCACGACCAGCAGGGCGGGCGCCGCGAGCCATCCCGTCCAGGCGACCAGCGCGCCGGCCAGCAGCGGACCCATCGCGCTGAACACCACCGCGCCGAGGTTCATCGACAGCGCGACGCCGGAGAAGCGTATGTGCGTCGGGAACAGGTCGGCGAGCAGCAGCGCGAAGGTGCCGTGGGTGAAGCACGCCGACAGGCCGACAAGGAAGAACAGTTGACCCAGCGGCATGCCGTGCGCCGCGATGGCGCCGTAGGCCGGGATGGCGGCCAGGGCGAGCACGACGCAGCCGATGCGGAAGACGCCGAGCGGCGTCCAGCGGTCCGCCACCCAGGTCGCGGCGACCAGGCCCACCGAGGTGACGGCGCTGGCGATGTTCAGGGCGGCGGAGACCTGCGGCGGCGCGTAGGCCAGCACGCGGATCAGGTAGCCGCCCATGTGCGCGAACAGCAGGCCGTTGAACGTGGTGACGATCCCGGTGGCCGCGACGCCGACCAGCAGCCGCCGTCGGTGCGACACGAGCAGCTCGGCCAGCGGGCCCCTGGCGCTGCCGGCGAGCGCGTCGCGCCCGAGCCGTTCGCGCATGCGCAGGAAGGCGGGGCTCTCCTCCAGCGAGCGTCGCAGCAGCCAGCCGAGCCCGCCCAGGGCGCCGCCGACCCAGAACGCGATGCGCCAGCCCCAGGCCGCGACGGCGGCGGGGTCGAGGGCCAGGTGCAGCAGCGTGGCCACGCCGGTCGCGAGCAGCACGCCGGAGCTGACGCAGCCGAACACCAGCCCGCACGCCAGCGTGGCGTGGCGGCGCGGCACGACCTCCACCGCGTAGGTGATGGCGCCCGGCAGCTCGCCGCCGAGGCAGAAGCCCTGCACCAGGCGCAGGGCCACGAACACCACCGGGCTCGCGAGGCCCCAGCTCCGGTAGTCGGGGACCAGGCCCATCGCGGCGGTGGCCGCCGACATCACCGCGAGCGACAGCACGAAGCTGCCGCGCCGCCCGGTCCTGTCGCCGCGGCGGCCGAACAGCAGGCCGCCGATCGGACGGGCGAGATATCCGGCCGCGAACACCGCCAGAACCTGCATCTGCGCGGCCAGCGGGCTGGCGGCGGGGAACATGGCACCGGAGATGGTGGCGCCGAACACGCCGAACACGACGAAGTCGTAGAACTCGAGCGCGCCGCCGAGGCTGGACAGCAGCACGACGCGCAGCGCGGCGCGGTCGGGGCCCGCGGCGGCGGCGGCCGGCGAGGGCGCGGCGGCCGCCGTCGCATCCGGGCCGTCGAACGCGGGCCCCGCCATCGCGGGCGCGGCGTCCTCCGCCATTCCTGCCGTCAGCCCGGGTGACACCACCGCGCCGTCCTCCTGGTTCCGGGTCATCGTTTCGGCCGGGGTCGCCACCGGGTCCTCAGCCTGGAGGGCCTCAGCCGGGGGTCGCCGCCGGGAGATGCCGCCGCGTCGGCGGGCGGCGTCAGCGGGGCGGCGGGGATGCCGCCCTGACAGAGGCGAGGAAGTCGCGGATCAGGGCCGCGTCCTTGACGCCCCGGCCGCGCTCGACGCCGGACGACACGTCCACCGCCTGCGCCCCGGAGCGGGCGATCGCCTCGCCCACGTTGCCGGGGTCGAGGCCGCCCGCCAGCATCCAGGGCACCGGCGCGGCCCAGCCGCGCGTCAGGTCCCAGTTCATCGCGCGCGCGTTGCCGCCCGGCCGGTCCGAGTCGGGGGGCGGGCGGGACTCCACGACCAGGCCGTCGGCCGCGCTGCGCTCCGGAAGGTCGGCGGCCTCGCCGACGCCCACGGCCCGCCACACCTCCAGGCCGGTCAGCGCGCGCAGCCGCTCCACCCTCGCCTCGCTCGCGTAGAGCTGCAGCACGTCCAGCTCCACCTCGCGCAGCGTCGCCACCACCTCGTCGTCGTCTGGCGACACGAACAGGCCGACCCGCCTCGGGGTGGTGCGTCCGCGCAGCAGCGCCGCCGCCTCGGCCGGCGACACGGCGCGCGGCGAGCGCGGGAAGAACACGAGGCCGATCCAGTCCGCCCCGGCGGCCGCCTCCAGCGCCTCGACGGTGCGGATGCCGCAGATCTTCGCCCTCATGCCCACGCCGCGCGCCCCGCGTTTCCCGATGTGCCGCCGGCCCGGCGGCACGGATCGATGCCGCAGGAGTTAGAGGGCGGCGGCGGCCGGCGTTCAACAACCTGGGTCAATGGGCGGCCAGGGGCGGCGACACGGTCCCGCCCGTGCCGGAGCACGAGCGCGGGGCCTGGACTCCCGGCCCGGCCGCCCGGGGGGCCGCGCGTGGGCTCACGCGGTGTTCGCGGGGAACCCTGGCAGCCTGCGCAGGATGGCGCGGACGTGTTCGGGGGTGATCAGGCGGGTGCACTCGAACTGCCTGGGCGTGTTTGCCTGGCGCGGGCACCACAAGAAGTCGGCGTGCTCGAAGCGGTGGCGCGCGTCGTTCCAGCACGAGTTGCAGGCGTGATAGTTGATCACCCGGTAGGGTGTCTCGAACTCGTTGAGCGGGTGGCTGAAGCCGCTGATCATCACCACCGGGCAGCCCGCCGCCCAGGCGAGCCACGACAGCCCGCTCGACAGCCCGACGAACGCCGCGGCGTGGCGCAGCAGCCGGGCGCGCCCGACCAGCGGCAGGTCGCCGGTGCGGTCCTCTGCGCCGTGCGGGATGTGCGTCCACACCAGCCCGTGCCCGTGCACCGGCTTCTGGTCGATGCACAGCACCCGGTAGCCGGCGTCGCGCAGGAAGGCCACCACCTCGCGCCAGCCGTGGGGGTTGTTCCAGTACTTGGCCTGGCTCGAGCTCTGCACGCCGATGCACACGTAGGGCTCCGCGATCTCGCGGCTCTCGTCGGGCAGGGCGAGGCGGGGCGGCTCCTCGGCGGTGTCGACGCCGAGGATGTGGCCGGCGGTGCGGTGCAGGCCCGTGAGGCGGAAGTCGCAGGGCTGCCACACGCGGTCGTCGTCGTCGAAGAACAGCCCGAGGCTGTAGGTTGCGTAGAACCGTTCCGGGTCGACCGCCTCGTGGGGCACGAGGCTGACCTGCGGGTAGGCGTCGCGGAACAGCGGGATGAGCAGCGGCGAGAGCGCGCAGGTCAGGTGGCAGCCGTGGCGCTCGGCGAAGCGCACGGCGTAGCGGAACCAGGCGATTGGGTCGCCGAGGGTGCCGACCGGGAACTGGATCAGCACGGCGCGGCCACGGGCGTCGTAGTCGTGCGACAGCACGCCTTGCACGGCGCCGGCCGCGTCCACCGCCTCGACCTCGATGCCGAAGCGCACGAACCAGCGCTTGGCGCTGTTGACGAAGGCGCCCTGGTTCTCGCTTCTGAACAGGATGTTGCCGGTGTCGAGGTCGCGCAGGGTGACGCGCCACGCGCCCTCGGCCAGGGTCGGCAGCAGCACGCGGGCGCCGAGGTTGAAGTCGAAGCGCACGCCGCCCGGGCCCTGCTGCGTCGGCACGACGGCGGCGGGCGGGTAGGGCGGCGTTCCGGGAAGCGCCGCCTCGGGCGCCGCCTCGGCGGGGGCGTCGGTCACGGGACGGACCGGGCGCGGGGCACTGCCATTGCCTGAGTCCCTCCCGGGGATGGAGCCTGCCGGCGTGATTAGCGGCGGAGGCGCAGGAAACGCAACCTCGAGGGCAGGGGGGAGCAGGGCCGGGAAGCCGGGCCGGTCGGTCCGCGCACTCCGAAGGCGGCGGCTCCAGGGGCGCTGGCCCGGCGGGTTCCTGTCCAGGCCATGGAACAGGGTCGGGCCCTCGCCGCCCGCAGGACCGGGCCGGACGCATCAAGCGCCGGCCGGGCAACGTGGTTTATAGGGCGGGCGGTCGTTCTGGGTTACGGACACTGTGGCATGCAGGTCCTCCACCCGCCTTCGCGCAGGCTCTCGCTCCCGGCCGCAGGCCCGGGGCGCTCCGGTGCGTACGGCGCCCGACCGGCAGGAAGACCGGGAACCGCGGTCGGCGACGCCGCGCCCGGGCCGGCCCGGGGATCTCACATCGTATCGTAGCCGAACCGGAGCGCCGGAGACAGCCGTCCGCCTTCGGGCGCGTGCCCCGCTCCGCTGCCCGGGGTACAGGCCGCACGTCCCGGCTGGCGGCCCGCCTCCGTCAGGCGTGGCGCACGGCCCGTCCATGGCCGCACTTTGCCGGAATGCCAGAAGGAAACTCGGATGACGGCCTACATGATCAACCCCGGCCAGACCAGCAGCGGGCTCGCCCTGAACGGGGGCGACACAGTCACCGTGCTGTCCGGCGGCACCGCAATCGGCACCCGGGTGACCAGCGGCAGCTTCCAGTACGTGTCCTCGGGCGGCACCGCCAGCGGCAGCCTGCTCACCGGCGGCGGCCAGGAGATCACCTCGGGGGGCACCACCCTCAACCCGATGGTGACCAGCGGCTCGGCGGAGTTCGTGCTGGCGGGCGGCACCGCCACCGGCGTCGTGCTGAACACCGCAGGCACCGACGTCGTGTCCTCGGGCGGCGTGGCGAGCGGCACCGTCGTCAACGGCGGCACCGTCGAGTTCGTGTTCGCGGGCGGGACCACCAATGCCACCACGGTCGCAGCCCACGGCTTCCAGTATGTCTCGTCCGGCGGCCAGGCCAACGGCACGGTGCTCAACGGCGGCACCCAGTACCTGTTCTCCGGCGGCACGGCGACCAACCTCGCGGTCAGCGCCGGCGGTCTCGTCGTGGCATACTCCGGCTCCACTGTGTCGCAGGCGACTGTCACCAACAGCGAGCTGGCCTTCCAGTCGGGCGCCTCCGCGCCGGGCGGTGGCATCACCCTGGCCGGGTCCAGCACGCTGCTGTTCAACGACACCGTGTCGCCGGGCGCCACCATCTCCGGCTTCACCATCAACGACGCGATCATCCTGCCCGGCTTCGTCGACGCCGCCACCGACACCGTGTCGGTCACAGGCAACGCGGTCACCCTGTCTGGTCCCGGCGGAACCAACGAGACGCTCCTGATTGCCGGCGCGCAGGGCGACACCTTCGCGCTCTACAGCCTGCCGTCCGGCACCGGCACCGGGCTCGCCTTCGCCGGCTCCACCGCGGTGCCGGTTGCCACGGTCGTCTCCGCGGTGAGCGCCACCGCCACCGCGGGCGGCGCGCTCGGCGCGGGACAGGTCGTCACCATCGTGCTGACCACCGACTCCGCGGTCACCGTCACCGGCGGCGCCCCCTCGCTGACGCTGAGCGACGGCGCCAGCGCCACCTACGACGCCAACGCCTCGACCGCGACCAGCCTGGTGTTCCGGGACACGGTGGCGGCGGGGCAGGCCAGCGCCGACCTCGCGGTGACCGGGCTGGCGCTGGCCGGCGCCACGATCATCGACGCGAACGGCGACCCGCTCGACGCCTCGGGCCTGGCGAGCGTGGCGGGCAGCAGCACCGGGCTCGTGATCAGCGCCGGCATGGCAGCCATCCCGCCCGCGGCCGGCGTGGTCACCACGCCCGGGGCGGGCGGCACCGTGTTCACCACGCCGGTGGCGGGGCAGAGCGCGGTGAGCGCGTCGGCGACCGGCAACGACGTCGTCTACAGCCAGGGCGCCGACACCATCACCGCCGGCGGCGGCAGCGACATCGTGTTCGCCTCGGGCGCCACCGCCAGCGTGGTCGGCGGGAGCGGCAACCTCACCTTCATCGCCGGCGCCGGGAACGACACGGCGGGCGGCGGCGCCGGCGTCGACATCCTCTACGGCGGCGGCGGCGCCGACGTGCTCACCGGCGGTGCGGCGCGCAACAGCATCCTGGTGGCCGGCACCGGCAACGCCTCTCTGCTCGGCGGCGCCGGGACGGCGGCGCTGATGTTCGGCGGCACCGCGCAGACCACCTTCAGCGGCAGCGCCGGCGGCGGCGACACGATGGTCGGCGGTGCCGGCGCCAACACCTTCAACATGACCAGCGGCGACATCGCCTTCGGCGGCCCGGCCGGCCCGGACGTGTTCAACGCCGGCACCGGCACCGCGCTGATCGTCGAGGGGACCGGCACCACGCAGGTCAGGCTCGGCGGCGGCTCGGTCACGGCGTTCGCAGGCACCGGCGCCGACACCTACACCGCGACCAAGGGGGTGGGCGGCACGGCCGGCATCATCGGCTTCAAGGCGGGCGACCACATCACCCTGACCGGCGGCTTCACCGCGGCCGACGCTGCCTCCGCGCTGAGCACGGCGCAGACCGGCTCGTTCGGCACCACGCTGAGCCTGTCGGACGGCACCAGGATGACCCTGTTCGGGGTCACGCTGAGCGCGTCCCAGATCTCCGCCGCCTGAGCCGGACGTGCCGGTCACGCCGCGTCGCACGGGGCTGCGCGCTTTCGCGCGGCGTGGTGCAGAGGCCGCCACGGGACGGCGCCATGCGGCGTGGCAAGCCAGGCGACGGCTCCGGGCGCCGGAGACCGACCGGCATGGCTGATGCGACGGCGCGGCGGGCTGGACGGCTGCGCCATCACCACCCGCACGCCGCGGGCCGGGGTGGCGGCCTGGCAAGCCCGTCTGCGGGAACATCGCTTTTCGGGAAGCGGAGTCACGCTCTGGATGGCGGCGGGCGTTGCCACGACCCGATCCTGCAGGGCGGCGTCGGGGTGCGGCGGATGACACCCCGGATGTCGCGTCCGAGCCGGCCTGGCGTCTGGATAGGGCGCCGGCACCGACCCTGAAGTACGCCGATGCCGCACTAACCTGCATCAATATAAGCTGTTTGATTTTTGTGAACTGTCGGACATGATGCAAGAGGGCAACGCCGCTAAGCGGCATCGGATGGCAGGCCATGGCTCCGAGTGACGAACCTTTCGGCAGGATTGCGCTGAAGCTCTGTGAAGGAGTCCTGCTCCTTCTCATCGAAAACGGTGCGCTGAAAAAGGACTCAGCCGTAGAGATGATTGAGGGGCTAATAGAGCTTACACAAAATGAAGCAGGGGAGAGCAAGAATGACAAGGCCAGCTTGGCGATCATTCGTGTTCTCCGGGAGATTACTCCCAGCCTGATGGCAGCCAGGACGCGCGACACCCGCTTTCTCAATTTTGACTGACCGGGACTGCATTTAAGTATTCATCAAGATTTCATGGCAGGTCGCTCCGCCATACAATAGTAATCACGAAAACGACAGACGACTTACCTATTGTCGGTTGGTTGCCAGTTCAATCCAAACAACCGGAGCAGGTTTGTGTCCCCGTCTGATCAGTCCAGCGACACCCGCGCTGATAGAAATTCCTATAATGTTTACACCCAGAAGTTGCTGCGGTTCGCGTCCCTTTCGGATACTGACCGACATGTGCTCGACTCCCTTTCCAGCCACGAGGACATCGTGGCGAAAGGCTCCGACATCGCCCAGGAGGGCGAGAACCCGAGCGCCATCTTCCTGATCAAGAAGGGGATGGCGGCGCGCTACCGCACGCTCGCCGACGGCGGGCGCCAGATCCTGACGTTCATGATCCCCGGCGATATCTGCGACATGGACGCCTTCCTGATGCGGACGAGGGACCACTCGATCTGCGCGCTCAATCTGGTCCGCGCCGTCTCGATCTCGCGCGAGACCATCAACCGCGTGCTGACCGAGCATCCGCAGATCGCCCTGGCGATGCGCAGGAGCTCGCTGCAGGAGCATTCGATGCTGCGCGAGCGCGTCGTCTCGCTGGGCCGGCGCGACGCCCGCAGCCGGATTGCCTACCTGCTGTGCGAGCTGTTCTGGCGACACGACGCGGTCGGCCTGGCGGACGCCGCGTTCCAGCTGCCGCTGACGCAGACGGAGCTGGGCGACAGCCTCGGGCTGACCCAGGTGCACGTGAACCGCGTGATCAAGAATTTCCGCGAGCGCGGCCTGATCGCCATCCTCAATCGCAAGGTGGTCGTGCTCGACGTCGAGCGGCTCCAGGACGTGGCCGAGATCAGCCGGGACTATCTCGACCCGGTCAAGTTCCTGGCCAGGAGCACCAGCGGCACCATGGCGAGCTTCCAGTAGCCGGCCTGGCGGAGCGAGCCGCGCGGCGGCCGATCCGTCCCGGCGCTGATCCGCCTGCTCCCGCGACGCCCTGGGCCGCCCGGCCGCGATGCGACGAGGCGGGTCACGGGACGATTCCCGGCCGGTCCGGGCCGGCTGGAGCGCGGCCGGAGGAACGGGCGGTCGCAACGGCAAGCCGGGTGGCGGGGCAGGACTGGGCGGAAGCAGGATTGGCCCGGGGAGCGCCCAGGGACGGCGCCAGGGAAGGGCACAGCGCGCGATGCGGGCGCGATGGGGCACGCGGCGGCCGGCCCGACCGGAAGCGCGGACGGTGCAGCCGCCACGGGCCTGTCAGGCAGACCGGCGAACAGGCCGGGCTGGCGCGGCTCGGCGGGCGGGGCTGCGCCTGCTCACTGCGCCAGCATGCAAGGTCGGATCGGGCGCGGGATTCCAGTGCCGGGAGCGGCCCGTGCGGCAAAGGCCAAGCCCTTCGGCGGCACCCGACCGTTGCCGGCCTGGGTGCCGCGCAGGCCCTGGGCTAGGAGGCCCCGCCGATCATGGCCTGGAGACGCCGCATCAGGCTGTCGTCGCCGCCGGGAGAGCCGGGGGCGGTGCACAGGCTGGCGCGGATCGCGTCGCCGACCGTGTCGTCGGTGACGCGCGTGGTGGCGAGCGGGTCGTAGACCTGGACCACCGACATCATGCCGCCCTCCTCGTGGCTGAGGATGTGGCAGTGGTAGACGAAGTTGCCGATCTGCACCGGCGAATAGAACGGGATCGTGACGAACACGCGGCCGCCGTAGGGCGGAAGCGCGATCGTGTCGCGCCAGATGTCGGTCACCAGGCCGGGCGAGGTGGTCTGCAATTCCGGGATGAAGGCGGCGAACTGCCCGGTGGGGTCCTGGTAGCTGCTGGCCATGCCGGCGGGCGCGCCGCTGTCGCCGGGCCGCGACAGACGGAACTTGGTTTGGTGGATATGGAAGTTGTGCATCTCGCCCGAGGCGTTGAGGATCTCCCACACCTCCTGCTCGCCGGACTTGACGCAGATGTGCGGCAGCACGTCGGGCGCCAGCATCGAGGCCATGCTGAACGGCTGTGACGGGATCGTGTCCTGCGGGTCGACCGGCACCTCGAGCCGGTTCACGACCCGGCTGCCCAGGGTGTACTCGCCGGGGCTCGGCCCGTCCTCGAACGTGATGAGCCGGTGCACCGACTGGCCGGCCGGCAGGATGGCGCAGCGGGCGGGGACGAGGCCGTCGGTGGCGCTTCTGGGGTTGGGCACCAGGTCTGGGGCGGCGCCCGGCACGGTGATGGAGAGCGGGTTGGCGAGCGTCGCGTCGGGCGCCGGGCCGGGCGGCATGGTGACATGCGCGAGGTCGATCCTGGGCCACTGGTCGCCGCTGGCGCCGGTGTTCAGGCCGAGGGTGCGCAGCGTGAGCTGGCGACCGCCCGCGCCGCCCGCGTTCGGCACGAACAGCTCGACGCGGTTGCCGGGCGTGAGCAGGACCCGCGGCTGCGGCACGCCGACGAGGAGGTCGCTGCTGCCCGGGGCGTTGGAGCCGGCGATGATGCCGTCGTATGCCCAGGCGACCATCGGCTGCGGCTGCCCGGTGGCGTCGTCGTCGAGCTCGAGGACGTAGCTGGCGTTGGCGCTCATGTTGACGACGCGCCAGTTGCCGTCGTGTCCCGGCTGCATCGTGATGGTCGGGCTGGCCTGGCCGTTGACGGTGAACAGCCACACCGTGTCCTGCTGCGACGTCGTCCTGCCGGTCGCGGTGGCGCCGTGGTGGCCGCAGTATCCCGGGCCGGAGAAGGTGCCCGACGCGACCGCCGAGGCGCTGCCGTAGGGCGAGCAGGCGGTGGAATGGTAGTCCGCTCCGGAAAGCCACCGCGCCGGCTGGCCGGTCACGGCCTTGTCCGGAGTGGCGCCGGCGGGCGCCGCGAGCTGGATGTCGCGCAGTCCGAGGTAGAGCGTGTCGGCGGTGGCGAGCCGCGCCGCAGTGGGCGCGGGATTGGCCAGGCTTTGCAGCGAGGCAAGCAGGTTGCCGACGTAGAGGAAGCCGGTCTGGCCGGCGCCCACCTCGTCCGAGGTGTACTCGTGGATGTGGCCGTGGAACCAGTACAGGCCGGCCGGGTAGGTTGCTGGGCTGGTCATCGAGGAGAACATGTTGCCCGGCAGCGTCGGCGGGATGTCGATCCGGTAGGACACCGTGGTGCCGGGCTGGTCGGCGACGAAGATGTAGTCGCCGTTCGGGGTGCACGGCCGCGGCGGCACGACCAGGCCGTGGGTGTGCAGGTTGGTGCTGTTCTCGGCGTAGCCCGGGTCGAGCTGATTGACGACGTCCAGGCGCAGCGAGGCGCCGGGCTCGGCCTGCAGCACGAACGGGCGGTAGAGCTGCTGGTTGTTGGAACCAAGCCCGGTGCTGTAGCCGGGAAGCTGGACGGAGTAGGGGCCGACATCGGGGCTGATGCCGTTGCGCACCACGAGCTGGCCGGGGACGACGCCGTTGACCGGGGGCGGCAGCGCCGCGCAGCCGGTGTAGGCCCCGGCCGGGGTGGCCGCGCCCGGCGTGGCGCCGGCCGACAACCCGGGCGTGTGAAGGGGAATTGGCTGCTGCAGCTCGGCGGCAAGCCCGTCGGGGCCGGCGGCCGCACCCAGCAGTCCGGCCACGAGGGCGCGGGACAGCAGTGTCGCCATGGGGTTCTTCCTACGAGCCGGTCGAGTGGTCGATGCCGTCGAGGCGTTTCGATGCCGCACTGTTCGGCAGGTGCCGCCTGGGCCGGCGGGCTCTCGCGTCCTGCCACGCGTGTCCCATAGCCGACCGTCCAAGGTGGCGATGTTAACATGGCGCAATCCCGTCCAGATAAATCCGCGCGTGCGAGACTCCCCCGGCCCGGGCCGTGCCGAGGGCACCCGGACGCCGCCGGACGCCGCGAGCACCGCGCAAGGACTCTGCTCGCGCAGGAGGAACCGGGAGGCGCGAAGCAGCCGCGCGGAAGCATGAGCACAGACGCATGTCTGCGCCGGCGGCGCTGCGCGGCAGATAATCCTTCTGCGAAACGGAAAGCGCGTTCCGCGACATGAATCCGCGCCCTCGCCCATCCGGTGCCGGACACAGGTAATTTCGGTCGCAGGTCCCCGAGACGCCAGGAACTCCGTGCGGCCTGGCGTCCCGCGTCACCTCGGCTTAAGGCGACTATCGAAGTCACGACGCGATCGCCGGACAGGATCGGGACGACCGGTGACGATCATCCAGCGGCCGGTGGCGGAGGAGTGGCAGGCGTCCGGAGTCGAGGCGGCCGGACCGGTCGGCGCGGGCGGCGGTTAGAAGCTGTCATTGACCTGCCAGCCTCGATGTCGTGCGCCATAGCAGGAAGAAAGCATGTTCTTCCTTGAAAGAAAGAACCAGAGAACTTTTGCCCACAGGATTCCGGAGCCGCCCGCGTGCCCGGAACCCCATGGGCAAAGTCTTTTTGCTTCTTCTTCAGAAAAAGAAGAGCCTTGCCTTCCTGTCCGAAGCAGCGGCTTGCTCCAAGATCCGCAACATCCTCCAGGCGAGGCATCACATCGGGGACGTGCCCGCGGCCCGGACGGCCGCGCCCGTGCTCCGGCTTGGCCCCGCCCGCCTGGCAGGATGACGGGAGTACGACGGAGGCGAAGGCACTGCCGTGCAGGCACTGGAGATCACCGCACCGGCTGCGCCGGAGGGCGGGAGGGCGAACCCTCCCGCTGGCCGGCCGCCGGCCCGGAGAACTCAGGCGGTCAGGGTGGTGCGTGCGGTCTGGGCGATGATCGCCTGGCCCAGGGCCGTGGGGTCGAAGTAGGGGTCGAGGAACAGCGAGGAATGCTGGACCTGCGGGTCCTTGCCGACGATGGCGGGATTGTAGACCGGGGTGGAGCCCGTCGTGGGAGGATTGGCCAGGATCGGCTGCGAGATGTTGCTGAAGCCGTAGTCCGACGGGTTGGCCGCGATCCCGTTGAACAGCGAGTGCAGGTCCACCGTCTTCACGTCGAGGCCGGTCGCGGCCTTGAAGCCGGCGACCCCGGTGGCGAGCTGGGTGTCGAAGTCGCTGACGAGCCCCTGGAACGCGGCCTGGGTGACGCCGGTCGCGGCCTGGAACGCCGGCTCACTGAACAGCGGCGCGAGCGTGATGTCGGGCAGGTTGGTGACCAGGAAGTGCTTCGCGCCGAGGTTGGCGAGGTCGTGCAGCCCGCTGATGATCGCGTCCACCGTCAACGTGACGGTCGTCTCAGGCGCCACGTTGCTCGGGAAGGTCAGGTCGTTGCCGCCGAAGGTGACGGTCGCCAGGTCGTTGGCCTTGAAGGTGTGGTCGGTGGCCTGGAACAGGTTGATCTGGCCCTGGAAGTCCAGCAGCGTCCCGAACGGGTCCATCGGATTGAAGGTGGACTGCGCGGTGGCGTTCTCGTAGGCGAAGTTGGTGTGCGCGTCGGTCTGCGCTGCGCCCAGGCTCTGGGCGAGGTCGGTGGTCCATTTCGGGCCGTCGGAGAAATCCCCGGTCGGCGAGTACGGCAGCGCGGTGTCCGGCGAGGCCAGGCCGAGCAGCTTGTTTACGCTGCCGTCGTCGGCGAGGCGGTCACCGAAGTTGATGACGTTGGCCACCGTGTAGTGCCCGTTCGCGCCGGCCGGCAGCACCAGCGGGTTGGACGCCGCGGGGGCGAAGTTGCCGAAGAACGGGTCGAAATACGGGGCGTAGATGTTGCCTGCCAGCACCGGCGGGCTGGTCGGGTCGACCGGGCCGGGGTAGGGCGAGGCGGAGTTCGCATCGGGCACGGTGGGCAGCCCCGCCGGTCCGGCGTCCTCGCCGTGAGGCGGAACCGCCGTGTTGGGGGTCGTCGAGGCCGGCACGACCGCTGCCGCGGTGGGGTCGGGCGTGGCCGTCGGCGCTGCCGCCGTGGTGCCCGCATCGGGGGTCGCCACCGCGGTGCCGCCCGTCGCGGCCGCGGCAATGGTGTCGGTGCCCGCCGTCGCGGTGGTGGTCAGCACCGCGCTGGTCGCTGAAGCTGGGTCGGTGCTCGGCAGGACGGCAATCGCACCGGCGGTGGTCGGGTCCGAGGACGGGGCGGCCGAGGCGGCGGCGGCCATCGACGCGGCGAGGGCCTCGTCGCCGGGGGTGTTGGGCAGGCTGTTCGCGTCCTTGGTGGTGACGCTGGCGATCTCGGCCGCGTAGTCGGCGGTCGGGTTGCCGCCGGCCGCGATGACGGCGGCATACTGCGGCGGCGTCAGCACCGGGGGCTGCTTCTGGATCACCGTGACGCTGTCCACGGTGGTGCCGTTGTTGGTCAGGCCGTAGACGTCGTTGCGCGCCGCATCGACGGCGTAGAGCTTGCCGTCGGAGCCCAGCGTGATGTCGTTGAGGTTGCTTTCCGTGTTGAACAGGGTGGTCGCGCCGTCGGGACCGTTGGCGGCGGCGTAGTTCAGCGAGTTGAAGGCCGGCGTCACGACGGCCGCCGAGGGGTTGGCGCCGAACAGGCCGGTGACCTTCAGCACGCCCTGCAGATCATCGCCGAGCGCGCCGACGGCGACCGCGGTCGAGGGCGCGAGGCCGCCGCCGGAGGCGATGTAGACGGTGCCGTCGGGCGCGATCGTCAGGCCGTTGGCACCTTCGGAGATCACGCGATCGGCGCCGGTGGTCGGGTCGAACTCGCGGAAGTTGGGCAGGCCGGTCAGCACCGTCTGCTGCCCGCCGGCGGGGCTCGTGATGTCGACGCGGGTAATCGAGGCGGTGTAGCCGCCGCGCTCGCTGACCAGACCGGGAATGAACGGGATCACGGGCGCGGTCGCGGCGCCGGGCGAGCCGGACGGCGTGCCCTCGCCGGTGTTGAGGACGTAGAGGTTGCCGTCGGGGCCGAATGCCAGGCCGCGCGGGTTGTCGAGGCCGCACGCGACCACGGTGGAGGTCACGGCGCCGCTGGTCGGGTCGGTGTGGTAGCGCAGCACTTCGCCGTTGGTGGTGCTGGCGTTGTTGATGCTGACGTAGACGTCGCCGGTGGACTGGTCGACGAGCAGGTAGTTGCCGAGCTTCAGCTCGGGGCCGGAGATCGTGGTGCGCACGCCGTCGGGTGCCACCTTGATCAGCAGGCTCGGCGGCAGCTGGTCGGGCGTCTGGGTCGGGTCGTAGATCGCGTTCGCGTTCACGTACTCGAGCACGTAGAGATCGCCCTTGGCATCGAAGCCGACGCTCTGGATCTGGCTGAAGCCGCTGGCGTAGACCTGGGGCACGCCGCTCAGCACCGAGCCGTCGAAACCGGCAGTACCGGTGGTGGAGGTCGGGTTTGCGATGCGGATGACGCTGGAGTAGCCGTCCGGATAGGGGATGCCGCTCAGCTCGCCGACATACAGGGCGCCATCAGGGCCAACGGTGATCGAGGTCGGCACCGATTCCGTCTGGCGCGTGAAGAAGCCGAGGTTCCCGGTCGCGTATTGGGGCGGCAAGGTGGGCAGCGTCACCCCGATCGTGCTGACCCCCACCGATGTGCCGCCGCTGCCGCCGCCGCCAGGCGCCGCACCGGTCGAGACGGTGCCGCTCGTGGACGAGGCCATGGTATCAACGCCCGTCGTTCCGCTCATTGTGGCTCTTTCTGGGTATAGGAAATCTGACCTGTGTTCGCACGACGTTACTTGGCAGGATCAGTCTTCCTGCAACCGGCAAGGTCACGCGCTGCAAGGACAATAGTCAGATACCAGCCAGAGTCAGTTATAACATAAGTCAAGCTACTGCAGAAAACGGCAAGAAACGGCGTAGCGTCCGCAATGGCTTCATTACAGAACCAAGTCGGGGCATGACGGGAGCGGTACCTGCACCTGCGGCGGCCTGCCCGAAAGCGGCAGTACTAGACTAACGGAAAGCGGTATTGGAGTACCAACAAATTTGTTTGTCGTGCGGCGATGCCCGTCCGAAGTGGCGGACGACGCAGCGGGGACGGTCTGCGGAGCGTGCGGCGAGACCGCAGAGTAGGGCGGCGGGGCGTGGCAGAACAGCGGAGCGGAGCGGCGGCCGGCTCAGCGGCCGGGGTTCTGCGCGCGGTGGCGCAGCAGGTGGTCGGCCAGGACGCAGGCCACCATTGCCTCGCCGACCGGCACCGCCCGGATGCCGACGCAAGGGTCGTGGCGGCCGCGCGTGGCGACCTCGACCTCGCGGCCGAGGCGGTCCACCGAGCGGCGCCCGATCAGGATCGAGCTGGTGGGCTTGACCGCGAACCGCGCCACGATCGGCTGGCCGCTCGAGATGCCGCCCAGGATGCCGCCCGCATGGTTCGACAGGAAGCGCACGGCGCCATCGCCGTCGGCGCGCATCTCGTCGCCGTTGTCCTCGCCGGCGAGGCCGGCGGCGGCGAACCCGTCGCCGATCTCGACGCCCTTGACCGCATTGATGCCCATCAGCGCGGCCGCGAGGTCGGCGTCGAGCTTGCCGTAGATCGGCGCGCCGAGACCGGGGGCGGCGCCGTCCACCCTGACCTCCACCACCGCGCCCAGGCTGCTGCCGGACCTGCGCGCGGCGAGCAGCCGTTCCTCCCAGCGCGCGGCGGCCGCGGGGTCGGGCGAGAAGAAGTCGTTGCGTCCGATCTCGTCCCAGTCCCACGCCGCCCGGTCGACCGCGTCGCCGCCCATGGCGACAAGCGCGCCGCGCACCGCCACGCCCTCGCCGAGCACCCTGCGCGCGACCGCGCCCGCGGCCACGCGCGACGCGGTCTCGCGCGCGCTCGACCGGCCGCCGCCGCGGTGGTCGCGGATGCCGTACTTCATCTCGTAGGTGACGTCGGCATGGCCGGGGCGGAAGCGGTCGGCGATGTCGCGGTAGTCGCCCGATTCCTGGTTGCGGTTCTCGATCATGAGCGAGATCGGCGTGCCGGTGGTCCTGCCCTCGAAGGTGCCGGACAGAATCCTCACGGCGTCCGGCTCGCGCCGTTGGGTCACGAAGCGCGAGGAGCCGGGACGCCGGAGATCGAGCCAGGGCTGGATGTCCGGCTCGGCGAGCGCCAGGCCGGGAGGGCAGCCGTCCACGATGCAGCCGATCGCGGGGCCGTGGCTCTCGCCCCAGGTTGTCACCCGGAACAGGTGGCCAAACGAGTTATGGCTCACCGCGCCCCCGTGGGAAGACAGCGGAAGAAAGGCGGGCACCGCCCCTGCCCCCGCCCCGTCCCGCCGCTCACGCTGCGCGGGCCCGTGCGCTGCGCACGCCCTGTGCGAGCGCCCGCACCT
>CAXSFU010000070.1:0-16301 GCA_964236695.1 uncultured Acetobacteraceae bacterium | reverse complement strand
CTTGGGTCGTTGGAATGGCAGCGGAGGGAGAGCCCAGCCTTGCTTGCTTCGACAGGCCAGGGCTTTCGGCTGCTGGCCTCAGGCCGGGAGCGGGGTGGCAGGGCAGGACGGACCTGGCGGTCGCGGGCGGGTTCGCGGTTGCGCGACCTTGACACCCCGCCGACCCGCCGGTAGCAAGCCGACGCCTTCCGGCGGGCTTTCCTGCGGGACGGAATGGGCGAGGACATGGGCGACCCGGCATCCTTCGAGGACCGCCTGCGCGTCGCCCGGCAGAAGCAGGGGCTCGATGCGCCCGTGTCGGCGGCGCCGGGCAGCCCGGTGGGCACGTCGGCGCTGGGCGTGGGCGTGCGGGTGGGCGTGGAGCTGGTCTCCGCGCTGGTGGTGGCGGTGGGCCTCGGGTGGCTGCTGGACCGCTGGCTGCACACCCTGCCGCTGTTCCTGATCCTGTCCGTGGTGCTCGGCGGGGCCGCGGGGGTCGCCAACGTGTGGCGGCTGCTGGGGACCGGAGGGCCGTTCGGCGGGCGTGCCGCGTCCGGGCCCGCGGTGGCGGTGCCGGAGGACGACGAGACGGACTGAGTCGGCCGGGCAGCCGGGGCGATGAGGCGGCCCTCGGGCCGGAGGCGAGCGGGCCGGGGTGGCGCGCAACGAGAGGGATGGTTCCGTGGCGGCTGCTGGCCAACCGACGATCGACGCGCTGGGGCAGTTCCAGCTGCACAACAGCCTGGGCGCGATCGGGCGTTCGGTGAACTTCACTCAGTCCAACCTGTTCATGCTGGTCGGCGTGGCCCTGGTGCTGGCGTTCATGTACTACGGGGCGCGGCCGGCGCAGGTGGTGCCGGGGCGGCTGCAGGCGGCGGCGGAGATGAGCTACGACTTCTGCCTCAGGCTGGCCGTGGACCAGATCGGGCCGGAGGGCGTTCGGTTCTTCCCGTTCGCGTTCGCGCTGTTCTTCTTCGTGCTGATGGGCAACGTGCTCGGGCTATTCCCGTATGCGTTCACCTACACCAGCCACATCGTGGTGACCGGCGCGCTGGCCGTGATGGTGATCGTGTTCGTGACCTACGTGGCGATCCGCGAGAACGGGCGCCACTTCTTCCTGACCTACTTCATGCCGGAAGGCGCGCCGAAGCTGCTGGCGCCGCTGATCGTGCCGATCGAGGTGATCTCCTACCTGTCGCGTCCGGTCAGCCTGTCGATCCGTTTGTTCGCGAACATGGTGGCCGGGCACGTCATGCTCGAGGTGTTCGCGACCTTCACGATCATGCTCGGCGGCGCGTCCATCCTGGGCGACGCGCTCGCGGTCGGGCCGGTCGTGGTCAACGTGGTGCTGATGGGGTTCGAGTTCTTCGTGGCCGCGCTGCAGGCCTACGTGTTCGCGATCCTGACCTGCATCTACCTGCACGACGCGGTGCACCTGCACTGACGCCGCTGCGGCCGGCGGCTGCCTTCTCCGGCGGCCCGCCCTTCCCTGCCCTTCCCTTCGCATAAGGACGAGTTCCATGGATCCCATCGCCGCAAAGTCCCTCGGGGCCGGCCTCGCCGTGATCGCTCTTGCCGGCGTCGGCGTCGGCATCGGCAACATCTTCGCCGCCCTGATCACCTCGGTGGCGCGCAACCCGTCGGCGCGCGACGTCGTGTTCCCGATGGGCATCCTGGGCTTCGCGCTCACCGAGGCCGTGGCGCTGTTCGCGCTGCTGATCGCGTTCCTCATCCTGTTCACCTGAGCGGCGGGCCGCCGGTGACGCCCGTGGTTCGTTTCGCGACGCGCCGTGCCGCACGGCCGCTGCTGGCGGGCGTGTCGCTGGCGGCCGTGCTGGTGGTGGGCTTCGGCCATGCCGTGCTCGCCCAGGACGGTGTGCCCGAAGGCGTCGGCGAGCCGAAGGGGATGCCGCAGCTCGACTTCGGCAACCCCCTGCTGCTCAGCCAGGTGGTGTGGGGCGCGGTGATCTTCATCCTGTTCTACATGCTGTGCGCGCGCTGGGTGCTGCCGAAGATGGGGGCGGTGATCGAGGCGCGTCAGGCGTCGATCGCCGGCGACCTGGAGACCGCGCGCACCGCCAAGGCGCAGGCCGATGCGGCGGTGGCCGAGCTGACGGCCGCGCGCCGCTCTGCGCAGGCCAGGGCGCAGGCCCAGGTCGACACGGCCACGCAGGAGGCCAAGTCGCGCGCTGCGACGGCGGCGGCGGAAAGCAACGCGCGGCTGGACGCGCAGCTCGTGCAGGCGGAGGCGCGGATCGCCGAGGGGCGGGCCCAGGCGATGGGCGCGCTGCGCGAGGTGGCCACCGGGACGGCGTCGCTGGTGGTGGAGCGGCTCACGGGCAGCGCGCCGGACCAGGGCTCGGTGCAGGCGGCGACGGACAGCGTGCTGGCCGAGCGGACGAAGCGCGCGGCCTAGGGAAGCTAAGGTTGAGGCTCTGCCTCAACCTCCGCCAAAGGCTGCGCCCTTGGAACGCATCCCCTAAGTAAGGCCGGTCCACGGGGGCGGCTTCCTCCGGTGGCCTTTCCAACGCGATCCAGGCGGGTCGTCGGAACCTCTGGCCACCTTCGCCTGGCGGGTCCGGACAGCGCCCGGCCTTGCTTCTGCGGTGCCGAGCCGGCCAGGTTCCGGCACTGGATGAACATTCGGCCGGGTCGGCCATGAGCGAGGCGCCATGCACGAGTCCCTGTTCAGCAATCCCCGCACCTGGGTGGCGATCGCTTTCGTGCTGTTCGTGGTGCTGTTCGGCGCCCGGCTGTGGAAGGCGCTGACGGCGATCCTGGACGGTCGGGCGGCCGCGATCCGCGCCGAGCTGGACGAGGTCGCGCGGCTGCGGCAGGAGGCGGAGGCGATGCTGCGCACCGCGACGGCGGAGCGCGACGCGGCGGCCGGCGAGGCGGCGGCGCTGCTGGCGGGCGCGCAGGCGGAGGCGGCGCGGGTCACGGAGCAGGCGCGCACCGACGCGCAGGCGGCCGGCGCGCGGCGCGAGCGGCTGGCGATGGACCGCATCTCGGCGGCGGAGAAGGCGGCGGTGGCCGAGGTGCGGGCGGCGGCGATCGACGTGGCGACGCGGGCGGCGCAGATGGTCATCGCGCGCGACCTGACGCCGGATGCGGACGCGGCGCTGGTGGACCGGGCGATCGCGGGGCTACCGCAGGCGATGGCGAGGCGGGCGGCCTGAAGACAAGGCCAGGGGCTCTGCCCCTGGACCCCGCCAGGGGCAGCGCCCCTGGACCAGCCTTACTTGGGTTCAGGTTTCAGAGGCGGCCTTTGGGGAGCTTGAGGCAGGGCCTCGGCCTCATGGCCGCCGAATTTTTCGATCTGTTGGGCTGAGCGAGACCAGGGGCTCTGCCGAAGGCCAGGCCCTTCGGTCCTGTCCCTAAGTCAAGCCGGTCCAGGGGCGGCTCCCTCCGGTGGCCTTTCCAACGATCCAGGCGGATCGTCGGAACCTTTGGCCACCTACGCCTGGCGGGTCCGGGCAGAGCCCAGCCTTGCTTGCCTGCTGATCTCAGAGGCTGTCGAGCAGGTTCTCGTAGGCCGTGTCGTCGAGCAGAGCCTCGAACTCCTCGTCCTGGTCCTCGACCTCCATGCGGAACAGCCAGGCCTCGCCTTCGGCGTCGCGGTTGATCAGGCCGGGGTCGTCGACCACCAGCTCGTTCAGCTCCGAGACCGAGCCTTCCAGGGGGGCGAAGATGTCGATCGGGCCGGCGGCGCCCTCGACGCTGCCGCAGGACTCGCCCTCGACCAGCTCGCGGTGCAGCTCGGGCAGCTCGACGAAGGTCGCGTCGCCGAGGGTGTCCTGGCCGTGGTCGGTGAGGCCGATCGTGACGGTGCCGTCGTCCTCCAGGCGCACCCAGAGGTGCTCGCGGGTGTATCGTGTGTCGGTCATGGACGGGGTCTCCGCTTCAGCGCCTGGTTCGTGGCGGGCGTTGCGCAGGCCTCAACGCGGGCCGCGCGCCCGGTTCGCCTCGAGCTGCTCCGGGGTGAGCTGGAAGCCGATCAGGATCTTGTAGGACGCGCCGGTGACGCCCTTGGGGGTGGGGAAGCGGAACGGGATCGACTCGCCCTCGATGTGGACGCGGTCGGTGTTGGCGGGGAAGGCGACGTCGAGCGTCACCACCTGCTTGTCGAGGATGCGGCCGTCGCGC
This sequence comes from uncultured Acetobacteraceae bacterium, assembly GCA_964236695.1. Lineage (GTDB taxonomy): Bacteria > Pseudomonadota > Alphaproteobacteria > Acetobacterales > Acetobacteraceae > CAXSEF01. Next base: position 12,176 of record CAXSFU010000070.1, on the reverse strand, counting down.
TCCACGGCGACGAAGTACGGCACCTTCTCGGTGCGGCCGGTGGCGGCGGGGCCGCGGCCGATGTCCATGCCGACGCGGATGGAGGCGTCGAGAGCCTTGCGGTCCGGCGAGTCGCGGCAGGTGCCCTGCAGGCCGGTGATGCGCCCGTCCATGACGGTGTCGGTGATGTCGTGGCCGCGGCCGTCGGTGCGGGTGATGTCGGCGGCCTCCGCCAGGATCGCGGAGGCCGGGCAGGCCGGGGGGAAGCGGTTCGGGTCGTCCGAGCCGTCGCAGCCGGCGAGCGCCAGGGCGGCCAGCACGAGCGCGCCGGCGGCCGAGGCGGCACGGCGGGCGAAAGCGGGGCGGGGCGCCTGGGGGCAGGCCGGGTGGGCGCGGCCGGTGGCGGGCGGTGGCGCGCAGGGGAGGACAGCGGGCGCAAGCCGGGGTATGGAGGGGCAGGCGGGCCGCCGGATCGCGCGGCGCAGGCTGCGGAGGGCGGGACGCATGGACGGCATGGGCACTTCGAACATCCACGGCTCCGGGTCGGGGGCGGCCGCGGAGGCGGCGGCGGTCGCGGCGCCGGCTGGCGGCGCGGGCGGCATGATGCCTGCGGGGCAGGGTTCCGACAATGCAGGGGCGCTGGGGGCGGGGCCGACGGCGCAGGAGGCCGGCGCGACGGACCAGGGGGCGGCGGGCGTGCTGGCCGGCGCGGCCGGGGCGGTGACTGGCCAGGTGGCGGAGGTGGCGGCGCGGGCCGCGCACGCGGTTGCGGGGCTGGTGTCCGGGCTGGTCGGCGAGGGCGGGTCCGAGGCGGCGGCGCTGCCGAGGCTTCGGGTGCTGCTGGCCGGGCCGCGCGGGTTCTGCGCCGGGGTGGACCGGGCGATCCGGGTGGTGGAGGAGGCGATCCGGACCTACGGGGCGCCGGTGTACGTGCGCCACGAGATCGTGCACAACCGCACGGTGGTGGAGCAGCTCGAGGCGCAGGGCGCGGTGTTCGTCGAGGAACTGGACGAGGTGCCGGCCAACGCGCACGTGGTGTTCTCCGCGCACGGGGTGCCGAAGTCGGTGCCGGCGGAGGCGCAGCGTCGCAACCTCGCCTACCTGGACGCGACCTGCCCGCTGGTGAGCAAGGTGCACCGGGAGGCGGAGCGGCATTTCGCGGGCGGCGGGCCCGAGCAGCGCCACATCCTGATGATCGGGCACGCGGGGCATCCCGAGGTGGTGGGCACGATGGGGCAGCTTCCGCCGGGTGCGGTGACGCTGGTGCAGGACGCGGGCGAGGCGCGGGTGGTGCAGCCGGCGGACCCGTCGATGCTGGCGTTCATCACGCAGACCACGCTGTCGGTGGACGACACGGCGGAGATCGTCGAGGTGCTGCGCACGCGCTTCCCGCTGATCGAGGGGCCGAAGCGCGAGGACATCTGCTACGCGACGACGAACCGGCAGCAGGCGGTCAAGGCGGTGGCGCCGGGGTGCGACCTGGTGATCGTGATCGGCTCGCCGAACTCGTCGAACTCGCAGCGGCTGCGCGAGGTGGCCGAGCGGGCCGGGGCGGGGCGGGCGGTGCTGGTGCCGCGGGTGCGCGAGATGGACTGGGCGATCCTGGACGGGGTGAGCACGCTGGGGATCACGGCCGGGGCGTCGGCGCCGGAAGCGCTGGTGCAGGAGATGCTGACGGCGCTGGCGGGGCGGTGGACGCTGGAGATCGAGGAGCGGCGGGTGGTCGAGGAGCACGTGACCTTCCGGCTGCCGGCGCCGCTGGCCTGAGCGGGGCGCGCGGGCGGGGGCGGCGGTGGCGGTCTATACCGAGGTGTCGGACGCGGCGCTGACGCGGTTCCTGGCCGAGTATGCGATCGGCGGGCTGGTGGCGTTCCGCGGCATCGCGGAGGGGGTGGAGAACTCCAACTTCTCGCTGCGCACCACGCAGGGGGACTTCATCCTGACGCTGTACGAGCGGCGGGTGGAACCGGCGGAGCTGCCGTGGTTCCTGGGGCTGATGGAGCATCTGGCGGAGCAGGGGATCGCGTGTCCGCTGCCGGTGCGGGCGCGCGACGGGGTGGCGCTGCGCATACTGTGCGGGCGCCACGCGGCGATCACGACGTTCCTGCCGGGGATCTGGCCACGCGAGGTGGCGGTGTGGCACTGCGCGCCGCTGGGGGCGGCGCTGGCTGGGCTGCACCGGGCGGGGCTGGGGTATGCGGCCTCGCGCGCGAACGCGCTGGGGCCGGCGTCGTGGGGGCCGCTGCTGGAGCGGTGCCGGACGAGGGCGGACGAGGTGCAGCCGGGGCTGGCGGCGGAGCTGGACGCGGCGCTGGCGCGGGTGCTGGCGGGGTGGCCAGAGGCGGGCGACGGCGCCGGGGGCGTGGACGCGGGCGGGAGCCTGGACGGGGGCGCGGCGGGGCGGGGCGGGCTGGAGCGGGGGCACATCCATGCGGACCTGTTCCCGGACAACGTGTTCTTTCTCGATGGCGCTGTGTCGGGGCTGATCGACTTCTATTTCGCGGCGACCGACCTGCTGGCCTACGACGTGGCGGTGTGCCTCAACGCCTGGTGCACGGACGACGCGGGGCGGCTGGACCGGGCGCTGTCGGCGGCGCTGCTGCGCGGCTACGAGTCGGTGCGGCCGCTGTCGGGGGCGGAGCGGGCGGCGCTGCCCGTGCTGTGCCAGGGGGCGGCGCTGCGGTTCCTGCTGACGCGGCTGTACGACTGGCTGAACACGCCGGCGGGCGCGATGGTGGTGCGCAAGGACCCCCTGCCCTTCCTGCGCCGGCTGCGCTTCCACCTCGGGGCCGACGCCTCGTCCTACGGGATGCCCGCATGAGCCCTGCCCCGGCGAAGATCAGGCCGCGCGACCCGATGCTGGTGGCGCTGGAGCAGGCCACGGGCGCGGCGGCGGGCGTTGCGGCGCCGGCCAAGGCCGTGCCGGCGTCCGGGGGCGGCGTGGCGGGGGGCGCCATGGTGGAGATCTGGACGGACGGCGGGTGCAAGCCGAACCCGGGGCCGGGCGGGTGGGGGGCGGTGCTGGTGTCGGGCGGGCAGGAGAAGGAACTGACCGGGGCGGAGGCGGCGACCACCAACAACCGCATGGAGCTGACGGCGGCGGCGGCGGCGCTGGAGGCGCTGACGCGGCCGTGCCGGGTGGTGGTGCACACGGACAGCGAGTACGTGCGCAACGGGATCACGCGGTGGAGCACGGGGTGGGTGCGCAAGGGGTGGCGCACCTCCGGCGGCGATCCGGTGAAGAACATGGACCTGTGGCGCAGGCTGCTGGACGCGGCGGGGCGCCACCAGGTGGAGTGGCGCTGGGTGCGCGGGCATTCCGGCGACGTGATGAACGAGCGGGTGGACCAGCTCGCGACCGCGGCGCGGGCGGGGCTGGAGCGGGGGTGATGAGGCGGGTCGCCTCGTCCGTCCGATCGCAGAGCCGCGCCCACGGGCTGCTGCTGGCCATGCTCGCGCTCGTCAGCCAGCTCGCGCTCGGCTTGCTGGCGCCCGTGGACGCGGACGCCGACGGGCAGCGCAGCGAGCTCGCCGCCTTCACCGTGCTGTGCCAGACGCCCCTGGAGGACCGTGGCTCCGTCCCGGCCTCGCACCACCACCGGGCTCCCGACTACGCCCCCTCGACCGCTGCTGCGGCTCTTGACCTGCCGTGCTTCGTCGCGGTGCCTGCGCCCGTGCTGCCGGCACCGTCCTCCGGCACGACGCTGCGCCTTGTCTCCCTGCTGTCGGCACGTGGCCCGCCCTCCCACACGTCCCATCTCGGCTTTCCCCGCGGTCCACCCGTCCTGGCCTGAGTCCAGCCTGCTTCCGGCGCGCCGTTCCGTCGCGCCCTTCGACTCACGCCAGCCAGGACCTCCTCATCATGCGTTCGACTCTTGTTTCCGCGGCGTTCGCCGCGGCGGCCTGCGTGCCTGCGTGCGTGGCCTCGGCCCACGTCGTGGTGGGCAGCCGCGTGTTCCCGGTGACCCTGACCATCGACGACCCCGGCGTCGCCGACGAGGCGTCGCTGCCCGCGATCACCTACAGCCGTGGTGGCGCCGGCGGCGGTACCGGGCCGGGCCACGAGGTCGACCTCGGCTTCGAGTACGACAAGACGATCACGCCGACCACGGCGCTGATCCTGAACGGCGGCTACGACATCCAGCAGATGAACGGGTCGAAGACCCAGGCCGGCTTCGAGAACCTCTACGTCACGGGCAAGTGGCAGGCCTACACCAACGCCGCGCACGAGTTCGTCGCCTCGCTGGGCGTGATCCGCGAGATCGGCGGCACCGGCACCGCGCACACCGGCGGCGACCACTACGGCTCCACCTCGCCGACCGGGTATTTCGGCAAGGGGATGGGCGACCTGCCGGTGGGCTTCCTGCGGCCGTTCGCCGTGACGGGCGAGCTGAGCTACACCGTGGCCGACCGCGAGCTGAAGTCGAGCCAGGCGCCGTCGGTCTCGCCGGGCGCCTCCCCGTCGAGCCCGTTCGACACCGGGATCGCGGCGCAGCTCAACAACGCCAACAACAACGCCTGGTCCGGCGGCGTCTCGCTGCAGTACAGCCTTCCCTACCTGCAGTCGCAGGTAAGGAACGTCGGTCTGGGCGGCGTCCTGGGCAATCTGATCCCCCTGGTGGAGTTCACCTGGTCCTCGCCGGCCTCCTCGCCCAGCACGCAGGGCACGACATGGACCGCAGCACCGGGCGTCATCTACATGGCCAACTGGGGCGAGGTCGGCTTGGAAGCGCTGATCCCGCTCAACAAGGCGACCGGGACCACGGTGGGTGCCGTCGGGCTGGTGCATTTCTTCTTCGACGACCTGTTCCCCAACTCCCTCGGCAAGCCGCTGTTCCGGTGATCCGGCAAGGAAGGCTCGCAATGCGACATCTCCTCGGCGGCGCGGCCCTGGCCGCGCTCGTGCTCTGCGCGGGCCACGCCTCGGCCCACGCGTTCCTCAAGACAGCCTCGCCTGCGGTCGGCGCCAGCGTGCAGAAGGCGCCGGCCCAGGTGGTCATCGACTTCACCGAAGGCGTCGAGCCTGCGTTCAGCAGCATCACCGTGCAGGATGCCGGCGGCGCGCGCATGGACGTCGGCGACGTCCACCTGGCGGGGGGGCAGGCGCATCTCGCGGTGGGCCTGAAGTCCCTGCCGCCCGGGACCTACACGGTGATCTGGCACGCCACCTCGGTCGACACGCACAAGACCGAGGGTCGCTACGCCTTCACGGTCGGGGGGTAGCGGGGCGGGATGCTGCCGGAGATCAACCCGGAGGGCGGGCTGGTGCTCGCCCTCGTCCGCGGCCTGTCGGTCGCGGCCCTGCTGTCCGTGTTCGGCACGCTGGTGTTCCGCACCACCGTCCTGGCGCGGGTCCTGCCGAGGATGGCGGACGCGACGGCCGCTGCCGTCAAGGCCGGCCTGCTGCGGCTGGCCTGGCTCGGCCTCGGCGCGAACCTGGCCGCGACCCTGGCCTGGCTGGTGCTGCAGTCGGCCGACATGGCCGGTGCGGCGTCCGTCGCCCAGGCCCTGTCCGCGGTGCCGGTGGTGCTGTCCCGCACCTGGTTCGGCCATCTGGTGGCGCTGCAGCTCCTGTCCGTCGTGGCCGTGGCGTTCGTGATCGGGCGGCGCGACCGCGACCGCCGCCAGCGGGCGGGCTGCCTGCTTTCTGGTCTGGCGACGGCGCTGCAGGCCGGGCACGGCCATGCCGCGGCGATGGCGTCGGGGTTCAGCCTGCTGCTGGCGTCCGGGGTCCTGCACCTGCTGGCCGCCGGCGCCTGGCTCGGCGGCCTGGTTCCGCTGCTGCTGGTCGTGGCCGTCGCCTCGCCGAAGGACGGCGCGATGGCGGCGCGCTGGTTCACGCCGCTCGGCAAGCTGTGCCTCGTCGTGATCGTCGCGACGGCGCTGGTGCAGGGCTGGGTGCTGGTCGCCAGCCTCCCAGGGCTGGTCGGCACCGGCTACGGCTGGATGGTGCTGGTCAAGGCCGCGCTGCTCGGCGTGCTGTTCGCCTTCGCCGTGGCCAACCGCTACCGGTTCGCCCCGGCCCTGCTGCGCGACGATCCCGCCTCGGCACGGCGGGTGCTCGTGCGCAGCATCGGCGTGCAGACCGGCTTCGGCGTGGCCGTCGTGGTGGCGGCCGCCGTGCTGAGCGGCCTGCCGCCTGCGATGCACGTCCAGCCGGTCTGGCCGTTCCCCGAGCGGCTGTCGCTCGACGCCGTCAGCGAGGACCCGGACCTGAGGAGCGAGGTGATCTGGGCCGGTGTCGCGCTTGCCTGCGCGGCGGTGCTCGCCCTGACGCCGCTCCTGCGCTGGCGGCTGCGCTGGCTCGGGCCTGCGGTGGCGGCGGCGCTCGCCTGGTTCGCCGTGCCGCACCTCGACCTGCTGTTCGTGCCCGCCTATCCGACCAGCTTCCAGCATTCCCCGACCGGCTTCTCGGCCGGCGCGATCGCGCAGGGCGCGGCCCTCTACCCCGGCCAGTGCGCGTCCTGCCACGGCCTGGAAGGGCATGGCGACGGCGTGGCGGCGCGCGACCTCCCCGTGCCGCCGGCCGACCTGACCGCGGCGCACCTGTGGATGCACGGCGACGGCGAGATGTTCTGGTGGCTGTCGCACGGCATCGAGGCGCCGGACGGCGGGATGGCCATGCCCGGCTTCGACCATACGCTCACCCCGGAGCAGCGTTGGGACCTGATCGACTACGTGCGTGCCCACAATGCCGGGCTTGTCGTACAGGCGGCGGGCGTCTGGTCGCCGCCGCTCCAGGCCCCCGGCTTCCAGGCCCGCTGCACGGGCGGGCGGACACGCGCGCTCGCGGATTTCCGAGGCGGCTTCGTGCGGCTGGTGCTCGGGAGCGTGCCGGGCGTTCCCGATCCCGCGGTGATGACGATCCTGGCCACCACGGACCCGGCGGCCCGGCCGGGGCCCGGGCTGTGCATCGCGGATGACACGGCGCTGCCGGCCGCCTATGGGATCGTGTCGGGGCTCGCGCCGCAGGACCTCGCCGGCGCGCAGATCCTGATCGACGGGCAAGGCTGGCTCCGGGCCGTCCAGCCGGGACGGGCCGGCGCCGGCTGGAACGACACGCGACGGCTGGCCGCCACGATCCGCCAGCTGCAAGCCGACCCGATCGCCACGGGCGCGGAGACCGAGCATGCGCGGATGCAGATGGAGTGACCGGCCGTCCCGCCCGGCCCGCAGCAGGGCGCGGGCGACCTCGCCTGCCGCGCCGGTCGGCATCGTGCTGGCGCTCCTGCTGGCCGCCGCGGCCTACCTGTGGGCGCTCGGGGGTCCGGGCGCGCACCGGGTCGCGGCCATCGGCGGGTCCTACGAGCTGACGGGTGCCGACGGGCAGACCGTGACCGACCGGAGCTTTGCCGGCCGCTTCCGGCTGGTCTACTTCGGCTACAGCGCCTGTCGCGACATCTGCCCCACCACGCTCAACGAGGTCGGGCGCGCCATGGACCTGCTGGGCGATCGGGCCTCGAGCGTCCAGCCGCTGTTCATCACGGTGGACCCGCAGCACGACACGCCCGAGGTGCTGCGCTCCTACCTGACGGCCTTCACCCCGCGGTTGGTCGGGCTGACCGGGACGCCCGTCCAGATCCACAGGGTCCAGCAGGAATACCGGCTCGCCAGCACCATCCACCCCGCCACCACCGGCAAGGGCTACGTGGTCGATCACGGCTCGGTGCTGTACCTGATGGGACCGGACGGGCACTACGTCGCGCCGATCCGGGCCGACGAGACCGGGGCGGAAATGGCGAGCGACATCGCCAGGCATCTGTCCTGAGGCTGGTTGGGTCGCGCAGGGAAGCAAGGGTCTTCTTTTTCTGAAGAAAAAGAAGCAAAAAGACTTTGCCCATGGGGTTCTGGACTTGCGGGCGGCGGCGGAGCCAATGGGTGGAAGTTCTTTGGTTCTTTCTTTGGGGAAAGAACATGCTTTCTTCCTGCCTTGGCGCAGGACATCGGGGCTGGCGGGTCAATGACGGTCTCTCGCAGCCGCTCGGCGCACTGGGCGTCGCCGCGCGATCGCCAGCGTGCACCGATCGACGGACTGATCCGGGACGGGCGTTTCCCGGGACTTTCGCCTGGGGCGAGAGCGGGTTCGATCGGTCCGTCTCCTGCTGCTCCGGACCGACCCGGCGTTGCTCGCAGAAATTTCCTTGGGGCGCCGCATCGGTGCATGTTCCCGTTTCGGATCGTGGCGGCGGCGCCGCATTAACAGTTTGTTCTTTATTTGTTCGAAAGAACCGGTATGATGCGCCCAAACGCAGGAGGCGCCCGTGCATCATGGTTCAGGCTGGATCGGCGGGCTCGCCGGCGTGTTGGTGGTGGGGGGCGCCGTGCTGGCGCGCACTCCGGCGACTCCTCCCCGGCCGGTCACGGCCCAGGCCGTGGCGCCCGCGCCGGCGGTGACGCACGGGCGGCCGCTGTTCGCGCCGGCCTGCTCTGCGGTGTACCGCATGGACGGGTGCGAGATGGCGCGGCACGCGACCTGGAAGGCATAGGGCTTCCCTGCGAGGGCAGGCCAGGGTCGGGCGCCTTATGCCAACGGTCGAAAGCCTTGACCTGTCGAGGCGAGCAGGGCTGGGCTCTGCCCGGACCCGCCAGGCGGAGGTAGCCAAAGGTTCCGACGATCCGCCTGGATCGTTGGAAAGGCCGCCGGAGGGAGCCGCCCCTGGACCGGCCTTGCTTAAGAAGTGGATTCCAAAGGCTTGCCTTTGGCGGGGTCCAGGGGCAGAGCCCCTGGCCTTCCTGTCCCGACCGGTCAAGGCAACCGGCCGCTGGTACTAAGGGGTTCGGGCAGGGCATGGCCCTGCCGGCGGTTCACTTCGGCGGGCTGGCCGCGTGGGTGGCGAGGACCGCCTCGGTCTCCGAGTCGACCTCCTGCAGGCGCACCTCGTAGCCCCACAGCACGGCGAGCTGTCGCAGCGTGGCCTCGGCGTCCTTGGGCGAGAGCTTCTGGCCGGGGCGGGTGCGGTGCTGCAGCACCAGGCGGCGGTCGCCGGCGAGATCGACGTCGACCACCTGGACGTCTGCGTCGTTGAGCCCGGGATCGTAGGTGCGCGCGAGGCTGCGCCGGATGGCGCGGTAGCCCTCGTCGTCGTGGATGGCGTCGACCAGCAGCGTCGGCTCCGCGGATTCGTCGAGCAGGCGGAACATGCGGAAGTCGCGCATCACCTTGGGCGACAGGAACTGCAGGACGAAGCTCTCGTCGCGGTAGTTGGCCCAGGCGTGGCGCAGGGTGGCGTTGGCCTCGCCGTTGCCGGCGATGTCGGGGAACCAGGCGCGGTCCTCCGCGGTGGGCGACTCGCAGACGCGGGCGATGTCGGTCATCATCGCGTAGCCGAGCGCGTAGGGGTTGAAGTTGGGGCCGGAGTGCTCGAAGCCGGGCTGCATGATGACGTTGCTGGTGGAGTGCAGCGTCTCCAGGAAGGCGGCGTCGTCGATCTGCCCGGTCTCGTGCAGCCGCGTCATGATGCGCTGGTGCACCCAGGTGGCGCAGCCCTCGTTCATCAGCTTCACCTGCGGCTGCGGGTAGAAGTACTGCGCGATCAGCCGGACGATGCGGATGATCTCGCGCTCCCACGACGCGAGCTTCGGCGAGGTCTTCTCCAGGAAGTACAGCAGGTTCTCCTCGGGCAGGCCGAGTCGGCGGCGCTGCTCTGCGAGGCGGTCGGGGCCGGGGCTGGCCTTGGCGTCGGGGAGCGTGCGCCACAGGTCGTCGAACACACGCTCGTCGTACTCCTGCCGCTCGCGCTCGCGCTTCTCCTCGGTGCGCAGGTTCATCGGCCGCGAGCCGCCATGGCGGTGCACGCCGTGGCGCGACAGCGCGTGGGCGGCGTCCAGGATGCGCTCCACCGCCGCCACCCCGTGCCGGTCCTCGCAGGTCGCGACGTAGGCGCGCGCGAACGCCAGGTAGTCGAGGATGCCCGCGGCCTCGGTCCACTGCCGGAACAGGTGGTTGTTGCGGAAGAAGTGGTTGTGGCCGAACGCCGCGTGCGCGATCACCAGCGCCTGCATCGTCGCGGTGTTCTCCTCCATCAGGTAGGAGATGCACGGGCTGGAGTTGATGACCACCTCGTAGGCGAGGCTGGTGTAGCCGCGCCGGTAGCTGTTCTCGTGCTGCAGGAAGCGCTTGCCGTACGACCAGTGGCGGTAGCTCAGCGGCATGCCGTGCGCGGTGTAGACGTCGAGCATCTGCTCGGACGTGATGACCTCGATGCGGTTCGGGTACAGTTCCAGGCCCAGCTCGTCGATGGCGATGCGCTCGATCGCGTCGTAGGAGCGGCGCAGCGTGCCGAAGTCCCAGTCGGTGCCTGTGTACAGCAGGGGGAGGTCCATCAGGGGGGCTCCGTCGGAAGGAAGCAAGCCTGGGCTCTGCCCAGACCCGCCAGGGGCGAGCCGCCCCTGGACCGGCCTTACTTAAGTAGAGGGTTCCAAGGGCTTGCCCTTGGCGGGGTCCCCGCTTTCAGGCATGGGGGGCAGAGCCCCTGGCCTTGCTTGCTTCATGCGGGGACCTTGCGCCCGAACAGGTCGCGGAACACCGGGAAGATGTCGCGCCGCTCGGCGACGCGGCGCATCGCGAGCTTCGGCGCGCGCTGCGACAGCGGGGCGTAGCCGCGCCACAGGTCGGTCTCGCCGCGGATCATGGCGGTCGACATGGACACCTCGATGTAGGCGAAGTGCTGCACCACCGGCAGGATGTCGGTCTCCAGCATGGCGACGGAGCGCGCGGTGTCGCTGCCGGAGTTGTCGCCGTCCGAGGCCTGGGCGGCGTAGATGTTCCATGAGCCGGCGGGGTAGCGGTCGCGCTGGATGCGGGTGAACTCGGCGAGTGCCGTGGAGACGACCGTGCCGCCGGTGCGCGGGTCGGTGAAGAACACCTCCTCGGCGACCTCCTCGGCGACCTCGGTGTGGCGGATGAACACGAGGTCGACGCGCTTGTAGCGCCGCTCCAGGAACACGTGGAGCAGCAGGAAGAAGCGCTTGGCCAGGTCCTTCATCGACTCCGACATCGAGCCGGACACGTCCATCAGGCAGAACATCACGGCACGCGCGGTGGGCTTGGGCGTCGGCGTGAAGCGGCGGTAGCGCATGTCGATCGGGTCGACCCAGGGCACGCGGGCGAGCTTGCGCAGCGAGATCTCCAGCTCGGCGCGCAGCGCGTGCAGGCGGTCCGGATCGGCGCCGGACGCCTCCAGGGCGGCGACCTCCTCCTCCAGGGCGCGGACCTCGGGGGTCTTGGGGCGGCGCAGGCCGATGCGGCGCGCCATCGACTGGCGCATGGTGCGCGACATGTCGACCTGGGACGGCGTGCCGTCGACGGAGATGCCGGCGCGCGACGGCGAGGTCGTGTCGGTGGCGACGACCTGGCTCTTCACCAGGTCGGGCAGCTCAAGGTCCTCGAAGAACAGGTCGAGGAACTCGTCGCGGGTGAGCACGAAGCGGAAGCCGTCCTGCGACTCGCCGGCGCCGGAGCCGTCGCCCGACCCGCCGCCGCCCTGCCCGCCCTTGGGCTTGGCGAGGCGGTCGCCGGTGGAGAACTCCTTGTTGCCGGACAGCACGATGTGTCGCTCGCCGCCGGAGAAGACGGTGTGGAACGACGGCTCGTGCAGCACGTCGGCGGGGATGGTCACCGTGGTGCCCTCCGCCGTCTCGCGCAGCGTGCCCTGGTCGATGGCGACGCGCGCGGCGCGGGCGATGGCGCCGCGGGCGCGCGCCAGCACCCGCTGGCGGTTCTCCAGGTTCTTGCCGTGCGGGTTGGAGCGTCGGTCGATGATGTCCAAGATCGCGGGCGCTCAGGCGGACTGCTTGACGCGCATGTACCACTCGACGAGGCGGCGCACCTGGCGCTCGGTGTAGCCGCGCGAGACCATGCGCTCGACGAAGTCGTGGTGCTTCTTCTCCGTGTCGCCGTCCTTCTTGGAGCCGAAGGAGATCACCGGCAGCAGGTCCTCGACCTGGGAGAACATGCGCTTCTCGATCACGTCGCGGATCTTCTCGTAGCTGGTCCAGGACGGGTTGCGGCCGGCGTTGTGCGCGCGGTTGCGCAGCGCGAACTTCACCACCTCGTTGCGGAAGTCCTTGGGGTTGGCGATCCCGGCCGGCTTCTCGATCTTGGTCAGCTCGGCGTTGAGCAGCTCGCGGTTGAGCATCTGGCCGGTGTCGGGGTCCTTGAAGTCCTGGTCCTCGATCCAGGCGTCGGCGTAGTCGAG
>CAXSFU010000069.1:0-16695 GCA_964236695.1 uncultured Acetobacteraceae bacterium | reverse complement strand
AGCCCTGTCCGACCAGGCTCGTCCGCAGCCGGGTGAGGAACTGCTCCCGCCCTGGCCGCGACAGCCCTAGGAAGGTCGACAACGCCACGGCAGTGTCCGCCATGATGCAGTGTTCCGCGATGCTTGGCAGACGCTTGAGCGGCGTGTGGCGCAGGCGCTCGATGGTGAGCTCGATGCAGTGCCGCTGCAGCGTCGCCCTTCCGGCACGGGTGGGCATCCGACCGGTTTCGGTCAGTGCGGCAATGCGGTTGCTCCAGTCCACGCTGCCCAGCAACGTCACGAAGCTGTCCAGGGGCGCTGTTTCAATCATGTTCGCCGTAAGCTGCCACCCGTATACGGCGCTGTCGATCCGGATGTCCGCTGTAGAAGAACATTCGCAGCGAGGCGTTCGGACATGACCTGCTATCGCAGGCTTGTGATAGCGGTGCCAGTCTGCGACACTGAATCAGGAGAAAAATACGCGAATGCGAAGGCGTAGCGCTTCGCTCTTATCGAGTAGCTCCGGTCGATCTAGCGCTGACTGATAGCAGCACCGACGGGACAGTTTTCGCACTTTTTTTCCATTCCGCTGCCCATCCAGGATTCCTGATACCTGCACATTCCCCCTGATTTCATCACATCCTTGGCCTCATTGTTGATTTGCGCTGAGAACTGACCCGGGGTTTTCGTCGAGAAATGACCCGGCCTGGGATGTGTCCCGCGATCTGCGGGTGGGGGTCAAGCGAGCACTTTGGACTTCCTGTCCTTGGGCTCGGCTGAGCTGCTCCTGAACCTGAAGCTGTCGTTGCCGGTCTCCAAGATGTGGCACTGGTGGGTGAGCCGTAAGCGTTGTTCCGAGGCCCTTGCTGACGTGACAGCGCTGCTCAGACCGGCTTTGGCGCCCGGTGCCAGGGCATGAGGTCGTCGAGCCGTGCCTGCGGCCAGCCGTTGACGAGCCTGGTGAGCAGGTCGGTCAGGTAGGTCAGCGGATTGACCCCGTTGAGCTTGCAGGTCTCGACCAGCGAGGCGATCGCCGCCCATCGCTCGCCACCTTCGTCGGATCCGGCAAACAGGGCGTTCTTGCGCGACAGCGTGATCGGACGCATCGCGCGCTCGATGCTGTTGCTGTCCATCTCGATCCGGCCGTCCTCCAGGAACCGCTCCAGGCCTTCCCAGTGGTTCAGCGCGTAGCGGATCGCCTCGGCCGTCGGACCATGGGCGGGCAGCCTGGCCAGCTGCGCCTCGAACCAGACGCGCAGTTCCGCCACCGAGTCGGGCCGTCCGGGCATTCGGGTTCGAGGGTCCGGTAGCAACGGACCCGAAAGTTCGATTCAAATGATCGAGGCTTGGAAGGTGTTATGAACCTCGCAGCAACTCTCTGCTTCAGGTCGGACAGCAAGAATCTTCTGAAGAAAAAGAAGCAAAAAGACCTTACCCATGGGGTTCCGGGCCCGTGGTTGGCTCCGGAATCCAATAAGAAAAGTTCTTTTGTTCTTTATTTCAAGAAAGAACACGCTTTCTTCTTGCAGCGACGAGCAATATCGAGTCTGGCAGGTTCGTAGCAGCCTCTAGTCAGCCGTATTTGTACAAGCATTTATATTGTCAAGCTGACGGCAAACTGGACTGCTGGCACCGCCGCATTGACACAGGCGGGCGGCTTACTGGTCAACGGTCGTTCATGACGGCCGCCAGTTCTTCTGACGTACCACAGGGAAATGCGTGCGCAAGGTGGTTGAGAAACGCTGACACCTTCGGGCTCAGAAGGCGGCGTGACGTGTAGAGCGCCCACAGTTCCACTCCGCCACCTTCCGCCTCGCCCCAGCACACCAGCATCCCTCGCGTGACGTCGCCAAGCACCAGCGACAAGGGAAGAAGTCCGGCACCCGCACCCGCCCGAACGGCATCGCGCACCATGAACAATGATGACAGCTTGAGTACCGGAGCGAGCGGGTGCGCCTGCATGCCCGCCGCGGCCATGATCCGCCACGGCTTCGAGGTGTCGGTGGCGCCGAGCAGCACGCTCGGCACGGGTTTGTCCGGCTCTGGTCGATGAACGGTCGGAGCCGCCACGACCACCATTCGGTCGCGAAGGAAGCAACGCCCGATCAGGGTCTCGTCAACCGGCGGATTGACGCGGATGACAAGGTCATAGCCCTCCTCGACCAGGTCGACCGTCCGGTCCTCGGCCGTGACGTCCACCTGCACCTCGGGGTTCTGCAGGACGAAGTCGGCGGCGAGCCGGCCCATCGCCGCCTGCGCGAACAGGAGGGGTGCGCTGATCCGCAATCGGCCGCGCGGGCGGTCCTCGCCCGACGCGACATCGGCAGCGGCGTCGTCGATCTCGCTCAGGAGCTGGGCGGTGCGCTCGTGAAGCGCCCTGCCTGCATCGGTCAGCCTGGATCGGCGTGCGCCGCGCTCGAACAGGCGCAGGCCGAGGCTGACTTCAAGCTCGGCCACCCGGCGCGAGAGCGTGGCCTTGGGCCGACCGGTCGCCTGCGCAGCCCGCCCGAACCCGCCATGCCGAGCGACCAAGTTGAAATCTGCAAGCGCGAGGAGGTCCACGACTGATCCATCGGTGAGACAATGCGTTCCAGATTAGCGACTTCTGGTCTGCCCATGGATCATTAGCTCATTGGCATCGCTTCCGCCACGCCAGGAGACCGCCATGACCATCCTCGTCACAGGTTCCACGGGCACGATCGGCACGCAGGTTGTCGCTCAGCTGGCCAAACGCGGGGGTGACATACGCGCGCTGGTGCGCGACCCAGCCAAGGCCAAGCTGCCGGACGCCGTCGTCGCCGTGCCGGGCGATATGCTGGACGTTGAGTCGATGCGCCGCGCGCTCGACGGCGTGACCACGCTGTTCCTGTTGAACGCCGTCGTGGCGGATGAATTCACCCAGGCGCTGATCGCGCTCAACCTGGCACGGGAAGCGGGCATCGAGCGGATCGTCTACTTCTCGGTCATCCACAGCGATCGCTACGTCAACGTGCCCCACTTCGCCGCCAAGCATGCCGTGGAGCGGATGATCGAGCAGATGGGACTGAACGCGACGATCCTGCGCCCGTCCTACTTCATCAACAACGACTTGGGCATCAAGGACGTGGTGATCGGCCACGGCGTCTATCCCATGCCGGTCGGCGACAAGGGGTTGGCCATGGTGGACGTGCGCGACATCGGCGAGATCGCCGCCATCGAACTGCTGCGCCGCGAGCAATCCGCCGAACCGCTGCCGCTCGACAAGCTCGACGTGGTGGGTCCCGACAGCCTCACCGGCACCGGCATCGCCGCCATCTGGAGCGAGGTGCTCGGCCGCCCCATCGCCTACGGCGGCGACGACACCGCGGCCTTCGAGCAGACCATGAAGGCGTTCGCGCCCAGTTGGATGGCCTATGACATGCGGATGATGGCCGAGCGCTTCCAGAGCGAGGGCATGACGCCCGAACCCGGCGATGTCGAACGCCTGACCGCCCTGCTCGGACGGCCGTTGCGCTCCTATCGCGACTTTGCCAACGAGGTTGCTGCCCCGGTGCAGACGGTCTGAACGAATGGCCTTCGTTCACCACGACCTCCACCCTGTCGATCGTGCTGCCAAGCTGGCGCTGCGTGCGGCGCTGGCGATCGCTCCCAAGCCGGTGCCCGGTCCCAAGAGCCGCCCCGGCTTCGACGCGATGATCTCCAGAACTCCCGCCCCCGACGCTGCCGCTTTCGAAATGGGCGAGGTCGGCGGCGTGGCGGGGTGGCGCCTGCCGCAGGGCGCCGATCCATTGGCGGCCATCCTGTACCTGCACGGGGCCTCTGCCTGCACGGGGGCGCGTTCGTGCTCGGATCCGCAGTGGCGTAGCGGCATCTTGTGGGCCAGGTCGCGGTTCATGCGGGCGCCACGGCCTTCGTTGCGGACCATGCGCTGGCGCCGGAACGCCCGTTCCCGGCGGTATTTTCCGATGCAGATCCGGCCGGCCGCCGATCCGCTGCTCTCCCGCGACGCGCTTGCCGAAGCCGTGCGGCTCTACCTGAACGGCTGCGATCCCCACGATCCGCAGGCGTCCGCGCTGGACGGCGACTTCGGCGGCATGGCGCCGGTGCGTATCCACGCCGGCGATGCGGAAGTCCTGCTCGGAGACGCGGTGCGCTTTGCCGAGTGCGCCGAAGGCATGGTCCGGCTCTGCGACGTCTACGTCTGGGACGGGATGGTCCACGTCTTCCCGGCCAACCTCCTGCTGCACGCCGCCAGGGCGGCCCTGGACGACGTCGGTGTGTTCCTGCGCGATCGGCTGCGCGAAGGCACCGTGTCGTGAAGGTCGCGGTGCTGGGCGCGACCGGCGGGACCGGCCGTGCGATCATCCGCGAGGCGCGGCGACAGGGTCACGCCATGACGGCGCTGGTGCGATCGGACGCGAAAGCCGAACACCTCGCAGGCACCAGGCTGGTCGTGGGCGACGCGCGTGACCAGGCTGCGCTGTCGCGCACGGTCGAGGGCTGCGACGCGGTGATCAGCGCGCTTGGCACGTCCATAAGTCCGTTGCGCCAAGTCACGCTGCTCTCGGCCGCGACTGCCGCGTTGATCGGCGCAATGCAGCAGCAGGGTGTGCGGCGGCTGGTCTGCATCACAGGTATGGGCGCCGGCGACAGCCGCGGTCACGGCGGCGTCGTGTTCGATCGTCTCATCATGCCGCTGCTGCTGAGCAAGGTGTATGTCGACAAGGACCGGCAGGAGGCACTGGTTCGCCGAAGCGGACTTGACTGGGTGCTCGTGCGGCCGACCGTCCTGAACGACGAGGCGGCACGAGGGAGCGTTCGGGCGCTCACCGACCTGACCGGTGTTCGAGGCGGCACGATCGCCCGTGAGGATGTCGCACATTTCGTCGTGCAGCAGCTTACGGACGACAGCTGGTTGAACAGCGCTCCCCTGATTACCTGGTGAGCTTGATCAAGCCCCATCCAGTCTGACGGAACATTAGCTAATCATATCCGTTCGCTCCGAAGCGAAATGAACCACAGGGCTGACCGGTTTTGTCAGGAGCATTCTGTCGTTCTCTAAACCGCTTCCCGTCAAAAGCAGGCCGTCAACTTCCGCTCATCTCGATGCTTGTCCCTGTGGGTGAATGCGTAAAACCACCGTTAGACACACCAGCCGGAGGCGGTCCAGTCCGTGCGACTGGATCGAGTGCCGGCACGCATCAGCTTGCATATCTACATGCGGCCAGCAAACCCATTCAGCGCGGGTTTACGCTGAATCGAACGCTCACTTCCTCTGCTGCCGGATCCCCGGTTCCGGCGTGGCTGCCGGGTCCGCGTCAACCCGGGATCGCCTGTCGGGGTGGACGCATCGGGACGGGGAGGCGATATCGACCGGCATTCCAGGAGATTGCCGGTCGTCATCGGGCTTTCCTGCCGCCGGGGAGGCGGGTCCGTCTCCCGACACGGAGTCGTCATGACTGAGCACGAGATCGTCGGGAATACGCTGGTGCCGCGCACGCGTGCGGGCCTTGCCGTCAACCTCGGCCGCCTGGGCGTGGTGCCCGGGGGCGTGCTGATCGTCCACGCCTCCCTGTCCGCCATCGGGTGGGTGGCGGGCGGAGCGCAGGCGGTGGTGGAGGCGCTGCTCGACGCCGTCGGCGCGGCGGGCACGCTGGTCATGCCGGCGCATTCGACGCAGCTGAGCGACCCGTCGGGGTGGGAGCACCCGCCGGTGCCCGCCAGGTGGTACGAGACGGTGCGCGAGTCGCTGCCCGCCTTTGACCCGTATCGCACGCCCACGCGCGGCATGGGGGCGGTGGCAGAGCTGTTCCGGGTCTGGCCCGGGGCATTGCGCGGCGCCCATCCGACGCTGTCCTTCGCGGCACTCGGTCCGCAGGCGGGGCACGTCGTCCTCAGGCAGCCGCTTGCCGATCCGCTGGGCGGGGACGGACCCCTGGGGCGTCTGCACGGGCTGGGAGCGCAGGTGCTGCTGCTCGGCGTCGGCTACGACTCCTGCACGGCCCTGCATCTGGCGGAGCGGCGTGCCTGGCCGGACGGCCCCTGCGTCGACGAGGGTGCCCCGATGCTGGTCGACGGCGCGCGGCAGTGGGTCCGCTGGCGGGCGCCGCGGCTGGGCACGGAGCGGTTCCCGGCGATCGGCCGTGAACTGGAGGCGTCGGGGCTGGTCCGCATCGGCCTGGTCGGGTCGGCGTCGTGCAGGCTGGTGCCGGTGGCGGCCGCGGTCGATGCCGCCGTGCAGTGCCGGCGCGCGGGCGCGGGGGAGGCCGCGGCGAACGCCGGCCGGTGAGCCCGGACCGGTCCAGGAGAAAATTTGTGTGCCGGGGACGCTAGGCCGTCGCGGTGGCGCGTGCCGCTCCCAGCGAGGACCTCAGGGTTTGGTTCAGGGGTTCCGAGAACGTCCTCGCGACCACCGCCGCGAGCAGGGCGGACAGCGCCAGGAAGGCGGCCAGCAGCACCAGCTTGGTGTCGCCGGCCGCCTGTCGGGTCGGGAATACCGTGCGGATCAGCCCGAGGACGACGAGATGGAACAGGTAGAGCTCGTAGCTGAGCCTGCCGCACCACGCCAGCGCCGCAGGGACCTGGCCGGGCGGCGCCGGGGCTCCCGTCGGGCCGAGGGACGCCTGGAGCAGGAGGAATGCCGTGCCGAGCGCCATGAGGGTGACGCCCCAGACGTTGGTGTCCGCGATGAAGGCTGCGAGGTAGAGCACCGTCATCGCGGCGATGACGACAGGCTGGGCCACGCGGGCCCACGCCCCGCCGGGCGTCACCCGTCGCGTCAGCAGGGCCGCGCAGCAGCCGATGGCGATGCCGTCGAACGAGGCGAGATAGGCGTAGAGGAACTGCGCCTCGTCGTCCTGGTGAAAGGCGCGCCAGACCGGTCCGACGAGGACGAACACCGCCCAGAACGCGGCGAGCAGGGCGGGCCGACGCAGGACGAGGCACGCGAGCGGGAACGACAGGTAGAAGACCTCCTCGACCGACAGGGACCACAGCACGCCCAGGGCGTAGTTCGTCCACCCGGCCGGGGTCGCCATGAGCACGTTCATCCAGAAGGTCAGCGACGCGAGATCGACCAGCCAGAACGACACCGGCGGCCCGGCTTTCGGGTGGTTGCCGAACATGGCGAGGCCCAGGCCTGCGAGCGCGTTCACGACGGCCAGCAGGAGCAGCAGGCAGGGCGCGATGCGCGCGAACCGCAGGGCGTAGAAGGCGCGGGCGTCGATGCGGCGCAGGCTGCCCCACCGTCCGTGGGCGTTCGAGGTGATGAGGAAGCCGGAGATGACGAAGAACATCGTCACCGCGTAGTTGCCGTTGCGCACCACGGCGTGGACGGCGCCCCAGCCGAGAACCCGGGACGGGAAGGTGTCGTCCAGCCGGTAGGCAATGCCGAAGTGGTGGAGCAGGACCAGGAGGATGGACACGCCCCGGAGCAGGTCGATCCGGCGGTTGCGTGCACCCACGCTCATCGCCTGCTCCCGGTCGTGACGCGTCGTTCGTAGCAGGCCGTGCAAGTGGGAGACTGGAGGGTGGTCATCGTCTGAGCCTCGCCATGGCCAGGGTGTCCACATACTCGCCCGCGCGGAACACGGCGTCATGGCGCAGGCCTTCCGGGAGGAAGCCGAAGCGACCGTAGAGCGCCAGCGCGGGCGCATTGTCGGCCAGCACCTCCAGCTCCAGCCGGCGCAGCCCGAGCCAGTTGTCCGCCACGTCCACCAGCGCCTCCAGCAGGGCGGTGCCGATCCTGCGCCCGGTCCAGCCGTCCGCCACGCCTATGCCGACGTGGGCGCGGCGCCCGGACAGGCGGGTCAGCGTCGCGCTGCCGACCACGGCCGCGTCGAGCGTGGCCACGATGCGCGTGTCGTTCGCGTCGTCGGTTTCCAGCCTGCGTCGCACCCGGTCGGGGGAGACGAAGGGAAGCTGGGCGGTGCCGTTGCGGAAGCCTGCGGCGCCCATCATGGCGGCGAGGGCCTCGGCATCGTCGGGCCGGGCGGGGCGCAGCAACAGGCGGGTGCGCAGGTCGGCGTCGGCGGGCGCGGTGGCGGACATCGGGGGTCTCCTCTGGTCGACCGGAGGAGACGATCGCGTCCCGCCCGGCATCGTGCGGGGCGGGACGGGTGGCGGGCCGTGGTCTAGGCGCGCGCGTTCCCGGACCGTCCTAGGGGGACGATCGCAAGGACGCAGGACATCGGGGGCACGGCGTAGCGCATGGCGGAAGCTTCGGACGTCGGGTGGCGGGATTGCAAGGCTTTGCGCGCGGGCGGAGATTGTTCGCTGCCTCGTCGCGATCAGCGGCGCCGCAGCCGGAGACTTCATCCGGATCAGGCGGGCTCAGGATGGGGCGGCACCGGCAAGGCCGGGCCTCTGGCAGTCGACGACCTTTGCGGGCGCCGCGGCTTGGCCAGGTCCCGCAGCAGGGAACATCGTGCTGGAGAAGGTGCAGTCCCGCACGATCCCGTCGTCCCGGAACGTGACGGACAGGCTGTCGGCCGGTGGCGCCGACGAGCTCCCGCCCATGGCGTTGCCGGCCAGCCCGAGCCCGGATCCCACCGCGCCCGCGTAGGGCACGAACGCTCCGAGGATGCCCGACGCGGCGGACGCGTTGCTCATCAGGCCGCTCTTGCCCGTGTCGCCGCTCGTCGGCTGGTAGACCCAGACCTCGCCTATGCTGCTGCGGTCCGTGCGGGTGGGTCGGCCCAGGGCCGCGAACACGTCGTTGCGCGACGAACGCCCTACGACGATCGAGGCGATCTTGCCGGAATCCAGGGCCGGGGCGACCGGCGCGCTCTGCGAGCACGAGGCCGCAGCCAGCAGGAGCGGCAGCATCGCGGCCGCGGCGAGGCTTCCACGCAGGGAGCGCCTCGATCTGCCGGCCCCTCGACCTTCATCGTCCATCACGGCATCACCCTCCGTCGTTGCGATCCTGTAGCTAGCATCGTTCCGGGCGCAGGCCCATGGTCGACCCGGCAGCCTGCCCTGGACCTGCCGGCGCCGATCTCCTGCGCGGAAGCGAGAAGGAAGCATGTTCTTTCTTGAAAGAAAGAACCAAAGAACTTTTGCTCATAAGACTCCGGAGCCGCCCGCCTGCCCGGAACCCCACGGGCAAAGTCTTTTTGCTTTCTTTTCTTCAGAAAAAGAAGAGTTTTGCTTTCTTTCCTGACGCAGCAGGGCTTCGGACGCGCGCGCGGCTCCGGACCTCAGGAAACCAAAGTTCATTATTTTTTCTCTCAAGAAAGAACATGTTTTCTTCCCGTCGTGGCGCACGAGGCCGGGGTCGCCCGATCCAGGACGGCGTCTAGTCGGGCTGGCCCCTGAGCGGCCCGACGTCGGGGGTGTCGACGCGCGGGGTCGGGGGCGGCAGGCGGGGGGGCGCGGCGGGGTCGAGCGGGTTGAAGGGCAGGACCTGGTCGCTGGTCGGCAGATCCGCGGTGCTCCACCCGCCGCCCAGGGCCGCGACGAGGCTGACGACGGCCTGGCGCTCGCGAACCTCGATGGCGATCTCGGTGATCTGGGCGGTGAGCGCCGTGACCTGGGCCACCAGGGCGTTGAGGTAGTTGTCGAGGCCGGCCTTGTAGAGGGTGAGCGAGAGGTTCTGCGCCTGCAGCGCCTGGCGCACGGCCTCGCGGCCCTGGCGGGTCTCGACGGCGAGCTGGCTGGTCAGCACGAGGCCGTCCTCGACCTCCTGGAAGGCGGAGAGCACGGTGGCGCGGTAGAGGTCGCGGGTCTGGGCGTACTGCGACCAGGTGCGCTGCAGGGCGGCGCGGCGCAGGCCGCCCTCGAACAGCGGCAGCATCGCCTGGGCGCCGATGGTCCACAGGCTGTTGGGCAGGGCGCCGAGGTTGAAGCCGGTGTCCTCGAAGCCGCCGAGCAGGCTCAGGGTGACGTTCGGGTAGAACGCGGCGCGGGTCACGCCGATGGCGGCGTTGGCGGCGGCCATGGAGCGCTCCGCGGTGGCGATGTCGGGGCGGCGCTGCAGCAGGTCGGAGGGCACCCCGGCGGGGATGGCGGGCACCGCGATGTGCGGGTCGGCCTCGGGGGCGATGGCGAAGGCGGAGGGCTGGGCGCCGACGAGCACGGCGATCGCGTGCTGCAGCACCGCGCGGTTGGCCAGCACATCGGTTTCCTGCACCTCGCCGGTCGCGAGCTGGCCGCGGGCGCGGGCGACGTCGAGGCCGGAGGCGATCTTGCTGGCCTCGCGCAGCGTCGTGATGGTGACCGCCAGGGTGTAGTACTGGATGGCCTGGCGCAGCACGGCGTCCTCGGTGTCGAGGCCGCGCAGGGCGATGTAGTCGGTGGCGAGCTCGGCCTGCAGGCTGAGCCGGGCGGTGGCGAGGCTGGCGGCGCTGCCCTGGGCGAGGCGCTTCTGGATCCGGGTCTGGTTGCTGATCGCCTGCCAGAAGTCGGGGACCCAGGAGGCGGTGGCGTCGATCTGGTTGGAGCTCTCGACGCTGGGCCCGCCGAGGCCGTTGCGGAACAGGCGGTGGGCGGACTGGCGGTTGTCCGAGGTGGTGGCGCCGAGGGCGACCTGCGGGAACAGGCCGGCGCGGGCCTCCGCGGCGAGGTCGCGCGCCTGGGTGTATTGTTCCTCCGCGGCCTGCAGGGTGGGGTTGAGGGCGTCCGCCCGTTCCTCCAGCCGGTCGAGCACGGGGTCGGCGAACAGGCGCCACCACTGGCCGCGTGGCAGGGCGTCCCCGGGGTGGGCGACGTGGAACGGCGCGGAACCCTGGTAGCTCGCCGGCAGCACGAAGCGCGGCGGGTCGTAGGTCGGCGCCAGGTTGCAGCCGGCCAGGAGCAGGGCGCCCAGGCCGGAGGCCGGGCGCGTCACGCGGCGCAGTCTGGTCAACGGGACTCGGTTTCCTTGTTGGCGGCGATCCGGGGCCGCGCATCCATCTCATGCGGCGCCGTCACTGTCGCGGGCCGCGCCCGGCCTTGCGCTGCTGGCGACGCCGGGCGCCTCCGGCCGCTAGTCGTGTCCGTCTTGGCGTGCAGCGCGACGCCGTGAACGCGGGCGGATCACTCGTTGTCGCGGAAGGCGTCGACGAAGTCGCGTCGGACCAGGGACACGCCGGCGTCGCCGCCGACGATGCCGATCCGGCAGTCCTTCCCATCGCGCCAGACCCGAAGGTCGATCGTGCGGGCGCCGACACGGACATTCTCGAGACGCAGCTCGCCCAGCCAGTCGGGCAGGGTGGGGTCGGCGTAGATTGTCGAGGCGCCGGCGTCGATCTCGAGGCCGACGAGGCTGCGCAGGACGCTGAACACCGAGCCGGCGGCCCAGGCCTGCGGCACGTTGGCGCCGAGGTACTGGATCGGGAACGGCGAGTCGGCGCGGCTGGTGCCGGCGAACACCTCCGGCATGCGGTCCAGGGTGAAGCGGCTGCCGGCGTCGATCAGGCCGCCGGCGATTCGCGCGGCCTGGTCGTGGAAGCCGTAGCGCTTGAGGCCGACCGCGATCAGGCCGTTGTCGTGCGGCCAGACCGCGCCGAGCTGGTAGTCGTGCGGGTTGTAGGCGGCGTGCTCCGCAGACAGCGTGCGCACGCCCCAGCCGCTCCACATGTCGTCGGCCATCAGGCGGTCCGCGACGCGGCGTGCGCGCGCCGGCGGCACGATGCCGGACCACAGCAGGTGGCCCATGTTCGAGGCGCAGCTCATCACCCGGCGCTTGTCCGGGTCGAGGCACAGCGCGTAGGCCTGGGCGTCGTCGTCCCAGAAGGCTTGGTTGAAGCGCTCGAACAGCGCCTGCGCCTTGGCGCGCAGTCCGGCTGCGTCCTGCGGCCGGCCGAGCGCGTCGTAGATCGCAGCCATGCGGCGCCAGGCGTCGAACACGTAGCCCTGCAGCTCGCACAGCGCCTTGGGGGCGGGCACGTCGCTGCCGTCCTCGTACAGGATGGCGTTGCCAGAGTCCTTCCAGCCCTGGTTCTCGGCCCCTTTCGGCGAGCGGCGGCGGTATTCCTGGAAGCCGTCGCCGTCGAGGTCGCCGTGCTCGTCGATCCAGTGCAGACAGCGTTCCGCGGTGGCGAGATGCGTCTCGATCAGCGCGCGGTCGCCGGTGAAGCGCCAGGCGTGGTGCAGCAGCACGAGGTAGAGCGGGGTTGCGTCGGCGGTGCCGTAGTATGGCGTATATGGCACCAGGCCGAGGTGGGCGAGCTCGCCGTGGCGCAGCTCGTGGGGGATCTTGCCGGGCTGCATGTCGCGCGCGTCGTCGGTGCCGTCCGCCTGGTAGCGGGCCAGCATGGCGAGCGCCCCGCGGGCGAAGTCGGGGTAGACCGGCAGGGTCTGGATCGCGGTGATGATGCTGTCCCGGCCGAACAGGGCGGCGAACCAGGGGATGCCGGCCGCCGGCAGGAAGGCCGGGGTCTCGTCGCATTCCAGCGGCAGGCGCAGGGCGGCGAGGTCGTCGAGCGACTGGTCGTAGAGCTGCTGCAGCGGCACGTAAGGCGTGATCAGGCGGATTGCCTGGCCGCGCCAGCGCCCCAGCGCCGCGGCCTGCCCGGATTCCAATCGGTCGCGGAAGGAGGAGGTCTGCGTCGCCGCCGGCCTGTCGCCGTCGATGACGCGGTAGTCGAGGTCGGCGCTCCAGGCGCCCTGCGACGCCATCTCGACCACGAAGCACAGCGCGCCGTCGCGCAGCACCGGGTGCGGCGCGCCGTCGGCGGGCCCGAGCGACAGGCCGCGGCGGAAGCCGGCGTTGGTGTGCACGGTGCGCAGGCAGGCGTCCTCGGCCGACCAGGCGGTTTCGGTGTCGCCGCGGGTGACGAGGCGGTGCGACTTGACGTCGAAGATGTCGGCGAAGTCGCCGGCGACGCGCACGGCCAGGGTGAGGCGCACCGGCTCGAGGTGGTGGTTGCGCAGCGCCAGGGTTTCGCGCAGCCCGCCCTCGCCGATTACCCGGGAGAGCGACAGGCTGAGCGTGTTCTTCGGCACCTCGCCGCCGTCCCTGGGCAGGGCCGGGTTGGTCATCACCGCCTGGGCCGCGAAATGCTCGGTGACGGCGGAGCTGAGCAGGGTCCAGGGCAGGCCGTCGACGGTGACGCTCCACTCGCTGACGAGGCGGGTGTCGCGGAAGAACAGGCCGAGCTCGCTCGGCTGGCGCACCTGGCCGTCCGGCTCCGTGCTGAGCACGCACTCGCCGGCGTTGATGGTGAGCTGGGCCGGGCCGACGCTGATGTCGAATGCCATGGGAGCTTCCTTGTGCCGCCGCGCCGGGACTGCGCATCGACGCTGCACTGCGCATCAATGCCGCAATGGATTGCGCGCGAGGGCGCGCGGAGTTGCCGGCGTGGACGGTTGCGGCCGACCCTACGCTGCGAGGCGGCGGGCGATGTCGCGGCGATCGTGCCCGCACGCGGCGCCGGAACGAACCGTCTCCTGTGCGGTTACAGCGGCACCATCAAAGGAAGCTGCCCGATGCCCACCATCCTGATCCGCCGCCTCGTCCTGGTCGCCGCGTCCTGCGCGGTGCTCGCCGGGGGGGCGACGCCGTCGCTGGCGCGCGCCCGCCATCACGCCGCGCACGGCCAGGCCGCGCACAGTCCGGCTGTGCCGGCCAGCCATGCCGACATCCCGCAGAACGGCAATATCGAGACGCTCAACGACCTGTCCCTGCGTCGCGCCCGCGCCGGAGAGAACACCAGCCGTCCGCTGGCGCCGCCGCTGGCGCAGTAGCGGCGGCCGCGGGCGCCGCCGTCCGCGCTGTCGCGCGCTGCCGCAATGCGCTATACTCGCGCAATGCGTGCAAATCCTCTGCTTCTCACCCTCTGTGTGGCCGCCCTGCTTCGTGCCGCCGGTCCGCCTGCCCTGGCGGGACCAGCCGGCCGGGGCCCGGGCGTGGTTTCCGGCCGCGACATGGCGGGGGCCGACGTGTTCGGCGTGCGTCTCTACATGGACGACGCCGAGGCGCGCGATGCGCTGCACCTGACGCTGCCCAGGGAGACTGTGTGGCGCGACACCCGCATTCCCTGCGCCGACGAGCAGGGCAGGGGGCCTGGCGGGCCCCGGTCGTGCCTGGCCGCCGCCGTGCTCGCGGGCTCCACCGGTGTGGTGCTGCGCTATGTCGAGGACCTGCCTGGCCGCCCGCACCGGAGCATCGTCACCGAGGCCGTGGCGTCGCAGGAGCCGCGCGACCAGGGGTCCAAGCGGCTGTTCCACCTGGCCCTGCTACGCAAGTATGGCCCGCCCGATCTGCGCGACCCGACCGGCATGCAGTGGGGCCGGGTCGCGCTGGTCGACGGGCGGCCGGCCCTGGTGCGCACCCTGCCCATGCTGGAAAGCTCGAACGACGAGATCATCCGCCTCAGCGACAGCGGCCTCGGCGAGCGCCAGGCCGGCCGGGGCGACCCTGCCGCCCTGGCGGGGATGCGGCACGCGGGCGAGCCCTGAGACGGGAAGGCAGGCCGGGGCTGCCGTGCGGCGCCGGCTCTTGCGGCCGAATGCCGGGGGCGGCGGCAGGGCTGTCCCGTCCGGCGTGCGGTCTTTGCATCGCGCCGCAGCCCCCGGTAGAACGCGCGCTTCGTTCCCGGGAAGCCTGCCATGATCACCGTGCTGCTGATCGTCCACCTGTTCGTGACCCTGGCGCTGATCGGCGTGGTGCTGATCCAGCGCTCCGAGGGCGGCGGGCTGGGCATCGGCTCGTCGCAGGGCATGGGCTCGTTCATGAGCGGGCGCGGCACCGCCAACCTGCTGACGCGCACCACCTCGATCCTGGCGACGATCTTCCTGCTGCTCTCGCTCGGCCTCGCGCTGCTGAACCGCGGCACCGGCGGCGTCGGCCACGACCTGCTCGACGCGCCGGGCGCGCCGCGTCAGGCCGCCCCGCTCGGCATCGCCACCACGCCGGCCGACCGCACCGTCGCCCCGTCCGCCTCGCCGGTGTCCGAGCCCACCACCCGGCCCGAGGCGCCGGCCGCGGGCGCGCCGCCGGCCTCGCAGGCGCCGCAGGTTCCCACGAAGTGAGGCAGGGCCGGGGGCTCCGCTTCAGGGCCCCGCCCACGCCTCGCTCGCGGGGGCGGCTTCATTGGTACGGGGTTGCCGGGGGCGTAGCGCTCCTGGCGGGTGCGGTGGGGTCATGCCGGATGATCCGCCGCAAGCCCCGGTGACGCCGGGCCATGTCGTCGTCGTTGGCGCCGGTGCAGCAGGCCTGGCTGCCGCGGCCGCCCTGCGCGCCGCCGGCACCGGCGTCACCCTGATCGAGGCCGGCCTGCGCTGCGGCGGCCGCGCCCGCACCGAGCGCCCGGCGGCCCTGGGCGGGGCCGCCTTCGACCACGGCGCCTCCTGGCTGCACGACTCCGGGCGCAACCCGCTGGCCGAGCTGGCCCGCGCCCAGGGCCGCCGCCTGCTCGACACCCCGGAGATGCACACGCCGCGCCTGTTCGTCGACGCGCGCCCCGCCACCCCGGCCGAGGGCGCCGCCTACGACGCTGCCGCCACGCGCTGGACCGCCGCCGTCCTGGATTGCCTCGCCCGGCTGTCCCCGGACGACGACCTGAGCCTCGCCGCGGCTGCGGACGCGCTCGGCGACGATCCCTGGCGCGCGACGCTGCAGACCTGGGAGGGGGCGGTGATCGCCGCAGCCGACGCGGACGCACTGTCCGTGCGCGACTGGCAGCGCAACGCGCTCGCCGGCGCCAACCTGCGCGCCGACGGCGGCCTCGGCGACCTGCTGCTCGCCACCCATGCCGCCGAGGTGGCGGGCGCCCGCCTGCGCACGCCCGCCACCCGCATCGACTGGAGCGGGCCGGGCGTTCGCGTCGAAACCCCGCGCGGCACGCTGCACGCCGACGCCTGCATCGTCACCGTCTCCACGGGGGTGCTGCGCGCCGGCGCGATCCGCTTCCATCCGGAGCTGCCCGCTTCCACCTGCGATGCGCTGCACGGCCTGCCGATGGGACTGCTCAGCAAGGTCGCCCTGCGCGCCGCCGGCCCCGACCGCCTCGGCCTGCCCGACAGCTGCACGGTGGAGCGGCGCTTCGCTCCGGGCGAGCCAGGCCTGGTGGCGCAGGCCTGGCCGGACGGCGCCGACCACTTGGTCGGCTTCTTCGGCGGCCGCGCGGCGTGGGCGCTGGCAGGAGCGCCGCCCGGCGCCGCGGCCGACTGGGCGCGCGAGCAGCTCCGCCTGGTGTTCGGCGCGGCGGCCGGACGCGCCTTCGCGCCGGATGCGGTCGAGACCACCTGGGGCAGCGACCCGCTGTTCCTCGGCGCCTACGCCTACGCTCCGCCCGGGCAGCACGCACGGCGCGAGGCGCTGGGGTGGCCGATCGCTGGGGGGCGTCTGGTGTTCGCCGGCGAGGCGGTGCGCACGGACGGGCTTGCCGGCACGGTCGGCGGCGCGATCCTGAGCGGGCGGCAGGCGGCGGAGGACGTCTGGGCGCGGGGTTGAACCGTGTCTCCGGCTTCGCCGGCCGTGGAGTCCGTTCCCGGCGTCTGCTGCGCGACCCGCCCGGCTGCCTGCGGACCGCGGGTTCAGGAAGCGCCGCCTCCGGCCTGCCTTTTCGTCGTCACCCCCGGGGTTCCCGACGCAAGGCCAACCGGTGTAAGGGGGTCTCCCATGACACGGTACGTCTTCATCACCGGTGGCGTGGTCTCCTCGCTCGGCAAGGGCCTCGCTTCCGCGGCGCTGGCCGCCCTCCTGCAGGCCCGCGGCTTCCGCGTCCGCCTGCGCAAGCTCGACCCCTACCTCAACGTCGACCCCGGCACGATGAGCCCCTACCAGCACGGCGAGGTGTTCGTCACCGACGACGG
>CAXSFU010000068.1:0-16848 GCA_964236695.1 uncultured Acetobacteraceae bacterium | reverse complement strand
AGGTGCGGGCGCTCGCACAGGGCGTGCGCAGCGCACGGGCCCGCGCAGCGTGAGCAGGGACAGGACAGCGCGGGGACGGGGGCGGTGAGCTGGCTCACCGAGTATGTGCGGCCGCGCATCCGCACCCTGCTGGGACGACGGGAGGTGCCGGACAACCTGTGGACGCAGTGCCCGGGCTGCGAGCAGGTGGTGTCGACCAAGGAGCTGGAGGCCAGCCTCAAGGTGTGCCCGAACTGCGGCCACCACATGCGCGGCACGGCGCAGGAGCGGCTGGCGTGGACCTTCGATCCTGTTGCCGGCGAGGCGGGGCCGGCGCGGGCGGGCGAGGAGCCGGCGGAGAGCGGGGCGGGGCGGACCAGCTTCACGCAGATCGAGCTGCCGCGCGCGCCGCTCGACCCGCTCGGGTTCCGCGACCAGAAGCGCTACGTCGACCGGCTGCGCGACGCGCGGGCGGCGACCGGGCTCGACGACGCGCTGGTGGTGGCGCACGGCCCCGTGGGCGGGCACCGCTGCGTGGTCGCGGTGATGGCATTCGAGTTCATGGCGGGGTCGATGGGGGCCGCCGTCGGCGAGGGCATCGTGGCGGCGGCGCGGCTGGCGGTGCTGCAGTCGGCGCCGCTGATCGTGTTCACCGCGTCCGGGGGCGCGCGGATGCAGGAGGGCGCGATCAGCCTGATGCAGATGCCGCGCACCACCATCGCGACCCGCATGGTCAAGGAGGCGGGGCTGGCGTTCCTGGTGGTGCTGACCGACCCGACGACGGGGGGCGTGACCGCCTCGTTCGCGATGCTGGGTGACATCGCGATCGCCGAGCCGGGGGCGCTGATCGGCTTCGCGGGGGCGCGGGTGATCGAGCAGACGGTGCGCGAGACGCTGCCGGACGGGTTCCAGCGGGCGGAGTACCTGCACGCGCACGGGATCGTCGATATGGTGGTGCACCGCGGCGAGATGCGGGCGATGCTGGCGCGGGTGCTGGGGCTGCTGGGGAGCCGCGCGGAGGCGGCCTTGGCCGAGGCGACGTGAGGCGCTGGCCAGGCAAGGAAGGCCAGGGGCTCTGCTCCTGGACCCCGCCAAAGGCGAGCCTTTGGAATCCGCTTCTTAAGAGAAGCAGGTCCAGGGGCGGCTCGCCCTTGGCGGGTCTGGGCAGAGCCCAGGCTTGCTTTTCATGAGCCGCGCCGAGGCGGTGATCGAGCGGCTGCACGGGCTGTATCCCAAGCTGATCGACCTCAGCCTGGAGCGGCTGGAGGCGCTGCTGGGCAAGCTCGGGCATCCGGAGCGGCGTCTACCGCCGGTGATCCATGTGGCCGGGACCAACGGCAAGGGCAGCACCTGCGCCTTCCTGCGCGCGATCGGCGAGCAGGCGGGGTTGCGGGTGCACGTCTACACCTCGCCGCACCTGGTGCAGTTCAGGGAGCGCATCCGGCTGGCCGGCGAGCTGGTCAGCGACGAGGCGCTGTCGGCGGTGATCGAGGAGGTGGCCGCGGTCAACGACGGGGCGGCGATCACGGTGTTCGAGGTGCTGGTGGCGGCGAGCTTCGAGCTGTTCGCGCGGGTGCCGGCGGAGCTGTGCGTGCTTGAGGTCGGGCTGGGCGGACGGGCGGACGCGACCAACGTGATTCCGCCGCCTGCAGTGTGCGCGATCACCTCGATCTCGCTCGACCACCAGGATTTCCTGGGCGACACGCTGGCGCTGATCGCGCGGGAGAAGGCGGGGATTATGAAGCCGGGGACGCCGGTGGTGCTGGGCGCGCAGGCGGGCGAGGCGATGGACGTGCTGCTGGGGCACGCGGACGCGGTGGGGGCGCCGGTGCTGCTGCGCGGGCGGGACTGGGAGGTGGCGTGGGGCGGGGGCGGGGTGCGCTTCGAGGATGCGGCGGGGGCGCTGGCGCTGCCGGCGCCGTCGCTGCTGGGGGCGCACCAGCTCGACAACGCCGGCATCGCGGTGGCGGCGGCGCGGGCTTCGGGGCTGGTGGCGGACGATGCGCTGTCGGGGATCGCGCGGGCGGAGTGGCCGGGGCGGATGCAGCGGCTGGGCGGGCGGCTGGCGGCGTCGCTGCCGCCAGGGTGGGAGCTGTGGCTCGACGGGGCGCACAACGAGGGCGCGGGGCGGGCGCTGGCGGAGCACCTGGCGACGTGGGGGGACCGGCCGCTGCACCTCGTGGTGGGGATGAAGCAGGCCAAGGACGCCGGGGCGTTCCTGCGGCCGCTGCTGCCGCTGGCGTCGAGCGTGCACGCGGTGTGCGAGCCGGGGCAGTACCTGGGGCTGCCGGTCGAGGCGGTGGTGGCGGCGTCGGGCGGGGTGGCGCGGCCGGGACCGACGGTGGCCGACGCGCTGCGGGCGGTCTCCGCGTCGGGGCCGGCGGGGCGGGTGCTGATCTGCGGGTCGCTGTACCTGGCCGGAGAGGTGCTGAAGGCGGACGGCTGAGGTGGGGCCGAAGGAAGAAAGGTCGGGCTCTGCCCGAACCCGCCAAAGGGCCGAGTCCTTTGGAAACCCTGTGCTTAAGAATCGGATTCCAAAGGCTTGCCTTTGGCGGGGTCCCCACTTTCAGGCATGGGGGGCAGAGCCCCTGGCCTTCCTTGCTGTCTTCCCGTGATCGACAAGCTGGAGCTGATCCTGGCGCTGGCCCGCGAGCGGCATTTCGGTCGTGCGGCGGAGTCGGTGGGGATCACGCAGCCGACGCTGTCGGCGGGGCTGCGGCAGCTGGAGGACCAGCTCGGCATCCTGATCGTGGAGCGGGACTCGCGGTTCCGGGGGTTCACGCCGGAGGGCGAGCGGGTGCTCGGCTGGGCGCGGCGCATCGTCAGCGACACGCGGGCGATGCGCCAGGAGATCGAGTCGCACCGACGCGACGTGGCGGGGCACCTGCGGCTGGCGGTGATCCCCACGGCGGTGCCGGGGGTGGCGCTGCTGACGGCGCCGATGCTGCGGCGGCATCCTGGGCTGCGGTTTACCGTGCTGTCGCGGACGTCGAACCAAGTGGTCGAGCTGATGGAGAACCTGGAAGTGGACGCGGGGGTGACGTATCTCGACGCGGACACGCTGCGCAGGGTGGCGTCGGTGCCGCTGTATCGCGAGCGCTTCCACCTGGTGAGCACGGCGGACGGGGCGTTCGCGGGGCGCGAGAGCGTGACGTGGGCGGAGGCGAGGGGGCTGGCGCTGTGCCTGCTGACGCCGGACATGCAGAACCGGCGCATTCTGGACCGGCTGCTGGGGCAGGGGAGCGGGGCGCCGGTGGCGCGCCTGGAGTCGAACTCGGTGCTGGCGCTGCTGTCGCACGTGCGCGGCGGGGGGTGGGCGAGCGTGCTGCCGGGGGCGGTGGTGCGGGCGATGGCGGGCGAGGCGGCGGGGTGGCGCGACGACGCGGCCGCGTTCCGCGCGGCGGGGCTGTGCTCGGTGCCGCTGACGGAGCCGGACACCTCGTTCGAGGTGGGGCTGGTGGTGCCGCGGCGCGAAACGCTGCCGCTGCTGACGCTGGCGCTGGTGGCGGAGGCGAGGTCGCTCGCGGCGCCGGGGCCGCAGGGGTAGGGCGGCGGGCGCGGGCTGGTGCGCCGGCCGGGGCGGGGGGGCGTGCCGAACTTTCGCCATCCCCGTGGTTTTGCATGGGGTGGCGGAGGTTTTCTTCGCACCACAATGGGAGTCGACGATGAAGTTCACCAACGCCCTGCTGGCCGGGGCCGCCGCGCTTTCGCTGCTGGCCGCGCCGCTTGCCGCCTTTGCCCAGGACGCTGCGCCGTCGCCGAAGGGCGGCACGCTGAAGGGCGCGGCGGTGGGCGGGGTCGCCGGGCACATGATGGGCCATACCAAGACTGGCGCCGCGGTCGGCGCGATGGCGGGGCACCACGAGAAGGCGAAGTCCGAGGACCGGATCAGCCAGGGCAAGCAGCCCTGAGGACGGCGCGGCGCAAGGCAGGGGTCTGCCCTGCGCCGTTGCCGGCCGGCGGGGCGGGGGCGACCAAGGGTGTTTGCGCCGGCCGGGGCCGTTAACGATAGGTTTGTTCTATCGCAGCATAGATCGTACGCGTTGTTGATAAGGCCGAATCGTGCCCATATCCGGGGTCTGCTGGAGGACGGGACAGAAGATGCTGGACGGGGACGGCTGGGACCAGGCGCGCGGCGAGGCGATCATCGAGCGGCACCGGGCGATGCCTGGCGCGATGCTGCCGCTGCTGCATGCGCTGCAGCACGAGTTCGGCTACGTGCCGAAGCAGGCGGTACAGCCGATCGCTCATGCGCTGAACATCAGCCGGGCCGAGGTGCATGGCGTCATCAGCTTCTACCATGATTTCCGCACGGAGATGCCGGCGCGCCATGTTCTGAAGCTGTGCCGGGCGGAGTCGTGCCAGTCGAAGGGCGGCAACGAGCTGGCCGAGCACGCGGAGCGCAGGCTCGGCGTGGCGGTGGGCGAGGCGACGCCGGACGGCGCGGTGTCGCTGGAGGCGGTGTACTGCCTCGGGCTGTGCTCGCTGTCGCCGTCGGCGATGCTGGACGGGCGCATCCACGCCCGGCTCAACCCGGCGCGTCTCGACGCGCTGATCGAGGAGGCACGGGCATGAGCGACGCGACGGGCGCCGACATCTTGACGATCTTCGTGCCGCGCGACGCATCCGCGCTCGCGGTCGGCTCCGACGACGTGGCGGCCGCGATCGCCAGTGTCGCGCAGCGCTCGGGGCGGCCGTTTCGGCTGGTGCGCAACGGGTCGCGCGGGATGCACTGGCTGGAGCCGCTGGTCGAGGTGGTGACGCCGGAGGGACGCGTCGGGTATGGCGGCGTCACGGTGGAGGACGTGCCGTCGCTGATGGTGGCGATCCTGGGTGGCGGGACGCACAAGCTGGGCGTGGGGCTGGTCGAGGAAATCCCGTTCCTGGCGCGGCAGCAGCGGCTGACGTTCAAGCGCTGCGGCATCACCGATCCGCTGTCGATCGAGGACTACCGCGCGCACGGCGGATACGCGGGGCTGTCGAGGGCGCTGGAGATCGGCGGCGAGGAGACCATAGCCCAGGTGCTCAAGTCCGGGCTGCGCGGGCGCGGCGGCGCGGGGTTCCCGACGGGAATCAAGTGGCGGGGCGCCGCGATGGCCAAGGCGGACCAACGCTACGTGGTGTGCAACGCGGACGAGGGCGACAGCGGCACCTTTGCAGACCGCATGATCATGGAGGGCGACCCGTTCTGCCTGATCGAGGGCATGACGATCGCGGGGCTGGCGATCGATGCGACGATCGGCATGGTCTACATCCGCTCGGAGTATCCGCACGCCATTGAGGTGCTGCAGGCGGCGATCGACATCGCGTATCGCGAGCGGCTGCTGGGCGACGACGTCGTGGGCGCGGACGGGCAGGGGACGGGGCGGCGCTTCGACCTGGAGATACGTGTGGGTGCGGGCGCCTACGTGTGCGGCGAGGAGACCTCGCTGCTGGAGAGCATCGAGGGCAAGCGCGGCCAGGTGCGCGCCAAGCCGCCGCTGCCGGTGCACGAGGGGCTGTGGCGCAGGCCCACGGTGATCAACAACCTGGTCACCCTGGCCAGCGTGCCGGTGATCCTGTCCGAGGGCGCGGAGGCGTATCGCGACTTCGGCATGGGGCGCTCGCGCGGCACGATGCCGATCCAGCTCGCGGGCAACCTGCGCTACACCGGGCTGTTCGAGACGGCGTTCGGCATCACGTTGGGCGAGCTGGTCGACGATGTCGGCGGTGGCACTGCGACGGGGCTGCCGGTTCGCGCGGTGCAGTGCGGCGGGCCGCTGGGGGCGTACTTTCCCCGCGCGCTGTTCGACACGCCGTTTGACTACGAGGCATTCTCGGCGCGCGACGGGCTGATCGGGCACGGCGGCATCGTGGTGTTCGACGACAGCGTGGACATGCTGCGCCAGGCGCGGTTCGCGATGGAGTTCTGCGCGGTCGAGAGCTGCTCCAAGTGCACGCCGTGCCGGATCGGCTCCACGCGCGGCGTGGAGACTCTGGACAAGGTGGCGCGCGGCGAGAACGTGGCGGCCAACCTCGTTCTGGTGCACGACCTGTGCGAGACGATGAAGTACGGCTCGCTGTGCGCGCTCGGCGGCTTTGCCCCGTATCCGGTGCAGAGTGCGATGAATCACTTCCCTGAGGATTTTGCCCCCGCGCCGTTGCGCGTCGCGGCAGAGTAGGAGCCAGAGCCATGGGTCTGATCCAGGAAATCGACTACGGCACCAAGAAGCCGGACAGCAACGTGCTCGTCACCGTGACCATCGACGGGCAGACGCTGCAGGTGGCCGAGGGCACCTCGATCATGCGCGCCGCGATGGAGGCGGGCATCCAGGTGCCCAAGCTGTGCGCGTCGGACATGCTCGACAGCTTTGGGTCGTGCCGCATCTGTCTGGTCGAGGTGGAGGGGCGCAACGGGCTGCCGGCGTCGTGCACCACGCCGGTCGCCAACGACATGGTCGTGCGCACGCAGACCGAGCGGCTGAAGCAGGTCCGCAAGGGGGTGATGGAGCTCTACATCTCCGACCACCCGCTGAACTGCCTGACCTGCTCCGCGAACGGCGACTGCGAGCTGCAGGATACCGCGGGTGACGTGGGGTTGCGCGAGGTGCGCTACGGCTACGAAGGCGAGAACCACATCATCGCCGAGAAGGACGAGAGCAACCCGTATTTCACCTATGATCCGTCGAAGTGCATCGTGTGCTCGCGCTGCGTGCGGGCGTGCGAGGAAGTGCAGGGCACCTTCGCGCTGACGATCGAGGGGCGCGGGTTCGACGCGCGCGTCTCTGCGTCCGCGCACGAGGCGTTCATGGACTCCGAGTGCGTGAGCTGCGGCGCCTGCGTGCAGGCCTGCCCGACGGCGACGCTGAACGAGAAGTCGGTGATCTCGATCGGCAAGCC
This sequence comes from uncultured Acetobacteraceae bacterium, assembly GCA_964236695.1. Taxonomy (GTDB): domain Bacteria; phylum Pseudomonadota; class Alphaproteobacteria; order Acetobacterales; family Acetobacteraceae; genus CAXSEF01. The sequence goes on along the minus strand of CAXSFU010000068.1, from coordinate 9,990 downwards.
GGAGCACTCGGTCGTGACCACCTGCGCGTACTGCGGGGTGGGGTGCACCTTCAAGGCGGAGATGCGCGGCGAGGAGGTCGTGCGCATGGTCCCCTACAAGGACGGCAAGGCGAACCATGGGCACAGCTGCGTCAAGGGGCGCTTCGCCTGGGGCTACGCCACGCACCGCGAGCGCATCACCACGCCGATGATCCGAGAGAAGATCACCGACCCGTGGCGCGAGTGCACCTGGCAGGAGGCGCTCGACCGCGCGGCCGGGGAGTTCAAGCGCATCCAGGGGACGTACGGCCGCGGCTCGATCGGCGGCATCTCGTCGTCGCGCTGCACCAACGAGGAGACCTTCCTGGTCGCCAAGCTGGTGCGCACAGCGTTCGGCAACAACAACATCGACACCTGCGCCCGGGTCTGCCACTCGCCGACCGGCTACGGGCTGATGACCACGCTCGGCACCTCGGCCGGCACGCAGGACTTCGACACGGTCGACCACACCGACGTCATGATGGTGATCGGCGCCAACCCGACCGACGGGCATCCGGTGTTCGCCAGCCACATGAAGGCGCGGCTGCGCCGCGGCGCCAAGCTGATCGTGATCGACCCGCGAAAGACCGATCTGGTGCGCTCCCCGCACATCGAGGCGGACTTCCACCTGCCGCTGCAGCCGGGCACCAACGTCGCGGTGCTGACGTCGATCGCCCACGTGATCGTCACCGAGGGGCTGGTCAACGAGGTATTCGTGCGCGCCACCTGCGAGTGGGACGCGTTCGAGGAGTGGGCGGAGTTCGCCCGCGACCCGCGCCACAGCCCGGAGATCGTGGGCGAGATGGCCGGCGTCGATCCGGAGCAGATCAGGGGTGCGGCGCGTCTGTATGCGTCGGGCGCCAACGCGGCGATCTACTACGGGCTGGGCGTCACCGAGCACAGCCAGGGCTCGACCACGGTGATGGCGATCGCGAACCTCGCGATGGCGACCGGCAACCTCGGGCGTCCCGGCGTGGGCGTGAACCCGCTGCGCGGGCAGAACAACGTGCAGGGCGCCTGCGACATGGGCTCCTTCCCGCACGAGCTGTCGGGCTACCGCCACGTGTCGGACGACACGACGCGGGCGCTGCACGAGGCGGCGTGGGGGGTGGCGATCGACCCTGAGCCGGGCCTGCGCATCCCCAACATGTTCGACGCCTCGGTGAGCGGCACCTTCAAGGGGCTGTACGTGCAGGGCGAGGACATCGTGCAGTCCGACCCGGACACGCATCACGTGACCCGCGGGCTCAAGGCGATGGAATGCGTCGTCGTGCAGGACCTGTTCCTGAACGAGACGGCGGACTACGCCCATGTGTTCCTGCCCGGCTCGACCTTCCTGGAGAAGGACGGGACGTTCACCAACGCAGAGCGCCGGATCCAGCGGGTGCGCAAGGTGATGACGCCGCGCAACGGCGGCATGGCGGACTGGCAGATCACCGTGGCGCTGGCCCGGGCGATGGGTCATCCGATGGAGTACACGCACCCGTCCGAGATCATGGACGAGGTGGCGCGGCTCACGCCGACGTTCGCCGGCGTGTCTTACGAGAAGCTCGAAGCGCTGGGCTCGATCCAGTGGCCGTGCACCGATGAGGCGCCGCAGGGCACGCCGATCATGCACGTCGGCGGCTTCGTGCGCGGCCAGGGGCGGTTCGTCACCACCGAGTACATCCCGACCGAGGAGAGGTCGAACCGCCGCTACCCGCTGCTGCTCACCACCGGGCGCATCCTCAGCCAGTACAACGTCGGCGCGCAGACGCGGCGCACGGAGAACTCGGCGTGGCACGAGGAGGACCGGCTGGAGATCCACCCGTCCGACGCGCTGGAGCGCGGCGTGCGCGACGGCGACTTCGTGCGCATCCAGAGCCGGGCAGGCGAGACCTCGCTGCGCGCGCTGATCACCGAGCGGGTGGCGCCTGGGGTGGTGTACACCACGTTCCACCACCCGACGACGCAGGCCAACGTCATCACCACGGACTTCTCGGACTGGGCGACCAACTGCCCCGAGTTCAAGGTGACCGCAGTGCAGATCACGCCGTCCAACGGGCCGTCCGAGTGGCAGAAGAGCTACGAGGCGCACTCGCAGGAGAGCCGGCGCATCGAGCGCACGGTCACCGCGGCGGAGTGACGCGGCGATGATGGACACTACCCGGCTGGCGGCGATGGCCAACCAGATCGCCGCCTTCTTCGCCACCCAGCGCGGCCAGTCGGGCGCGCTGGAGGTGGCGGACCACCTGCGCAAGTTCTGGGAGCCCAGGATGCGGGCGGACCTGATGTCGAAGCTGGACTCGGACGGGGTGGAGGCGGCGGGGCTGTCGCCGCTGGCGGCGGCGGCGATGGAGGAACTGCGCAAGGCTCCCAGCGCGCGCAGCCTGCCGGACGGGGCGGTAGGCGACGGGGCGGACCGGGCGCCGCTCGGGGACGGCGCGGTGTCGGACGCGGAAGCGGCGCCGGACGGGCCGAAGGGGTAGGAAGGCCAGGGCTCTGCCCTGGACCCGCCAGGAGCGAGCCGCCCCTGGACCCTGCCTTACCTGGGGTCTGGGGCACTGGCCGGGGGAGTGAGACTCCGTCAACGGAGGGGTGTCCAGAGGCCCCTGGCCTTTGGCGGGTGTGGGCAGAGCCCAGCCTTGCTTTCTGTCTTCAGGTGAAGCGCCCGACCAGGTTCTCCAGCCGCTCCTGTCGCCCCGAGCGCGGCTGCGGGTCGAGCGCCTCGGCTTCGGCGCGGGCGGCGATCTCGTCCAGCGACACCGTGCCGGCCAGCATCGCCTGCGCGCCCAGCGCGTTCCAGCCGGCGTAGCGGGCGTCGCGCTGTGCCTGGAGGCGGCCGTCCTCGACCAGGGCGGCGGCGGCAAGGAAGGCGCGGGCGCACAGGTCGATGCCGCCGACGTGGGCGTGCACCAGGTCGTCCGGGTCGATCGACTGGCGGCGGATCTTGGCGTCGAAGTTGAGGCCGCCCTGGCTGAGGCCGCCGGCGAGGATCACCTGGTGCAGCGCCAGGGTCATGTCCTGGAGGCTGTTGGGGAACTGGTCGGTGTCCCAGCCCAGCAGCGGGTCGCCGCGGTTGACGTCGAGCGAGCCGAGCAGGCCGAAGGCGGCGGCCATGGCGATCTCGTGCTCGAAGCTGTGGCCGGCGAGCAGCGCGTGGTTGGCCTCCAGGTTCAGGCGGACCTCCTTGGCCAGGCCGTGGCGCAGCAGGAAGCCGTGCACGGCGGCGACGTCGAAGTCGTACTGGTGCGAGGTCGGCTCGTGCGGCTTGGGCTCGACGAGGATCTGGCCGGTGAAGCCGATTTTGTGCTTGTGCTCGACAACGAGGGAGAGGAAGCGGCCGAGCTGGTCCAGCTCGCGGCCGGGGTCGGTGTTGAGCAGGGTGTCGTAGCCCTCGCGGCCGCCCCACAGCACGTAGTTCTCTCCGCCGAGCGCGTGGGTGGCGTCGAGGCAGTGCTTCACCGTGGCGGCGGCGTAGGCGAACACGTCGGGGTCGGGGTTGGTGGCGGCGCCGGCCATGAAGCGCGGGTGGCTGAACAGGTTGGCGGTGCCCCAGAGCAGCCGGGTCCGCGAGCCCTGCATCGCCGTGCCGAGGTGGTCCACCATCTCGTGGAAGTTGCGCAGCGAGCCGCGCAGCCCGTCACCTTCCGGGGCGATGTCGCGGTCGTGGAAGGTGAAGAACGGCACGTCGAGCACGCGGAACAGGTCGAACGCGGCGTCGGCCTTGTCGCGCGCGGCGGCCATCGCGTCGGGGCGGTCCATCCACGGGCGCTTCAGGGTGGGCGCGCCGAACGGGTCGCTGCCGTTCATCGCGAAGCTGTGCCAGTACGCCACGGCGAAGCGCAGGTGCTCGCGCAGCGGCCGGCCGAGCACCACGCGGTCGGCGTCGTACCAGCGGTAGGAGAGGGGGTCGGTGCTGTCCGGGCCGGCGTAGCGCACCGTGTCGAAGCCGGCGAAGAACGCTGCCATGGCGTGTCCTTTCGGGGCGGGGCCGGGCCTGCTATCCTGCGCTGCGGGAGAAAGGAAGCGTGTTCTTTCTTGAAAGAAAGAACCAAAGAACTTCTGCCCATTGGGTTCCGGGGCTGGCCGCGCGCCCGGAACGCCATGGGCAAAGTCTTTTTGCTTCTTTTTCTTCAGAAAAAGAAGATTCTTGCTTGCCCGCCTGGATCAGCGAGCTGCCATGAGGCCGCTACTTGCCGTCGATCTGTGCCTTGGTGAAGTAGCCGTCGGTTACCAGGGTGTCGACGTTCGCCTTGGTCAGGGCGATCGGCGTCAGCAGGATGGTGTCGACCTCCTTCTTGCCGTTGTCCATCTTCGAGGTGAAGTGGTTCGGCTTGCCTTCCGCCATGTTCACCGCGAGCTCGGCCGCCGTGCTGGCGATCAGCTTGAGCGGCTTGTACACGGTCATCGTCTGGGTGCCGGCGACGATGCGCTGCGCGGCCGCGAGGTCCGCGTCCTGCCCGGAGACCGCGGTCTTGCCGGCCAGGCCCTGGGCGGCGAGCGCCTGGATCGCGCCGCCGGCGAGCGCGTCGTTGGAGGCGACGATGCCGGACAGCTTGTTGTCGTTGGACGTCAGCGCGTTCTCGGTAATCGACAGCGCGAGCGTCGGGCTCCAGTCGGTGACCCACTGGGCGCCGACGATCTTGATCCGGCCGGCGTCGACCTGGGGCTGCAGCACCTTCATCTGGCCTTCGCGCAGCAGCTTGGCGTTGTTGTCGGTGGGGGAGCCGCCGAGCAGGTAGTAGTTGCCGGTGGGCGCCGCGTTGACCACGCCCTGCGCCTGCATCTGGCCGACGCGGTCGTTGTCGAACGAGACGTAGGCGTCGATGTCGGCGCCCAGGATCAGGCGGTCGTAGGAGATGACCTTGATGCCGGCCTGCTTGGCCTCGGCGATGGTGTTGGCGAGGACCTTGCCGTTGAACGGCACGATGACGATCACGTCCATGCCGCGCGAGATCAGGTTCTCGATCTGCGCGGTCTGTCGCTCCTCGTTGGCGTCGGCGGACTGCACGTCCACGGTGGCGCCGAGCTTCTTCGCGGCGGCCACGAAGTAGTCGCGGTCGTGCGCCCAGCGCTCCAGGCGCAGGTCGTCGATCGAGAAGCCGATCTTGGGATGCTCCGCGCTCGCGAACGCCGGCGCCGCCGCCGACATCACGGCAAGCCCACACAGCACCCGGCCGAGCCCGGCGAGATTCTTCTTCATGTCCTGCCCCTTTGGCCGCAGGGAAGCGCACGCCTGCGCCAGGCAGGACGCTCGCCCCGGCGAGCCTTGTTGTTCTCTGCACACCTCACCTCGCGGGCGCGATCCCTGTCAAGCCGGGGGCGCCGATGGCCGGGGGCCTGTGGACATCCGCGTTCCCGGGGGGTGTTGCGGGGCCGAGAGTGGGTGGTTGCTGACGGCAGGGAAGCAAGAGTCTTCTTTTTCTGAAGAAAAAGAAGCAAAAAGACTTTGCTCACGGGGTCCCGGGCGCGCGGACGGCTCCGGTCTCCTATGCGCAAAAGTTCTTTGGTTCTTTCTTTCAAGAAAGAACGCGCTTTCTTGCTGCCGTGGCGGTGCCCCGGCCCTGGCGGGCAGCCGCGTCACTCGGCGGGCTGGCCCTCCGCAGGGACGGGGGTGGGGCGGCGCCTGCGGGCCAGGCGGGCGGCGAGGCCTGCCAGATCGTCCATGGCCACGTAGAACGACGGCACGAACACCAGCGACAGCACCGTCGAAACGATCAGGCCGCCGATCACGCCGATCGCCATGGGCGCGCGGAACTCGCCGCCGTCGCCGACGCCGAACGCGGAGGGCAGCATGCCGGCGACCATCGCGACCGTGGTCATCACGATCGGCCGCGCGCGCTTGGAGCCGGCTTCCAGCAGGGCGGCGCGGCGGGACGCGCCGTGGGCGCGGGCCTCGATGGCGAAGTCGACCAGCATGATGGCGTTCTTGGTGACGATGCCGATCAGCATGAGGATGCCGATGATCACGGGCATGCTGATCGGGTTGCCGGTGACCAGCAGGGCGAGGATCACGCCGCCCAGCGAGAGCGGCAGGGACAGCAGGATGGTGATCGGCTGGGCGAGGCCGCCGAACAGCAGCACGAGGACCGCGAGCACCAGGAGCAGGCCGACGCCCATGGCCTCGCCGAAGCCCGCGAACACCTCGCCCATGATCTCCGCGTCGCCGCCGTTCTGGATGCGCACGCCGGCGGGCAGGGTCTGGGCGGCGGGGAGCTGGGTGACCTGGGACAGGGCGGCGCCGAGCGGGATGCCCGGGGCGAGGTCGGCGCCGAGCACGACGCGGCGCTCGCGGTCGTAGCGCTCGATGGAGGAGGGGCCCTGGCCGAAGCCGATGCGGGCGACGGACAGGAGCGGCACGGCGGTTCCGGTGGCGCCTTCCACGCTGAGCGACTCCAGGGCGCGGACCTGGCCGCGGGCGGCGCGGGCGAGCTCCACGCGGATCGGGATCAGGCGGTCGCCGGTGCGGAACTTGGGCAGCAGGGCGGCGATGTCGCCCAGCGTGGCGATGCGCACGGCGTCGGCGATGGCCTGGGTGGAGACGCCGAAGCGGGCGGCCTCGTCGCCGCGGGGGACGACGCGCAGCTCGGGGCGGTCGAGGCCGGCGTTGGCGGCGACGTTGGAGAAGCCGGGCAGGCGGCGCATGGCGCTTTCCAGGCCGGCGACGGCGCTGTCGAGGGGGGCGGCCTCGCGCGACAGCAGGCTGATGGAGAGCTGTCGCTCGCCGCGGTCGTTGACGTACCAGCCGCGCAGGTCGGGGACGGTGGCGAGGCGGGCGCTCAGCTCGGTCTCGATCTGCTTCTGGGTGCGCGCGCGCTGTCCCTTGGGCACCAGACGCACGACCATGTCGGCCTTGCGGACGTCGTTGCCCTCGCCGGTGGGGGTCTGGCCGCCGACGACGTAGACGCCGTCCACGCCGGCGGTGCCGCGGAAGGCGCGGACCACGGCGTCGGTGCGCGCCTCGGTGTCCTGCAGGGTCGAGCCGGGGGGCAGCTCGAGCGACAGCACGATGCGGCTGTCGTCGTTGGCGGGGATGAAGTCGGCGGGCAGGGTGGTGGTCGACCACAGGGAGACGGCGAACAGGGCGAGGCCGACCAGCAGGGTCACGTAGGGCCGCGCCAGGGTGGCGCGCAGCAGGCGGGCGTAGCCGCGCATCACCGGGCCGTCGCGCGCCACCTCTGCGGGGTGGGCGCGCAGCAGGTGGGCGGCGAGCAGGGGGGTGAGCAGGCGCGCCACCAGCAGGGAGGCGAGGACGGCGGCGGCGATGGTCAGGCCGAACTGCTTGAAGTACTGGCCGGCGATGCCGCCCATGAAGCTGACCGGGGCGAACACGGCGACGATGGTCAGGGTGATCGCCATCACGGCGAGGCCGATCTCGTCCGAGGCGTCGATCGCGGCCTGGCGGGCGGTCTTGCCCATGCGGATGTGGCGGACGATGTTCTCGACCTCGACGATGGCGTCGTCGACCAGGATGCCGGTGACCAGGGTGATCGCCAGCAGGCTGACGAAGTTGAAGGAGAAGCCCATCGCCTCCATCGCCAGGAAGGTGGGCACCACGGCGAGCGGCAGGGCGGTGGCCGACACCAGAGTCGCGCGCCAGTCGCGCAGGAACACCAGCACCACCAGCACGGCGAGCGCGGCCCCCTCCAGCAGGGCGTGCATGGCGGCGAGGAAGCTGCCGTAGGTGCCGCGCACGGAGTCGTCGATCAGGGTGAAGGACACGTCGGGGTGGGCGGCGGTGAGCGCGTCGATGCGGCGGCGCACCAGGGCGGCCACGGTGACGTCGCTGGCGCCCTTGGCGCGGTGCACGGCGAAGGCGACCACCGGGCGGTCGCCGTCCAGCCGTGCGAACTGGCGGGGCTGCTCGAAGGAGTCGGTGACCTCGCCCAGCTCGCGCAGCCGGGTCTCGCGGCCGCCGGGGAGGACGATTCGGGTGTCGGCGAGGCCGGCGATGCTGTCGGCGCCGGCCAGCGTGCGGATCGCCTGCTCCTGGCCGCCCAGCTCCGCGCGGCCGCCGGCGAGGTCGACGTTGGTGGCCGCGACCTGGCGGTTCACGTCGCCGGCGGTGATGCCGAAGGAGGCGAGGCGGTCGGGGTCGAGCGCCACGTGGATCTCGCGGGTGACGCCGCCGACGCGCTCGACCTGGCCGACGCCGCGCACGCCTTGCAGGTCGCGCACCACCACGTCGTCGACGAACCAGGAGAGCTGCTCCAGGGTCATGCCGGGGGCGGAGGCGGCAAAGGTCTGGATCGCCTGGCCGACCACGTCGACGCGGTCGACCACCGGCTCCTCGATGGTGGCGGGCAGGTCGGTGCGGATGCGCGACAGGGCGTCCTTGACGTCGTTCAGCGCGCGGTCGGAGCTGACCTCCAGGCGCAGCTCGATCACGGTGAGCGAGGCGCCGTCGGTCACGGTGGACTGGATGTGCTTGACGCCGGCGACGCCCGCGACCGCGTCCTCGACCTTGCGGGTGACCTGGGTTTCCAGCTCCGACGGAGCCGCCCCTGATTCGGTGATGGAGACGGAGATCACGGGGATGTCGACGTTGGGGGCGCGGGTGATCGGCACCCACAGGAAGCTCACGGTGCCGAGCACGAGGAGCACGGTGAACAGCACCAGCGCCGGGACCGGCTTCCTGATCGAGGCGCCGGAGATGTTGAACGCCATGGGCTAGTGTCCCGCGGCGAGGGTGGCCGGCGCGGCCTCGCCGGCGATGGGCGGGGCGATCGGCGTCACCCGGTCGCCGTCGCGCAGGAAGGTGCCGGACAGCGTCACCACGCGATCGCCCGCCGCCACGCCGTCGTCCAGCTCGGCGCGGGAGTCGTCGCGCAGGCCGACGCGCACCGCGCGCACGCGGACCACCGGCCCGTCCGGCCCCTGCGCCACCAGGGCGACGTGCGGCCCGTCCGGCTGGAACAGCAGCGCGGACAGCGGCACCAGCACGCCCTCGCGCCGCGCCACCTCGACCTCGGCGCGCAGGAAGCTGCCGGTGGCCGGCAGCGGGGCGCCGGCCGCGTCGGGGTCGAGCGCGATCCGCACCCGGCCGAGGCGGGTCGCGGCGCTCACCTCAGGCGAGATCAGCCGCACCCGGCCGGGCCGGGGCGCGCCGTTCGCGACGAGGGTCGCGGGCTGGCCCACGCGCAGCCGGGCCAGCAGCGCCTCCGGTACTGCCGCCTCCATCTCCACCACGCCGCCGGTGACGATGCGGAACAGCGGCTCGCTGCCCTCGCCGACCACGGCGCCGACGCGGGCCATGCGCCGGCTCACCAGCCCGGCCACCGGGGCGCGCAGCTCGGTGCGCGCGAGGCGCACGGACAGCTCCTGGCGCTGCGCCTGGGCCAGCGCCACGTCCGCCCGCGCCAGGGCCAGCGCGTCCTGCGCCGCGGCCACGCGCGCGGCCGCCACGGACTGCGCGGCCTGGCGCTGCTCGAACACCTCGCGCGAGGCGTCGCCGCGGCCGACCAGCTCGCGGGTGCGGGCGAAGGCGGAGTCGGCCTGCACACGGTTGGCCGCGGCCTCGGCGATCTGGCCCTGCGCCTGCGCCACCGACGCCTCGGCGTGGGCGATCTGGGCGGCGTTCTCCGCCAGCGCCGCGTCCACCGCCTCGCGCGACAGCCGTGCCAGCACCTGGCCCTGCGCCACGCGGTCGCCCTCCTCGGCCAGCACCTCGGTGACCGCGAGGCCGTCGAGCTGGGGCACCACCATCGCCTCCTCGCGCGCCACCGCGGTGCCGGTCAGCGTCACCCGCTCCACCAGCGTGCCGGTCGCCGCCGGCGCCACGCTGACGGAGGGCGCCTGCGGCAGGGCGGGGGCCGCGGCCGCGCAGAGCAGCAGCGCCAGCGCTGCGGTCGTCCTCCTGGCTGCGGGCATGGCGGGTCCTCGATGCTGTGCGGGGCGGGTGTAGCACGGGGGCGTCGGGGAGAGGTGGCGGGGGAAGGAAGAAAGGCCAGGGCTCTGCCCTGGACCCGCCAAAGGCAGGGCCTTTGGAAA
>CAXSFU010000067.1:14685-16908 GCA_964236695.1 uncultured Acetobacteraceae bacterium | reverse complement strand
GGCGTTTCTAACAATGTTAGGGCTAAAATCTGACATTTCAGCCTGAGACACTACCGGCCGCTGGCATGAGTTGTCGGATCGGGCAGCGCAGGAACAGCCAAGCCCTTCCGGCCAAGGCCGCTCCCCTAGTGACCCAGGACGAAACCGGCGCGCACCCGGACCGGACCGCAGGAGCTCCTGCCAACCCAGGCCAGCCGGCTGGTCAGTGCGCCGTGCCCATCACGCCGTTCACGCGGTTGCGCCCGTCGCTGTCGATCACCGGCGTGGGCGAGATGCCGTTGGTGTTGCCCGTCCCGCTGCTCCACAGCGTCGCGGTGACGTCGTTGCCGCTGCACCCCTTGTCGATGCGCACGGCGCAGTCGAACCCGCCCACCGCGACGCCGGTCACCAGGATCTGCGTGGTCGGGTAGTAGCCGCCGTCGACCATGGCGCTGGTCAGGTGGATGCAGTCCACGACCCCTGGCGCCGCCGTGCCGCCCTGCACCCCCGAGATCACCCCAGTCTGGCAGCCCGCCAGGATGTAGCAGGCGCCGCCGCTCTGCCCGTTGAAGATCACGCAGGCGTCGGAGATGTTGACGTTGAGGAACGACGACAGGCTGAGGATGAAGTCGGTGACGTCGTTGTCGCCGCCGACCCACTTGAACAGCAGGCCGCACAGCCCGTTGAACACGTTCGCCCGGCTGGCGTCCCAGGCGCCGCCGCACTGGTCCTGCGCCCAGTGCTCGCAAATCGGGTCCTCGATGTAGCCCTGCTGGATCGCCGCCCTCCAGCAGTAGTGCGAGGTGACGTTGCGGCTGATCATCAGGATGATGCTGCCCACGTTCAGCGTGCATGCGCCCACCGTGGCCTTGCCGAGCCCGATGAAGTCGACGTTGTCGAACCGCACGTTGCCCAGGTTGCGCAGCCGCACCAACTCGTAGGCGCCGACCGGCCCCGGCGAGCAGTTGCCCGACAGGTCGTCGAGCACCGCGCCGCAGCCGGCCGCGTTGGGCGCCACCGCGCCGAAGCCGCCGCCGTCGATCTCGACGAAGCTCTGCATCAGCCCGGCGTAGCTGCCGAAGTTCAGCCCGATCACGCCCGCCTCGGCGCCGGCCTGCGGGAAGATCTTGATCAGCGGCGCGTTGTCTGTCCCGCTCAGGGTGCAGCAGTGTCGCCCGGCGCCGACGAACTTCACGTTGCCGCCGGCCAGGATCACGTGCGGCGAGAGGATGTAGCCGCCCGGGTCGCATTCCACGACCCCGCCATAGGGCGCCGCGTAGTACGCCGCGCAGAACGCCAGCATGTCCATGGTCACGCTGTTCGTCAGCGTCCCCTCCGCCATCGGCGTGTAGATGTCGAGCGTCTGCAGCGCCCCCAGCCCGCCCGAGGCCAGCGCCGCGTTCAGCGTGATCGTCGTCCCGGAGACCTGCGTGATCGAGCACAGCGGCGCCAGCCCCTGCGTCGCCCACACCTGCTGCCCGACCTTCACCTTGGTCATGTCCGCGCCGATCGTCAGCACGGTGCCGGACGGGACCTGCGTCCCCGCCGGCTGGTCGGTGATGCGGATCGTGGCGCCCTGCACCGCGACCACCTTGGTCCCGGACGCCAGCGCGCCCCCGGTCACCACCATGTCGTCGTAGTAGGTCGCGGCCGCGTTCGGCGCCGGCAGGTACCAGTGCCCGTCCTGCCCCTGGTAGCCAGCCGAGGCCAGCGTCAGCGTGGTCGCCAGCGGCACCGTGCTGTTCGGCGCGGCGTTGCTGCCCGATCCCGTGGCGGCCGCCACCGCCGCCGGCAGCCTGACCCAGAGGTCGTCGCCCATGGTGAACGGCTGCGTCGCCGCAAAGGCATAGGGCTTCGCCCCGGCCGAATTCGTCCAGGCCGCGAGCTGCGCGCGCGTCGCGACGCCAAGCAGCCCCTGCACCGTGGTGCTGTTCTGCTGCGCGCCGAACATCCTCAGGCGCAGATGGTCGCTGTGGATCGCCTGCAGCGTCCGCTCCGGCCCGCCCATGACCCCGGACGCCGTGTTCGCCCGCACCGAACCGTTGCCCAGCGTTCCCGGCGGGCCGGCTGGCGCCACGATGGTGACGATCGTCCCGCCGGACGCGTTCGTCAGCGTCGTGGTCGATCCCGACGTGCTCGTGGACGCGATGACGCCGCTCGCCACCGCACTCGACAGCGTCCCCACCTGACTGCCCAGCGCCGACACGGAGCTGCCCGCCGATGCCGCAGCGCTCGACGCCGCCG
>CAXSFU010000067.1:0-14585 GCA_964236695.1 uncultured Acetobacteraceae bacterium | reverse complement strand
GCCCGGCCACCGTGCTGCCCACGGATGAGACCGCGGCCGACAGCGTGCCGATCTGCCCGCCCAGCGGCGCCACCACGCTCGACAGCGTCCCCACCGTGCTGCCCAGCGCCGACACGGAGCTGCCCGCCGATGCCGCAGCGCTCGACGCCGCCGCCGCCAGGCTGCCCGCCGCCGACACCCCGGCGCTCAGCGTGCCGAGCTGCGCCGTCTGCCCGGCCACCGTGCTGCCCACGGATGAGACCGCGGCCGACAGCGTGCCGATCTGTCCGCCAAGCGGCGCCACCACGCTCGACAGCGTTCCCACCTGGCTGCCCAGGGTCGAAACCGAGACGGCCAGCGTCCCGGCCGCAGCTGTCGCCGAACCGGACGCACTCTGGGCGGCGGCTGCCTGCGCGCCCACGGCGCCAAGGGTCGTGACGATTGTCGGGTCGGTCGCCGCCGAGATCGTCCCTGATCCGTCGATGCTGACGTTCGTGCCCGCGGCGAACAGGCCGCGCAGCATCGGCAGAGCCATGCGCGACGGCGTCCCCGAGCTGTTCAGCACGACCTCGTCGCTCAGCGTCAGCGCAGCCCGCTGAACAAATCCTGCATGGTCGCCCCCGGTCGCGCTCAACGCCCCGCTGCTGATCGCCACCCCAGGTCCCATGGGCACCGGCTCCGGGCCGCCCGGTCCCAGCGAGACGCGGCCCAGCAGGGTGTTGCTTGCGGTGGTGATCGCCGCCTGTGTCGCCGCAAGCAGATCGCCCACGGAGACGGCCCGCGTCACGCCGCCCTGGCTTACCGGAAGCTCGTCACCCGCACTCGGCTGAACCGCAGCCGGCAGCTGTTGAATGGTCGGCATGATTGATCTCTCGAACAGGTCGCGCGCCACGTCCGCAGGCGGTCCGCATGCGGCGTTTCGGCACGAATGATTTGAGTTCACAGCGCGTCGCGTGTCGGAACCAGAAAGTCAGATATACTAACAACACACATAATGTCTGGTGCCTTGGTTGGGCAAGCGCCAACGGCCGAAGCCATCCGCGCTCCCGACCCCGCCATGAAGCCGGACACAGGGCGCCGCCGATGCCGTCCATCGCCAGAACGATGCAGCAGACCGACAGAGAGCGCCGGCGCCCCCCCCCCACAATACTGGTCAGGGATCCCGGCTCAGGCCCTTTTCCGACAGTGCCGCCAGATACGCGCGCCACCGTCCGTCCTGCTCCATCCCGATCTGGTGCAGGTAGTCCCAGGAGAAGATCCCGGTGTCATGCAGGTCGTCGAACAGCAGCCGGACGGCATAATGGCCGACCGGTTCGATCGCCATGATGCCGACGTGGCGACGTCCGGGAACGGTGGTGCGCTGCGACGGCCCATGCCCCTGCACCTCAGCACTGGGACTCTCGACGCGCAGATACTCCGCGGGAAAGACAAAACGATTGCCGTCGTCGAACGACACATGCAGGGTCCGGTCGGCCTTGACCAGACGGATCTCCAGAGGGACCGGCATCGCCTAGCCGAGCACCCGTGCTTCGTCGGGCAGCATGATCGGGATGCCGTCGCGGATCGGGAACGCGAGACCTGCCGCGCGACTGATCAGTTCGCCGGCGCCAGCATCATATTCCAGCTCGGACCGCGTCAGCGGACAGACCAGAATCTCCCGCAGTCGCGGGTCGATGCCGACCGGCATGGAGCCGTCAGCTTCGGAGCTGGGCATCGCCATTCTCGTGTGCTCCCATCGTCAGCAGGGCCAACAGCGCCTGCGCCCTGTCCGCGGGAGTGGCGGCCTCGAGCAGGGCCTGCTTCTCCGCAGGCTCGAACGGGCACACCATTGCCAGCGTGACCACCAGCATCTCGTCCGGCATCTGCTCGATCGCGTCCCAGTTCGCCTCGAAGCCCCGAACAAGGAAATACGCCCGCAACGCGACCAGGAGAGCTTCCCGGCCGGACCGAATGCCCTCCCCGGCCTCGTCTGCCACGTCAGCCATGAACCGGCTGTAGTCGGCGATCACCCTGCGGTAGCCCCGATGCGGCAGCACCTCGCGCACCACGTCGAAACGGATCACCCCGGTCAACGTGACCAGATACCGGCCATCCTCCGTCTCGCTGAACGAGGAGATGCGCCCGAGACATCCCACGCGGTACAGCACCCAGTCCTCGTCGGTTCCGGCCCGATCCTCCTGGATCATGCCGAAGGCCCGCCCGCTTGCCAGAGCATCCTCGACCATGGCGACGTAACGAGGCTCGAAGATGTGCAACGGCAGGCGGCCGCCAGGCAGCAGCAGCGCGCCATTCAGCGGGAAGATCGCGAGATGCTCAGGATAATGTTCCTGCGGGACGGTCATGTCCATCGCTGGATCAGCTGAACAGCAGCGCTGACAGCCTGCGTCGTGCCGACAACGTCGCCGGGTCGTCGAGCCCCCAGGCCTCGAAGAACTTCAGCAGCTGCCGCCTGCCGCCATCCTCGTTCCAGGAGCGATCGCGCCTGACGATCTCCAGGAGCGCGTCGCTGGCGTCCTTGCGGCGATCCATGCCATTCAGCGCCGTCGCGAGGTCGTGGCGTGCGGCATGGTCGTCCGGATCGACGCGCAACCGGGCCTCGAACTCCCCGAGCTGCAGAGCCGCCGCACGACCCTGCCTGGCCAGGGCGAGCGCGCTGGCCGCGCCCACGATCTCGACATGCCCGGCGACGGCGGGCGGCACCTGCGCGAGCGTCGCCTCTGCCTCCTCGTCCTGCCCCAGCGCCATCAGCGCCCGGACCAGACCACCCCAGGCTTCCGCGTTCTCCGGCTCCTGCTGGATCAGCGCACTGAAACCATCCGCGGCAAGCTCCGCCTGCCCGTCCTCCATCGCCGCCCTGGCATCCGCCAGAAGGTCGGCCGACGGCATGCTGCCCCCGGCGAGCTTCAGCAGCGACTCCACGAAGCGCTTGATCTCGGACTCCGGCAACGCCCCCTGGAACAGGTCGGCGATCTGCCCCTGCCAGAACGCCGCCACCGTGGGCACCGACTGCAGCGGCAGCCCGAGCTGGCTGAGCTGGGCGACAAGCGAGCGGTTCTTGTCGATGTCGATCTTCACGAGCCGCACCCGCCCCCCGGCCGCGCGCGTCACCCGCTCCAGCGCAGGGGTCAGCTGCTTGCAGGGCCCGCACCATGTCGCCCAGAAATCCACCAGAACGGGAACGGTGCGCGACGCCTCGATCACGTCCGCCATGAAGCTTTGCTGGTCGCCGTCGATGATCACCGCGTCGCGATCAGCTGCGTCCTGCAGGGTCGGCTCGGCCTTGGGCGTCTGCCCGATGATCAGGTCCATCTTGTCTTCCTCGTGGCGGCCGTCGCGCCGGCGTCACAGCCGTTAGATGTTGTGGACAACCCAACGCGCAAGCACAACGCGGTTTGCCGCCCCCGGCCCCCGACACGCCACCTCCGCGTCCCGGTCATGCGTCAGGCCACCTCGACCCCGCTGAGCCCTGCCCCGAGCAGCGCCAGGAGGTCGGCCCGCGCCAGGGCAACGCAGCCCTCCGTCGGCCCGAACCCGTCGCCCGCCACATGCAGGAAGATCGCCGAACCGCGCCCGCGCATCACCGGGGCATCGTTCCAGCCGAGAACGCCGACGATGTCGTAGACCCCGTCCTCCCGCCACAGCCGTTCATGGCGCCCGGCATGCGGCAGGGTCACCGCGGTGTTGTAGTCGGCATGCTCCGGATCGTCGCACCAGCCATCGAGCGGCCCGATCCGCCCGCCCGTCACTCCGGCGGCAAGCACGGGCAGCTCCCCGGCCGCAAGCCGGTCGGCGCGAACCAGGACATGCCGCAGCGGCAGGATGCCCAGCGGCGTCATGCCGTCACCCTCGCGCTTGTCCGCGCCCGCGCCGCCGCGGCCCAGCGCAACCCGAAGCCTTGCCGCTCCGGCGCGCAGGACCGCCGACCCGCCGAACCGATCCACGACCGCCAGCATCGCTTCCCCTTCGCCAGCGCCCCCTTGCCGCACCGCAAGGCCTCGTCAGCCGGGAAGGTGCCCGAGACGCTGCACCTTGGTCGCCAGATAGGCGTCATCCACCCCGTTGCCCGCAATCACGTGGCTCAGCCGAGCCGACACCGTGATCCCGCACGCCTGCAGCGCCGCAACCTTGGCCGGATTGTTGGTCAGCAGGCGGATGCGCCGCACGCCCAGCTCGTCCAGCATTGTCGCCGCCGCCAGGAAGCTGCGCTCGTCCACTCCCCAGCCCAGCGCCAGGTTGGCGTCCAGGGTGTCCAGCCCACGGTCCTGCAGCGCATAGGCCCGCAGCTTGTTGACGAGCCCGATCCCCCGTCCCTCCTGGGCCAGATACAGCAGCACCCCGGCACCGTCCGCCGCCATCCGCCGGATCGCCTGGCGGAGCTGCGGTCCGCAATCGCAGCGCAGGCTGCCTAGGAAATCCCCGGTGAAGCATTCGGAATGCAGACGCACCAGCGGTGCCTCGGCCGCCTCGGGCCGTCCGACCAGCAGTGCCAGATGCTCGATGCCGGCATCGGGCGAGCGGAACGCCACGAGACGCGCGTCCGACGCGTCCTCGAGCGGCACCTGCGCCTCGGCCACCCGCACCAGCCTCGACGCCGCATCCATCGGATAGTGCAGGACATCGGACGCCGACACGCGAACCAGCGCCGACGCCCCCGTCCCGCCGGACGCCAGCGGCGCCGCCACCACGGCCGGCAGCAGCCTTGCGAGCTTGGCCAGAAGCAGACCGGCATCGGCCAGCCCCGGCAGTTCCATCTCGACCGGAGGCCCCGCGGCAAGCTGCTCCACCGTGGGATCGGCGATGCCGCGTATCCTGCCGGGATCGAGGCCGCCGTCCGGCAGCGCAAAGGCGAGCGGCGCGTCGTCGGGCACCGGACGCCCGGAGAAATCAGCGGCCCTTCGCCCCGCCAACACCAGGCAGGCCTCGCCCGCGGCCAGCGCAGCCATCTCCCGCAGCCCTGCCATCGATGCGCCCTCGGCCGCCAGGACCAGAAGCGGAGCATCCCCGTCCACGATCACCGGCACGCCGCGCCGCAGCTCGGCGATCGCACGATGCACCTGTCGGAACGAGAGGTCCGGAGCGCCCGCTGCAACCGGCATCCGCCGATCCCCGGCCGCCACCGCTGAGAACGCCATCTCGGAAGCGGGCGGCACGAGGGGATCGGTGGCATCGGTCATGGACGGCACATCGCGAACTCGCTCAGCACAGGGGGCTGACGGGTTGATAAGGTCGGATGCTTTGGCCGGCAAACAAGCTATGGTCATCGGCGAGCACTGAACCGGCCCCGCCATGTCGCGTTCGGCTCTCGGATCCGTGTGGGCCGCCTGCCGGCCGGTGCCCGCGAGGTGTCATCAGCCGTCGGTCCACCTGCCCGTCCCGCGAGGGAAGGACCGTCCTTCCCCCCGGCCAGACCTGCTGGAGGCATCATTTGGAGAAAGACCATGGTGGCCGAGCGTCCTGTTCTGATCGTCGATGACGATCGTGTCCTGCGGGAGGAACTCGTCAACCAGCTCCAGCAGGACGGGGAGTTCGCCGCCTCGGAAGCCTCCAGCCTCGCGGAGGCCTCCGCCCTGGTCACCGCGCAGGGCGCACGCTTCGACGCCCTCATCCTCGACGTCGGCCTGCCGGACGGCGACGGCCGCGACCTGTGCGCCGACCTGCGCCGCCAGGGCCAGCGCATGCCCATCATCATGCTCACCGGTTCCGACGACGAGGCGGACGTGGTGCGCGGCCTCGACTCCGGCGCCAACGACTACATCGCCAAGCCGTTCAGGCTGAACGAGCTTCTTGCCCGACTGCGCGCCCAGCTGCGCATCTTCGAGAACAGCGAGGACGCGGTGTTCACGATCGGACCCTACACCTTCCGCCCGAGCGCCAAGCTGCTGCAGGAGCCCCCCCGCAACCGCCGCATCCGTCTCACCGAGAAGGAGGCCGCGATCCTGAAGTTCCTCTACCGTGCCGGCACCAAGCCGGTGCCGCGGCAGATCCTGCTCAACGAGGTCTGGGGCTACAACGCCGCGGTGACCACCCACACGCTCGAGACCCACATCTACCGTCTGAGACAGAAGATAGAGCCCGACCCGTCCAACGCACGGCTCCTTGTGACCGAGGGCGGCGGCTACCGGCTGGACCCCCTGGGCCTGCCCGCGCCGGCCTGAGACCCCGCCATCCGGCGGAACAGGGCGGGGCACCGTCTAGCGGCTCATCAGGACGGCCAGGGCGGCATGCTCGAGCACGTGCCGCGTGACGCCACCCAGCACGAGCTGCCGCAGGCGCGAGTGCGAGTAGGCGCCCATGCAGAGCAGGTCCGCGCCGAAATCCGCTGCCGCCGCGAGCAGCCCTGCCCCCACCTCCCGGTTCACCGGCCGGAACAGGGCAAGCTCCGCCTGCACGCCGTGCATCGCCAGATAGTCGACCACGCCGCCCGCGGGCGGCCCGCGGCGCTGGTACTCGTCCGCATGGAGCACCTGCACCGCCCGCACCCCGCCGAGCCACGGCATGAGGCCCATGACGGCCGCCGAGGCCTCCGCGGTGCCGTTCCAGGCCACGCACACCCGCAGGCCGATGCCCGGCGGGCACGTGCGTGGCGCCACCAGGACCGGCCGTCCGCTGTCGAACAGCACGGCATGCAGGGCGTCGGAGGACGCGACATCGGCCACGGACGGATGCGGCACGACCGTGAGGTCCGCAAGACGCGCCAGCCGCGCCACCATGTCCTCCTCCCGGCCGACCAGCACGGAGAAGTCCGCGGTCGCCTCTCCCATGCCGGTGGCTGACGGTCCTGACCTGACCCCGTGCTTTGCCACGACCCGCTCGAACATGGTCCTGACCGCCTCGGAGCGCCTGCCGCCTTCCCGATCGGTGGCCGCCATCATCTCCTCGATCATCGCCCCGGACAGTCCCTCGCCGGCGAGGGGCGCGACATCGCGGCTGTCGGCGCGGACATGCACGCCGGACACATGCGCCCCGAACCGTCCGGCCGCGATCAGCGCGGTCGCCAGCGCCGTCTCGTCCGCGACGCCGCCGGCCAGGGGAACAACAATCTTGCGCAGCGTCATGGCGATCCTCGGGCAGGGGCAGTGTCGAGGGACGGACAGGTCCGGGACGCAGGGCTCAGGGATATAGCCTGCCCTGCGACCAGCCCGCCTCGTCCCTGGTGTAGACCAGCCGGTCGTGGAGACGGAACGGCATCTCCTGCCAGAACTCCATCACCCGCGGCAGAACACGGAACCCCGACCAGTGCGGCGGCCGCTCGATCGTCTCCCCTGGAAAGCGCCGCTCCGCCTCTGCCACCCTGCGCTCCAGCTCCGCGCGATCCGCGAGCGGGCGCGACTGGGTCGAGGCCCAGGCCCCGAGACGCGACACCCTGGCGCGCGACGCGAAATACGCGTCGGCCTCCGCATCGGTCACGTCCTCCACCTCGCCCTCGACCCGGACCTGGCGCTGCAGGGTCTTCCAGTGGAACAGCAGCGCCGCCCGCGGGTTGGCGCGCAGCTCCTCGCCCTTGCGGCCGTCCTTGTTGGTGTAGAACACGAAGCCGCGCGGATCGACGCCCTTGAGCAGGACGATCCTCGCCGACGGCCTTCCCTCCGAGGTGCTGGTGGCCACGGTCATCGCGTTGGGATCGTTGATCTCCAGGCGCGATGCCTCGGCAAGCCAGGCCTCGAACAATGCAATCGGATCGTCGGCCATGATATCGATGTCCATTCCCTGCCATGTCCTGCATCGGCGTCATGCGCCAGCGGTGCCGCGGCGGCGAACCCGTGGCCTCAAGACGCCCTCCTCCAGCAGCCTCGCACGCGCGAACCGTCAGGAGGCCGGATTTGCCCTGAAATTACGCGAGCAACGCCCTTCCCACCGGCACTGGCGCGCAAGCTTGCCTGCCCGCTCCCCGTGTGTCACCACCGACCCTTGCCGATGCAGCTGGAGGATGCCCCATGCCGGACGCCGAGCGGAGCCTTCCTCCAAGGGGCACGCTCATGCAGGGCCGGCGGGGCCTGGTCATGGGTGTCGCGAACGACCGCTCGATCGCGTGGGGCATCGCCGCCGCCTGTGCCGCCCAGGGCGCCGACCTTGCCTTCAGCTACCAGGGCGAGGCGCTGGAGAAGCGGGTGCGTCCGCTCGCCGCCAGCGTCGGCTCGTCGATCGTGCTGCCCTGCGACGTCAGCGACGACGCCGCGATCGAGGCCCTGTTCGCCCGCCTGGCCGAGACCTGGGGCGAGCTCGACTTCGTCGTCCACGCCATCGGCTGGGCCGACAAGGCCTATCTGCGCGGCCGCTACTGCGACACCCCGCGCACGGCCTTCCTGCAGGCGCTCGACATCTCCTGCTACTCGTTCACCGCGGTGTGCCGCCATGCCAGCGCGATGATGCGCCCGGGCGGCTCGCTGCTGACCCTGTCCTATCTTGGCGCCGAGCGGGTGATGCCGCACTACAACGTCATGGGCGTCGCCAAGGCCGCCCTGGAGGCCTCGGTCCGCTACCTCGCCGCCGACCTGGGGCCGGCCGGCCTCAGGGTGAACGCCATCAGCGCCGGGCCGATCAAGACCCTGGCCGCAAGCGGCATCGGCGACTTCCGCTACATCCTGCGCTGGAACCAGCTCAACGCCCCGCTTGAGCGCAACACCAGCATCGAGGAGGTCGGCGGCGCCGGCCTCTACCTGCTCTCGACCCTGTCCGGCGGCGTCACCGGCGAGATCCACCACGTCGACGCCGGCTACCACGTGGTCGGCATGAAGAATCCCAATGCGCCGGACATCGCCGTGGTCGCGGACTGAACCCGCATGCTCCGATGACCACCCGTATCGACCGCGTGGCCGCCGCGACCGCCTGATGTCGCACAACAGCTTCGGCCACCTGTTTCGCGTGACCACCTGGGGCGAGAGCCACGGCCCGGCCATCGGCTGCGTGATCGACGGCTGCCCGCCCCGCCTGCCGCTTTCGGAAGCCGACATCCAGCCCTGGCTCGACCGACGCCGCCCGGGCCAGTCACGCTTCACCACACAGCGCCAGGAAGCCGACCAGGTCCGCATCCTGTCCGGCACCTTCGAGGGCCTGACCACCGGGACCCCGATCTCGCTGATGATCGACAACACCGACCAGCGCTCGCGCGACTACGGCGACATCGCCGGGCGCTTCCGCCCCGGACACGCCGACCTGACCTACGAGCTGAAATACGGCATCCGCGACCCGCGCGGCGGCGGACGCTCCTCCGCACGCGAGACCGCCTGCCGGGTCGCGGCCGGGGCGGTCGCCCGCCTGGTCCTGGGCAGCGCCGTCCAGGTCCGCGGCGCCCTGGTGCAGCTCGGGGCGGACCGGATCGACCCGGGCCGCTGGGACTGGGCCGAGGTCGGACGCAACCCGTTCTTCTGCCCGGACGCAGGCGCGGCCGCGCGCTGGGCCGGCCAGCTGGAGGCGGTCCGCAAGGCAGGCTCCTCGATCGGGGCGGTGATCGGGCTGGCAGCCGACGGTGTGCCCGCTGGACTGGGCGCACCCGTCTACGGCAAGCTCGACGCCGATCTCGCCGCGGCGCTGATGTCGATCAACGCGGTCAAGGGCGTGGAGATCGGCGACGGGTTCGCCGCCGCAGGGCTCAGCGGCGAGGACAATGCCGACGAGATGTCGATGCACGACGGCACGTTGCAGTTCGGCTCCAACCACGCGGGAGGCATCCTCGGTGGCATCTCCACGGGACAGACCGTCACCGCCCGTTTCGCGGTGAAACCCACCAGCTCGATCCTGACCCCGCGCCGCTCCGTGACCCGCGACGGCCAGGAGGTCGAGGTCGCCACCCGTGGTCGTCACGATCCCTGCGTCGGCCTGCGCGCCGTGCCGGTGGGCGAGGCCATGCTGGCCTGCGTGCTCGCCGACCATCTGCTTCGCCACCGCGCCCAGAACCCGGGGCGCCCGGGCTTTCCGGCAGCCAGTGCACCACCGACAGAAAATCCGGCGACAACAAATCCGGATGTCACGCTGGTGTGATGATTTCTTCGCCCGAAACCATTACATTGATGATGAAATGTCCAGCGCAAACGCACGCCCCCCCCTTTCGACGCTCAACGCCTTCGTCGCGCTGGTCGGCGGGGAACGCTGGAAAGCGCGCCTGGCGGGCCTGGGCGGGCCGCCGGCGACCGGCTGGTCCGGCCGTGCCCTCCTGCAGCGTCACGCCATCGAGCTGATGATCGAGCGACTGCGCCGGTGCCGGGAAGCGGTGCCGACGCCGGCGGAGCGCGGCATTGCCGTCCTGGTGGCCGATACGGTGGCACTGTCGCGCCGCGTTCCGGCGGAAGCCCGCCAGCGTCTCGCCGACACCCTGGCCGGCACCATGCGGGACGGCCAGACCCTGGTGCCTTTCTTCCACGTCATGCGCACCGCCGCGCTCCAGCGTGCCCGCGGCTTCCTGGTCACGTTCTCCGGCATCGAGCACGGCGAGGCGTTCGACCTGCTGATCGAGCGTGACGGCGTCGGGGCGGAGATCGCCTGCGACGTCATGTCCGCGGAGGACGGTCGCGACGTGCACCGCGGCGCCTGGTTCAATCTCGTGGACCGGGTCGACCCCGAGCTGCAGACATGGCTTGCCGCCCACCCCGGCCGCTACCTTCTCAAGATGACCCTGCCCCAGGGCCTCAAGTCCGACCGCAGCCCTGACGACACCAGCCTTGCCTCGCTGCACCAGCGCATCAGCACCCTGCTGTCCGAGCATCGCCGTGCGGATCAGGACGAGGCTGCGGTGCTTCGCCTGGACCCGCTGCTCCTGGCCGCGGCGCAGGCGGAGGAGCGCGGTCTCGCCTCGCACCTGCGCCAGGAGTTCGGCCCCGAGGCTCATCTGTCGGTGACCTCCGCCGGCAGCGCCGTGTTCGTCATGGCCGCACGGGCCGGCCGCGAGAACGAGATCGCCGTCGCGCTGCGCCGCCGCATGGCCGCCGTTGCGCCGGCCCGCCTGTCCGGCACGCGCCCGGGCATCCTCGCCATGTTCGTCGAGGACACCGACCGCAACGAATGGCGCCTGCTGCGCGACCGCCTCGACCTGGAAGGCGAGGCCCGCCAGTTCCTCACCAACCGTGAGGCCCGTCCCGTGGTGGCGGTCACCTGCAGCTCCCGTGTCGAGCTGTTCGGCATCGGCCAGCCTGATGGAACCTCCTACGGGGAGCTGCGCTTCCGCAATCCGGCTCATCCCGCCGCCAAGTCGCTCGCCCTGGCCGCAGCGATCCAGTCCTCCAGCTAGGTTTTCCTCCTGAGTCCAGCCAGGACCACATCAAGCTGGATGCATGGCCTGAGAATGCACGGGCGGGCTGTGTCCCAGTCTGAAGTCCAGAAAGGAAGGCCAGGGGCTCTGCCCCTGGACCCCGCCAAAGGCGAGCCTTTGGAATCCGCTTTTTAAGTGAGGCCGGTCCAGGGGCGGCTCCCTTCGGTGGCCTTTCCAACGATCCAGGCGGATCGTCGGAACCTTTGGCCACCTCCGCTTGGCGGGTCCAGGGCAGAGCCCTGGCCTTCTCAAACCAAGACGCTGCCCGCGGACGCTCCCGCCTGACGAAAGATGCTCCATCCAGGAGCGACAGCGACGGTGCACGCGCGCTAGAACGCGCACATGCCGGTGCACCCTCCGATCCCGCCGGTTCCGCGGAACACGACCAGGGCCGCCCCGTCCGCCCTGCGCCTGCTGCTGCCGTTCCTGCGTCGCTACGTCTGGCAGGGTCTGGGTGCCGCCGTGTGCCTGCTCGCCGCCTCCGGGCTGGTCCTGCTGCTGGGCCAGGCGGTGCGCCATCTGGTCGACGGCGGTCTCGCGACCGGCAGCCAGGCCCGGCTCGACGCCACCGCGCTTGGCGTGACCGCCGTGATCGCGGCGCTGGCGGTCACCACCTCCTGCCGCTTCGCCCTCGTCACCTGGCTGGGCGAGCGCGTCGGCGCCGACCTGCGCCGCGCCGTGTTCGACCACGTGACCACGCTGTCGCCCGCCTGGTTCGAGACCGCGCGCACCGGCGACGTGCTGTCGCGCCTCGTCGCCGACACCGCGGTGCTGCAGGCCCTCGCCGGCTCGGCCCTCAGCCAGTGGCTGCGCAGCGCGGTGCTGCTGGCCGGCGCGTTCGCGATGCTGGTCGCCACCAGCCCGTCGCTGTCGCTGGTGGTCGTGGCGGTCGTGCCGTTCGTGGTGGTGCCGCTGGTGCTGTTCTCGCGGCGCGAGCGGGCGCTGTCGCGCGTGGCGCAGGAACGCGTGGCCGACCTCGCGGCGCTGGCGGAGGAGACGGTCTCCGCGCTGCGCACCGTGCAGGCCTTCACCCACGAGCCGCAGGCCCGCGCGCGCTTCGGCGACGCCACGGAGCGTGCGGTCGCCGCCGCACGGGCCCGCATCCGTTCGCGCGCGCTGGTAATCGGGGGGGTCATCCTGCTCGGCTTCGGGGCGATCACGCTGTCGCTGTGGGTCGGCGGACGCGAGGTGCTCGCCGGCAGGATGAGCGCGGGCGCGCTCTCCGCCTTCGTGTTCTACGCGGTGATCGTCGCGACCTCGGGCGCCGGCCTGAGCGAGCTGTGGGGCGAGCTGCAGCGTGCCGCGGGTGCTGCGGACCGCATCGCCGAGCTGCTGTCGGTGCGCCCCACGATCGCAGCACCGGCGCGGCCGCGCAGGCTGCCGGCCCCGCCCGAAGGCCGGATCGCCTTCGAGGCGGTGGACTTCGCCTATCCGGCGCGTCCGGGACAGCGGGCCCTGCGCGACTTCACGCTCGCGGTGGCACCCGGCGAGACGGTGGCCCTGGTCGGCCCGTCCGGCGCGGGCAAGACCACTGTGTTCCAGCTCCTGCTGCGCTTCCACGACCCTTCGGCCGGCACGGTGCGCCTGGACGGCATCGACCTGCGCGACGTCGACCCCTCGTCGGCACGCGCCCGCCTCGGGCTGGTGGCGCAGGAGCCGGTGGTGTTCGGCGCCGATGTCTGGACCAACCTGCGCTTCGGCCGGCCCGACGCCACGGACGCCGAGGTGCGCGACGCGGCGGCGTCGGCATCGTGCGGGTTCCTGGACGCCCTGCCGCAGGGCTACGACACGTTCCTGGGCGAGCGCGGCGTGCGGCTGTCGGGCGGGCAGCGGCAGCGTCTGGCGATCGCGCGGGCCATCCTGCGCGACGCCCCGATCCTGCTGCTCGACGAGGCCACCAGCGCGCTCGATGCCGAAAGCGAGGCCGCGGTGCAGCACGCCCTGGCCAGCCTTGCCTCGCGCACCACGCTGGTGATCGCCCACCGGCTTGCCACCGTGCGCAGGGCCGATCGCATCGTGGTCATGGAGGCCGGGCGCATCGTGGCCACCGGGACCCATGACGCGCTGGTGCGCCAGGGCGGCCTCTACGCGCGGCTCGCCGCCCTGCAGTTCGACACGTCGCTGCCCTGAGCACTCTCACGCCACGAACGGCGCCCGGGCCATCCTCTGCTGCGTGCCGGCGGATCGGCCCGGGCGCCTCTCAGCCCACGACCAGGTCCTTCTGCTTGCGCAGCTTGGCGCCGGCCCGTACGCCCTGCTGCGCCCCTCGACGGACCCGCGTCGGCGAGGCGCACGGCCTGGAGGCCATCATGGATCTGCCGGCCCCGATTTCCTGATCGAGAGCAGGAAGAAAGCATGTTCTTTCTTGAAAAAAAGAACCAAAGAACTTTTGCCTGTTGGATTCCGGAGCTGCCCGCGCGGCCGGAGCCCTATGGACAAGGTCTTTTTGCTTCTTTTTCTTCAGAAGAAGAAGATTCTTGCTTCCTGTCTGGTGCCAGGTTCGCGACAGCCGCTATCGCGGCTTCTCCGCCGCGAGCAGGAACTCGACGTTGCCTTCCGGCCCGCGGATCGGACTCTCCGTCACGCCCAGCACCGTCCAGCCTTGTCCGGTGCCCAGCCAGGAGACGACCTGCCCGCACACCGACCGATGAACCTCCGGATCACGCACCACGCCCTTGGCCCCGACCTGACCGGGCCCGGCCTCGAACTGCGGCTTGATCAGCATCACCGCCCAGCTTCCCGGCCGGCAGAGCTGCAGCGGCAGCGGCAGCAGCGTCCGCAGCCCGATGAAGCTCGCGTCGCACACCAGCGCGTCCACCTCCTCGCCCAGCCTGTCCCGGTCCAGGTGCCGCGCGTTGACCCTCTCGTGCACGACCACCCTCGGGTCCTGCCGCAGGCTCCACGCGAGCTGCCCATGTCCGACGTCGACCGCATGCACCCTCGCCGCCCCGCGATGCAGCAGCACGTCGGTGAACCCGCCCGTCGACGCGCCGACGTCGAGGCAGACGAGATTCGACGGGGAAAGGCCGAACTCCGCGAGCGCGTGGTCGAGCTTCAGGCCGCCCCGCGACACCCAGGGATGATCCTGTCCCCTCACCTCGAGGGGCGCGTCCTCGCGCAGGAGGTCGCCGGCCTTGTCGACCCGCACCTGGCCGCTGAACACCTTGCCCGCCAGGATCAGCGCCTGGCCGCGGGTCCGGCTTTCCACCAGCCCCCGGTCCACCAGCATCTGGTCCGCCCTTCGCCGTGCCATCGGACCGCCCGCTCAGGCGCGCACGCTCTCCAGCTCGCCCGGACGCACGGCGCCACGGCCCAGGGCTGTCATGACGGTTGCGACGATGTCCTTGTGGCTGAGGGCGGCGTC
>CAXSFU010000066.1:0-17567 GCA_964236695.1 uncultured Acetobacteraceae bacterium | reverse complement strand
GACGGCATTGCCTACGCGCTTTGCCAAGCTGCCTGATGGCCAAAGTCGAGCTAAGTAAGGCCGGGTCCAGGGGCGGCTCGCTCCTGGCGGGTCTGGGCAGAGCCCAGCCTTGCTTGCCTCGATGGCTCAAGGCTTTCGGCCGTTGGCATGAGGGGCTGCGCGGCGTCGAGGCGGGAGTCAGGCGGGCACGATGTCCATGGCGTCGAAGCCGAACGGCGCCGGGGCGGCCGGTCCCAGGCTCAGCGGCAGGACCAGGACCGCCACCATTTGGGTGCCCAGCCGGCGCAGCGCGGCGGTGACGTCGAAGCGGATTTCGGTGTCGGGGTATCCGGGCGGGCTCGGGTGGCGGCCGCAGGCGAAGGCGCCGACGGGGATGGCGCTGCCGGGCTCGCCGTCCGGTGCGGCCAGCGCGACCTCGACGCTCATCGGGCGGTCCTGCGGCAGGACGCCGCTGATGCGGAGCACGAGGCGCTGTCGGTCCTGGGCGGCGGGCGGGGGCGCGGGCAGGAGTCGCGTGAGGAGAGGTGGCGCCTTGAGCGGGGGGTCGCGGGTGGGCGGGGGGGCGCGGAACGGGTGCAGCCGGTCGTAGGTGTCGTGCGGTCCGGCGGAGTCCAGGGTTTCGGCGACGGTGATGCGCAGCGGGGTGCCGTCCAGCCAGGGGAAGACGAAGGCCTGGCCGGTGAAGGCGGTTTCGTCCGGTTCGGTGGCGCGGCGGGCGGGGTCGCTGCGCCAGGCGTCCCAGAGGCGGTCGAGGTTGGCGTGGTGGGCGAGGAACAGCGGGTCGAGCGCCGCGGTGGCCAGCACGGTCATGTCGCCTGGCGTGCCGTCCGCCGCGACGCCGCCGACGTAGTTGTGGACCGCGGCGTGGGGGATGCCTTCCAGCCGGCTGCGGCCGCGCGGGTCCGACGGGCCAGGGGTGGCCATGCCGCCGAACGAGGCGGCGACGTCGTCCGCCCCGCTCGCCTGGAAGGTTCGCGCCGAGAGCGCCGCGACGCCGAGGCGGGCGAGGCCCGGGTCATGGGCGAGGTGGTCGACCTCGGTGGCGCGCAGCGGGCGGTCGGGGCCGAAGCGGACCGCGCGGGCCAGGGGGCTGGCCGGCCGGGCGAAGGCGGCGGGGACCGCGCGGTCGCTGCTCCAGTTCCAGTAGGGCAGGCGGAGGGAGGGGTCGCCGGAGATCGCCCTGAGCTTGCGTTCGGTGACGGCGAGGAAGGCACGGTGCCATGGCAGGAACCACCGGGTTCCGTGCACGGGCGCCTGGTTTGCCGTGCCGCCGCAGGCGCGGTGGTGGGCGAGGGCGTGGGCGCGCCAGCCGGCGGGGTCGTCGGGATCGCGCAGGGAGCGGCGCTGCATCTCGCCGATGGCGGCTTCCAGGCTGGCCAGGCGGTCGGGGGCGAGGACCGCGATGTCCTGGCGCCTGGGCGAGGGCAGGGCGGGGGCTGCGGCGCCGGCGGCAAGGGCGGGCAGGCCGGTCAGGATGTCGCGCCGTCGCGGGCCGGGCTGGCGCATGGCGGCGCTAGTAGCCGCTGCTGGTTTCCGGCGGGTTGACGTACGGCGCCGGCGTGGCCTTGGCCGTGGATGCGGCCTGTCCGGCAGAGCCGGTCCGGGCCGCGGGCTCGGCCGGGGCGTTGCAGGCCGCAAGGCCCGCTGCGGTCGCGAGGGCGAGGAGCTTGCTGGCGGCGTTCATTGCGGGTCTCCGGGCTCCGGGGCGTCGGCCCGTTCATTCCACCAACGGGCCATCTTGTCGAGCCAGCTGCTCTGAGCGGTCAAAGCAGAAAGGCCAGGGGCTCTGCCCCTGGACTCCGCCAAAGCCGAGCCTTTGGAATCCAATTCTCAAGTTGTGCCGGGTCCAGGGGCGGCTCGCTCCTGGCGGGTCTGGGCAGAGCCCAGCCTTGCTTGCCTCGCTGGCTCAAGGCTTTCAGCCGTCGGCATGGACATGACGGTGTTCCGGCGCCGGGCGCGACACGTGGCCTGCCGGGGGTGCTAGCGTGGCCGTTCAGGACGAAGGGGTGGGCCATGGATGACGCTGGGGTCCGTGACGATGGCGGGTTCGTGACGGTGTCCAGCCGGATCGCCTACGAGAACCGCTGGCTGCGGGTGCGCGAGGACGTCATCCGGCGGCCGGACGGGTCGGACGGCCTGTACGGCGTGGTGGAGCGCGGCGACTTCGTGGTGGTCGCGGCGCTGGGCGAGGACCGGGGCATCACGCTGGTCGAGCAGTTCCGGTATCCGGTCGGGCGGCGGATGTGGGAGCTGCCGATGGGGATGTGGGAGGAGCGTCCGGACGCGACGCCTGCGCAGGTGGCGGCGGGCGAGCTGGCGGAGGAGACCGGGCTGGTGGCGGGCGCGATGGCGGCGGTGGGGACGCTGTTCCAGGGGGCGGGGTACTCGAACCAGCGTGGGCACCTGTTCGTGGCGACGGGGCTGACGCAGGGGCCGGCGGGGCGGGAGGCGAGCGAGGGGGACATGGTGGCGCGCCGTTTTGCGCTGGCCGAGGTGGAGGCGATGATCGCGGACGGGCGGATCACCTGCATGGTGACGGTGGCGGCGTTCGGGCTGCTGCGGATCAAGGGCCTGGTGTGACGGCGCCGGGCGGGCGGGCGGTTCGTCGCCGGACAGAAGCGGCTTGTGCCCGGTGCCGGTTTGCGCGGTAATCGGGGGGCCGTGTCCGGCGGGAAGGAACATCCGATGGGTCAGCTCTCCGGGGGTGGCGCGCCGCTTGCGCGTCATGCGATGGCCTACGTGCTTGCGGGGGGGCGCGGCAGCCGGCTGATGGAGCTGACGGACACGCGGGCCAAGCCGGCGGTGTACTTTGCGGGCAAGTCGCGGATCGTCGACTTCGCGCTGAGCAACGCGGTGAACTCGGGCATCCGGCGCATCGGGGTGGCGACGCAGTACAAGGCGCACAGCCTGATCCGGCACATGCAGCGCGGCTGGAACTTCTTCCGGCCCGAGCGCAACGAGAGCTTCGACATCCTGCCTGCGAGCCAGCGGGTCACCGAGACCGGGTGGTACTCGGGCACGGCGGATGCGGTGTTCCAGAACATCGACATCATCGAGAGCTACGACCCGAAGTACATCATCCTGCTGGCCGGCGACCACGTCTACAAGATGGACTACGAGCTGATGCTGCAGCAGCACTGCGAGCAGGGCGCGGACGTCACCGTGGGCTGCATCGAGGTGCCCAGGATGGAGGCGGTGGCGTTCGGGGTGATGGGGGTCGACGAGGAGGACCGCATCGTCTCGTTCCTGGAGAAGCCGGCCGATCCGCCGGCGATCCCGGGCGATCCGGGGCATGCGCTGGCGAGCATGGGCATCTACGTGTTCGAGACGCGGTTCCTGCTCGACGAGCTGCGGCGCGACGCGGCGAGCGAGGGCTCCAGCCATGATTTCGGGCACGACATCATCCCGCACATCGTGGCGGGCGGGAAGGCGGTGGCGCACCGGTTCGCGCGGTCCTGCGTGCGCTCGTCGCAGGAAAGCGGGTCGTACTGGCGCGACGTCGGCACGGTGGACGCCTACTGGTCGGCCAACATCG
This sequence comes from uncultured Acetobacteraceae bacterium, assembly GCA_964236695.1. Classification (GTDB taxonomy): domain Bacteria; phylum Pseudomonadota; class Alphaproteobacteria; order Acetobacterales; family Acetobacteraceae; genus CAXSEF01. The sequence continues at coordinate 14,032 of CAXSFU010000066.1, read as the reverse complement.
ACCTGACGGACTTCGTGCCGGGGCTGGACCTGTACGACAGGGACTGGCCGATCTGGACGTATGGCGAGGTCGTGCCGCCGGCGAAGTTCGTGCACGACGAGGAGGGGCGGCGCGGCTCTGCGGTCAGCTCGGTGATCTCGGGGGCGTGCGTGGTGTCGGGCAGCGAGGTGCGGCGCTCGCTGCTGTTCACCGGGGTTCATGCGCATTCCTACACGCGGATCGAGGGCGGGGTGGTCCTGCCATACGCGGAGATCGGCCGGCATGCGCGGCTGCGCGACGTGGTGGTGGACAGGGGCGTGCGCATTCCCGAGGGCCTCGTGGTGGGCGAGGACCCGGAGCTGGACGCGGCGCGGTTCCGGCGCACGGCGGCGGGGGTGTGCCTGATCACGCAGCCGATGATCGACCGGCTGTCGTGACGGCCGAGGCCGTCGGGGCGGGCGCGCTGCGCAAGGTGGCGCTGTTCAGCAAGGAGTATCCGCCCGGTGTCTATGGCGGGGCGGGGGTGCACGTGGAGTACCTGGCCCGGGCGCTGTCGGCGCTGGTCGAGGTGGAGGTGCGCTGCTTCGGCGACCAGGCCGTGCGCGACGGCGCGCTGTCTGTGCGCGGGTATCCGGCGTGGGCCGGGGCGAGGGAGGGCACGGACCCGCGGTTCGAGGGCGCGGTCGACGCGTTCGCGCGGTCGCTGGCGATGGCGAAGGACACGGTCGACGCGCAGGTCGTGCATTGCCACACCTGGTACGCGGACATGGGCGGGGTGATCGCGGCGCAGCTCTGGGGCGTGCCGTACGTGCTGACGATCCATTCGCTGGAGCCGCTGCGGCCTTGGAAGGTGGAGCAGCTCGGGCGGGGCTACCATCTGAGCGCGTGGATGGAGCGCACGGCGATCGAGGGCGCCGACGCGGTGATCGCGGTGTCGGAGGAGACGCGGGCCGACGTGCTGCGGCTGTTCGACGTCGAGGCCTCGCGGGTGCGGGTGATCCACAACGGGATCGATCCCGGGGAGTACCGGCCGGCGTCGTCGCGCGCGGCGCTGCTGCGGCACGGGGTCGATCCGGAGCGGCCGTACGTGCTGTTCGTGGGGCGGATCACGCGGCAGAAGGGGATCATCCACCTGGTGCGCGCCATTCCCGCGATCGATCCGGACCTGCAGGTGGTGCTGTGCGCGGGGGCGCCGGACACGCCGGAGATCGGGCGCGAGATGGCGGCCGCGGTGGCCGAGGTGCAGGCCGTGCGGCCCGGGGTGGTCTGGGTGCGCGAGATGGTGTCGCGCGCGGAGGCGATCGAGCTGTACAGCCATGCGGCGGTGTTCTGCTGCCCTTCGGTGTACGAGCCGTTCGGGATCATCAACCTGGAGGCGATGGCGTGCGAGACGGCGGTGGTCGCCTCGGCCGTGGGGGGAATCCCGGAGGTGGTGGTGCCGGAGGAGACGGGGCTGCTGGTCGATCCGGGGCTGGCGGCGGGGACGTTCGAGCCGGCGGACCCGGCGGCGTTCAGCGCCGGCTTGGCTGCGGCGATCAACCGGCTGGGGGCGGACCCGGCGCTGCGGCGCAGGTTCGGGCTGGCGGGGCGGGCGCGGGTGCTGGAGCGGTTCAGCTGGGCGTCGATCGCGCAGACCACGCTGGGGCTGTACCGGGAGGTGGTGGCAAGGCAGGAAGCAAGTCTGGGCTCCCCCTCCGCTGCCCATTCCAACGACCCAAGCGGGTCGTCGGAACCTTTGGGCAGCTCCGCCCAGACCCGCAAAGGGCCGTGAGGCCCTTTGATCCCTTGACTTAAGGGAGGCCGGTCCAGGGGCGCTGCCCCTGGCGGAGTTTGAGGCAGAGCCTCAACCTTGCTTGCTTCGTCGTGCCGGGTTCGCGATCCTGGCCGCATGACCTCCCATTTCGACCTGATCCTGCGCGGCGGCACCTGCGTCCTTCCCTGGGGCGAGGCAGAGGTCGACGTCGGTGTCCGCGACGGGCGGATCGCGGCGCTGGGGGTGGGGCGCCTGGCGGCGGCGGCCGAGGTGATCGATGTCGCGGGGCTGCACGTGCTGCCCGGGCTGATCGACCCGCACGTGCATCTGCGCGATCCGGGGGACGCCTCGATCGAGAGCATCCACACGGGGACGCGGGCGGCGGTGCTGGGCGGGGTGGCGGCGGTGTTCGACATGCCCAACACGGCGCCGGCGGTGACGGATGCGGCGCGGGTGGCGTGGAAGCAGGAGCATGCCGAGCGGGTGAGCTGGTGCGACTTCGGGTTCTACGTGGGGGCGACGCGGGGCAACACGGCGGCGCTGGGCGGGCTGGAGCTGGGGCGGGGGGTGTGCGGGGTGAAGCTGTTCGCGGGCAGCTCCACCGGCGACCTGATGATCGAGGACGACGCGGGCATCGAGGCGGTGATGCGGGTGGGGCACCGGCGGGTCAGCTTCCACAGCGAGGACGAGTACCGGCTGCAGGCGCGGCGGGGGATGTTCCGGGTCGGCGATCCCTACGATTCGCACCGGCTGTGGCGGGACGAGGAGTGCGCGTTCCTGGGGACGCGGCGGATCATGGCGCTGGCGCGGCGCACGGGGCGGCAGTCGCACATCCTGCACGTGTCGACGGCGGAGGAGATGGGGTATCTCGCGGGGCATCGCGACGTGGCGACGGTGGAGGTGCTGGTGAACCACCTCACCCAGGTGGCGCCGGAGTGCTACGAGCGGCTGGGCGGGCTCGCGGTGATGAACCCGCCGATCCGCGACGCGCGGCACCATGCGGCGAGCTGGGCGGCGGTGGCGGACGGCACGGTGGACACGCTGGGGTCCGACCATGCGCCGCATCCGCGGGCCGCGAAGGCGCGGCCGTGGCCGGAGTGCCCGGCGGGGCTGACGGGGGTGCAGACGATCGTGCCGGTGATGCTCGACCATGTCAGCGCGGGGCGGCTGTCGCTGTCGCGGCTGGCGGACCTGATGTGCGCGGGGCCGGCGAGGGTGTATGGCGTGGTGGGCAAGGGGCGCCTTGCGGTGGGGTATGACGCGGATTTCACCGTGGTGGACATGGGGCGGCGGCGCGAGATCACCGACGACTGGATCGCGACACCCGCGGGGTGGACGCCGTTCGCGGGGATGGTGGTGCAGGGGTGGCCGGTGGCGACGATCGTGCGCGGGCGGGCCGTGATGCGCGAGGACGAGGTGCTGGGCGGGCCGGCGGGGCGTCTGGTGCGGTTCGCGGGCTGAGGGCGAGCCCGGCCCGGGCTCGATGTCGCTGTCACGCCGCCGGCGGTCTTGACCCGCCCCGTTTCTGGACGGACATAGCGGCCTCCGGGCGATTGTCGTCCATTGCAGGTCGAGGCGGCACCGTCCGCAGGGGGCATCGCCAGTGAGTGACGTCGGGCCAGGACGGCGGGTGGGCGAGGAGGCAAGCAAGACCTACGGGCTGCGTCTCGAGAACGGGTTCATCGACACCTATCTCTCGGGCGAGGCCATCCTGGACATCGGATACAAGGGCTACATCGCCGATGTGGTGCCCATCGTGCCGCAGGCGGTGGGTGTTGAGCTGGATTTTCCTGGCTATGACGGACGAACCTTGCCGTTTGCCGATGGTTCGCAGGACTCAGTGTTCGCAAGCCACTGCCTGGAACATATTCCCGATTTTCGCAATGCCCTGCAGGATTGGTTCAGAGTGCTGAGGGTTGGCGGCTTTCTGGTGATCATGGTGCCGCACCAGTTCCTGTACGAGAAGCGGATCGCTCTGCCGTCACAGTACAACGCCGATCATCAAAGATTCTATACCCCCGCATCGCTGATGGCCGACGTTGAAGGGGCGCTGGCGCCGAACAGCTATCGACTGCGTCATCTTGCCGACAACGACCTGCATTTCGACTATTCAGTTCCACCCGAGGGGCACTCAGGCGGTTGCTATGAGCTGGAGCTGGTCATAGAAAAGATACTGGCGCCGGACTGGTCGCTGGATGCCCGGCCAAGAGCGCGCGTGCTCCCGCAGGATACGGTTCACGTCGCCTTTGACGCGATTGGCACAGGGTCTACACAAGGGGTCGTCCCGGAGCGCGAGACCGGCGTGCAGCGCGTCACCACACTGGCGGCAGAGCCGCATGAGCTTGCGCTCTACGATTTCGGCCGGCCCATGGCTGGCGTCACGCGCGTTCTGGCGCTGGCGCTCGGACATTTCGGCGACTTCATCATCGGGCTTCCGGCGCTGCGTCACCTGCGCGAGGCGTTCCCGGGTGCGCGCATCAGGCTTGTCGTGGGGGACTGGAACCGCGCCGCGGCCGAGTCGTGCGGCCTCGTCGACGAGGTTGCGACCTACAACTACTTTCCCGAGAACGCCAGGAACTGGGATGGCAGGCCGGTCGAGGGGGTGGACGCGTTCCGAGCGGCCGCGGCCGGGTTCCATGACGTCGCCATCGACCTGCGGGTGGACGAGGACACCCGCCACCTGCTGGAGGAGGTCGATGCGGGCACGCGCTGCGGCATCGGGCTCAGTGCGCGTTTCCCGTTCCTCGACGTGCTGCTGCCGTTCGACCAGGCCGCGCGTTCCACCGACAACATGGAGCGGATGAGCAACATTCTTCTCGGTCCGGAACGGTTCAGCTCGCGCATGCCGCGGCGCACGCCGTTCCGTTACGAGACGGATTTCAGCGTGGGCGACACCCATGTCATCTACGGTCCGTACGTGACGCTGCCGCTTGGCCGGTTTCGCGCGACGTTCGGGCTGCAGCTGTCCGGGCTTCGGTTCGGACTGAAGCGCACCCGCATCACCGTCGACGTCGCGCATGGCGCCTCGAACATCGTTGCCGCGCGTGTGATCACGGCGGACCAGATCGCCTCTGAGATCAACGAGGGGGTGCAGGTTGAGTTCGCCAACAATGGCGGGCACGACACGTTCGAGTTCCGGGTGCACACCTCGGGACGGCCGCTGCGTGCCATCATGAGCTTCAGCGGCGTGCTGCTGGACCAGCTGGAAGCGCCGGCCATCGCGCGGTTCCGCCGCAGCGACCTGCATATCGGCGAGCAGCTCTCGATGCTCGTGCAGCTGCTTGCCGACCGCATGGGTCAGCTCTATCCGGTGACCCCGGCGCAGGGTCATGCCGTGAGCGCCGCCGCGCCGGGCCTGGTGGCGGAGATGCTCGAGTCGCTGCCACGGGGCCGCCATCGCGTCGTGATTGCGCCCGTCAGCAACTCCGACCTGCGGGACTGGCCGGTGGCACATTACGTGGAACTGGTTCGGGCACTGGTGATGCGGCTCGACTGCGTGGTTCTGCTGGTTGGCTCGCGGGCACAGACCGGGTCGCTCGGTCATATTGTCGAGCAGAGCGGCTGCGCGGGCAGGGTCGTCAGCCTGGCCGGGCGCACCGCCTGGTCGGATATCCCGGAGGTGCTTCGCGCGGCCGACCTGGTGGTCTGCAACAACTCCGGGGTCGGCCACCTTGCCGCGGCGATCGGGGCACCGACGCTTGCGATCTATTCCGCCAGCCACCAGCCGCAGGAGTGGGGGCCGCGCGGGCCACGTTCCCAGGCGCTGATGTCCGTGGTTCCGTGCTCGCCATGCGGATACGACAGGCTTTCCGAATGTCCCTACGAGCATACCTGCATGCAGGGGCTGTTGCCGGAAACGGTGTTCGCGCAGGCAGCGCGGCGACTCTCTGCGTGACTGCAGGATGTCCGCTCCGGCTGGCGGTGCCCGGAACCGGGGAGCGGCAGCGGGCGTGTCGCGGTCATGATGTTGCGGAACAGGACCAATTGCGTTGACGGCGGAGGGGACTGGCGATGCCTGGATGCGGCGGCATCGCGCCACCGTGGTGTCGACCCGTCTGCCGTTCTCGCTGGCGCGTGCGGTCCGGATGCGCCTTGCGTTCCTGCGTCGCGCCTGTGAGGCGCTCGATCGTTCGAGGCGGCACCGGGCGGTGAGTGCCAGGATCGCCGCCGGGGCGATGCAGGGAGCCGGTTCGGGCGCGCACGTCGCGCGCCGGCTGCACCGTTGTCCCTGGTGCGGCACACAGGCCGCCTACCTGTTCTCTTGCGAGGTGGGCTGTCCGGACGGGGTCGTGCTGTCCGAGCGGTGGCAATGCGCGCATTGCGGCGGAGATCATACCCGCAGGGTGTAGGATGCAGGATTGCCGGCATTGGCCTGCCGGGGCGCAAGGCTTGCGGCCGGCTATCTGCAGGGCTTGGTGCCCTGCGTGGGCTTGCCGCAGCGGCAGCGCCGGGCTTGCGGTGCCGTGACGAATCTGGAAGCGTCTTTGCAGGGGTGGCGTCCGCTTGTCCATAGGTCTTATCAGACGATTGCCCGCCCCGCTGCGCCGCACGGTCGTGGGCGCCGCGGACGGGCTGCGGCTGTTCCTGGAGCGTCGGGCGGAGTCGGCGCGACTGGCCGATCCGGGGCTTGTGCAGCAGGACCGTCGTCTCGAGCCCTTGCGCAAGCGGCCTCGACTGCATCCCGCCGGGACCCGTGTTGCGGTGGCGGGGCTGTTCAGCTCGCGTTGCGGGTTGCAGCGCGGCGCAGAGCTGATGGTGCTGGATCTGCGTGCCCGCGGTGTCGCGGTTCTGGAACTCGACCTGACGCCGGGGCTGGCGATCGTGTCGAACCACCCGACCACGGCGGGCGCCGATCTGTCCGTGCTGGCGGCCTGGCGGGCCGGCGAGCTGGTCGTGCACGTCAATCCGCCGGATTTCGCGAGGGCGATGGCGCTGTTCGATCCGCAGGCGCTCGGGGGCGTGGCGGTGGTCGGGTACTGGGCCTGGGAGCTGACCGTGGTGTCGCCGGAGTGGCGGGCGTGCGCGGAGCTGGTCGACGAGATCTGGGTGCCTTCGCCGTTCGTGGCGGACGCCATGGTTCGCGGACTTCCGGAGTTCGATGCCCCGATCCGTGTGGTGCCGCACGCGGTCGATCGCGCACCGATGCAGGCCATCTCGGCCGACGAGCGTGGGGCGGTGCGTCGCCGGCTGGGGCTGTCCGAGCGGGCGTTCGTGGCGGGGACGTCGTTCTCGTTCGCCTCGAACTACGCGCGCAAGAATCCTTGCGGCGCGATCGATGCGTTCCGGGCTGCGTTCCGCAGCGTCGCCGGCGACGCCCTGCCGTCGGCAGGCGAGGCCGAGGCCAGGCTTGTGGTGCGGTGTCATGACGTGGCGCGGCACCGCAGGCTGTTCGAGCATCTCGTCAGCTACGCCGGCGACGACGGGCGCATCCTGGTGCTGGACACGGCGGTGGTGGCCTGTTCGATCCGCGAGTTCTACGGGGTGATCGACGCCTATGTGTCCCTGCATCGGAGCGAGGGCTACGGGCTCAACCTGGCGGAGGCGGCGCAGCTCGGGGTGGAGGTGGTGGCGACCGGCTGGGGCCTGGCGCCCGACATCGCCGCGCGGCCGCAGCTTCGGGTTGTGGGCTCGCGGCTGGTGGTGCCCCTGGACACGGAGGGCGTGTACGAGCGGTTTCCCGGCGCCTTGTGGGCGGAGCCGGACATCGTGGAGGCGGGGGCGTGTTTGCGGGCCTGCCGGACCGCGTGGGCATGCCGGGACGGTGCACGCGTGGGCTGGTTGCTCTGACCGTCTAGGACAGGAAGGCCAGGGGCTCTGCCCCTGACCCCGCCAAAGGCAAGTCTTTGGAATCCACCCCTTAAGTAAGGCCGGTCCAGGGGCGGCTCCCTTCGGTGGCCATTCCGACGATCCAAGCGGATCGTCGCAACCTTTGGCCACCTTCGCCTGGCGGGTCTGGGCAGAGCCCAGCCCTGCTTGCCTCCACAGATCAAGGCTTTCGGCCTTTGGGGTGAGATCGACGAGGGGGGGGGGGTGCCCGCGCATGGCGGGTGGATTTCGACGATATCCGGCTGTTCGGCTGCAGCGGTGGCGTGGGTTGCAGGCCGGAGAGGCGGCTTGATCGAGCGTCGTCGCTGCGCTAGATCACAGGTCCGGTCGGTTCCGGGGATGCCCAGGTAGCTCAGCTGGTAGAGCATGCGACTGAAAATCGCAGTGTCGGTGGTTCGACTCCGCCCCTGGGCACCATTTTCCGGGACCGGCGCTGTGGAATCCGGCAATTGCGGCTCGATCAGGGTGGGATGGCAGGCTTCCAGGTTCTGCGTGGCTTGCGGGCCATGCAGCAGGTGGCGATGCCGGTTCCGCTCCCGGGTGCTGGGGTGATCCGAGGCTTGCGGCTTGCGTGACTGGTTTGCTTCTGAACGTGGGCGTTGCTTGGAAGTGATGCAGTGCTGTGTGTCATGCGGGCACTCGGCGACCTGCGTGGCACCGGGCGCATCATGCCCGGAGGTGCGAACTGCGCGGGTGTCGCGGTCTGCATGGGTGGGCGGCGACGAGCCATGACCGTCATGGAAGACGAATTTGTTGGACCAACTGCCCCATGGCTGGGCAGAATGCAGGTATCGTTGGTGTCCGGACGTTCAGCGCCAGAAGACTGGGGCATGATCTGCGATCTACCTGGATCATCTATCCAAACCAGATTGTGTTGTTTCAACATCTGGCTGTGTAGCACCGTCTGAAGAAGCATAGATAAAGCGTGCGTCTGGGCGTTTCTTAGATTCTGGTTGGTGCTGAAAACCTGAAAATTCATCGCCGTGCGGGTGTTCTGTTTTGAGCGATGCGTCGACAACAAGGCAACGTTTGGTGATGTCCAGATTACGAGTGGTATATGGAAGGTGACGTGACTGCCATGACCTCGAAGTTCCGCAATCCTTTGCCGCCCGCCTCGGGCACGACCATCATCGGCATTGCGACCGGAATCGGTGTCGCGTCGAGCGTCGTGCTGCGACACTTCGGGTTCAGCGCGGAAGCCACATTGGTGTTGTCCGGCACAGAGGCGGCAATCTGGCTTGTCTGTCACCCACAGGTGAATCGCAGCGTGCCGGTGCGGGAGGTTCCGCCCAACCAGGCCCTGCCTGAAGCGCAGGGATAGTTCTGGTGCGTTGTGGTGGGTCCGGGCAGTGACGGGGTGGTAATACCAACGGCTGAAAGCCTTGACCTGTCGAGGCAAGCAAGGCCAGGGCTCTGCCCTGGACCCGCCAGGGGCGAGCCGCCCCTGGACCCGGCCTTCCTTAAGAAGTGCCTTCCAAAGGCTCGCCTTTGGCGGGGTCCAGGGGCAGAGCCCCTGGCCTTCCTTTCCTAGACGGTCAAAGTAACCGGTTGCCGATATAATAGGTTTGACGCACCTTAACTGTATGACTGTCATTTATTACAAATAATATCTGATGTTATTTACTTTATTTATTCTGAGATAATCAAAACGTTGTTTAAGTAAGATGTTTAAATATATAACGTGGAATTTGTTGAAAATCTTAGTTTATTTGTCTGGCGGAGCGAAAATAGGCCAGATCTGCTTCTCGATTGAACCGGTCTTGGCGGGCCGACTTCTGCTGTGCCATCCGAGCCCGGGCTGTCCGGGTCTGGAAAACAGATTTCGCAGGTGGATGGCCAGGCCGGCTGGCTGCGGCTTGCGACACCCTGATGCGAGGTGACCCATGATCCGATCCGTGAATTCCGCGGGGTGGCTGCTGGCGTATGCGGTTGGCGTCACCCTTGTGCTGCCGGCGCGGGGCGGGGCACAGACCATGGTGGCGCCGATCGTTCGGCTGTATCCGAACTACTCGATCGAGGACACGGCGGGGAACCAGTTCGGGCAGACGCAGGCGCCTGCAGTCGTGACGCTGTGCCCGAGCCTTGGGGGCGCCGAGCCGGTGGCGCAGGTGTGTCCGGGCACGAGCGCAAGCAACCCGCTGTACGTGTCCGGGGGCGGCGGTTCTGGCGGTGCCGCGGTGATCGGCGTGAGGACGCTGCAGACGACCGGTGCCACGAGCGCGACCGGCGGCACCTATACAATGGCCCTGGCGGCAGCGGGCGCGGTTCTGCGTCGCGGCTGCACGATCCAGAACACCAGTGCCGCCACGGAATACGTGTTCTTCGGGCCGAGCCCGCCGACGGGGCTGGCGGCCGGGCTGGCGGTTGCCGCCGGCACGCCTCTCGACTGCGCGCATGGCGGCGTGGTGGTCGCACAGGACACCGTCTGGATCGCCGCCGCCGGCGCCGGCGCCTCCTACGTGCTCCTCGCCCAGTAGGGTGCCGCCCGCCGGCGCGGGCGGCACCAGGACAGCGTCGCCTCCGTGCGGGGCAGGCTGCATCACAATCAACGGGGTTGACGACAATGGGCATCACTCACCGCCGCCTGCTGCGCATGGGCCGGATCGTGGCCGGGCTGGTTCTTCCCGGCACCCCGGCGATGGCGCAGAGCCTGTCCGGCAACGGGTCGGCCGGTGCTGCCGCGTCCACGCCGACCGGCACTGCCGGCACGGCCGTCCCGGGCACGAACGCGTCGCTGCCGATGTTCGATGCCGTGACGGGCAAGGGCCTGCTGACGTCCGGCACGCCGCTGCCTGCCGGACCCAATGCGCTCGGCACGGTGGGCGTCACCGCGCTTCCGTCGCTTCCTGCGGGCACGAACAGCATCGGCTCGGTGCTCACCGCCGCGACCGGCGTCACCACCGTCCAGACCGGGGGCACGACCAGCGCCACGGCGGGGACCTTCACCTCGGTGCTTGCGGCGTCGGGCACGCGCAAGGGTTGTCTGCTGCAGAACACCAGCGGCAGCGTGATGTATGTCTATCTCGGCGCCGTCTCGTCGGCCACGATCGCCAACTCGCTGCAGATCTCGGCGGGCGGTTCGTTCGGGTGCCTGCCGCCGGGCGGGATCGTGCTGCAGGACAACGTCGCCGTGGCGTCCGCGGGTGCCAGCGCCACCTACGTTGTCGCCGCACAGTAATGCCGGACCGGCACGTCGACCTGGATCAGACAGCGGGGGAGTTCCCATGAACCGTGCGCACCGGCTTGTGGCGGCGATCGTGCTGCTGTCGGTTCCCGCCCGCGGGCAGACCATCAGCGCGATGCCTGGCACCCTGCCGCTGCCGACCCTGCAGGGGAATGTCACCTCGACCCAGGCCTTCTCGGCCGGGACGGTCGGCAGCGGGATCGTGCTCGGCAACGCCGGCGCCGGCACGCTGTCGGTCACCCTGGTTGGGCTGGGCGCCTCGGGGGCGACCGTGGCGTTCTCTGCCAGCGACAATGGCGGCGTGTCGTACTACCCGGTCGGCGGGCTGAGCGGGTCGGCGAACGCCCGGACCACGGTGGCTGCCGCGGACGGCAGCTACACGTTTTCCGTGGCGGGGCGCACTGCGATCCAGATCGCGGTGAGTGTCGCCGGCGTCGGGAGCATCACGGCGGGCTACACCACGAGCGCGGGCGTGCGGGTGGTCACCCTGGACAGTTCCGCGGCGAGTCCCGTGTTCACCCAGGACGGCAACACGGCCGCGGCCGTCGTGCATCGGGTGGTGCTGACCCAGGTGCAGGTATCCGTGCCGGCGGGCTCCAGCACTCTGCTGCTGGCGGCCAACGCGGGCCGCAAGTCGCTCAGGATCAGCGGCACCAACGCGGCGGACAGCTTCCGGCTGGGCTACGGGACCGCGGCGTCGGCGACCAGCTCGGCGCTGTTCGGATCAGGCGGCGTGTTCGCGGCCGAGCAGTACGGACCTGGCGACGGCGTGCCCACCGGGGCGATCTATGGCTACAGTGCGACGGCCTTCACGGCCCAGGTCGGGGAGGGCAACTGATGCTCGGTCGTCGAGGCCTGATGCTGTCTGCCGCCGGCCTGAGGCTGCTTGGTGCCGAGGCGATGGCGGCCCCGCCGCCTTCGCCGGGCCGCACCCGCTCGCAGCTCGGCGCGCGGCAGGCGCTGGTGCCGATCGGGTTCCGCGGGCGGGGGGCCAACGGCTCGGCCGCCTACTACGATGCCACCAGCACCACCTCCATGGACCAGACCGCGTGGTGGGCGCCGCCGGTCGGGCAGGTGACGGCGATCCAGCTCGTCTACGCGGCCTTCGACATGCCGCAATCCGGCGAGGTGGACCGGCAGGTCACGGCCACCCTTACGGCGTCGCTGTCGTTCCCGACCACGCCGGCGATCACCGTGCAGGCCAACGCGGCGCAGGCCAGCGGCGCCACCGTCGAGATGTTCTCGGGCACGCTGCTGGGCGTCAACGGGATCACGCAGGGCGCGGCCGTCACCAGCTCTGGCGGCGGCATCGCGGCGGGCACCTACGTCACCTCCGCGCCGCTGGCGTCCGCGGCGGGGGCGGGCAACAACCCGACCACCACCACGGTCAACCTGTCCGCGGCCACCACGGCGGCCACCGTCGGCGGGCAGCCCTACACCTTCACGGGCAACATCGTGCCGGTGACGTTCGGGGGCAGCCGCACGCTCACCATCGCGCCGAAGCACGGGGACTATCGCAGCGACTTCGTCGCGTGCAGCCCGGCAGCCGGGTCGCAGTTCTTTGTCCGCAACTTCGCGAGCTTCTCCGCGGCGGGCGCCCAGCTCATGGACTATCCCGGCGTGCAGTCCGGCGTGGCGACGAGGCTCGCGGGGGAGTTCTCGGCGCGCTCGACCGGCGGCACCGACCAGACGCTCAACCCCTCGGTCCTGTCCAACACGGGCGGCGGCTACTTCTGCCCTGTGGGCATCCTGGCGCTGGTGACGATGCCGGCGGGCGTGCCGGTACCGGGGGCGGCGCTGCTGCTGGGCGACAGCATCGACGCGGGCACCGGCGACAACAGCGACGGCACGTACGGCTGCATGGGCTACGTGCAGCGCAGCCTGGCCGCCAGGGGCATCGGGTTCATCGGCGTGGCGCGCGGCTCCACCACGGCGTTCGCGGCGTCGGTGCAGGAGCGCGGGCAGGCGGGGCTCGCGGTGGACAGCGGCGTGACCGACGTGTTCCTCGGCTTCGGGCGCAACGACATCGAGATCGGGCGGCTTTCGGCCGCGGCGGTGATGGGCGTGCTTCAGACGGACGCCGCGCCGTTCCTCGCGGGCGGCAAGCGGGTGTGGGTGCGCACCGACCCCCCCACGACCTACAGCAACGACGGCTACCTGAGTGCTGCGAACCAGGGGTTTCCGGTGGCGACCGCTAGCACCACAGCGAGCGTGACGGCGAGCGCCAGCACGACCCTCGCGATGGCCAGCGTCGCCGGCCTGGCGGCGGGGCAGCTGGTATGCCCGTCGGGCAGCGGCACCGGGACGATCTCGGCGGGCACCACGGTCAGCAGCGTGGGCACGGCCAGCATCGTGCTGTCCCAGCCGCTTGCCGCCGCGCTGCCGGCGTCGAGCGTCCTGTGCTTCGGCACCGCGACGGCGTCGGCCTCGCCGGTGGAGGTGCAGCGGCTTGCCAAGAACGCGAGCCTGCTCGGCAGCTACACGTCGTACGGGTATGCCGGCATCGTGGATCTGAACAGCGTGGCGTCGGACGCGACGGGGCGGTGGGTGACGCCTTCGGTCGGCGGCACGATCGTGGCCGGCACGGTCGATGGCGTGCATCCCTCGCCCGCCGTGCATCAGCTCGCGGTCTTGGCAGGCATTGTTCCCGTGTCGAACATCGTTTCGTAGCGGAGCCGGACCGGCGGGGCGCGGCAGGCCCCGCGTGGGCGTCCGGCCTGGCCGGGCGAACTTACGGGTGCACGGGCCGTTGGGTGCGTGGTCCTTTGGGGAACACGGCAATGAGTGTCTTCGGCTCGATCATGTCAGCGATCTTCGGTGCGCATCCTGCTGCGGCGGGTGCCCAGCCGGCGGCAGCGGCCGACGCCTCGACTCCTGTTGCGGATGCTGGCTCCGCCGCCCCGGAGGCCTCGACGGCGCAGCCGGCGGCCGCGGGCGTGGATGTGGCCGAGGTGCTGACGGCCAAGGCGGCACAGGCCGGGCAGGCGCTGGACTGGCGCCACTCGATCGTCGATCTGATGAAGCTGCTCGGCCTGGACAGCAGCCTTGCGGCGCGCAAGGAGCTTGCCGGCGAGCTGCACTACTCGGGTGACACGAACGACTCGGCGGGCATGAACGTGTGGCTGCACGGCGAGGTCATGCGCAAGCTTGCGGAGAACGGCGGCAAGGTCCCGGACGACCTCAAGGGCTGAGCCTTCGACTTTGGATGATCCTACGGGCAGGTCTGTGGCGTGTCATACCAACGGCCGAAAGTCTTGACCTGTCGAGGCGAGCAAGGCTGGGCTCTGCCC
>CAXSFU010000065.1:0-17682 GCA_964236695.1 uncultured Acetobacteraceae bacterium | reverse complement strand
AAGGGCCCTGCCTTTGGCGGGGTCCAGGGGCAGAGCCCCTGGCCTTCCTTTCCGGGTGTCAGACCGGGCGGGCCCTCGGCCCTGGCTTCGCTCAGCCCGACGGGAAGGCCGCGATCAGGCGCTCGATCGGGTCCCAGGCGTAGGCGACCTGCGGCACGGAGGCGCCGGCGACCAGCACGCTGTCGGCCATCACCGTGCGGCCGCCGATGCGCTCGTAGAACCAGCGGCTGGGGTTGTCGCGCAGCACCCAGCAGAACGCGGAGCGGCAGCCCAGCTCGGCGAGGTGGGCGGCCCCTGCCCCGATCAGACGCCGGCCGAGGCCGCGGTCGCGCCAGTCGTCGAGCACGTAGAGCGTCTCGATCTCGCCCTCGCCGAGCGGGCTGCGCGGCTGGGGGCACGCGTCCGGGCCGGCCGTGGCGGGGGTGTCGGGCGCGGGGCCGCCGGCGTCGGGGGCGGGCGGCGGTGGCGAGTCCGGGCGGGACAGCGTGCCCCAGGGGGTGGCGCGCCTGGCCCGGCCGACGGTGACGAAGCCCGCGATGCGCGGCACGGTGGCGGCGGCGGCGACGAACACGCCGCCGTCGCGGATGGTGCGCTCGTATTCCGCCGCCTTGCGGCGCGCGGACAGGCCGGCGAGGAAGGCGTCGGGCAGCAGGCCGGGGTAGGCGCTGCGCCACGCGGCGACGTGGACCGCGGCGATCGCGGGGGCATCGCCCGGGCGGGCTCGGCGGATGGCGATCATGCGGCCTCGTGCCCGGAGGCGGGCGCGGGCGCGGGCGCGTCGGCGTCCGCCGCGCCGGCGTCCGGGCTGTGCGTTCCGGGCGCGTCGCCGTCGTCCGTCACCTGCGGCCGGCGCGTTGTGGTGGCGGCGCTCTCGGGAATGGCGTTTTCGTGGGCGGTGCTTTCCGGGAGGGCGGCGCGCTGCAGCACGGCGGCGAAGAAGCCGTCGGTGCCGTGGCGGCGCGGCGTCAGGCTGAGGTAGGGGCCCGGCCCGGGCACCGGCGCGTCCAGTGTCCAGGTCTCGGCGAGCGGCACGGCGGAGAACTCAGGGTGGCGCAGGAGGAAGGCCTCGACCTGCGCCTCGTTCTCGTCGGGCAGCAGGGAGCAGGTGGCGTAGACCAGGCGGCCGCCGGGGCGGACCAGGCGGGCGGCGTCGTCGAGGATGCGCGCCTGCTTGGGCAGCAGCTCGTTGAGGTCCAGCTCGCGCAGGCGGTAGCGGGCGTCGGGGTTGCGCCGCCAGGTGCCGGTGCCGGTGCACGGCGCGTCCACCAGCACCCGGTCGAAACTGCCGCCGCGGCGCTTGACCCACTTGTCGCCGGGCTCGATCAGGTGGCGCTCGACGTTGTGCGCGCCGGCGCGGCGCAGGCGGCGGGTGGCGCCGTCGAGGCGCGGGCGCGACACGTCGCAGGCGACCACGTGGCCGCGGTTGTTCATCGACGCAGCGATGGCCAGCGTCTTGCCGCCGGCGCCCGCGCACCAATCGGCGACGCGCATGTCCGGGGCGGCGCCGACCATGGCGGCGACGAGCTGGCTGCCCTCGTCCTGGATCTCGACCAGGCCGGTCTGGAAGGCGGCGCCGGAGGTGACGGCGCGGCGGCCGGGCACGCGCAGGCCCCAGGGCGAGAGCGGCGTGGGCGCGGCGGTGATCCCCTCCCGCTCCAGGGCCGCCCTGCCCAACTCCCGCGTGCCGCGCAGCAGGTTGACGCGCAGGTCCAGCGGCGCCGGCTCGGACAGGGCGGACAGCTCGGAGTCCAGGCTCTCGCCGAAGCGCGCGGCCAGGCGGGGCAGGATCCAGTCCGGCACCTCCAGGCGCACCGCGTCGGGCATGTCGGGGTGGGCCAGGGTGTGGCTCTCGATCGCCAGCAGCGCCTCGCGCTCCTGCGGGATCAGGGTCGCCGGGGCGTACTGGCCGCCGGAGAAGCTCTGCGCCACGCCGGAGGCCGACCAGCCCTCCATCAGCAGCGAGGCCGCGATCAGCATGCGCGGCGTGGGCGCGGTGCCGCCGCGCTCCACCCACCAGCCGAGGCGGCGGCGCCCGCGCAGCACCGCCCAGGCGCGGTCGGACACGGCGCGGCGGTCGCCCGAGCCGATGAAGCGCCGCGCGCGGAAGAAGTCGTTGGCGACCGCGTCGGCGGGGCGGCGGATGCGCTCCTCCACCTCGGTCAGCAGCTCGATCGCGGCGGCGAGGCGCGCGCCGGGGGTCATGCCGGCGACCCGAGCAGGGCGGCGGCGAGGCCGTCGAGGCCGGGCAGGATCGTGGCGCTGCCGTCGAGGCCGTACTCCGCAGGGCGGGCGTGGCGGTTGATCCAGCAGGTCCGGAAGCCGAACGTCGCGGCGCCGAACGCGTCCCAGGGGTTGGAGGACACGAAGGCGATCTCCTCGGCCGTGCAGCCGAAGTGCGCGGGGGCGAGGGCGTAGGTGCGCGGGTCCGGCTTGAAGGTGCCGGCAGCCTCCACGCTCAGCAGGGCGTCGAACAGGGGGGCGAGGCCGGCGGCGCCGACCTGGCGGGCCATGCCGTCGGGCTCGCCGTTGGACAGGATCGCGCAGGCGATGCCGGCGTCGCGCAGGCGGTGCAGCGCGGGGGCGACGTCGGGGTAGGCGTCGAGTGTGCGGTTCTCGCGGGCGATGTCGTCGACCAGGGCGGCGTCCAGGCCGTGCAGGGTGGCGGTCACGTCCAGCGCCTCGCGCGACAGGGCGGAGAACGGGCGGTGCCGGCCGGCCAGGCTGCGGACCCAGGTGTACTGCAGGGTCAGGGTGCGCCACGCCTGGCTGATTGCGGGCCAGTCGGGGCCGATGCGCCCGGCGTGGCGGCGCAGCGGGGAGTCGGTGTCGAACACCGTGCCGAACGCGTCGAACAGGGCGGCGCGGGGGTGGGGCATGGGTCGGGGACTTTCGAAGGGAGCAAGGCCAGGGCTCTGCCCCATGGCTTGAAGGCGGGGACCCGCCAGGGCGAGCCGCCCTGGACCGGCCTCTTTCAAGTGGATTCCAAAGGCTCGGCCTTTGGCGGGGTCCCCGCCTTCAAGCACGGGGGCAGAGCCCCTGGCCTTCCTGTCTTTCAGTCCTGGCGGTAGTTCGGCGCCTCGCGGGTGATCGCCACGTCGTGCACGTGGCTTTCGCGCAGGCCGGCGCCGGTGATGCGGCGGAACTGGGTGCGGGTCTGCAGGTCGTCCACGGTGGCGCTGCCGGTGTAGCCCATGCCGGCGCGCAGGCCGCCGACGAGCTGGTGGACCACCGCGCTGACCGGGCCCTTGTAGCCGACGCGGCCCTCGATGCCCTCCGGCACCAGCTTCAGCGTGTCCTTGATCTCCTGCTGGAAGTAGCGGTCCGCGGAGCCGCGCGCCATGGCGCCGATCGAGCCCATGCCGCGGTACGACTTGTAGGAGCGGCCCTGGTAGAGGAACACCTCGCCCGGCGCCTCGTCGGTGCCGGCGAGCAGGGAGCCGACCATCACGGAGTCGGCTCCTGCGCCGATCGCCTTGACCAGGTCGCCGGAGGTGCGCACGCCGCCGTCGGCGATCGAGGGCACGCCGTGGGCGCGGCAGGCGCTCGCGGTCTCCATCACCGCGGAGAACTGCGGCACGCCGACGCCGGCGACCACGCGGGTGGTGCAGATGCTGCCGGGGCCGATGCCGATCTTGACCGCGTCGGCGCCGGCCTGGATCAGCGCCTCTGCGCCTTCCGGGGTGGCGACGTTGCCGGCCACGACCTGCACGGAGTTGGACAGGCGCTTGATGCGCTCGACGGCGGCGAGCACGCCCTGCGAGTGGCCGTGGGCGGTGTCGACGACGACGACGTCGACGCCCGCCGCCACCAGGGCCTGCGCGCGTGTGAAACCGTCGTCGGCGACGCCGGTGGCGGCGGCGACGCGCAGGCGGCCCAGCTCGTCCTTGTTGGCGAGCGGGTGGGCGGTGGCCTTGTCCATGTCCTTGACGGTGATGAGGCCGACGCAGCGGTACGCCTCGTCGACGACGAGCAGCTTCTCGATGCGGTGGCGGTGCAGCAGGCGGCGGGCCTCGTCGTGCTCTGCGCCGTCGGCGACCGTGATCAGGCCCTCGCGGGTCATCAGCTCGTAGACCCGGGTCGAGGGGTCGGTGGCGAAGCGCACGTCGCGGTTGGTCAGGATGCCGACGAGGCGGCCGCTGTCGCGCTCGACCACGGGGAAGCCGCTGATGCGGTGCAGCGCCATCAGCGCGCGGGCGTCTGCGAGCGTCTGGTCGGGGTGGATGGTGAGCGGGTTGACCACCATGCCGCTCTCGAACTTCTTCACCCGGCGGACCTGGTCGGCCTGCTCGTCGGGGGTGAGGTTCTTGTGGATCACGCCGATGCCGCCCTGCTGGGCCATGGCGATCGCCATCGCGGACTCGGTCACCGTGTCCATCGCGGAGGACACCAGCGGGATGTTGAGGCTGATGGTGCGGGTGAAGCGGGTGCGGGTGTCGGTGCTGTTCGGCAGCACCTGGGAGTAGGACGGCACCACCAGCACGTCGTCGAACGCCAGGGCCTCGCGGATGCGCTGGTCGAGGCGCGGGCCGGGCTGCGGCGACGCGGGAGCGGGGCTGTCGGGGGCCATGGCGGACGCCTTTCGACGCCGGGCGACGCGGATACGGCCCGGCCTTGGCGCGTCCTTCTAGCGGGTCGGGGCGGGGGGGAGCAAGGCTTGCGGGTCCTGGGGCGTGCCGCGGTTCGGAAAGGCCAGGGCTCTGCCCTGGACCCGCCAGGGGCGAGCCGCCCCTGGACCCGGCGTGACTCAGGGGAGGGATAGCATGGCGGGGTTCGGGGAGGGGCGCCATACCAGCGGCCGGTTGCTCTGACCGGTCTGGACAGGAAGGCCAGGGGCTCTGCCCCCATGCTTGAAGGCGGGGACCCCGCCAAAGGCCGAGCCTTTGGAATCCAATTCTTGAGTCAAGCCGGTCCAGGGGTGGCTCGCCCCTGGCGGGTCTGGGCAGAGCCCAGCCTTGCTTGCCTCGACAGGCTCAAGGCTTTCGGCCGTCGGTATCAGACCCCTTCCCTTCGTCGCCGCGTGCGCCACTGGCCCGTCGCTGCAGGTAACGACCCGCCCCGAGCCGTCGCACGCGGGGGTTGCGGGCAGCGGCCGTTCGCCCGATGTTCGGGGCCGCCCGAACCGACGCGCCGAAGCCCGTCTGGCAGGACCTAGTCCTCGCCGGAGCGGTGTCGGCTGTCGGCGTGACCTGGCGGATGATGCGGAGGAGCGGTCGTGGCCAGTGTCTCGCGCGATGTCGGGCCGAAGTACTCGCAGCTCGTCGTCCTCGTCGGCGCCACGGGCGACCTGTCGCGGCGCAAGCTGCTGCCCGGCCTGTTCCACCTGGCGAGCCGCGGGTTCATCCCGGACTGCCGCATCGTCGGCGTCTCTCTGGAGGCGATGGACGCCGACGCCTTCCGCGCCTTCGCGCGCGCGGCGCTCGACCAGTTCTCCGCCCGCAAGGTGGGCGAGGCGGAGTGGGGCGCGTTCGCGGCCAGGCTCGACTACGTGCCGCTGTCCGGCGGCCCGGACCGGCTCCGCGACGCCGTGCAGGCCGCCGAAGCGCTGCTGGACGGCGAGAGCCGGCGCATCCACTACCTCAGCGTGCCGCCCAGCGCGGCCCTGTCGGCGATCCACCTGCTGCGCGCGGCCGGCCTGGTGGAGCGCTCGCGCGTGATCATGGAGAAGCCGTTCGGCACCGACCTCGCGAGCGCGATGTCGCTGAACGCGCGGCTGCACGAGGTGTTCGAGGAAGGGCAGATCTTCCGCATCGACCACTTCCTCGGCAAGGAGCCGGCGCAGAACATCCTCGCCTTCCGTTTCGCCAACGGGCTGTTCGAGCCGATCTGGAACCGCAACTTCATCGACCACGTGCAGATCGACGTGCCAGAGACGCTCGGCCTGGGCACGCGGATCGGCTTCTACGAGGCCACCGGCGCGTTCCGCGACATGGTGGTGACGCACCTGTTCCAGATCCTCGGCTTCATGGCGATGGAGCCGCCGACCGCGCTGGAGCCCGCGCCGATCGGCGAGGAGAAGAACAAGGTGTTCCGCTCCATGCTGCCGATCGATCCGAAGGACGTCGTGCGCGGCCAGTATGCCGGCTACCGCGCCGAGGCCGGGGTGGACCCGGAGTCCGACACGGAGACCTTCATCGCGCTGAAGTGCATGATCGACAACTGGCGCTGGGCCGGGGTGCCGTTCTACCTGCGCACCGGCAAGCGCCTCGCCGAGGGGCAGCGGATCATCTCGATCGCGTTCCGCGAGCCGCCGAAGAGCATGTTCCCGGCCGGCTCCGGCGTCGGCGCGCAGGGCCCGGACCACCTGACCTTCGACCTCGCCGACGCGTCGAAGATGTCGCTGTCGTTCTACGGCAAGCGGCCGGGGCCGGGCATGCGGCTCGACAAGCTCAGCCTGCAGTTCGCGATGGGCGACACCGGCCGCATCGGCGACGTGCTGGAAGCCTACGAGCGGCTGATCCTGGACGCCATGCGCGGCGACCACACGCTGTTCACCACGGCCGAAGGGATCGAGCGGCTCTGGGAGGTGTCGATGCCGCTCCTGGAGGCACCGCCGCCGGTGCGGCTGTACTCGCCGGGCTCGTGGGGGCCGAAGTCGATCCACCAGCTTGTGGCGCCGCATGCCTGGCGGCTGCCGTTCGAGCGGGCGTGGCGGAACTCAGGGCCGGAGGGCTGAGGCCGAGAGGAAGGCCAGGGCTCTGCCCTGGACCCGCCAGGGGCGAGCCGCCCCTGGACCCGGCACAACTTAAGAATCGGATTCCAAAGGCTCGCCTTTGGCGGGGTCCCCGCTTTCAAGCATGGGGGCAGAGCCCCTGGCCTTACTTGCTTCCCGGGCCCTCGCCGCGGAACCCCGTCGCGACGACGTACAGCTCGCTCGACTCCCGTCGGCTTGCGGGCGGCTTGGCATGCTTCACGGTGGCAAAATCGCGGCGCATGGAGTCCATCATCTCGCGCTCCGAGCCGCCCTGCAGCACCTTGGCCACGAAGGCGCCGCCGGGCGAGAGCACCTGGCGGGCGAAGTCGAGCGCCTGGCCGGCAAGGTCGACGATGCGGATGTGGTCGGTCGCGGTGTGGCCTGTGGTGTTGGGGGCCATGTCGGACAGCACGAGGTCGACCTTGCCGCCGAGCGCCGCCGTCAGGCGGCCGGGCATGGAGTCCTCGGTGAAGTCGCCGACGATCAGGGTGACGCCGGGCACCGCGTCGATCGGCAGCAGGTCGAGGCCGACGACCTGCCTGGCGCCGCGCTTGACCGCGACCTGGCACCAGCCGCCCGGGGCGGCGCCGAGGTCGAGCACGCGCAGGCCCGGGCGGATCAGGCCGAAGCGGTCGTCCAGCTCGATCAGCTTGAAGGCGGCGCGCGACCGCCAGCCCTGCTGCTGGGCGGCGGCGACGTAGGGGTCGTTGAGCTGGCGCTGCAGCCAGTGCTGCTGGGCGGTGGTGCGGCCGCGCGCGGTGCGCAGCGAGACAGAGACGCTGCGGGCGCCCTGGGTTGTGTCGGCCGATGCCGAGCGGGGGGCGGCGCCGGACTTGCGGGCGGGCGCGCCCGGGCGGGCGGCGTGGGCCTTGGACTTCGCGGCGGTGACGCGCTTGGCGACCTTGGCGGCGGCGGCGCGGGCCTTCATGGAGCGCGCCGGCGCGGCGGTGCCGGACCGCGGCTTCGGGGCGGCGGCGTCGGGCGCGACGGGCGGGGGCTTGGCGGAGCGGGGCGGCGTTGCGGGCGCGGCGGCTGCGGCGCGCGGGGTCGCGGAAGCGGGACGCGAGGAGGCAAGGCCTGGTCTCGCGGCGCCGGACTTCACCGGCTTGCGCGGGGCGCTCCCGGCCTTGCCGGCGGTGCGCGTGGTCGTGCGCAGCATCTCCGTGCCGGTGGGGGCGGGGCGGCGTGCGGACTTGGCGGCGCCGGGGGCGGACCTGCCGGTGCCCAACGGCTTGTCCTTGCCCGGCATGGCGGCGCGGGGGGAGCCGGCGCCGCCTTTCGCGGCGCGACGCGGGGCCTTGCGGGAGCCGCCCGCGGCGTTCGGGCGACGGCCAGGCGGCTTTGAGCCTTCGCTCATGCCGGCTGTGCTGCGGCCGGCAGCGCCGCCGGGGTCGCTGCGGCGGCGGGCGCCGCGCGGCGGGGCGGGCGGCAGGCGGCGCCGTCGCGCATCATGCGCAGCAGCATGCCCTCGCGCAGGCCACGGTCGGCGACGGTGACGTCGGCCGCCGGCCAGGAGCGGAAGATCGCCTCGAAGATCGCGCAGCCCGGCAGCACGAAGGCCGCGCGGTCGGGGCCGACGCAAGGGTGCTCTGCGAGGCCGGCGGGCCCGAGCGCGCGCAGGTCGGCCAGCGCGGACAGCGCGGCCGCGCGGCCGAGCACCACGCCGTCGATCAGCGGCCGGCGGTAGCGCGGCAGCCCGAGCGCCACCCCGGCCAGCGTGGTCACCGTGCCGCTGGTGCCGAGCAGGCGGACGCCGCCACCGCGCATCTCGTGGGCGATGCAGTGCACCGCCTCGAACGCCGACAGGCGGGCGGCCACGTCGGCGACCATGGCGGCGTATCCGGCCCCGGTGTGGGCGCGCGCGCCGAAGCGCTCGGCCAGGGTGACCACGCCGACCGGCAGGCTGGTGGTGCCGATCAGCTGCAGGCCGCCGTCGGCGACGCGCACCCAGGCCAGCTCGGTCGAGCCGCCGCCGATGTCGAACAGCAGGGCGCGCCGGTCGTCGGGCCGCGCCACCGCGGCCAGCAGGGGCGCGCAGCTTTCCAGCGCAAGCTCCGCCTCCTCGCGCGCGGTGATCACGTCGATGTCGAGGCCGGTTTCCGTGCGCACCCGGTCGAGGAACTCGGGCCCGTTGGCGGCGCGCCGGCACGCCTCGGTGGCGATGGCGCGCAGCCGGCGCACCGGGCGGCGCGACAGCCGGGCCGCGCAGGCGTGCAGGGCGGACAGCGCGCGCTCCATGGCCGGCGGGCTCAGCGCGCCGGTGTCGTGCAGGCCCTCGCCGAGGCGGACGATGCGGCTGAAGCTGTCGAGCACGCGGAAGCCGTCCGACGCGGGGGCGCCGACCAGGAGCCGGCAGTTGTTGGTGCCCAGGTCCAGCGCGGCGTAGGCGCTGGCGGGCGGGCGGCGGAGGGCGTGCGGGGCGGGCTCGACCATGGGCTGAGGCTTCCGCGTGGTTGACCTGCCATTGTGTTGCGCGCCGCGCCGCGGGGGCAAGCGGCTTTTCCCGCGGCGGTGGCAGGCGGCGGGTTGTCGACGCGGGGGCGAGGTGGTAGGCAGCCCTGACGCATCCGGTGCCTGGCTCGCGCGGCGCCCCGGATTGGGGGATAGTTTAGCGGTAGAACTCCCGGCTCTGACCCGGGCAGCCTTGGTTCGAATCCAGGTCCCCCAGCCAGCCTTGAGAAAAGGCGTATGGCGCCAGACGGTTAGTCTGAACAAGCAAGTTGCGGTCCGCCTTGGGATTGCGGGGCTGAGTCAACAAGCCGCAGAACCGCACTTCAATGGGTTGTGACGCTCATGAAAGCCGCTTGTCGCTTGCCTGCGACCAGGCAGACGTGATCACGCCATCGCTGCCGCTGCTTACCGTTGCCTGTGCGCGGAGCGCTTGCTGATGCTGCCTGTGCTTGCTTGTGGTGTCGTTTGGTCGGGCGATGCAATCCTGCGCGGTGCAAGATACGGCCCTGCGCAGAGCAAAGGCAGGCCGGGGGCTCTCCGGGGATCGGTCTCAGAACACCGGCAAGGGTCATGTTGCTGCTGCTGGAACCGGCCTGTTCAACAGCGACGGGCGGAGGCTGCAGGCGCAATGCGGCCTGAGGCGCTCCTCTCGGTTGGCAGGGAGGCCCCTGGGGTTAGCGAGAACGGGGTGTCAAGACAGGAGGTACTGGCTTCAAGGCGGGGGAGTGGTGCGTGGCATCTTCTCGGGACAGCGCAGCCGCCATGGCCGGCGACTGCTTTGCGGTATCAAAGTATGCAATCGTTTTTGCCCACTCTGTGCTCCCCAGCGACAGCGGCAATGCGATGGCCCGGCGGTTGTTCGGGTAAATGCCGCCGGGCCACACGGATGCCAAGCGGCATCGAACTGCCCCACGTGGGCGCGCCGCCACACAGCCCGCCTCAGGACTCGTTGCGACCACCGTCCGGTGCGCACGTGGTCGTCCTGAAACGTCCCTCGAGAGCCGCCCAGAAATAGTCAGCCTCGATCGCCGCCGGCATCGGCACCGCATCCAGGGCCGGGCGAACCACAGCCAGCTGAATCTCAATGAGTGCCGCCAAACCATATTGGTCCAGAGCCATCGTCTCGTGCCTTTGTGTGTCCGCGTGCCGTGTTCAGTAATGGAGCAGGTGCACAGTTTTTCGCGTGCGCTGCTGGGACTCTATCCAATCAAAGTATTGAGCATGTTGTAGCAGGATACCGTGGCCAAGCGCAGCGGGATTGTCTCACGCCGCACCGCGTCTCGTCTTGCAAGGGACCTTAGCGACAGGATTTGAGCGGCGTCATCTGCATTCCGACGCTGCGCAATCACAGATGGTTGTTCCGGCTTATCTGGTTACTCGACCGCCATGTGTTTTGCGGTAGAGCGCGCTGAGGCGGCCTCGATGCGTTTTTGCAACCCAGTGCCGAAGCACCTCCGGCGCGGCCGCCACACTCCGGGTCAACGGCGCATCAGGTCGCACGTCCAACTGCCGATCGATGTTTCCGCAAGGCTTGAGGCCGTGTCCGCGTCCATCGCTGGCGCCTCGGACTGCCGGCGTGCGGCTTGTCGAGTGAGTGGCGCCGTGTTGGTCCGGGCAGTGTCGGCGGAGAGTGGTTGCGAAACGGTTGGAGGCTGTTATGAACCCCGAAGCAGCTCGCTGCTTCGGGCAGAAAGGCAAGAGTCTTCTTTTTCTGAAGAAAAAGAAGCAAAAAGACTTTGCACATGAGGTTCCGAGCGCGCGGGCGGCTCCGGAGCCCAACGAGCAAAAGTTCTTTGGTTTTTTCTTTCAAGAAAGAACATGCTTTCTTGCTATGCTGCGAGAAGTCCGGGCGGCCGCACGCGAGGGCCTGTCCTCGGCCGCCACGAGCGTGACCGAGGAGCGGACGATCCGTCGGCGGGCAGGACGGGGTTTGCGCGGGGCGGATCACGTCGTCAGGACCGGTCAGGCCGGGCGGCGGCACAGCGGGGATTTCCGATGGACGAGGCCACGCCTTCCCCGACCGAGGATGCCCTGGGACAGCTCGGCAGGCTGACGGCCGCGGGAGCATCGCGGGCACGGATCACCGAGGCGGTCGGCAGGATCGTTGCGGCCTGGGCCGAGGAGCCGGAGATGAGCGCCGCCGCCGCCCAGGCCCGCATCGAGGAGGTGTGGGACAGCCTGGGCAAGGACGCCGCCGACCTGGAGGAGCGGATCGGCGACGTCGACAACCCGGAGGCCGTCGCGCTGGCCGCGGCCAGGCGCACGCTGGCCTCCCTGCAGGCGGCCGTCGCGGTCCTGGCGGCCGCGCACGCCAGGCTGTAGGGCGTTTGCGGGCCGCGACGCCGGGCGGGCAGCAGGGCTGGCGGCGCGGGCATGCGGCCCGGATCGACGCCGCGGGCGAGGGCGGCGTGGCGCCGACCGGCCATGGCCGCGAGGCTGGCCGGGGAGGTCGCCCATCGCGGCGGCGACGGGCACGGCGGCAGGAACGTCGGGACCCGCGTCGGGGCCGGGCTGCTGTGGACGAGATGGGCGTGCCAGGCTGAAGACCTGCCCGGTGTTCGGCGCCGGGTTGTTGCGGCCCACGGCAGCACCGGATTGCGAGAGGCTCCGGACGCGATCGTGCGGACCGTCACACGACACGGCGGATGTAACCGTGCCCGACCCGGCTGCCGGATGTCGGGTCCATCGGTCGACTGCGTCCAGTAAAGTCCCTTGGTGAGTTTATAAACGTACGTTGCTTACTTTTGTAGATGACTGTAACATTCTTGGTTATGTGCCGGAAACGCTCGTTCGCCACCGGACTTCTGGGCAGCTCGCGCGCGTCGCACTGACAGAAACAAAGCCGTGGTGCCGCATTCCATGCCCAACGCTCTCGTGCCGAAACGTCCGGAGCTTCCAGGCGGCCCGGGATACCGGAACAGGGTCCTGGCTGCGTTGCCGGCCAAGGAGCTGGCGCTGATCCGGCCTCACCTGTTCCGGGTGAGCCTGGTTGCGGCCCAGGTCGTGTACGAAAGGAAGGTGCCGCCGGATGTCGTCTACTTCGTGGAGCAGGGCCTGGTGGCGCTCCAGGCGGACGTGGGGGGCGGCGAGACCATCCAGGTCGCGATGACGGGTTTCGAGGGCGTGCGGGGCGCCTCCGTCGTGCTGCAGCCCGACCTTGTCACGGAATACCTGAGCGTCGTCGAGATCGCCGGTTCGGCGTACAGGATGCCGGCCGCGGACTTCCAGCGGGTGGTCCCGCAGGCGCCGGTGCTCGGCGACCTGTGCGTCCGCCACATCGGCGGCTTCGTCAGGCAGATCGCGCAGACGTCCGCCTGCAACGGCAAGCACGACCTGTCCAGGCGCGTGTGCCGCCTGCTGCTGATGGTGCACGACCGGTCCGCCAACGACGACGTCCTGCTGACCCAGGGGCAGATCGCGCGCATGCTCGGCGTTCGTCGGGCGGGGGTTTCGACCGTCATGGCCGCCCTGCAGGACGACCGGCTGCTGAAGCAGGCGAGAGGCCGTGTCACGATTCTCGATCGGCAGGGCATCAGGGGCCTTGCCTGCGAGTGCTACAGCAAGATGGAGCTGGCGTAGAGGGTTGTTACTGGCCTACCAGCCGCAATTCTTTGCGCCACAGCAAGAAGAAAGCATGTTCTTTCTTTAAAGAAAGAACCAGAGAACTTTTACACGCTGGATTCCGGAGCTGACCGCGCGTTCTGAACTTCATGGGCAAAGTCTTTTTGCTTCTTTTTCTTCAGAAAAAGAAGACTCTTGCTTTCCTGCCCGAAGCAAAGATCTGCCACAATGTACATGACATCCTCCAGCTCCGGTCGTCGGGCTCGACCCGCAGCTGCTGCCGATGGCGATCGCCTGCTTCGCGACCTGGCGAGGCTTACGCGCCGGGCTGGGGGGCTTTCCGTGGCGCCGGCCTGGAAGGGCGTCGCTGGTAGCGCCGCGTTAACCGGCTGGCGCGCAGGATGCGCTGGAGCCCGGCTGCGGCTTGGGCTGCCCTGATGGGAGGACTCCGGCCATGTCGCTGACGATTGGAGCCGCCGCCTACGTCCCTCTCGGGCTGGCGCCCCGGCCGTCGCCGTCCGCGTCGGCTGCGCCGTCCCGCGGCGGGGACATTGTCGCGCTGAACGTGGCCGCGCAATCCTCGCTGGCGTCGTCCGCGCTCCTGAACACCCTGCAGCAGACGGATGCCGCGCTCGGCTCGGCTGCCGGCTCGATCGGCACCGGCCTTACGGCCTAGGCCTGCGTCCTGGATGCCGGTCCGGGCACGGCTCGCCGAAGCCGCCCCTGGCGTCCTCCGGTGCGACTGCGTCGCCGCGCTGCGGACCGCACGCCCGGCATCGGGATCGGGACCGGCGCGCACGACGGCGCCGCGATCGGCTCCTTCCGGGCACCGGCGGCCTCGCTTGCGCATCGGGCAGGCCCCGCTGTCCTGCCCGGCATCCTGCACCCGGCTGTCCACGGCAAGCGCTGCGACACGGCTGCCGGGCGCCGGTTCCGGGCGGGCGGCGGCAAGACGATGGCAACGCGACACGGCCGCGGTGGCGCGGCTCGCACGGCGCTGCATCCCGGCGCATGATGGTCCGGTGACGCCGCGTGGCCTTGCGCGCTGCTGGACGGGGTCCTCGCGTTCGGGTGCCGGTCCGGGCGGCGGTGCGGTGGTGACGGACGTGCCGGCCGCGCAAACATCTTTCCGGGCTTCGCGCTTTGGTGGTAGTCAGCCGTACCGACGCAGGTCCGGGCACGGCCCTGGCGCAGGCCTGCCGCGGGTGCGCACGAGCCCGCGTGCACCCGAACCAACCGAACAAGGCGAGCTTCATGCACGAGACCCCGGCGCAGTGGAACAAGCGGCTCGCGCCCTATGCGCGCCCCGTGGTGTCCAGCAGCGTGCTGCAGCTCGCGACCACGCTCGGGCTGTTCCTGGCGCTGATCGTCGCGGCGCACGCGCTGCACATGGTGTCGTGGATGCTCGGGCTGCCGTTCTCTGCGCTGGCCGGGCTGCTGATGGTGCGGGTGTTCATCATCCAGCACGACTGCGGCCACCGCTCGTTCCTGCCCAGCCGGGCGGCCTGCGACTGGATCGGGCGCTCGCTGTCCTTCCTGACGCTCACCCCGTTCGACTACTGGCGCCGCGACCACGACAAGCACCACGCCACCAGCGGCAACCTCGACAAGCGCGGCTTCGGCGACGTCGATACCCTCACCGTCGCGGAATACGCGGCCCTCGGCCGTCGCCAGCGTCTGCTGTACCGCGCCTACCGCAACCCGTTGGTGATGTTCTGCGTCGGACCGGCCTGGGTGTTCCTGCTGCGCTACCGCCTGCCCCTGTGGCTCGACGACAAGGCGCGCGGCAGCTCGGTGGCCTCCATCCTGTTGCTCGACCTGGCGCTGGTGGTGTTCTTCGGCGGGCTGGTGGCGCTGCTCGGCTGGTGGACGGTCACCACGGTGTGGCTGCCGGCCTACATGGTGGCCGCCACCGTCGGCGTGTGGCTGTTCTTCGTGCAGCACCAGCACGAGGACACCTACTGGCGCCTTGCCTCGGAGTGGTCGTTCGTGGAGGCGGCGCTGCTGGGCTGCTCGTTCTATCGGCTGCCGGGCTGGCTGCACTGGCTAACCGGCTACATCGGCTACCACCACGTCCATCACCTGTCCTCCCGCATCCCCAACTACCGGCTGCCCAGCGCGTATCGCGAGATCCCGGAGCTGCAGACCGCGCCGTCCATCGGTATCTGGGAAAGCATCAAGGGCGTGCGCCTCTCCCTCTGGTGCGACAGCCGGCAGCGGCTGGTCTCGTTCCGCACCGCCTTCGCCCGCGTTCCGAGTCCCTGCGCCTGACCGGACGCTGGCGCACCGGTCCTTGATCGCGGCGGCCGCGGCCTGTCGCGCCGCGGACCGGCAACCAGGGGGCGACCAGGGGTTGGCATCGTGTTCTCCGACTGAAGCGTTCACCCCGCCGCAGGATGCTCACATGGCAGATGCTCACCCGGCTCCAGGCATGTCTCCCGACGAGGCGCTCGCCCTCCTGCGCGAGGGCAATCGCCAGTTCCGCAGCGGCAGCCCGATCCAGCCGCGGCTGACCGGCGCCGAGCGTCGTGCGGCGCTGGCGCAGGAGCAGCGTCCATTCTGCGTGCTGGTCGGCTGCTCGGACAGCCGTGTGCCGCCGGAGCTGCTGTTCGGCCGGGGACTGGGCGAGCTGTTCGTCGTCCGCAACGCCGGCAACGTCATCGACCTCGCGGCGATGGGCAGCATCGAATACGGGGTGGCCGTGCTCGGCGCGCCGCTGATCGTCGTGCTCGGTCACGAGCGCTGCGGCGCGGTGCAGGCCGCCGTCAACGTCGTGCAGCAGGATGCCACCTATCCAGGCAGCATCGGCCAGATGGTCGAGCCGATCATCCCGGCGGTGCTGCGTGCCCGGCGCGACGGCGAGGACGACCTGCTGGACCGCTCGGTCCGGCACAACGTCCTGCGCGTCGTGGAGCGGCTGCGCACCGAGGAGCAGATGCTGATCGAGCCGCAGCGGCTTGGCCGCCTGAAAATCGTGGGCGCTCGCTACGATCTCGACGACGGCGACGTCGAGTTCCTTGAATAGCCGGTTCGGGCAGGCAACGGGCGCACCTGCCGGCGTGATAGCGGTTGCGTGCTGCCGTGACACGCGCGTCCCTGGCGGGCGCTTCCATCATCCGGCAATGGCGCGCCGTGCGGTCAGCGTCGATCGCAGGTGCCGGTAAGCGTGTTGAAGAACTGACCGGTGCGGCAGGCCGGCGCGACACGCGCGGGCGCAGGGCCAGGGTTTGCCGCGGCATAGCCGGATGCGCCCTGGTACGGCGGCACGTCATAGTTGGCCACCGGACGCGGGGCAGGAGGCGGGTAGCCGTAGCCGTACGGTCCCGGATAGGCGTAGGGCGGAGGGTAGCCGTAGGCCAGGGGATAGGGAGGCGGGTAGCCGTAGGGCGGCGGATACGCGTAGGGCGGCGGGACGACATAGGGCGGCGAAACGACATAGGGGTATGGGTGCACGAGAGCGGACCCGACCACCGCGCCTGCCGTGAGCCCCACCGCGGTTCCGAACAGGAAGCCCCCGCCACCCCAGGCCTCGGCCGGCCTGGGGGCCGCGGCGCAGAGCGACGCCGCCACGATCCCGGTGCACACCAGGTGTCTCATCGCCAGCCTCCTCCGGCTTCGCCTCACGCCTAATCCTCGTGGCAACGGCCGCACCGCGTCAATTCACGAACGGTGACAGGGGCAGCTTGCGGCGCATGGCCGGGCTCGCGGTGTGGCTTGGGCGAAGTTGCCGCTCAGTGCCTGGCCGGGGTGGGCGCGTCGAGCAGCAGCGAGGGCGCCACCTGGCTGCGGGCCACCACCTCGGCGGGCAGCGTGAAGAACTCCATGTCGCGGATCTCCTCCGGCGCGTCCGGCGGCACCACGAGCCGCACGTGCACGCTCAACGGACCCGGATAGTCGAGCACCGACACGCGGGCCGCCTTCTGGAACGGGTAGCAGCCCTCCACGTCGACCATCCTGCGCGCCATGATGCCGACCACCCACTGCTGCAGTTCGCTCAGCGTCAGGCACATGATCGCGATCGGCTTGAGCACCAGGGAGTCCTGGTCGAGCGCCTTGAGCCGCTCCACCTCGCGGTGCGCCTCGGCAGTGATCTTCTCGGCGCGGGTGGCAGTCTCGGCCAGCGCGGGCGTCGATCCCGCGAGCAGCGCCGCCAGCGCCAGGGCAACCCGAACAGACATCCTGATCCCGCATTCCGACACCGGCGCAGGATACAAGGTCATGCGGCGTTTGCCATGCCGCGCATGCGTGCTCCGGCGCGGGGCACCGACGCATCCGCGTGACCGGCCGGGCCGGACGGTGCCGGCGCAGCAGTGTCGCGCGCTGCGGGCCTGCGGTGCCTCCGCTCCTGCCGGCGGTGGCGGCGGTGCGGTCAGGCTGCATGGCTTTGTCGCGAAGGAGCGCGCACGCCGGCAGGTCAGGCCGTCATCGCCACGCCCGATGCGTCCGCGGCCCCGGCCGATCTGCTGGCGGTGTGCTGCGAGGAGCCGAACAGCAGGTAGGTGTTGAGCTGCTGCTGGGTCGGCGTGGTGGCGACCACCTGGCCGGACGCATCGTGGAACGTCAGCACGGTGATGCCCAGCGTCACGTCGAGCTGGGCGGACGGGTTCGGCTTCGCAGCCTGCACCGCGGGCGAGGCGGACCCGCTCGCGGCTGCGATCGCCGGCGGGATGGTCGGCGCGTCGGGACGGTTGGCGACAGACATCGAGGCCGCGATCATCGCCTGGCTCCTTCCGGCTTGGCAGGTCGTCCGGATCCTGGGATCGGATCGCGGGTTCCGCGGGGGCGGGACACGGCGAGTCATAGGGCGTCTGCGTTAACGCGGAGTGAAGGCGGAGCCTGCACGCCTGGCTGGAGGCTGTTATGGACCTCGTGCCAGCTCGTTGCTTCAGGCAGGACGGAAAGGCTCTTCTTCTGAAGAAAAAGAAGCAAAAAGACTTTGCCCATGAGGCTCGGGCGCGCGGGCGGGTCCGGAGCCTTAT
>CAXSFU010000064.1:0-18244 GCA_964236695.1 uncultured Acetobacteraceae bacterium | reverse complement strand
GGGGCGGCTCGCCCCTGGCGGGTCCAGGGCAGAGCCCTGGCCTTTCTAGACCGAGGCATCGCCAGCCTCCGGCCCTGCCTGCCTGCTTCGGGCGGCCGCCGAGCCTTAGCCGTGCGCGTCCGGTCCGAGGCCAACGAAGGCGAGGGTGTCGCGCAGGGTGGGCGCCAGAAAGCGCAGCGGCGCGGCCATGGCGCCGATGATCTCGACGTGGGTGATGCCCGGGTAGATTCGGTCCTCGGCGAAGCCGCCGGCGGCGCGGACGCGTGCGGCGAGGTGCAGCGTGTTGGCGGGCAAGACCGTGGTGTCCGCGCTGCCGACGCACAGCAGGGCTGGCGGGCCGCGGCCGTCGGCGTAGGTGATCGGCTGGGTGTCGACGCGGTCGGCGCCGCCGAAGATCGACGCCAGCTCCGCCGTGCGCAGCGGCAGGAAGTCGTAGGGACCGGCGAGGCCGACCAGGCCGCGCAGGGCCTGGCGCGGCGCGAGGCCCTCTGCGGCCAGCCAGCGCGCGTCGTAGGCGAGCATCGCCGCGTTGTAGGCGCCGGCGGAGTGGCCGAGGAGGAAGACCGGCTGCGGCGTGGCGGCCGGCGCAGGGTCGGGGGCGCGCGACGTCGCGACGGAGGCGGCGTGGAGGGTGGCCCAGCGCACGGCGGCGGCGCAGTCGCGCAGGAAGTCGGGGTAGCGGACCTGCGGGTAGAGGCGGTAGTCGGGGATCACCACGATGGCGCCGCGGCTTGCCAGGGCGCCGCCGACGAAGCGGTACATGGCCCTGCTGCCGTCCTTCCAGCCGCCGCCGTAGAGGAACACGATCACCGGCGCGGGGCCGGCGCGCGGGGGGCGGTCCGGGGCGTAGACGTCCAGCGTGCGGCGCGGACCGTCGCCGTAGGGGATGCCGTCGGCCACCAGGCGGTCGGGGGCCAGGTCGTTGAGGATGCGGTCGGGCGAGCAGCCGGCGGCGAGCAGCAGGCCCAGGCTGCCGATGGCGCGACTGCCGAGGCTGCGCCTGCCGAGGGCGCGGCAGCCGGGGCCGGCGGGCGACAGGGTCGCGGGCGGGGCGTCGGCGCGCGTGTCCGCGGTGGCATCTCGGGTGGCGTGGATCTTGCTGTCTGCGTGGGTATCCGGCATTGCCGCGGCGGCTCCGGACGGGGTGGGTCGGGCGTCAGTCATGGCAGACTACGTGGACTTCGTTGAGGGCGTGACAACGCGCGTCCCGCCAGCCACGGCCACGGGTCCGAGGCCGGCTGCAGAGTGTTAACCGGGCCGGTCCATGCTGGGCGCCGTGCC
This sequence comes from uncultured Acetobacteraceae bacterium, assembly GCA_964236695.1. GTDB lineage: Bacteria > Pseudomonadota > Alphaproteobacteria > Acetobacterales > Acetobacteraceae > CAXSEF01. The sequence continues at coordinate 16,963 of CAXSFU010000064.1, read as the reverse complement.
GTTCCGCCGAGGGTGCCACGTCAGCCACGACCCGCCTGCGCATCGACCTGGACGCCATCGCCGCGAACTGGCGCCTGCTGCGCGACCGGCATGGCGGCGACGTGGCCGGCGTGCTCAAGGCCGACGGCTACGGGCTGGGGGCGGCCAGGATCGCGCCGCGCCTGCTGGCGGAGGGGTGCCGGCACTTCTTCACCGCCCATCCCGGGGAGGCACTGTCGATCCGGCCGCTGCTGGGCGGCGCGATGCTGGGCGTGCTGAACGGGCTGTGGCCGGGCGAGGCCGGCTGCTACGCCGAGCACAGGCTGCTGCCGGCGCTGGGCTCGCTGCGCGAGATCGAGGAATGGGCGGCGGAGGCGCGCGCGGCGGGGCGGGCGCTGCCGGCGCTGCTGCACGTCGACACCGGGATGCACCGCCTCGGCCTCGACGCGGACGAGTTCGACGCGCTGGTGCGCGCGCCGTGGCGGCTGGACGGGGTGGCGCTGCGCTACGCCATGACGCACCTGTGCGCGGCCGACACGCCGGACAGCCCGGCCAATGCGGTGCAGCGCCTGGCGTTTGCCTCCGCCTGCGACCGGCTGGACGCGGCGCTGGGGCGCCCCGTGGCGCGCTCTGTGGCCAACTCCTCCGGGCTGTTCCTCGGCGGGGATTTCGCATCCGACCTGGCACGGCCGGGGGCGGCGCTGTTCGGCATCAACCCGGTGCCGGGGCGGGCGAACCCGATGCGCCCGGTGCTGCGGCTGTCCGCGCAGGTGCTGTCGGTGCGCGCGGTGCCGGAGGGCGGCAGCGTCGGCTACAACGGCGCCTGGACCGCGGCGCGCCCCAGCCGGATCGCGACGCTGGGCGTGGGCTACGCGGACGGGCTGCCGCGCTCGCTGTGCAACGCCGGGCGGGCGGGCTTTGACGGCAGGCCCGTCCCGCTGGTAGGGCGTGTCTCCATGGACCTGACCACGTTCGACGTCACCGACCATCCCGCGATCGGGCCCGGCGCCTGGCTGGAGCTGATCGGGCCGGGGCTGCCGCCGGACGAAGTGGCGGCGCGCGCCGGCACCAACGCCTACGAGATCCTGACCTCGCTGGGCTCGCGCTACGAGCGGGACTACGGCGGCCTGTGAGCGGCATGGCCGGCGAGGCGCGCGCCCGGGCCGCGGCCGTGGCGCAGAAGGGCATCCCCGTGCGCCGCGGCGCGGTGCTGGCCGGGGCGGTGGGGGCGCTGGGCGCGGGGGTGCTGGCGGCCTGCGCGTCGACCGGACGGGTGGCGCTGTTCGCGATCTCGGGCGTGTCGCACCTGCTGCGGCCGCCGTTCTACGGGCGCATCTTCCTGTCGGCGTTCGTCGAGTTCGGGTATTTCAGCCTGCCGGTGGTGGCGCTGACGGCGGTGTTCGCCGGCATGGTGATCGCGCTGCAGTCCTACACCGGCTTCGCGCGCTTCGGCGCCGAGAGTGCGATCGCCAACATCGTGGTGCTGTCCGTGGTGCGCGAGCTGGCGCCGGTGCTGGGCGGGCTGATGGTGGCGGGCCGCGTGGGGGCGGCGATGGCCGCCGAGCTGGGCACCATGCGGGTGACGGACCAGATCGACGCGCTGGGCACGCTGTCCACCAACCCGATGAAGTACTTGGTGGCGCCGCGGCTGCTGGCGGCGACGATCGCCCTGCCGCTGCTGGTGCTGGTGGCCGACGTGATCGGCGTGCTCGGCGGCTTCATCATCGCGGTGGTCAAGCTGGGCTTCAACCCGCAGGCCTACCTGCACGCGACGGCCTCGTTCATGACCACGGCGGACGTGGTGGTCGGCCTGGCGAAGGCGGCGGTGTTCGGGTTCCTGATCGCGCTGATGGGCTGCTACCACGGCTACAACAGCCGCGGCGGCGCGGAGGGCGTGGGCTCGGCGACGACCTCGGCGGTGGTGACGGCCTCAATCCTGATCCTGGCGTTCGACTACGTGCTCACCGAGCTGTTCTTCGCGCGATGAGCGCGGCCGGAGCGCGCGGTGCGGCGGCCGCCGGGGTGCCCAAGATACGGGTGCGCGGGCTGCGCAAGCGGTTCGGCGACAAGCAGGTGCTCGACGGCGTCGACCTCGACGTGATGCCCGGCACCTCGATGGTGGTGATCGGCGGCTCCGGGTCTGGCAAGTCTGTGCTGATCAAGTCGATCCTGGGGCTGGTCGAGCCGGATGCGGGGACGATCGAGATCGACGGGCGAAACATCCTCGCCCTGCCTCGCCCGGAGCGCGAGGCGGCGCGGGCGCGCATCGGGATGCTGTTCCAGAACGCGGCGCTGTTCGACAGCCTGCCGGTCTGGGAGAACGTGGCGTTCGGGCTGCTGGCCCGCGCGCCAGGCCGGCCGCGCATCGGCCGCGAGGCGGCGCGGGCGCGGGCGGGCGAGATCCTGGCGCAGGTCGGGCTGTCGCCGTCGGTGGGCGACCTGTCGCCGGCGGAGCTGTCGGGGGGGATGCAGAAGCGCGTGGGCCTGGCGCGCGCGATCGCGGCGCGGCCGGACATCCTGTTCTTCGACGAGCCGACCACCGGGCTCGACCCGATCATGGGCGCGGTGATCGACGGGCTGATCATCGATTGCGTCAAGCGCCTGGGCTCGACCGCGATCGCCATCACCCACGACATGGCGAGCGCCACGCGGATCGGCGACCGGGCGGCGATGCTGTTCGCGGGGCGGATCATCTGGGAAGGCGAGGCGCGGGCGCTGCTGGAGAGCGGCAACGCCATGGTGGAGCAGTTCACGCATGGGCGGCGCGAAGGGCCGATCCAGATGGAGCTGCGGCGGTAGGGAAAGGAAGGTCGAGGCTCTGCCTCGAGCTCCGCCAGGGGGAGCCCCCCTGGACCGCCTGCCCTTAAGTGAGGCCGGGTCCAGGGGCGGCTCGCCCCTGGCGGGTCTGGGCAGAGCCCAGCCTTGCTTGCTTCCTCGGGCAAGAAAAAAGGCCGGGATCGCTCCCGGCCCTTTTCCTCGGTCGTTGCGGATCCAGTTCTAGAACAGCTGCTCGCCGTGCAGGACGAGGTCGAGGCCTTCCATCTCCTGCTCGCGGTCGACGCGCAGGCCGATGGTGACCTTGATGAGCATGAGCAGGACGAAGGAGACGACGCCGCTCCAGACCAGGGTGACGGCGACGGCCTCGGCCTGGATCAGGAGCTGGGCGAGGCTGCCGGTGGTGCCGTCGGGCGAGGCGTCGGTGGCCGACAGCGGCCCGTAGGCGAAGACGCCGGTCAGCAGCGCGCCGACGATGCCGCCGACGCCGTGCACGCCCCAGGTGTCGAGGCTGTCGTCGTAGCCGAGGACGTGCTTGAGCCAGGTGGCGGACCAGAAGCAGATCACGCCGGCGGCGACGCCGATGGCGATGGACGCGCCGGGCAGCACGAAGCCGGAGGCCGGGGTGATGGCGACCAGGCCGGCGACGGCGCCGGAGATGATGCCGAGCACGGACGGCTTGCCCTTGGTGATCCACTCGGCGAACATCCAGCCTAGGGCGGCGGCGGCGGTGGCGATCTGGGTGACGGCCATGGCCATGCCGGCGCGGCCGTTGGCGCCGACCGCGGAGCCGGCGTTGAAGCCGAACCAGCCGACCCAGAGCAGGGAGGCGCCGATCACGGCGAGGGTGAGGTTGTGCGGCGCCATGTTGTCGTGGCCGTAGCCGACGCGCTTGCCGAGCACGAGGCAGCAGACGAGGCCGGCGATGCCCGCGTTGATGTGCACGACGGTGCCGCCGGCGAAGTCGAGCGTGCCGGCCTTGGACAGCCAGCCGGTGGGCGCCCAGACCCAGTGAGCGATCGGGCTGTAGACGATGAGCGACCACAGCACCATGAACACGCACATCGCGGAGAACTTCATCCGGTCGGCGAAGGCGCCGCAGATCAGGGCGGGGGTGATGATCGCGAAGGTCATCTGGTACATCATGTAGACGCTCTCGGGGATCGTCTGCGGCGAGGCCGCGTCCGTCCCTGCGCCCAGCACGAAGCCGACGTCGGCGCCCTTGGTGATGTGGGCCGCGATGCCGTCGAGGAAGAAGCGCGACAGGTCGCCGAAGTAGGGGGCTGTCGCCCCGTCGCCGTTGGTGAAGGCGAGGCTGTAGCCGGCGACCATCCAGGTGATGGTGATCAGGCAGCAGATCGCGAAGGACTGCATCAGGGTGGCGAGGATGTTCTTCTTGCGCACCATGCCGGAGTAGAACAGGGCGAGGCCGGGGATGGTCATCATCAGCACGAGCGCGGTGCTGGTGAGCATCCAGGCAGTGTCGCCGGAGTCGATCTTGGGCGGCTCCGTCGAGGCGGGGGTGGCGGGCGCGGTGGCCGCGGGCGCGGCGTTGGGCGCGGGCTGGGCGTCGCTGCCCGGCGTGGTGGGGGCCATCGACGAGGTGGCCGAGGCGGGCTGGGCGGCGGAGGGGACGGCGGCGGCCATGGACACGGCGCCGAGCGCCAGCAGGCCGGCGAGGCCGAAGCCAGCGCGGCGCAGCAGGGGGGTGCGGGCCGGGGCGTGGCGGGGGGCGGGGGTGGCGGCCGGCGGGTGTCGCATTGGAGTTCCTGTCAAAGCGCCTCTCCGTCCAGCTCGCCAGTGCGGATGCGCACGGCGCGGTCCAGGTCCATGACGAAGATCTTGCCGTCGCCGATCTTGCCGGTGTGGGCGGCCTTCATGATCGCCTCGACCACCTGCTCTGCCAGCTCGGACGGCACGGCGACCTCGACCTTCACCTTGGGGAGGAAGCTGACGTGGTATTCGGCGCCGCGGTAGATCTCGGTCTGGCCCTTCTGGCGGCCAAAGCCCTTGACCTCGGACACGGTCAGGCCCTGCACGCCGAGCGGGGTCAGCGCCTCGCGCACGTCGTCGAGCTTGAACGGCTTGATGATCGCGATCACCAGCTTCACTTGTGTGTCCTCCTCCCGCCCGCCCGGCGGGCGGCGTCGCGGCGGTTCTTTCAAGAACCGTGCCGAGGCTGGGCGACGCGGCGGTGGCGCCCCGGCTTTCCCCGGCCAGGGCGGGCACGCCGTTCTGGCCGGCCCCGGCGGGCGGGGCGGCGGTTTGCCGGCGGTCGGGATGCACAATGCGTTGGCAGGCGGCGGCGCCTCGCCTGCCCGTGCGGCGGGCAGTTCGTGTCGGAAGCGGCATCAACGCCGCCGCGATGGGATGCACAGGAAACAGGCAGGAGTGACGGCGATCCCAGGTGACACCATGCCAGGCCCCGGCGGCCCGCCGCGCGGCCCGGATTCCGCGCTTCCGTTCGTGGCTGATGGCGGCGACGGGGCTTCGGCCGCGGGGGTGGCGGGGCGCGACCTGGGCGAGGTCGACGTGTGCGTGGTCGGGGCGGGGCCGGTCGGCGGGACGCTGGCGTGCCGGCTGCAGGCGGCGGGCGTGTCGGTGGCGATCGTCGACCGCGCGGCGCTGCCGCCGATGGAGCACCCCGACTTCGACGGCCGCGCCTATGCGATCGCGGCCGGGTCGCGCCGCCTGCTGGAGGCGGCGGGGCTGTGGGAGCTGCTGCCGCAGGCGGGGTGCCCGATCACGGACATTCGCATCTCCGACGGGCGGGTCGGGCGGCCGGCATCGCGGCTGTTCCTGCATTTCGACGTGCGCGGTCTCGCGGGCGAGGGCGGGGCGGACGCGATGGGGTGGATGGTGGAGGCGCGCAGCCTGCGGGTCGCGCTCAACCGGGCGCTGCGCGGGCGGGCGGGGCTGGGGCTGCACGCGCCGGCGGAGGCGGTGGTCGAGCAGGGGGCGGCCGAGCAGGAGGCGGGGCACGCGCTGGTGCGGCTGCCGGGGGGCACGCTGCGCGCGCGGCTCGTGGTGTCGGCGGAAGGGCGGTCGAGCCGGCTGCGCGAGGCGGCGGGCATCCGGGTGACGCGCCTGCCATACCGCCAGGTCGGCCTGGTGTGCGCGATCGCCCACGAGGCGCCGCACCACGGCACGGCGCTTGAGCACTTCCTGCCGGGCGGGCCGTTCGCGCAGCTGCCGATGTGCGGCACAGAGGGCGCGCCGCACGTGTCGGCGATCGTGTGGACGGAGCGCGCGGCGCCGGGCGAGCGGATGATGGGCCTTGATGATGCCGCCTACGCGCGCGAGGTGCAGCGGCGGCTGGGCGGGCATCTGGGCGCGGTAAGGATGGTGGGGCGGCGCTGGCTGTACCCGCTGTCGGCGATGCACGCGCACCGCTACGTGGATCGTCGGCTGGCGCTGGTGGGCGACGCGGCGCACGGCATCCATCCGATCGCGGGCCAAGGGCTGAACCTCGGGTTCCGCGACGTGCTGGCGCTGTCGGCGCTGGTGATCGAGGCGAAGGCGAACGGGGAGGACCCGGGCGACGCGGCGCTGCTGGCGCGATACCAGCGGGCGCGTCGGGGGGACAACCTGCTGATGCTGGCGGCGACGGACGGCCTGGACCGGCTGTTCAGCAGCGACAGCCGGGTGCTGCGCGGGGTGCGCGACCTGGGGATCGCGGGGGTGCAGCGGCTGCCGGGGCTGAAGCGGGCGTTCATGGCGCGCGCGATGGGGTTGTGAGCGCGGGCGGGCGGGGCGTCGGGGCGGGGCCAGATGGCGCTTTCCTTCGCGGGCATCGCGATCCACAGTCCGGCGGATGCAGATCCACGCGAGCTGTGCGGCGCGCGACGGCGCCGGTGTCCTGCTGCTCGGGCCTGCTGGGTGCGGCAAGTCCGACCTGCTGCTGCGGCTGCTGGACCGGGGCTTCGAACTGGTCGCCGACGACCGCGTGGAGATCGAGGGCGGCGAGGCGCGGGCGCCGGCGTCGCTCGCCGGGCTGCTGGAGGTGCGCGGGCTCGGCATCGTCAGGCTGCCGCACCGGGCGGCGGCGCGGCTGCATCTTGCGGTCGAGCTGGTCGGGGCGGAGCCTGCGCCGGTGCGGCTGCCGCTGCCGCGCCGGCATGCCTCGCTCGACCTGCCGCTGGTGGCGGTGGACCCGGAGCGCGCCTCGGCCGCGCATCGGGTGTGCCTGGCGCTGGATTGCGCGCTGGGGCGCGTCGCACAGATCGCCGGAGCCTTCGAGTGACGCAGGCGGGCGGTGCGCCATGGCTGGGTGCGGAGACGGCCTCGCCGGCCGGCGGCATCGGGGCGCCGGCGGGTGGCGCGGCATGCGTCGCTGGCGGATCAGGCCCGCTTGCGGCGCGGGGTGGATCAGGATGGTTGCGGCGCCGAGGCGGCGGCGGTGACCTCGCGGGTCGCTGGCGGTTGCGGCGGCGGAGGGCGGTTTTTCGGTATTTTGCTGCGCTGCGGCGTGGTTGGCGGGACGTGGCGGCTGACCGGGCCGCCGTGGCAGGGGGCCGGGCCTTGCGGTGGCGCATGGATGAGTTGTTCATGTCCGTGCGGCAGGATGCAGCCGGCGCTGGACGCGGGCCCGCGACATTGCCATGTGAGGCCGCACGCGATCCAGCGGGACGGGTCGGGACCCGCGTGGGCAGATCGGGCCGAACGGACGTGTCCCGGTCGGGTCCGGCCGGCGTCCGGCATGGCGGAGGCGCCGGGCCGGAGACGGGATCGTGCCGCAATGACGCGGACAGAAGGTCCGGACAAGGCGCACCACGGCATGTCGATGCCGGCGGCGTCCTGGTGTGGCAGGAGATGCCGCGCGGCCCGGGGCGGGGCCGGCGCGGGACGGCGGGACCATCCGCGACAAGCGGCACCGAGGTCGGGCTCGATCCGACAGATCAGGCGCAGGAGGCCTGAGCAGGACCCATGATCGGAATTGTGCTGGTGACGCACGGCAGGCTTGCCGTGGAGCTGCGCTCGGCGATGGAGCATGTGGTCGGCGAGCAGCGCAACGTCGCGACGATGTGCATCGGCGCCGACGACGACATCGACCGCTGCCGCGAGGAGATCCAGGCCAGGATCGCCGACGTCGACCAGGGCGACGGCGTGGTGCTGCTGACCGACATGTTCGGCGGCACGCCGTCGAACCTGGCGATCTCTATGATGGACCGCGAGGGGGTGGAGGTGATCGGCGGCGTGAACCTGCCGATGCTGGTCAAGCTGGCCAAGGTGCGCTCGCTGCAGACGCTGTCCGAATGCGTGGACTGCGCGGAGCTGGCCGGGCGCAAGTACATCTGCGCGGCCTCCCACGCGCCGGCGCACGGGCCGACGGCGCTGGCCGAGCAGTGCCGCAAGAACACGCAGCCGGTGCCGGCCGGGCCGCTGCGCAAGGCGCAGGCCTGAGGCGCCCCGTGCCGTTTGCCGGCCGGGGACGAAGGGTGGCGCCGGCGTGGCCGTGGCCGGCATGGGCGTAGTGGCGGGGCGGCGGTGAACGAGCCGGCCGATCCGGTGCTGGAACGCGTGGTGACGGTGCGCAACCGGCGTGGCCTGCATGCTCGCGCGGCCGCCCGTTTCGTCGCCCTGGCGGAGCGTTTCGCCGCCTCGGTGGAGGTGGCGCGCGCGGAGACCGCGGCGCAGAGCGTGTCCGCCCGCTCCATCATGGGGCTGATGATGCTCGGCGTCGGCCAGGGGTCGGGGCTGTCGCTGCGCGCGCAGGGCTGGGACGCCAAGGAGGCGCTGGAAGCGCTGGCGGGCCTCGTGGAGTCCGGCTTCGATGAGCAGGAGTGAGGAGGCGGGCGCGGGGACGGAGGCCGCTCCGGCCGCGTCCAGGGTGGAGCGGCGCCTGGTCGGCATCCCGGTCGGCGCCGGCATCGCCATCGGCCCGGCGTTCCCCGCGCGCGAGGCGCCGGCCGAGTTCACCCGCGGCACCATCGGGGCGGCCGGGGTGGCGGCGGAGGGCGAGCGGCTGGAGCAGGCGATCCTGCGCTCGCGCAAGCAGGTGGCCAAGCTGCGGCAGAAGCTGCTGATCCTGCCGGAAGACAGTCAGGTCGAGCTGGCGCCGCTGCTCGACGCCTACATGCAGATGCTCGGGCCATCGCGGCTGATCCGCGGCGCGCGGCTGCGCATCCGCGACAAGCTGGTGTCCGCCGAGACCGCGGTCGCCGACGAGGGCGAGCAGGTGGCGCGCGCGCTGCTGGCGCTGCCGGGCGACGACCCCTCCGGGCTGCAGCGACGCGCCGACGAGGTGCGCGAGATCGGCCGGCGGCTGATCCGCAACCTGGCGCAGGCGCCGTTCCGCTCGCTGGGCGCGGTGCCGGCGGGCTCCGTGCTGGTGGCCGAGGCACTGCGGCCGGCCGACGCCGCGCTGATCGATCCCGCGCGCATCGCCGGGGTTGCCACCGAGGAGGGCGGCAGCGACGGGCACACGGCGATCATGCTGAGGGCGCTCGGCATCCCCTCGGTGCTGGGGGCGGCGGGGCTGGCGGCGGCGGCGCGCGCCGGCTGCCAGGTGATCGTCGACGGCAGCGCGGGCACCGTGGTGGTCAACCCCGGCGCCGAGACGCTGGCCCGCGCCCGCGAGGGGGTCGCGGCCTTCACCCGGGAGCGGCAGAAGCTGGCGCGGCTGCGCCGGCTGCCCGCGCGCACCACCGACGGGTCGGAAGTGGACCTGCACGCCAACTTCGAGATTCCCGCCGAGCTGGCGCTGATCGCGCAGTCCGGCGCGACCGGCATCGGGCTGCTGCGCTCCGAGTTCCTGTTCATGAACCGCGACACCGTGCCCGACGAGCAGGACCAGTTCGAGACCTACCGCAGCGTGGTCGAGGCGATGGGCGGCGACAGCGTGACGATCCGGGTGCTCGACTGGGGCGGCGAGAAGCAGCTCGACTCGCTGTCGGCGGAAAGCTTCGGGGCGGCCGCGGACCGCAACCCGGCGCTCGGCGTGCGCGGCATCCGGCTGCTGCTGCGCCACCCCGCGTTGTTCGAGACCCAGCTCGCGGCGATCCTGCGCGCCGCGCCGCTGGGTCCGGTGCGCATCCTGCTGCCGATGGTGACCAACGTCGCCGAACTGCGCCAGGCGCGCGAGATCCTGGAGCGGGTGGCGCGCCGGCTGCGGCGGCGCGGCGAGAAGATTCCCGAGCGGGTGCCGCCGCTGGGGGTGATGATCGAGACGCCCGGCGCCGCGCTGTCGGCCGACGCGCTGGCGCTGGAAGCGGACTTCTTCGCGATCGGCACCAACGACCTGGCGATGTACACGCTGGCGGTTGACCGCTCGCTGTCCGAGGTGGCGGCGATCTACGACCCGCTGCACCCGGCGGTGCTGCGCCTGGTGCAGTTCGCCATCGAGGCGGCGCTGCGGGTGCGCAAGCCGGTGTCGGTGTGCGGCGAGATGGCGGGCAACCCGAAGTTCACCCCGCTGCTGCTGGGGCTCGGACTGCGCAGCTTCAGCATGAACGCGTCGGCGGTGCCGCGGGTCAAGCAGGTGGTGCGCGGGGCCTCGGTCGACGAGTGCATCCGCCTCAGCCGCAAGGTCATGGAGCAGAGCGACCCGGCGCGGATCCGGGAGCTGGTGATGGGGTGAGGGTCGGCGGTTCGGGAAGGCGAGAAAGAGTCTTCTTTTTCTGAAGAAAGAGAAGCAAAAAGACTTTGCTCATTGGGGTCAGGGCGCGCGGGCGACTGCGGAGCCTTATTGGCGAAAGTTCTTTGGTTCTTTCTTTCAAGAAAGAACACGCTTTCTTGCCTTCGCGGCGCCGGGCGCTCCCGGCGGAGGCTGGGCGCGGGGGCGGCCCGTCCCAGATAGGGGGCAACCATTCGCCCGTGCCGCGTTGTGCTCGGGTATTTTCCGGAGAACCTGCAATGTCCAGTCCGACCACGCCGCGCGTCACCGAGGGCCGTCCGTATCCGCTCGGCGCCACGTGGACCGGGCGCGGGGTGAACTTCGCGCTGTTCTCGGCCAACGCGACCGCCGTCGAGCTGTGCCTGTTCGACGCGGAAGGCGAGACCGAGATCGCCCGTGTCAAGCTGCCGGAGTACACGGACGAGATCTTCCACGGTTTCCTGCCGGACGCGCATCCGGGAACCGTGTACGGCTACCGGGTGCACGGGCCGTACGAGCCGGAGCAGGGGCACCGGTTCAACCCGAACAAGCTGGTGCTCGACCCGTATGCCAAGGCTGTGGTGGGGCAGCTCAAGTGGGACCCTGCGGTGTTCGGCTACACGATCGGCCACGCGGACGGCGACCTGTCGTTCGACGAGCGCGACAGCGCGGGGTTCATGCCGAAGAGCCGGGTGATCGACCCGGCGTTCACCTGGGGCGGCGACCGCAGCCCAATGGTGCCGTGGGACAAGACGGTGCTGTACGAGACGCACGTGCGCGGCTTCACCATGAAGCATCCGGCGGTGCCGGAGGAGCTGCGCGGGACGTTCCGCGGGCTGGGGGTGCCGGAGGTGATCCGCCACATCAAGTCGCTGGGCGTGACGTCGATCGAGCTGCTGCCGGTGCACATGTTCGTTGACGACGACTATCTCCAGGACAAGGGGATGGTGAACTACTGGGGCTACAACACCATCAGCTTCTTCGCGCCGGCGCGTCGCTACGCCACCAACCACGGCTTCGCCTCGCTCGAGTTCAAGGAGATGGTGGCGCGGCTGCACGACGCGGGGCTCGAGGTCATCATGGACGTGGTGTACAACCACACCGCGGAGGGCAACGAGCGCGGAGCGACCCTGTCGTACAAGGGCATCGACAACGCGTCGTACTACCGGCTGCTGCCGGACCAGAAGCGCTACTACATCAACGACACCGGCACCGGGAACACGGTCAACCTGTCGCACCCGCGGGTGATCCAGATGGTGACGGACAGCCTGCGCTACTGGGTCACGGAGATGCACGTCGACGGATTCCGTTTTGACCTTGGTACGATTCTGGCGCGCGAGCCGCACGGGTTCGACGAGCAGTCCGGCTTCCTCAAGGCGTGCAGCCAGGACCCGATCCTCAATCAGGTGAAGCTGATCGCCGAGCCTTGGGACTGCGGGCCGGGCGGCTACCAAGTGGGCGGGTTCCCGCCCGGCTGGGCGGAGTGGAACGACCGCTACCGCGACGACGTGCGCTCGTTCTGGAAGGGTGACGAGGGCACGCTGCCCAAGCTTGCGACGCGGCTGACGGGGAGTGCGGACTTCTTCAACCACCGTGGCCGGCAAACCTGGGCGGGGGTGAACTTCCTGACCGCGCACGACGGGTTCACGCTGAACGACACCGTCAGCTACAACGAGAAGCACAACGAGGCGAACGGCGAGGACAACAAGGACGGCAACTCGAACAACCACAGCGCCAACTACGGCGCCGAGGGGCCGACCGAGGATGCCGAGGTCAACGCGGTGCGCGAGCGGCAGATGCGCAACATGCTGGCAACGCTGCTGCTGTCGCGCGGCACGCCGATGATCCTGGCGGGCGACGAGTTCGGGCGCACGCAGGGAGGCAACAACAACGCCTACTGTCAGGACGACGAGATCTCCTGGCTCGATTGGGACATCAAGGCGAAGGGCCAGAGGCTGATCCGCTTCGTGTCCGACGTGGCGGCGCTGCGCCGGCGGCTGCCGGTGCTGCATCGCACGCGATTCCTGTCTGCGGAGTGGAACGACGAACTGGGGGTCAAGGACGTGACCTGGCTCACGCCCAACGACACGGAGATGGCGCCGGAGCAGTGGGACGACGCGTCGGCGCACTGCATGGGGGTGCTGCTCGACGGGCGGGCGCAGGCGACCGGCATCGCGCGGCGTGGCGACGACCAGACGCTGCTGCTGGTGGTGAACTCGTATCACGACCTGGTGCCGTTCAAGCTGCCGACGGTGGTGGGCGGGACGTCGTGGCACCGGCTGATCGACACCAACCTGGGCAAGGTGGACGACCTCAAGCTGGAGTCCAGGACCGCGACGACGCTGGAGGCCGGGACGTTCTACGACGTCACCGGGCGGTCGCTGCTGCTGTTTGAACTGGTGCCCGGGGAGGAATACGGGACGGTGCGGGTGGCGCGGGGGGCGGCTTCGTAGGAAGCAAGGCCAGGGCTCTGCCCTGGACCCGCCAAGGGCGAGCCGCCCCTGAACCCGGCTTTGCTTAAGTATAAGATTCCAAGGGTTTGCCCTTGGCGGGGTCCCCACCCTAAAGCACGGGGGCAGAGCCCCTGGCCTTTCTGTCAGGCCGTCTCGTCGAGGGCGCCGCGCAGCTCCGAGCGCATCCTGTCGCCGTCCGGCAGGTCGGTGGAGGAGAAGGTGCCGCGGATGCCGCCGTCGCGGCCGATCAGGACCTTGCAGAAGTTCCAGCTCGGCTCCCAGTGGCGGGCGTCGCTGACCCAGCGGTAGAATGGCGCGGCGTCGCTGCCCTTGACGTGGGACAGGCCGGCCATCGGGAACTGCACGTCGAAGGTGGCCTGGCAGAAGGTCTTGACCTTGCCGTTGCTGTCGGATTCCTGGCCGAAGTCGTTGCTGGGGACGCCGACGACGGTCAGGCCCTGCGGCGAGAACTCCCGGTAGACGGCCTCAAGACCCTTGTACTGGGGGGTGAAGCCGCAGAACGAAGCGGTGTTGGCGACCAGCAGGACGCGGCCGCGGAAGGTCGACAGGTCCAGGGTGCCGCCCTCGATGGCGGGGAAGGTGAAGCCCCAGGCCACCGGCGGGGCGGCGTCGGCGGCGCGCACGCGGGGCGGCGCGGCGGCCGCGGCCAGGGTGCCTGTGCCGAGGCCGGCGAGCAGGGTTCGTCTCGGGAGGCTGGTCATGGTCGTCTCCTGCTGGGGCGTGCGCGAGCGGGCGTGGGCTATTCGCGGCGCAGCACGCGGTCGGTGATGAAGGAGGACAGGCCGCCGGCGACGAAGTCCCGCTTGAGGGCGACCTCGTCGTAGTCGCGGGCGACCCAGTCGAGGAAGGGCACCCTGCCCTCCGCCTGCTCTGCGAAGCGGACGAAGAAGGCGTCGAGCACGCCGGTGCGGGAGCGGTTGAAGTGGCCGTAGCGCCAGGAGAGCTGCCGCAGGGCCTGGGCCGAGGTGCCGCCCTCGAACAGGACGACGAGACCGGCGGCGAGGCCGGCGCGGTCGGCGCCGGACTTGCAGTGCATCAGGGCCGGGAACTCGATGGAGCGATACAGATCGGCGAAGCGCAGGATGCGGTCGCGGTGCGGGGCGCCGCGGCTCTCGAACGCCATGTCGACGTGGTGCAGGCCGAGCGAGGCGGCGGCGGTGCGCGACAGGGCGTCGGAGCCGCAGCGGCGGTGGCCGCGCAGGTTGACCAGGGTGCGCAGCCCGTGGCGCTCGACGGCGGCGCGCAGGCGGGCCGGAGTCGGGTGGTTGGAGCGGTACAGGCGGCCGGGGACCACCGTCGCCCAGTTGTGCCAGGCAAGGCGAAAGATGGCGTGGTCGACGAGGAGGCTGTCGGACCAGGCGCGGCCGCGGTCGTGCGGGAGCGTGCCCTCGAACATGGCGCTAGGAGTGAGCTGTCGGAGGGCAGGACAGGAAGGAAGCGAGTTCTTTTTTGAAAAAAAGAATCAAAAAACTTTTGCCCGTTGGGTTCGAGGCCAGCAGGGGGCACCGGAACTTTTGGGCAAAGTCTTTTTGCTTCTTTTTCTTCAGAAAAAGAAGGCCTTGCTGGCTTGCTTCCCTGGCGGGCCTCATGGCGGCCGCTAGCCGCGGCGCTCGACGATGAGCTGCTTGATCTCGGCGATCGCCTTGGCGGGGTTGAGGCCCTTCGGGCAGGCCTGGGTGCAGTTCATGATGGTGTGGCATCGGTAGAGCTTGAACGGATCCTCCAGCGCGTCGAGGCGCTCGCCGGTGTGCTCGTCGCGGGAGTCGGCGATGAAGCGGTAGGCGGCGAGGAGCGTGGCCGGGCCGAGATACTTGTCGCCGTTCCACCAGTAGCTCGGGCACGACGTGGTGCAGCAGAAGCACAGGATGCATTCCCACATGCCGTCGAGCTTGGCGCGCTCCTCCTTGCTCTGCGGGCGCTCGGCGTCGGGGGGCGGCGCGGTGTCGGACTTGAGCCAGGGCTCGATGGAGCGGAGCTGGGCGTAGGCCTGGCTCAGGTCGGGGACCAGGTCCTTGACGACGGGCATGTGCGGCAGGGGGTTGATCTTCACCGAGCCGCTGCACTCTGCGGTGGGCTTGAGGCAGGCGAGCGTGTTGCCGCCGTCGATGCTCATGGCGCAGGAGCCGCAGATGCCCTCGCGGCAGGAGCGGCGGAAGGTCAGCGTCGGGTCGATGTCGTTCTTGATGTGGATCAAGGCGTCGAGCACCATGGGGCCGACGTGGTCGAGGTCGACCTCGTAGGTGTCCATGCGCGGGTTCTGCCCGTCGTCGGGGTTCCAGCGGTAGATCTGGAACTCGCGGACGTTCTTCGCGCCGGGGGCGGCCTTGTGGGTGCGGCCCTTGCCGACGCGGCTGTTCTTTGGAAGCCTGAACTCGGCCATGGTCTCGGTGTCCTCGGACGGTGGTAGGCACGGGAAGGAAGGCAGGGCAGCAAGATCTTCTTTTTCTGAAGAAAAAGAAGCAAAAAGACTTCGTTACTTCAGATCTCAGGCCAGCCTGATGGGCAGGAAACTTATGGGCAAAAGTTTTTTGGTTCTTTTTTTCAAAAAAGAACTTACTTCTTTTGCCCTTCCCTTCCTTGTCCTAGTAGACGCGCTTCTTGGGCGGGAAGACGCTGACCTCGTTGGTCAGGGTGCGCATCCGCACCGGGCGGTAGTCCAGCGCGACGTCGCCCTTCTCGCCGACCCAGGCGAGGGAGTGCTTCATCCAGTTCTCGTCGTCGCGGTCGGGGAAGTCGTCGTGCGCCTGTGCGCCGCGGCTTTCCTTGCGGGCCTCGGCGCTGACCATGGTGGCGGAGGCGTTGCCCATCAGGTTCTGCAGCTCCAGCGCCTCGACCAGGTCGCTGTTCCAGACCAGGCCGCGGTCGGTGACGTTCATGTCGGACATGCCGGTCCACAGGTTTTTCACCTTGTCGACGCCGGCGGTCAGGCTCCGGCTGTCGCGGAACACGGCGGCGTGGGCCTGCATGGCGCGTTGCAGGCCCTCGCGCAGCTCGGCGACCTTGGTGCCGCCGGTGGCGTGGCGGGTGCGGTCGAAGCGGTCGAGGGAGGCCTCGCCGGCGCGCGGCGGCAGCGGGGCCTGGCCTTCGCCCGACTTGATGATGGCGGTGGCGCGCTGGGCGGCGGCGCGGCCGAAGACGACAAGGTCGAGCAGCGAGTTGGTGCCGAGGCGGTTGGCGCCGTGCACGGACACGCAGGCGGCCTCGCCGATCGCCATCAGGCCGCGCACCACGCGGTCAGGGTCCTCGCGGGTCGGGCTGAGCACCTCGCCGTGCAGGTTAGTGGGGATGCCGCCCATGTTGTAGTGCACGGTGGGGAGGACGGGGACGGGCTCCTTCGTCACGTCGCGGCCGGCGAACACGCGGGCGGTCTCGCTGATGCCGGGCAGGCGCTCGTGCAGCAGGTCGGCGCCGAGGTGCTCCAGGTGGAGCATGATGTGGTCGCGGTTGGGGCCGCAGCCCCTACCCTCGTTGATCTCGACGGTCATCGAACGAGAGACCACGTCGCGCGAGGCGAGGTCCTTGGCGGTGGGGGCGTAGCGCTCCATGAAGCGCTCGCCCTCGGAATTGGTGAGGTAGCCGCCCTCGCCGCGGCAGCCCTCGGTGAGCAGGCAGCCGGCGGGGAAGATGCCGGTGGGGTGGAACTGCACGAATTCCATGTCCTGGGTCGGCAGGCCGGCGCGGATCGCCATGCCGCCGCCGTCGCCGGTGCAGGTGTGCGCGGAGGTGCAGGACAGGTAGGCGCGGCCGTAGCCGCCGGTGGCCAGCACCACCTCCTGCGCGCGGAAGCGGTGCATGGAGCCGTCCTCGAGGTTCCACGCCATGACGCCGCGGCAGGCGCCTTCGTCCATGATCAGGTCGAGGGCGAAGTACTCGACGAAGAACTCGGCGTTGTGCTTGAGGCTCTGCTGGTAGAGCGTGTGCAGGATGGCGTGGCCGGTGCGGTCGGCGGCGGCGCAGGCGCGCATCGCCGGCTCCTTGCCGTACTCCTTCATGTGGCCGCCGAAGGGGCGCTGGTAGATCGTGCCGGCGTCGGTGCGGCTGAAGGGGACGCCGAAGTGCTCCAGCTCGTGCACGGCGGGGACGGCCTCGCGGCACATGTACTCGATCGCGTCCTGGTCGCCGAGCCAGTCCGACCCCTTCA
>CAXSFU010000063.1:0-18459 GCA_964236695.1 uncultured Acetobacteraceae bacterium | reverse complement strand
CCCGGGTGCTGGGCAATGACAAGGGCGAGGACGCTGCCATGGTGCGGCGCCGCTTCGACGGCCTGGTCGCGGCCATGCACCGACATCGCGATCGTGCCGGTACGCTGACACCGGCCATCGAGCATTTCGCCAAGGCGACCCGCAGTTATCGTCCAGGGTTGTTCCACTGCTACGCCGTGCCTGGCCTGCCGCGGACCAACAACGACCTCGAGCAGCTGTTCGGCTCGCAGCGCTACCACGAGCGGCGTGCCAGCGGGCGCAAGGCGGCCTCGCCCGCTGCAGTGCTGCGCGGCGAGGTGCGCCTGATCGCGGCCACCGCAACGCGGGTGCGTCCACCGACCGCGCGTGAGTTGGGACGGGTCAGCCGGGAGCAGTGGAGTAAGCTACGCCAGCGCCTCGACCAGCGCCGCCATGCACGTACGCTCCGCACCCGGTTCCGCCGTGACCCGGACGCCTACCTGGCCGAACTCGAACAGAAAGCCTGCCAGCCAACTTTGCCGGCCTAGTTTTTTTTGACGCTGAGTGTCTCGTCGCGGCAGAACTTCCACACCGCCCACCGGCCAACCTGCAGGCCGCGGTCCGCCAGCTCGGCCACAAGCGCGCTCAGCGTCAGATCGGGCACTGCCTTGAGCCGGCCCCTCAGCCAATCCTTGTGGTCGGCCAACACGTCCCGCCTCGCGCCGCCCATGGCCTTGGCTGCGGCGCTGCCGCACTCGCGCAGCCGCTTGGCGCATCGTGCCGCCGTGGCAGCGCTGACGTCATACAGATCGGCCGCCTCGCGCACCGTGCAGCCATCGCGCACAGCGGCACCAATGCGAGCGCGAAGATCGTCCGAATAGGGTCTGGCCATTGCTGCCGGCCTCCTGCCC
The DNA here is from genome assembly GCA_964236695.1 of uncultured Acetobacteraceae bacterium. Classification (GTDB taxonomy): domain Bacteria; phylum Pseudomonadota; class Alphaproteobacteria; order Acetobacterales; family Acetobacteraceae; genus CAXSEF01. The sequence goes on along the minus strand of CAXSFU010000063.1, from coordinate 17,590 downwards.
AGCCAGCAGCTTGAATCAGAAAAACCGCCGCGCCGGAATCCCCATTCCGATTCAATCAGACCCGAACGTGCTCTAAGTCAAGCTGGCCCAGGAGCGGCTCGCCCCTGGCGGAGTTTGAGGCAGAGCCTCAACCTTGCTTGCTTCCTCAGCCGAACGCGCCGACCTCGTGGGTGATCGCGGTGCCGATCTCGCGCACCAGGGCGAACAGCCGCCCCATCGGCTCGAAGATCGTCTTGTGCTCCCGGTCGTACGACACCGCCGCGCGCGTCCCCCGGGTCTCGCCGTAGTCGTGGGTCTCCGCCGGGTTCGGGGCGGCGGGGAACACCTCGCCGAGCAGCGCCAGCGCGCCGGGCACGTCCAGGCGCAGCAGCCGCTGCATCAGCCCCTGGCGGGTGACGCCGTGGCGCGCGGAGAAGTCGGGGATGCGCACCGCCAGCAGCCAGATGTTCTGGACCACCGCGATGCGCAGCGCGTGCAGCAGCATCTCGCGCGTGCCCATGCGCGGCGCGTCCGGCCACACCGCGCGCAGCATCAGGTGGTCGGACTGGATGCGGCGGAACATCGCCTGCACCGGGGCCCACAGGTCGAACACCTCCAGCGCGCGCGCCACCTCCGCCAGCGCCCGGACCCGGGCGGGATCGTGGGAATGCGCGGCATTGTCGAGCCAGGAGCCGGGATCGAGCAGGTTGACCACGGCGCGCAGCACGTCGAGGTCGGAATGCAGGAGGGCGTGGCGCGCGAAATCCAGCGCCCGGTTGAAGCGCGGGCTGGACTCCCGCAGCTCGACGAAGCTTTCCGGCTGGCGCGAGGCGGCGGCGCCCAGCCCCTGCAGCGTGTTCGCGCACCAGCCGATCTGCTGCAGGATCGCGTTGTTCGGGATGGCGCGCAGCTCGCGCGGATGGCGGATCACGCTGGGCCCGCCGGAGCCGTCGCTCTGCCGGGCGCTGGGACGCGAGCCGGTGGCGTCGAGCAGCGCCGGGCCGAACGCGCCCAGTAGCGAGGCGTAGCCGGGGTCCTCCACCAGCTCCTGCATCGACAGGCCGACGGAGGCGAAGAAGTCGGCCGCGAAGTCGGCGTCGGCGTAGATCGGATCGTCGGCCTGCGGCCCGCTGGCGAACACGTGGCGCGCGACCGTGGCGATCGTGGCGTCCGCCAGCTCCGGCGTGCCGAACAGCAGGTAGCCGTCGCCGCCCTGGAACGCGCTCTCCAGGCGCACCCGGATGCCGGCGCGCGACAGGGTCTGGCGCGTCGACGCCGGGCTCAAGTAGCGCAGCCGGTCGGCCAGCGAGTTCGGGTGGGCGCCGCGCCCGATGCTCTCGCCGTGGGTGTCGAAGAACACGACCTCGATGTCGGTGAGCTTGTGGCGGATCATCGCGTCCGCGACCCGAAGCCGCAGCCGCTCGATCAGGTAGGTCGCCGCGAGCTGGCCGACGTAGCGCCCGGAGTCGCTGTAGCCGAACTGCAGGCACAGCCGCCCGGTGTCGCGCAGGTAGGCGCGGAAATGCGGCGAGCGCAGCGCCTCCTCGATCAGCCGTGCGCCGCCCTGCAGCGCGTCCGCGGTCTCGAACAGCGGGCTGATCTCGATCTGCTTCTCGATGCCGAAATGCCGCGCCAGCCACAGCGCGGCCAGCAGGGTGTAGCCGGACTCGGTCTCGGCGATCAGGAAGCGCACCGGCGAGGCGCTGTCGACGTGCTTGGTGATCTGGGCCACCGTCATCATCAGCAGCACCGCGGAGGACTGCTCGGCCAGGATCGCGCCGAAGTCGATCGGCACCGTCTCCACGCCGTCGAGCGCGGCGTTGATGTCGGACAGCAGCTTGCGCCGCCGCGACGGGTCGGCCGGCGGCTCGTCGAAGCCCAGGCGCATGCGGATCGCGTTGTGCAGCTGCGCCGAGTTCAGACGCACGTGGGAATGCGCCAGCGACAGGCCGTGGCTCACGAAGCCGGCACGGACCACCGCGAGCCGCGACTTCGCGTCCGGCCCGTCGGCGGCGGCGATGGCGGCGCGGAACAAATCGGCCAGGGCATCGGTCGAGGTCATCGCCGCGTCGCGCCGGCCGACGAGCTGGGCAGCGAACGCGCTGGCCTGCCCGGCGTCGGCGCGGGTCGGGCACGCCGCGATCTGGCCGGCCACCGCGTCGGCCGCCTCGGCCACCCGCTCGCGCAGCGCCTCGGTGCCGGGCAGCGCGATGAGCTGGCGCTCCAGACGGCCGAACTGCAGCGCCTTCATGCGCAGCCGCAGCCGCAGCGTGTCCCACCAGCCGATGTCGGTGCGCCCGTCCGTGTCGTAGCCGACCCAGCTCGCCAGCGTCACCGCGCGCGGCACCAGCTCGGACCAGCGGTCGCGCCACACCGGCCGCGCCGCGACGAGCAGCAGGCCGTTGAGCCGGTCGATCGCGTCGCGGCCGCGGCCGATCGCGGCCACCGCCTGGGCGAACTCCTGCTCCAGCGTCGGCTTGGTCGGTCGGTGCGACACGAGGCTGTCGCGCGCCGCCGCTGGCCGGCCCGAGGCCGCCTCCGCCAGCTCGGCGAACACCTCGGGCGGCAGGGCGAAGGTGGGATGGGCGGTGAACACGGCGGAGAAGCGGGTGCGCTCCACCGCGTCGCGGAACTGGGCGAACTGCACAGGGCTGTCGAACGGGTCGGGGCGCACCAGCGACTGCGCGAGCTGCTCCAGCCCGAGCTGGGTGCGCGACGGCTCGATGCCCCCGACATAGGCCGCAAGACGGGTCGCCCGGTCGGCGAAGGCGGCGTCGCGCAGCCCGTGGATCAGGGTCTCCAGCACCGGGACGGGCAGCGAACCCTCGTCCATCGCCCGCCCGACCGACAGCGCGACGGCGAGCACCGGGTTGCCGAACGGGTCCTCCTCGAGACGCTCGCGGGCGCGCTCCGTCAGGCCGAGGAGGTCGAGCGGTGCGGTGATGTCTGCCATGCGTCCGACGATGCGCGATCCCGGGCACCGCCTGCAAGCGATGCAGCGCAACGAACCCGCCCGGGCCTGCGGCAGGCGCCAGGGCAGGCCCCGGGGAGGCGTGGTGGCCGCGGTGCCCCGGATCGGCTATGCAGCCGTCCCGCCGCCGGGCCGTCCCGCGCGGCCCGTCATCATGGCCGACCCACAAATGCCCTTCCCCGACGCCCACCCCGCCCTGGCCCGCGCGCTGTCGGACCACGGCTACACCGAGCCGACGCCGGTGCAGGCCGCGATCCTGGAGGCGGGCGCCGCCGGCGGCGACCTGCTGGTCTCCGCCCAGACCGGCTCGGGCAAGACCGTGGCCTACGGGCTGGCGATGTCGGACACGCTGCTCGCCGGTGCCGAGCGGCTCGGCCCCGCCGGCGCGCCCCTGGCGCTGGTGATCGCGCCGACCCGCGAGCTGGCCCTGCAGGTGCACCGGGAGCTGGCCTGGCTGTATGGCGAGGCCGGCGGCCAGGTCGTCTCCTGCGTCGGCGGCACCGACGCGCGGCGCGAGCAGCGCGCGCTGGCGTCCGGCGCCCACATCGTGGTCGGAACCCCCGGACGCCTCGGCGACCACCTGCGCCGCGGCCAGCTCGACATGGCCGCGCTGCGCGTCGCCGTGCTCGACGAGGCCGACGAGATGCTCGACCTCGGCTTCCGCGAGGAGCTGGAGGCGCTGCTCGACGCGACCCCCGCCGAGCGCCGCACCCTGCTGTTCTCGGCCACCATCGCGCCGGAGATCGTCTCGCTGGCCCGCCGCTACCAGCGCTACGCCAAGCGCCTCGACATGCGCACCGGCGACGAGCCCCACCAGGACATCGAGTACCGCGCGGTCCAGGTGGCGCCCGGGGAGACCGAGGGCGCGCTGGTCAACGTGCTGCGCCAGGTCGACTCGCCGGCGGCGCTGGTGTTCTGCGCCACGCGCGAGGCGGTGCGCCGCCTGCACGCCGCCCTGGCCGAGCGCGGCTTCTCCGCCGTGGCGCTGTCCGGCGAGCTGAGCCAGTCCGAGCGCACAGAGGCGCTCGACGCCCTGCGCCGCGGCCGGGCCAAGGTGTGCGTCGCCACCGACGTCGCGGCGCGCGGCCTCGACCTGCCCGACCTCGGCCTCGTCGTGCACGCCGACCTGCCCGCCGACCGCGCCGCACTCCTGCACAGGAGCGGGCGCACCGGCCGCGCCGGCCGCAAGGGACTCAGCGTCCTGCTGGTGCCCGGCTCGAAGCGGCGGCGCGCGGAGCAGCTGCTCCAGGCGGCCGGCATCGCGGTGGCGTGGAGCGCCCCGCCCGGCATCGACGCGATCCGCGACCAGGACCAGGCGGCCCTGATGGACAACCCCGTGCTGCGCGACGTGGCCGGCGAGGCCGAGCTGGCGCGCGCGCAGGCCCTGCTGGCGACGTTTTCGCCGGAAGCCGTCGCGGTGGCCGCGGTGCGCCTCTACACCGCCAGCCTGCCGGCGCCGGAGCGGTTGACAGAGATGGCGCCGATCGTGGCAGGGCCGCGCCAGCCGCGCGGGGAGAACAGCAACATCGTGTGGTTCCGCGCCGCGGTCGGACGGCGCGAAAGCGCCGACCCGAAGTGGCTGCTGCCGCTGATCTGCCGGATGGGCGCCGTGACCCGCAACGAGATCGGCGCGATCCGGGTGTTCGAGCACGACACCCGCTTCGAGGTGGCCCGCGCGGCCGCCGACCGCTTCGCCGAGGCGGTGTCCGCGGCGGACGGCTCCGAACTGCGGATCACCCGCGCCGAGGACGGCGGGCCCGCGGCCCACGCGCGGCCGTCCGGCCCGAAGCGGCCGCCGTTCCGCCGCGACAACGCTGCGCCGCGGCCGGAACGGGCGCGCAGGCCGACGCGGGCCTGAGACGAGCGGCAGCCGCCTCAAGAAAGGCAGGGCCGGTCTCTGCCCGGACCCGCAAAGGGCCGTGAGGCCCTTTGATCCCTCGACTCAGGAAGCCAGGCATTCGTCGGGTTCGTCGCGCGATCCGGGACGGGCCTTCTCGCGTCGCGAGACGGGTGCGTCCTGCCGCGCAGGACATCGCCCCCCGCGACACCCCGATTTGTCCCGCTCCGCAGGACACGCATGTCCTGTCCCGCAGGACAGCCCTGAAACCCCGTCCATCGCCTCTCCCGGGCCACCGCACTCCGCTCGAAACCCATCTCTTTCAAAAGATTTCCAAAGGCTTGCCTTTGGCGGGGTCCAGGGGCAGAGCCCCTGGCCTTGTCTTCCCTGCCTCAGACGCCGCGCCGCCGCCCGATCTCGTCCAGCTCCAGCTGCGCCTTGCGCTGCGCCTCGCGCTCCGCCTCCATCTCGCGCCGTTCCAGCAGCGCCTGTGCCGCCTCCGCGGCGGCCCGCGCCAGCGAGGTGACGGCGCGCGCGCGCTCCGTGGCATTGGCCGCCAGGGTCTCGGCGTGGCGCGTGCGGTCGAGCTGCCTGCGCCCGACCGGCAGCCAGGCGGCGAAGGCTTCCACCGCCGCGTCGTCGGCCGCGAGCGCGCTGGCGGCCAGCGACTCCTGGGTGATGGCGTGCTCGGCCGCGAGCGAGGCGGCGCGCGCCTCGTCCTCGATCGCGAGGCACTCGGCGAGGCCGCGTCGGGCGGCGTCCACGTCCAGGCGGCGCACCTTCACCAGCGTGCGCAGGGTGTCAGACATGGTGGCTCTCCTCGGGTGGGGCCGCGTCCATCGCGGCCGCAAGGGCGGCGAAGCTGTCGGCAAGGCTCGTGCTGTCGTGCCGGTCCTGGCGCAGCACCGCCTCGATCCGGGGTGCCAGCGCCACCGCCTCGTCGACAGCGGGGTCGGCGCCCGGCTTGTAGGCGCCGAGGCGCACCATGTCGGCCATCTCGGCGTGCAGCGACAGCAGGGCGCGGGCGCGACGCGTCAGGGCGTTCTCCGCGGCGCTGTTGCAGCCGGGCACGGCGCGCGACAGCGAGCGCAGCACGTCGATCGCAGGATAGCGTCCTGCCTCGCCGATGCGGCGGTCCATGACGATGTGGCCGTCGAGGATGCCGCGCACGGCGTCGGCGACCGGCTCGTTGTGGTCGTCGCCCTCGACCAGCACGGTGAACAGCGCAGAGATCTGGCCCGCGCTGCCGTCGGCCTGCTGCGGGCCGGGCCCGGCCCGCTCCAGCAGGCGGGGCAGCTCGGCGAACACGCTGGGCGGGTAGCCGCGAGTGGCGGGCGGCTCGCCGGCGGACAGCCCGATCTCGCGCAGCGCCAGGCAGAACCGGGTCACGCTGTCCATCAGCAGCAGCACGGACCGGCCCTGGTCGCGGAAATGCTCGGCCACGGTCATCGCGGAATAGGCGGCCTCGCGCCGCATCAGCGGCGAGGAATCCGAGGTCGCCACCACCACCACAGAGCGGGCCAGACCCTCGGGACCGAGGTCGTCCTCCAGGAACTCGCGCACCTCCCGGCCGCGCTCGCCGACCAGGGCGAGGACGACGACGTCGCAGGCGGTGTTGCGCGCCAGCATGGACAGCAGGGTCGACTTGCCGACGCCGGAGCCCGCGAACAGCCCGAGACGCTGCCCGGTGCGGCAGGTGGCGAAGGCGTTCATCACCCGCAGCCCGAGGTCCAGCCGGTCGCCGAGGCGTGCGCGCAGCGTCGCATCGGGCGGCGAGGCGCGCACCGGGCGCAGCTCGCTGCCCTGCAACGGGCGTCCGAGCCCGTCCATCGCGCGCCCGAGCGGGTCGATCACCCGCCCCAGCCATGAGTCGTCGACCGCGAGATGCCCGCCGCCCGAGGTCGCGCCACGGAACGCCGGCGCCACTGTGGCGCGGCAGCCCGGACCGATGCCGTCCAGCGCCCCGAACACCATCGCCCGGGCGACGCCGTCGCGAAATCCGATGATCTCCGCCGCAACAGCCTGGCCGCTGCGGGACTCCAGGCCCACTCGGTCCCCGGCGCAGACATGGCCGGCAAGCCCGGCGACGTCGACCGACAGGCCGGACAGGGCGCTGACCCGGCCATCGATGGCGCACGGCACGATGTCGCGCAGCCCGTCGGAAGCCTGGCGAAGCCGCGACAGGACATCGGAATGTCTCATTATGTGATCATGATCCTATTCTGGTTAACAATCCGCTCCATTGAGCGAGCTTTCGGGCTTGTTGCCGCCGCGTTCGCAAAAAATACACGTCAAAGGTGAGAAAATGATGGATGAGCACACGCTATGGTGGTATCCAGTGTGTATCGGAAACGGAGAAAACCTCATGCGTGTCCTTCTGGTTGAAGACGATCTCACCACCGCCCGCGGCGTCTCATTAATGCTGCGTGCTGCCAACGCCATGGTCGACGTGATCGACACCGGCGAGGAGGCGCTCGAGATGGTCCGCCATTACGACTACGACGTCGTGGTGCTCGACCTGATGCTGCCCGACATGGAGGGCTACGAGGTGATCCGCCGCATGCGCGCCGCCCGCCGCGACACCCCGGTGCTGATCCTGTCCGGGCTGTCGCGTCCGCAGGCCAAGGTGAAGGGCTTCGCCGCCGGCGCCGACGACTTCATCACCAAGCCGTTCGACAAGGCCGAGCTGGTGGCGCGCATCCAGGCAATCGTGCGCCGCTCCAAGGGCTACAGCCAGCCCGGCCTGCAGGTCGGCCCGCTGCACCTCAATCTCGACAGCCGCGAGGTCAGCGTCGACGGCCAGCCGGTGCACCTGACCGGCAAGGAGTACTCGATCCTGGAGCTGCTCACCCTGCGCCGCGGCATGGTGCTGACCAAGGAAGCGTTCCTCAACCACCTCTACGGCGGCATGGACGAGCCGGAGATGAAGATCATCGACGTGTTCATCTGCAAGCTTCGCAAGAAGCTGGCGCAGGCCGGCGCCGGCAACCTGATCGGCACCGTGTGGGGACGCGGCTACGTCATGCGCGAGCCCGTGGAGGCCACCCGCGGCAAGGTGACGGCGGCGCCGGAGATGCTCTCGGCCGCCATGCCGCTGGACGTGCTGTCGGCCGCCTGAGCGCCAGGCGACCCCGGGGTGGGTCTCAGGCGGGCGCCCCGTTCTGCGTCATCGCCATCACCGGAACGTCGTCGCGCACCAGCGGACGCTCGGCCGGACGCGAGGGGACCTGTTCCTGGACGCGGCCGGCCGCCGGCTGGTCGTGCGGCGCAGGGTCGGGAACGCCTGCGCAGACCAGAAGGGCCTGCGAGGTCGGCAGCTCGATGAGCTGGCCGGAGCGGCCGACCAGGAACTCGGCGAACGCCTCGCGCACCCCGTCGAGGAAGGAATAATCGTGCGTCATGATGACGCCGCCCGGCACCATGCGGGGGTGGAAGAATTCCAGGCAGGCCCGGGTGCTGGACTTCAGGTCCACGTCGAGGTGCACGAAGCTGAAGCGCTCATCCTCCAGGCCGGCGGCGGTGGCGGGGAAGCAGCCGGGGTGGAACACCACGCCGGGCTCGCGCGCCAGGAAGCTGCGCACCGAGCTGAGCGAGGAGCGGTACTGGCTCTGGCGCAGGTGTTGGCGTTCCGCGACGTCGGGCTCCGGCAGGCCGTCGAAGGTGTCGAACAGGTGCAGCGCGCGCCCGCCGCTCGCCACGCTGATGAGCTTCGCCGAGCAGCCCTGATAGACGCCGACCTCGGCCATCGACCCTTCGAGCTTGCTTTGCGCCCGTGCGATCGAGTGCACGAGGAACGCCTCCGTCCCGCTCAGCAGCGACTCCCGTTCGCGCCGCGTGGCGCGGATCAGGTCAAGCACGTCCTTGGATTTGTGGCCGCCAAGGCTCATCAGCTCGAAGCGCGCCATGATCCCCATGGAGACGACGCGTGCGAGACGGCTGCTGCCGTAAAGGCGATGCAGGTAGCGGTTCTTCATCCACAAGGGCGGGAGTCTCCGGTATCAGAGGACATCATGCTGCGGTCGCGCGCCGAGAACAACCATTCATGGCTTGGCCGGCCTCGTCGGCGCGGCCGGGTGGTCACACGGTGAACTGCTCGGCGATGATCCGTTCCGACAGCCCCTGGTCGGGGTCGAACAGGATCGTGGTGCATACCGACCGGTCCTCGCTGACCGCGACCGAGGACACGTCGCGCACCTCGGTGAAGTCCGCGACCGCGGCCACCGGCCGCTTGTCCGGATCGAGCACCTCGAACAGCACGTCGGCGGAACTGGGCAGCAGGGCGCCGCGCCAGCGGCGCGGGCGGAACGCGCTGATCGGCGTGAGCGGCAGCAGGTTCGCCGAAAGCGGCACGATCGGGCCGTGCGCCGACAGGTTGTAGGCGGTCGAGCCGGCCGGGGTCGCGATCAGCACGCCGTCGCACACCAGTTCCGGCAGGCGGACCCGGCCGTCCACCGTGATCCTGATCCGCGCCGCCTGGCGCGTCTGGCGGAACAGGAACACGTCGTTGAGCGCCACCGCCTCCTCGACCACGCCGGCCCGGGTGACCACGTGCATCCGCAGCGGGTGCAGCACCGCCTCCTGTGCGCGATCGAGACGCTCCAGCAGCCCGTCCTCAGTGAACGGGTTCAGCAGGAAGCCGACGGTCCCGCAGTTCATTCCATAGACCGGGATGTTCCGCTCCAGGGTCTCGTGCATGGTTTCCAGCATGAAGCCGTCGCCGCCGAGGGCCACGACCGTCCTGGTGTCCGCCCATTCGGCATTGCCGTAGCGCGACACCAGGCTGTCAAGATGACGCTGGGCGCCCTCCGTCGGCGACGCAAGAAAACGCACCTGCCCGGCCTCGACCCGCCCACTCACCGCCAGGCCATCCATGCCAACGGCCCCCGACGGGACCCGCGCAGCCCGGCACGGCCCAGGCGATAGCCCATCGGCCCTAAGGGCCGATCAGCAGTGGCGGGACAGCTCGACGGCGAGCTCGACGAGTTCGAGGGGGACCGGGGCCTTGAGGATGTCGTCGTGGGCATCCGGGAGAGACCTGCGCAGCCACACGCTAACGGGATCACCGACGCTCCCCTGCGACATCACATGATCCATCACGGCCTCCCGCTGCCCGCAACGTCAATGCCCGGAGCAGCCCCCGGTTGCATCGGGCCGGCCGGTGGCAAGGGCGTCCTCGCTCCGGCCGTGCGTCGGACGGCCCGGCCATGCGGCTCATCGGACGGCGGCATCGTCGAGCACCGTCTCGGCCAGCAGCGTGCCGAGGCAGGCGTGCAGGGTCACGACCGACCCGAGCGCCTCGTCCGGCTCCACCGTCTCTATGTCGAGCGAGCCGGCCTCGCTCCAGGCCTGCATCAGCTCAAACCGGGGGAACAGCACCACGCCAGGCAGCGCCGCCGCGTTGCGCAGTGCGCTGAAATACGGCGGCAGGTCGGCGTTGGCCTGCAGGAACCGGCTGAACTGCGGGTCGACCAGGATCAGGTCCGCATGGGCGTCGAGCGCCGCGTCGGTGCCGTCGGACAGGGCCTGGTTGAACTGCCCGGGCGGCACGTTGCGCACGGCATCCACGGTGCCGGTCTGCCAGATGACCAGCTGCGGCGGGTGTGGCGCCGCAAGCCCCGCGCGAAGCGGCGCCAGCATGTCCTCGGCCGTGAGATTGCGGCCACCCTGCACCGACAGCGTCACGGTCAGGCCTGGAATGCGTGCCTCGAGCGCTGCCTTCATCCTCACCGGGAACGAGGTATCGCTCGGATGGTCGGGCACCGGCCTGGCCGGGACGTCCGTGGCGGCGGCCGCGCCATGCCCGGCAGCCGCAGGAGCCGCGACCCGCAGCGTCCTGCTGGTGAGGGTTCCCGGCGCAAGGCTCGCCTCCGGGCCGAACACCGTGGCCGACCCGACCACCAGGATCCACAGTTGGCCACCGGGGTGCAGCGCAGCGGCGAGGTTGGGCAGCGCCTCTGCCGCGGGCATCAGGTCCGGCCTGGCGGGACAGGCGGACTCGGTGGGTTGGGCCTCGGCCAGGGCGGGCCGCGGGCACGCCAGATGCAGCACAGCCGCCCCGCAGCATGCGGCGACACGCGGCAGCCTCAATCCCGGCTGCCGCCCTGAAGCGCATGGAGCCTGCCGAGGCGAGACATCCGCCCGAACGCGCATCATGCGACGTCCATCCTGGACCCTTCCTTGCCGCCGCTCGCCACCCCGGTTCCGCGAGGCCGCGTTCCTTTCACCTGATACCAGGCGGCGAGCGCCGCCACCGCAGTCAGCGCCAGGGCGCCCGCAACGTTGACGGCGACCTGCGCCTCCCAGGCCTGCGTGGACTCAAGCACGAGCCTGCCCAGGAACGACAGGAATATACCGACGCAGAACACCGGGAGCGAGTGCTGTCCCGCCAGGATGAACGGCGCCGCGACCCGGCCCTGCAGCCACGCCGCGCCGGCGGGCACGAGGCGCACGGTCAGCCAGGTCAGCGCGAGGATCGACACCAGGCGGAACGGGTGCAGGCCCTCCTTGTCCACCGACAGCAGCGCGCGCGCCACGCGGAGCGGCAGATGGCTGGTCAGCTCGGGCTGCTGCCACACCACCCACTGCATCAGGATGCCGAACAGAGCGACGAGCGCCGCCAGGAGGTCGAGCGGCCATCTGCGGCGCGGCGGCTGGCCCGGGGAGGTGGCAAGGATCGCACCCAGCATGAACAGGAGCTGCCAGGTCAGCGGGTTGAAGTACCAGCCGCCGCCATACCAGGAGGGCAGCCCGAGGCCGAAGGTCCTGGATGCGGCATAGAGGGCCAGCGACAGGCCGGCCAGGAGGTTGGGCCGCTCCAGCAGCCGCAGCGCCGGGATGAACATCAGCAGGACGACGATGTACATCGGCAGGATGTTGAGGAACGAGGGCTGATAGCGCAGCGTCAGCGCCTCGAGCATGGCCCGGTAGGGCGACTCGCCGAGCACGTCGATGTGGATCTCGTCGATGAAGTCGCCGCGGTTCAGGGCTGCGGCCGAGTAGGCGACCTGGGCCACGAACACCACGAACAGGAAGATGTGCGCGATGTAGAGGGTCCAGGCGCGGGCCAGCACGTCCGCACCTGCGGAGATCCAGCCGTTGCGTCGCATCCTGCCGCCGTAGGCCAGGCCGGCGCCGTAGCCGGCCAGGAGCACGAACACCTCGGCGGCGTCGCACAGCGCGAAGTTGCGCAGGCTGAGCTGGTTGAGCCAGTTGGCCGGCACGTGGTCGGTGAAGATCCACCACAGGGCAAGCCCGCGGAAGAAATCCACGCGCAGGTCCCTGCCGGTGCGGATCAGGTTCATGCCACGCTTCGTGCTCCCGCGGCCCGGGTCGCGCAACCTCGCGACGAAGAACGAACTGTACCCGTGACGGCGCAGGGACGGCGGCGGGCCGGGCCTGGTCAGACGAGCGAGTTCGCCACCCGCTCCACGTCGCGCGCCGCCTCGCAGCCGGGGTGGCGGGTGAGAAGCGGGGTCTGGCGGCGCACCGCGTCGCGCACGTGGTCGTCGCGGCGGATGATGCCGGCAAGATCAGGGCGGCGGCGGATGAACGCCTCGCAGGCGCGCGCCAGGGTGGCGTAGGTCCGCTCCCCGGCGGCCTGGCTGGTGGCCTGGTTGATGACCACCCGGACGTCGCCCTCCTCCCACACCGCCTGCGGGCGGTCCAGCGCGTGGAGCTTCAGCACGGCGTAGGCGTCGGTCAGCGAGGTCGGGTCGTCCGTGACCACCACCAGCAGCGTGTCGGCGGCCGCCGCCATGCGGCGCATGCTGCGGTCGACGCCGGCGCCGAGGTCGAGCAGCACCCGGTCGTGCGCGCGCTCTGTCGCGACCAGGGCCAGCACGCGCTCCAGCAGCGTCTGGTCGAGTGCCGACAGCGCACCCGACCCGGAGCGGCCGGCCAGGATGTCGAAGCCCGCAGCATGGCGCAGGATGGCGTCGGCGAGGCTGACCCTTCCCGCGACCAGGCTCGCGAGGTCGTGCTCCGGCACCAGGCCGAGCTGGATGTCCACGTTGGCCAGGCCGAGGTCGCCGTCGAGCAGCAGCACCCGGCCGCCGAGCCGTGCCAGCGCGTGGGCCAGGGTCACGGAGAACCAGGTCTTGCCGACGCCGCCCTTGCCGGACGCGATGGCGACCACGCGCCCGGCCTGGCGGGACGGCAGGGCGGTCGGGGTCCTGGGTCGCAGGAGGCCTCGGATCATGTGTCCGCTCCTTGGCGGGTCCGGACCGGGCCGGAGCTCAGGCGTTCGGCCAGGAAGGCCGGCGTGATGGGCGCGAGGCCGTCGGCAATGCTGGACGAGATGCCGGCCTCGGTGAGGCGCAGGGCCGGGGCATGGGCGGCGGCGAGGATGCCGCCGAGCCGGCGCGAGGTGTCGAGCCGGCTGGCCAGCAGGAGGCGGGCGCCGGACTCGGCGTAGCCCGCGCCCAGCTCGGCGGCGTAGCCGGCGTCGAGCCCGGCGGGCAGCACAAGGACGACGGTGGCGGCGGACGCTTCCGCCAGCTCGGCCAACAGGGCGCGGTCCCCGGGCAGGGCGGGGTCGAGGGCGGGCGCGTCGATGAGCACCGGCGCCGAGGTCCGCCGCGCCACGGCGCGGGCCAGGACCGCGGGATTGGCCACCACGAGGTCGATCGACAGCAAGCGGGTGAAGGCGGCGATCTGCTCGATTGCGCCGGCGCGGCTGCCGTCGGCGGTGATCACGGTCGGGCGCACGCCGGACAGCACCAGGCGGGTGGCCAGACGGGCGACGCACACGGTCTTGCCGGCGCCCGCCGGCCCCGCGACCAGGAGCGGCGACGCGTTCTGGCCGAGCGGCAGCGGCGCGAAGGCCAGGGTGTCGCCCAGCCCGTCCTCCAGCGACGCGCCGGCCAGGAGGTTGGCCAGAAGGGCCGGCACGCCGTGCCAGGCCAGGCAGCGGGCGAGAGGCGAGCGCGGCCGGTCCGGAGCCGGCGGCGGCGGCGGTGCGGCCGGAGGCGGCAGCACGAGGGGAGGCGGGGCGTCGTCCGGCGGCTCCAGCCCGACGGTGACCTCCACGGTGCGCCCGCTGCGGCGCGTCGAGAGGATCAGGGCGTCGGGGCCGTGCTCGGCGCGGATCTGCGCCAGGATGGCCGGCATGCTGGTGCCGCGGAACAGGCTCAGCTGCATGGGCGCGCGCTCCCGATCGACGGGTCAGGGTGCGCGCGTCGCAGGAACCAGGAGCGCGGCATCAGATCGAGCCCACGGTGCGGATTCGCGCACGGGGGAAGATCTCGGCCTGGGCGAGCACCGGCGTGCTGGGACGCATTCGCTCGACGATGGCGCGCACCGGAGCGCGGATGGCGCCGCTGCACAGCAGCACCGGGGCCTCGCCGGACGCGGCGGCGTGGTCGAAGGCGGCGCGCAGCTTCTGCATGAAGTCGCCGAGCTTGCTCGGCGCCATGGCGAGCTGGCGGTCCTCTGGCGGGCCGACCATGCTTTCGGCGAACGCCTGCTCCCAGTCCGGCGAAAGGGTGATCAGCGGGATGTAGCCGGCGGGCCCGACATGGCTGTCGCTGATCTGGCGGGCGAGGCGGGCGCGGACGTGGGCCACGATCAGCGGGACCGGGCGGCCGCCGCCGCACGCCTCGTGGATGCCCTCGAGCACGGTGGCGAGGTCGCGGATCGAGATGCGCTCGGCGAGCAGGGCCTGCAGCACGCGCTGCACGCCACCCACGGAGATCTGCTGCGGCACTAGGTCGGCCACCAGACGCTGCTGGTCGCGGGGCAGGTCATCGAGCAGCTTCTGGGTTTCGGCGTAGGACAGCAGCTCGGCCATGCTGTCGCGCACCAGCTCGGTGAGGTGGGTGGTCAGCACGCTGGCGGGGTCGACCACGGTGCAGCCGCGCGCGATCGCCTCCTCGCGCCGCGACGGCTCGATCCACAGCGCCGGCAGGCCGAAGGCGGGCTCGGTGGTGCGCTCGCCGGGCAGGTCGGGCGGCTCGCCACTGGGGTCCATTGCCAGCATCCTGGTGGGACGCAGCTCGCCGTGGCCGGCCTCGATCTCCTTGATCCGCACCGAGTAGGCCTCGGCGCCGAGCTGAACGTTATCCTGGATGCGCACCGGCGGCAGCACGAAGCCGACCTCGGCGGCGATCGAGCGGCGCAGCGACTTGATCTGCTCGGTCAGGCGTGGGGTGTCGCCGCCGGCGAGTGAGAGCAGGCCGTAGCCCAGCTCCAGGCGGATGGTGTCGATGCGCATGGACTCGCTGATCGGCGCGTCGCCGGCGGCGGCGGGCGCGGGGGCGTCGTCCTCGGACTCGTCGCGCGCCGGGGTCTTGAAGCGCAGCCAGGCGCCGCCGCCGGCCAGGCCGGCCAGGGCGAGGAAGGGCAGCGCGGGCAGGCCGGGCATCAGCGCGAGCAGGGTGGCAACGCCTGCGGCCAGCGCCAGCGGCTTGTAGCCGCCGCCGAGCTGGCGCATCAGCGCGACGTCGGCCGGACCCTCGACGCCGCCCTTGGTGACCACGATGCCGGCGGCGGTGGAGACTAGAAGAGCCGGGATCTGCGACACCAGGCCGTCGCCCACGGTGAGCGTGGTGTAGGTGGCGGCGGCGTCGGAGAACGCCATGCCGTGGCGCACCAGGCCGATCGCCAGGCCGCCGAAGATGTTGATCGTGGTGATCAGCAGGCTGGCGATCGCGTCGCCGCGCACGAACTTGGCCGCGCCGTCCATGGCGCCGTAGAAGCCGCTCTCCTCCTCCAGCTCGCGGCGCCGGACGCGGGCGACCTTCTCGTTGATCAGGCCGGAGCTCATGTCGGCGTCGATTGCCATCTGCTTGCCGGGCATGGCGTCGAGGCTGAAGCGGGCGGCGACCTCGGCGATGCGGCCGGAGCCCTTGGTGATCACCATGAAATTCACCACCAGCAGGATGGCGAACAGGATCAGGCCGATCACCACGTCGCCGCCCATCAGGAAGCCGCCGAACGCTGCGACCACGTGGCCGGCGGCGGTGGCGCCCTCGTTGCCATGGCTCAGGATCAGCCGCGTGGTGGCGACGTTGAGCGACAGGCGCAGCAGCGTGGTGAGCAGCAGCAGGGTCGGGAACGAGGTGAAGTCGAGCGGGCGGCGCAGGAACAGCGCCACCATCAGCACCAGCACCGACAAGGTGAGCGAGAGCGCCAGGCCCACGTCCAGGATCAGCGTGGGCAGCGGCAGGATCAGCACCGACAGCAGGGCCACCACGCCCAGCGCCAGGCCCACGTCGGTGCCCGGCGCGTAGCGGGTGACCAGCAGGCCGAACTGTTCGCGGCCGGTGGACTGCAGCGAGATCTGGTTCGGTGGCGGCGGAGCCATCAGGCGGCGACGCCGGCGGCGGGCGGGGTGACGGCGAGACCCTGCTGCGAGTAGTCGCGCAGCTTGTTGCGCAGCGCGCGGATCGAGATGCCGAGGATGGTCGCGGCGTGGGTGCGGTTGCCGAGCGTGTGGCTCAGGGTCTGCAGGATCAGGTCGCGCTCGACCTCGTCCATGGTCAGGCCGACCAGCGCAGAGACGCCGCCGCCCGCGGATGCGGCCGCCTGCGCGACGCCCGGCTGGGCTGCCCCTGGCTGCGGCGCAAGCTCCACGGCCGCCTCGTCGATCTCCGGACCCTGCGCCAGCAGAACGGCGCGGTGCATGGTGTTCTCCAGCTCGCGCACGTTGCCGCGCCAGGGATGGGCGGCGAGGCGCAGGCGTGCGGTGGCCGAGATCGGGCGCTGTGCCACGCCGTTCACCTCGGCGTAGTGGCGGGCGTAGTGGTCGGCCAGCGCCGCGATGTCGCCCGGGCGCTCGCGCAGCGGCGGGATGCGCAGGCCGACCACGTTGAGGCGGAAGTACAGGTCCTCGCGGAAGCGGCCGGCCGCGACCTCTGCGGGCAGGTCGCGGTTCGAGGTGGCGAGGATGCGCACGTCGACGCGCACCGGGCCCGAGCCGCCGAGGCGGTCGATCTCGCGCTCCTGGATCGCGCGCAGCAGCTTGGCCTGCAGGCGCGCATCCATCTCGCTGATCTCGTCAAGCAGCAGGGTGCCGCCGCCCGCCGCCTCGAACTTGCCGAGGCGGCGGGCGACGGCGCCGCTGAACGCGCCCTTCTCGTGGCCGAACAGCTCGGACTCCAGCAGGTTCTCCGGGATCGCGGCGCAGTTCAGCGCCACAAACGGGCCGGCGGCGCGGCGCGAGCGGCGGTGGATATGGCGGGCGAGCACCTCCTTGCCGGTACCGCTCTCCCCGGTGATCAGCACCGAGGCCTCTGCGGCCGCCACCTGCTCGGCGCGCTTCAGGGTGGCGAGCATCGCCGGGTCGCGCGCCACCAGGGTGTGGGTCTCGCCGGACGCGGCCTGCAGGATGGCCGCGATCAGCTCCGGGTCGGCGGGCAGCGGCAGGAACTCGCGCGCGCCGTCGCGCACCGCGCGGATCGCGGCCTCAGGGTCGGACTCGGTGCCGCAGGCGACCACCGGGGCGGCGATGCGCTCGGCGGCCATGGCGCGCACCAGGCCGGGAACGTCGTGGGCCACGTCGCACAGCACGAGGTCGACGCGGGCGTCGGCACGCAGCCGGGCGAGGCCGGCAGCGCTGGTGTCGGCCTGGTCGAGCTTCGCGCCGCGGCCCTGGGCGATGCGCGCGGCCTGACCCAGCTCGGCGGCCAGCGAGCCGATGATCAGGACGCGCATCAGCCGCGGTCCGCCTTGACGATCTCCGTCATGGTGATGCCGAGGCGGTTGTCGTCGACCATGACCACCTCGCCGCGCGCCACCAGGCGGTTGTTGACGTAGATGTCGATCGCCTCGCCGAGCTTGCGGTCCAGCTCGACCACGGCGCCGCG
>CAXSFU010000062.1:0-18791 GCA_964236695.1 uncultured Acetobacteraceae bacterium | reverse complement strand
TCGGCCACTTCGACAGCGAGATCCAGATCGAGGCGCTGCGCAACTACACCTGGGAGAACGTCAAGCCGCAGGTCGACGAGGTGGTGTTCCCCGACAAGAAGCGCCTGATCGTGCTGTCCGAGGGCCGCCTGGTGAACCTCGGCAACGCCACCGGGCATCCCTCGTTCGTGATGTCGGCGAGCTTCACCAACCAGACTCTCGCCCAGATCGAGCTGTGGACCGCGCCCGCCGGCAGGTACGGCACCGGCGAGGTCTACACCCTGCCGAAGTCGCTCGACGAGAAGGTCGCGGCGCTTCATCTCGCCAAGGTGGGCGCCAAGCTGACCAAGCTGACGGCGGCGCAGGCGGCCTACATCGGCCTGCCCGGGTCGAACGGCCCGTTCAAGCACGACCTCTACCGTTATTGATGCCGGCGGCTGGTTGCCGTGACCGGTCCGGGACAGGAAGGCCAGGGGCTCTGCCCCACGCTTGAAGGCGGGAACCCCGCCAAAGGCAAGCCTTTGAGATCCGGCTCCTAAGTTGTGCCGGGTCCAGGGGCGGCTCGCCCCTGGCGGGTCCGGGGAGAGCCCGGCCTTGCTTGCTTCGACAGGTCGAGGCTTTCGGCCGTTGGCGCGAGACGCGGCGGTCGCGTCGGGGCACGCCGGTCCCGACGCGGCAGACCGCCGCAACGACCATCGTCGGGGCCGGTTCCGCACCTTCGCACACACGGACGTTCACGAAATTTTCGCCTGTTCGTGAGACCAAGCGCTGCCAGATTGCGCCCAGACAGGGATGCAGGAGAGCGTGATGACTGCCACCACCCCCGCCATGACCGACGCGCTGCGCCAGGCCCTGGATCAGGTCCGCGACCGGCCCTTCGTCGCCGACCTGCTGTTTCTGGAAGCCTGGGAACGCGACCCGACATGGGGCTGCGGCACCGCGTTGCGCGTCGGGCAGATCAGGCGCGCAAACCCGACGCTGGCCGCGGCAATCCGTGCGGAGGTCGCGCGTCGCTGAGCACGGTGTCCGGATGCGGTTGCGACCCTTCTCCTACGGCGCTGCGCCGGACAGGTTCACCGCGGCTGCCCGGCCGTTCTGCTGCTGCTCCACCTCGAAGCCGACCTTCTGGCCCTCGTTGAGCGCGCCCAGCCCGGCCTTCTGCACGGCGCTGATGTGCACGAAAACGTCCTTGCCCCCGGTGTCCGGCGCGATGAAGCCGTACCCCTTGGTGGGATTGAACCACTTCACTGTCCCGTTGGACATGAGTTTGCCCTCCGTGCGGAGGCAGCCGGGTCAGGACCGGTTGCCATGTTGAACGTCAGGCCCGTTGTCCGGGCCCTCTCCCATGCGCAGCCGAACTCATTGATTCTGCCGGCCTCGCCGCCGAAGGATAGCGGCGGGACACGCAACCTGCAATGAATCTCGCCCGCATGACCCGGTCCTGTCCGCAGCACGGAGTCGCCGGACGCCCGCCGGGCAGGATGCGCGCCCGCGGAACCCCACAGGCCCCCGTGACCCGGTTCGTCCCGGGCCGGCAACAGGCGCCAGGACGGCTGGCGCCCGGGATGCCTGGTCGGCGGGAGATGACCATGCCCACGCGATCCCGACGCAGGCCGGCCCGGCCCGGCGTCGGCGGATCGGCGTTACCACTGGCGCGGGAGAGTGTGCGACATGCTCAACTGGACTCTCGGCATCCTGTGCGCGATCGCCTGGTTCGGCTCGTTCGGCTGGTATTTCAACACCGACATCATGAACTGGCTGCGCAAGCACTACTGGTGGCAGCGCACGCTGCGCATGCTGAGGAAATAGCGTTCGGCTTGCAGTCGCGACCCGCGGGATGCGGCCCGGCCCGTGTGCATCAGGCCACGGGCCCGCAACCGCGGCGGGTCCGATGCCGGTGCGCGGGCTGCAACGGCATCGTTGACGCACAACGGCCGGGATGCGAGGTCGGACGTGCCGCTGGCGTGCGATGTGCATGAAGGCGCCGGAGGCGGAGCGGCGCAGGCAGGTTCCGCATCCGGTCAGGGCAGGAAGGAATCCGGACTATGCAGATCCGCATCGGCTACGAGCTGACCTTCGACTGTGCGCAGCCGACGCCCATGATGCTCATGCTGAACGTCCACCCTTCCCGCGCCCACGACCTGCTGTCCGACGACACCATGACGACGGAGCCCGCGGTGCCGGTCACCACGTATCACGACGTGTTCGACAACATCTGCCTGCGCCTGGTCGCGCCTGCCGGCCCGATCACGCTGCGCGCCGACGCCATGGTCACGGACACCGGCGAGCTCGACGAGGAGGCGCCCGACGCGGTCCAGCACGCGGTGGAGGACCTGCCCAGCGAGGTGCTGGTCTACCTGCTGGGCAGCCGCTACTGCGAGACCGACCGGCTGTCGGACTTCGCCTGGAACAATTTCGGCCACCTGCCGCTGGGCTGGGCGCGCGTGGCCGGCATCGTCAAGTGGGTCAACGAGCACGTCACCTTCGGCTACCAGTATGCCCGCCCGACCAAGACCGCCTACGAGGCGTTCGAGGAGAAGCGCGGGGTGTGCCGCGACTTCGCCCACCTGGCGACCACGCTGTGCCGCTGCATGAACATCCCGGCGCGCTATTGCACCGGCTACCTCGGCGACATCGGCGTGCCGGTCTCGCCCGACCCGATGGACTGGTCCGGCTGGTTCGAGGCCTATCTCGGCGGCCGCTGGTACACCTTCGACGCGCGCCACAACCGGCGCCGCATCGGCCGCATCCTCATCGGCCACGGCCGGGACGCGTCCGACGTGGCGATCAGCAACACGTTCGGCCGCAACACCCTGACCGGCTTCAAGGTGATCACCGACGAGGTCAAGGACTGATACCAACAGCCCCAGGTTTTGACCTGTCCGGGGAAGAAGGCCAGAGGCCCTGCCAAAGGTGAGCCTTTGGCAACCGATCTACTTAACCGAGGCCGGGTCCAGGGGCGGCTCGCCCCTGGCGGGTCTGGGCAGAGCCCAGCCTTGCTTCGCCTTGGCGGTCAATATGAAGGTCCGCTGGTACGAGCCGCTTGCGCTTCGAGCAGGCCCGGAACATTCAAGGCTTGATGACGACCTGCGCCGGCCCGGGCCGCCCTTGTCCGGGATGAAGGTCCGTCGCAGGCCGGCAGGGCGCACGTCCAGCCCGGAAGCAGAGCGGCGGCCCGCTCCGGAGGCGACGCCGTCTTCTGGCGGGGAAACGCGAGAACACTGTGTGCCCTGCGGCGTTGCGTCTCCATGAAACAGGCGCAGCACCGGCTTGGCGTGGCCACCCGCGGCCAGGGGCTGTGGCCGATCACGGCTCCGGTCGCGCGATGGCTGGCGGAGCAGGCGATCGGGACCGGGCTGCTGACACTGTGGTGCCGCCACACCTCGGCGTCCCTGCTGGTGCAGGAAAACGCCGACCCGGACGTGCGGGCCGACCTGCTGGACGCGTTCGCCGCACTTGCCCCGGAGGACGCCGGCTACCGCCACGCCGCGGAAGGTGCTGACGACATGCCCGCACACATCCGCGCCGCATTGACCGCGGTGCAGCTGAGCATCCCGGTGGACAGCGGACGGATGGTGCTCGGCACCTGGCAGGGCCTCTACCTGTTCGAGCACCGCTCGATGCCGCACCGCCGGGAAATCGTGCTCCATCTCATCGGCGAGTAGGCCCGGCGGTCGAACAGGCGGTGTTCGCGCCGCCGGCAGGGCGACGCGCCGGCGAGGGACAGCCGCCGCGGCGGAGTCCGGGCCTGACGGATCGCCCGTGCCCGACACCAGCGCCCGGCGGCAGGTCCGGGCCGGAGCGCAGCGACAGGGCCGTCGACGGGCCGCCTACCCCTGGCCACCTTCAGGATTGACGTCGCCGATGCAGGACTCCTGGACGGTTCCGGCCGCGACGGGCCGCTGGACCGCGGATGCCGCACGGACGGGGCCGCGCGGGATCGCGCGTGGCGTCATCGCGGGACGGCGGGTCCGTGGCTCCCGGTTCGGCCACTCGACGACGTGGTCCTCCAGGGCGCCCGCCACCCTCTCGTCGACCACCCTGCCGCGCACCGAGATTCCCGCCTCGTGCACCGTGTCGACGCTCCCCGACACCAGCCAGTGCCACCACGCGAGCCCCCTGCCCTCGGCGACGCGGCGGTAGGCGCAGGTCGGCGGCAGCCAGTCGATCTCGGCCAGCGCCGCCGGGGTGAGCGACACGCAGTCGGGCACCCGCAGCTGGCGCCGCGGGTAGTCCGAGCAGCGACAGCTCGTGCCGTCCAGCAGGCGGCACGACACGTCGGTGTAGGCGAGCGCGTCGGTGTCCTCGTCGCGCAGCTTGTGCAGGCAGCAGCGGCCGCAGCCGTCGCACAGCGACTCCCACTCGGCCGGACTCATCTCGGCAAGGGTCTTGGTGGTCCAGAACGGTTCCGTCGGCATGGACCCAAGATAGGGTGCCGCACGCCCTGCGTCAGCCTCGGATGGACGCGGGTCAGGCTGGGCGTGGGCAGGCAAGGCCAGGGCTCTGCCCTGGACCCGCCAGGGGCGAGCCGCCCCTGGACCCGGCGTGACTCAGGAAGTGGAGTCCAGAGGCTTGCCCTTGGAGGCCTATGCTCAAGCAAGGCCGGTCCAGGGGAGGCTCCCGCCGGTGGCCTTTCCGACGATCCAAGCGGATCGTCGGAACCTTTGGCCACCTACGCCTGATGGGTCCAGGGCAGAGCCCGGCCTTGCCTTCCCGAAGCGCCCTGGGCCGTCAGGGCCGGGCCAGCGCCACGCCGTCCCGCTGCTCCAGCGTCAGGGACAACACCGCGAACCCCAGCGCCGTCGCCGCGGCGGCGGCGGCGATCCAGGGCAGGGTGGCGTAGTGCACGCCGCCGGCGATCGCCGCAGCGCCCAGCCAGGCGCCGCTGGCATTGCCGAGGTTGAAGGCGCCCTGGTTCAGGATCGAGGCCATGTTCGGTGCCTCGACCGCCTGGTTCAGCACCCGCATCTGCAGCGGCGAGACCACCGCGAAGGCGATCGCGCCCCACAGCACCAGGGTCGCCAGCGCCGGGACCGCGGAATGCTGGGTCTGCACGAAGACCAAGAGCACCGCGACCAGCGCCACGAGGCAGCCGATCGCAGCCGGCATCAGCCGCCAGTCCGCGAGCCATCCGCCCACCATGTTGCCGACCGTGAGCCCGACGCCGAACAGCAGCAGCGCGATGCTCACGCCGTGAGGGGTGAAGCCGGACACCTGCTCCAGCAGCGGCGTGATGTAGGTGAACACGCTGAACAGGCTGACCGAGGACAGCGCGCTGATCAGCATGGCGAGCAGCACCTGCGGCCGCCGCAGCGTGCGGAACTCGTGGGCGAGGCGGACGGAGCGGTCGGTGGCGAGGTCGGGCACCCAGCGCGCCAGGGCCGCCGCCGCGAGCACGCCGATCGCGACCACCGCCCAGAACGTCGCCCGCCAGCCGAACGCCTGGCCGAGGACCGTGCCGGCCGGCACCCCCAGCACGTTGGCCAGCGTGAGGCCGGCGAACATCAGCGAGATCGCCTGTGCCCGCCGGTTGCGCGGCACGAGGTCGGCCGCAACCACCGCGCCGATGCCGAAGAACGAGCCGTGCGCGAAGGCGGTGAACACGCGCGACAGCATCAGCAGCCCGTAGCTGGGCGAGAGTGCGCAGCAGGCATTGCCGGCGACGAAGATCGCCATGAGCAGCAGCAGGGTCCGCTTGCGCGGCAGGCGCGCGGTGGCGACCGCCACCAGGGGCGCGCCCACCGTGACGGCGATCGCGTAGCCCGACACCAGCAGCCCGGCCTGCGGGATGCTGACGGCGAGGTCGTGCGCCACGTCGGGCAGCAGGCCCATGATGACGAATTCCGTGGTGCCGATGCCGAACGAGGCCGCCGCGAGGGCGAGGAGGGCAAGGCGCATGGCATCCTCCGGACAAGGACATGGCCGCGGGAACGATCTCGGCCGCCGCATTGTGCAGTGCAGCAAGTTGAAAGGCCAGGGCTCTGCCCTGGACCGGCCTTCTTTAAGCAAGGGGTTCCAAGGGCCCTGCCTTTGGCGGGGTCCAGGGGCAGAGCTCCTGGCCTTCCTTTCCGGATTTCAGACGTAAGGTGCTATCCCCCCGGCCTCAGCGCGGCGGCGGCAGCATCTGCTGCTGCACCGCGCCGCGGGGCGCCGGCGCCATCGGCCCGGAGTCGGGGAACTGCCCCGTAGGGCGCTGCGCCGTACGGCACCGCCGCCGGCGCAGGCTCCTGGTTGCCGAACCGCATCAGCACGGCGCGCAGCGGGTCCGCGCCGGGATTGTTGGCGTGCATCGCCATGACGATGCCGCGCGAGCCGATGTCCTGGTTGTAGTAGGCACGGTCGCCGATGCTGTCGGCGGACATCATTCCGCCGTCCAGCGAGATGCCGGCGTACAGCCCGCGCGTGCGCTCGAAGGCGATGATGTCGGCGTTCAGCGCCGCCGTGGTGTCGCCCGCGATGCCGCCGCCCAACGTCACCAGCGCCACCGAAGCGCCCGCGCCGATCTTGAACTGGCTGTCCATCACCGCGTCCAGGCCGCGGTTGGTCATGATCATCATCATCAGCTCGGCGTCCTGCATACCCGCCTGCAGGCCGAAGCTGCCGTCGCCCAGGCTGTAGAACGCCGGCGCCGACCACGAGCCATTGCCGCCGCGCGCGAGCAGGACGCAGCCGCCGCCCTCGCCGCCGAACAGGAAGCCGACGCGGAACACCCGCGGGCAGATCATCACCGCGCGCGCCTTGCGCAGCGTGCGCGCGGCGACCTTGCCGGTCACCGGGTTGAGCAGGTCCTGGGCGGCGAGCGTCGCACGGTCCACCAGCTCCTGCTGCTGCTGCGCCCGCGCCTGGTCGGCCGCCCCCATCTCGCAACCGCCCAGCGACAGGGCGCACAGCACGGTCATCGTAGCGGCCACGAGCCTGCGGACCATCCGGCCTCTCCCTGTCACGTGCCGGCTTTGTAGCGACGAAACATGGCGATACCAAGAAGCTCTCACGGGCAAGATGAGGTGGCGGCGACGGCGCGGCCTTGCGCGGCACGGTTGCGCGAAGCGCGGCCCCGGTCGGAGCCGGCGGGTCAGCGCGCCGCCTATCTCACGCCGGAATAGCCAGGCACCTCGTTCACGCAGACCACCCTCCAGGCGCGCGGGTGGCGCTCCAGCACGCTCAACGACAGGTTCTGCACCGACAGGTGCAGCGCGGCATCGGCGGGAACGCCCATCGCGTGGGCGATCGCGGCCCGGATCACGCCGCCGTGGCAGACCACCACCAGCTCCTCGCCAGGGTGCGCCTTGGCCAGGCGTTCCATCACCCGCCCGACCCGGGCGATCACGTCCTGCATGCTCTCGCCGCCGGGCGGCCGCTCGTCCCCGGCCAGCGGCCAGAAGGTGTGGGCAGGCCGCGCCAGCAGCGGCGGCAGCTCGGCGTGGGCAAGTCCCTGCCACGCGCCGAGGTGCTGCTCCACGAGATCGGGTTCCACGCCGGGCACGACCGCGGGATATCCGGCCGCCTGGATCGCCTCCGCGGTGCTGGCGGTGCGGCGCAGCGGGGTGACATACCAGGCCGCGTCGCGGGGCAGCCGTTCGGCCAGCGCGCCGTACTGGCCGGACTGCGCCGTCAGGGTCTCGGGGCAGAGCGGGACATCCATGGTGCCGTACAGCACCAGGCGCGCGCTCTCCTCCACCAGGGCGTGGCGGATGAGGTGGAAGCGGGTCATCGGGTTTCTCCTGGCGGACGCCACGGAGGGGGTAGGTCCGGGCGCCGATCCATGTCCAGCCCTGGACAGGGCAGCAAGCAAGGCTGGGCTCTGCCCAGACCCGCCAAAGGGCGGAGCCCTTTGGAAACCCTGTACTTAAGAGGTCGATTCCAAAGGCCTGCCTTTGGCGGAGTTTGAGCCCGCTTTTTCAGGCGATGGGCCTCAACCTTGCCTGCCTTCTCTGGGCTGACGGCCGCTACTCGCCGATGCTCAGCAGCGCGCCGCGCACCCGCGCCGAGTGGAACTGGCGCAGGAACAGCAGCACCGCGGCCGCCAGCCAGGCCGCGTCCAGGCCGAACGCCCATCCCAGCTGGTCCCAGCGCACCACGCCCTGCGCCATGACGGAGCGCAGCCCCTCGAACACGTGGCTTGCCGGCAGCGCGAACGCCACCGGCCGCAGCACCTCGGGCAGGGCGGAGACCGGGTAGAACACGCAGGAGAACGGCGCCAGCCCGAAGGTCACCGACCAGGCCAGCGCTTCCGCGCCGAGGCCGTGGCGCAGGATCAGCGACATCACCCCCAGCCCCACGCACCAGCCCATCAGCATGAGCGCGGCGACGAACAGCACCAGCGGCGCGCCCACCGAGAACAGGTCGAAGCGGTAGATCGCCCAGGCCAGCAGCACCGCCGGCAGCACGCCCGCCAGCATGCGCAGCACCGACATGGCGGTCAGCGCCGCCATCATCTCCCACGGCCGCAGGGGACTGACGAACACGTGGCCGAGGTTGCGCGACCACAGCTCCTCCAGGAACGTCGCCGACAGCCCCATCTGGGTGCGCAGAGTCACCTCCCAGAGCAGCACGCCGCCGAGCAGCGCGGAGACCGTCATCGCGGCCGCCGAGCCGGACATGCGCCCCGCGAAATACGACGAGGTGAACCCCCAGATGCACATCTGCAGGATCGGCCAGTAGGACAGCTCGAGCAGCCGCGGCCACGAGCCGCGGTACAGCGCGAGGTGGCGGAAGACGAGGCCCCAGATCCGCCCGGCCGACCCGCTCACGCCACCGCCGCCGTTCCGTCGGAGCGTGCGCCGGCCGCCCGGCTTCCGGTGTCCGGGGCCGCGGTGCGGTCACGGGCGATGTCGAGGAACACCTCCTCCAGGTCGTCGCGGCGGTAGCGCTCCAGCAGCGCCGCCGGGGTGCCGCGATCGACGATGCGGCCCTGCTTCATCATCAGCACCTGCCCGCAGAGCCGCTCCACCTCGGCCATGTTGTGCGACGCGAGCAGGATCGTGCAGCCCGACTCCGCGCGGTAGCGCTCCAGCCAGCCGCGGATCAGGTCACCGGTGTCCGGGTCGAGGCTCGCCGTCGGCTCGTCCAGAAGCAGCACGTCGGGGCGGTTAATCAGCGACTTGGCCAGGGCGACCCGGGTCTTCTGCCCGGCGGAGAGCTGGCCTGCCGGGCGGCGCAGCAGGTCGCCGAGGTCGAGCTGGGCCGCCAGCTCCTCGATGCGTCGCCCGATCCGCTTCACGCCGTAGAGATGCCCGTACACCCGCAGGTTCTCGGCCACGCTGAGCCGGCTCGGCAGCGCCACGTAGGGAGAGGAGAAGTTCATCCTGGCCAGCGCGGAGAAGCGGTCGCGCGCCATGTCGTGGCCCAGGATGCGGATGCTGCCCGACGTCGGCACCAGCAGACCGAGCAGCATGGCGATGGTGGTCGTCTTGCCGGCGCCGTTGCCGCCGAGCAGCCCGATCGTCTCGCCGGCCTGCACGGACACGTCGATTCCGGCCACGGCCAGGGTTGCGCCGAACCGCTTGGACAGCCCGGCCACCTCGATCACCGGCGATGCCTGCCGGGCGGCGCCGTCGTGCGGGATCGTCGGTGCATCCATGCGCGGAACTGCCTGGCCAGGGGAAGAGCCGTTCACGCCTGGCACGTCATCCAGGCAGGGGCGATACAAGGTTGTTCCAGCACCACCCTGCTCCCGACATGGGGCTGCAAGAGTGTTTGTCGTCCAACCACCCGAACTCAGGGTACGCCGTCCTCGGCGTGACCGGGTGCGTGTCCGCACGCCTGGGTCGGCAACCACGGGATGCCAGGACAACGCCTTCACGAACGGCACCGTTCCTGCCTGCCGCGAGGCTTCGGCCGGACGGCAGGCAGCAAAAAGCCCTGGCTCCGCAGGGAACCAGGGCTTTCCGGGATGCCCGAGCGATCAGTTGTTGTTGCTGCGGCTGCCGGTGAGCTGGAGCAGGAGCATGAACAGGTTGATGAAGTTCAGGTAGAGGCTGAGCGCGTCGTAGACGCTGCGCTTGGCCGCCACGTCCGAGCCCTCGGCATACGAGTACTGGAGGTAGGACGCCTTGATGCGCTGGGTGTCGAACGCGGTGAGGCCGGTGAACACCAGCACGCCGACGATGCTGACCAGGAACTGGAGCTGGCTGCTGCCGACGAAGATGTTGACCACGCTGGCGAGGATGACGCCGATCAGGCCCATCATCAGGAAGCTGCCGAACCGGCTCAGGTCGGTCTTGGTGGTGTAGCCCCAGGCCGACATGATGGCGAAGGTGCCCGCGGTGATGAAGAACACGCGGGTGATGCTGTCGCCGGTGTAGACCCAGAAGATGTTGGCGAGGCTGGCGCCCATCGCCGCGCAGAACGCCCAGTACAACGCCTGGGCCGACTGCCGCGACAGCCGGTTCACGCCCATGCTCAGCACCAGCACGAAGCCCAGCGGGGCGAACATCGCGGCGTAGCCGAGCAGGGTGGGCTGCAGCGCGAAGCCGCCGCGGGTCTGCACCTCGTGGTAGAACGCCGCGCGCACCGCCGGGACGTTGGCCACGAGGTAGGCGACGATGCCGGTCAACGCCAGGCCGGACGTCATCCAGTTGTAGACGTGCAGCATGTAGGTGCGCAGGCCCGCGTCGAGCGCGCCGGCCTGCGCGAAGCCGGTCGGTGCCGGATAGGTTCGGGAATCGGGGCGGAAGGCCATGGAGGGTTCCTCAGGGGGCTTGGTGCCCAAGGCTGCTATCTTGGCAGGAGCCCGCCCGCGTTCAAGCGAAATCCGGCGGCCGTGCGGCGTTCCGACCGCAGCTAAACATTTGATAAAACTCGGCTCACCCGGTGTTCATTCGTGGCGGAGATAGGCCGCCGCCGGCGCGCGCAACGCCACGGCAGTTCCGACGTAGCCGAAGCCCAGCATCAGGGCCACGCAGCCGGCCACGGTGGCCGCCAGCACGCCGGGCAGGAACGTCCAGTCCCCGTCCATCAGGAACCGCACCACGCCCCAGCTCGCCGCCGTGCCCACCAGCGACGCGAGCAGTCCCGCCGCAAGCCCGATCGCCCCGAACTCCACCAGCCACGCCGCCCGTATCTGCCGGCGCGTGGCGCCCAGGCTCTTGAGCACCACGGCCTCCGCGATCCGCCGCCGCTGTCCCGCCGCGACCGTGCCGGCCAGCACCAGGGCGCCGGCCGCCAGCGCCAGCGACCCCGTCGCCGCAAGTGCCGCAGCGACCTTGCGCACCAGCGAGGCCACCGCGTCGAGCACGTCGGCGACACGGATGCCGGTCACGTTGGGCAGCGCGTCCGTGACCTGGCGCAGGAGCGCGCCCTGGTGGTGCGGGTCGTCGTCCATGTACACGGTGGCGATCTCGGAATGCGGCGCCTGCGACAGCAGCCCGGGCGAGGCGACGAGTGTGAAGTTCAGCGACAGGGTGCGCCAGTTGATGTCGCGCAGGCTGGCGATGCGCAGGTCGAGGTCGCGCCCCAGCACGTTGACGCGCAGGGTGTCGCCGACCGTCACGCCCCAGCCGCGCGCCAGGTTGGCGTCGAACGACACCAGCGGCGGCCCCGCGTAGTCCGCCGGCCACCACTGCCCGGCCACGAGCCTGGTGTCGGCCGGCTCGGCGGCGGAGAACGTCAGGCCGCGATCGCCGCGCAGCGCCCACTGCGTCTGCGGCGTGGCATGCACCTGCTCCACCGGCACGCCGTTCACCGCCACCATCCGCGCGCGCAGGCTCGGCACCTGATCCACGTCCTCGGTGCCGGGTGCGGCGTGCACCATGGCGTCGAAGCGCGCGAGCTGGTCCGGCTGGATGTCGATGAAGAAGAAGGTGGGCGCGTCGGCCGGAAGCTGGTCCAGCACCGCGCGCCGGATGTTGGCCTCGATCATCGCCACCGAGCACAGCGTCGACAACCCGAGCCCGAGGGCCACCATCATCAGCGGCGTCGCCGTGCCGGGCCGGTGCAGGTTGCCAAGCCCGAGCCGCGCCCAGGCCCAGCGCGGCGCCGGCAGCAGCGCGACCCCGCGCATCAGCGCCCAGCCGCCGACCCGGAACAGCAGCAGCGTCGCCGCGGCCGCCCCGCAGAACCACAGCGCGAAGCCGCGCTGCGGCGCGGTGGCCACCGTCAGCCCCACCAGCACCAGGACGAGCACGAGGTTGGCGGCCGCGACCCCGGCGGACGGCCGCGCCTCGCCCGGCAGCACGGCATCGCGGAACAGCGCGGCGCCCGGGATGCGCGCCGCCCGGCCCAGCGGCCACAGCGAGAACGCCCCCGCGGTGAGCAGCCCGTAGAGTGCCGAAAGCCCGAGCGGCCCCCAGTAGATCCCGACGCGCGGCGGCACCGGCAGCAGGCCGCCGAACAGCCAGATGCCCAGCGCCGGCAGCACCGCCCCCGCCGCCACGCCCGCCGCCACGCCCGCCACCGACAAGGCCGCCACCTGGATCAGATAGGTGGCGAACACCAGCCGCGACGACGCGCCGAGGCAGCGCAGCACCGCGATGCCGCGCGCCCTCGCCTCCAGCCACGCCCGCACGCCGGTGGCCACCCCGATGCCGCCGACCAGCAGCGCCGTCAGCCCGACCAGGGTCATGAACCGGCTGGTCTGGTCGATGAACCGCACCACGCCGGGCGCCGCATCGTGGGAGTCGCGGATGCGCCACCCCTGGTCGCCGAACCTTTCGCGCAGCGCCGTCTCCACCGCCGCGACATCCGTGCCGGGGGGAAAGGCCGCGCGCAGCTCGTAGCGCAGCAGCGAGCCGGGCTGCACCAGCCCGGTGGCGGGCAGGTCGGCCAGCGCGATCACGGCACCCGGCCCGAGCAGCCCCGGCGTCGCCGCGCCATCCGGCTCCGCCGCCACCGAACCCCTGAGCGTGAACTGCGCCTGCCCGACCCGCAGGCTGTCGCCCGGGTGCACCCCCAGCCGGTCCAGGATCACCGGTTCGCCGACCAGGCCCCGCCCGGCCAGCACCGCCTGCAGGTCGCCAGAGGGCGTCAGGTCGAGCGTGCCCACCAGCGGATACGCGCCGTCCACCGCCTTCAGCTCGACCAGCGCGCGCTCGCCGTTGCCCGCCACCAGCATCGAGCGCATCTGCACGATGTCGGACAGGCGCGCCCCCCGCTCGCGCAGGAACTGGCGCAGCGTGTCCGGCAGGGCCTGCGCCCCGCCGTTGACCGCCAGGTCGCCGCCGAGGATGTCGCGGCCGCGATCCGACAGGCCCCGCTCGATCGCCACCCGCAGCCCGCCCACCGCGCCGATCGAGGCGACCCCCAGCGCCAGGCAGGCCAGCACGATGCGCAGGCCGCGCGTGCCGGTGCGCAGCTCTCGCGCCGCCAGCCGCAGCGCCAGCCTCACCGCGGCGCCCCTGCCGTGCCGCTCACGCCGACACCCGCCCGTCGGCGACGCGGACCTGCCGCCCGCAGCGCGCCGCCAGCCCGGGGTCGTGGGTGATGAGCATCAGCGTGGTGCCTTCGCGGGCCTGCATGTCGAACAGCAGGTCCATCACCACCTGCCCGGTCGCCCCATCGAGGTTGCCGGTCGGCTCGTCGGCCAGCAGCAGGCGCGGCCGCGGCGCGAAGGCGCGGGCCAGCGCCACGCGCTGCTGCTCGCCGCCGGAGAGCTGCCCGGGCAGGTGCGTCAGCCGGTGCCCGAGCCCGACCGCGGCCAGGCTGTCCCTGGCCCGCGCCGTGGCATCTCGCGCGCCGGCCAGCTCCAGCGGCACCGCCACGTTCTCGAGCGCCGTCATCGCCGGGATCAGGTGGAATGCCTGGAACACGATGCCCACGGTGTCGCGCCGGAACCGCGCCAGCGCGTCCTCGCCCAGCCCGGTGACGAGCGTGCCGGCGATGCGCACCTCGCCGCCGCTCGCGCGTTCCAGCCCGGCCAGCACCATCAGCAGGCTGGTCTTGCCAGAGCCGGAAGGTCCCACGATGCCGAGCGCCTCGCCTGCTCCGACCTCCATGGTGACGCCATTGAGGATGTTGACCGGCCCTGCCGCCGAAGGCACCGTCAGCCTCAGGTCACGGACCTGCACCAGCGGCGCCCCCGTGGTGGCGGGGGCGGAAGCGAGGGAAGCAGTGGCTGTGTCCATGGGTGCAGCATATGGCGCCCACATCGGGCTGGCGAAGGCCGCGGCGGCCGGCTTCCTGCTCCTGGCGCTTTTGTGCGCCGCCGCCTCCGCCCGGCCGATTCGCCTGCTCGCCTTCGGCGACTCGCTGACCGCGGGCTACGGCCTGCCCCACGAGGACGGCTTCGAGGCGCAGCTCGGGGCCGCGCTGCGCAAGGCCGGGCATGACGTGACCATCCTCGACGGCGGCGTGTCCGGCGACACCTCGGCCGGCGGCGTGGCCCGCCTGGACTGGTCGCTGGCGGACGATCCGGACTGCGCGCTGGTCGAGCTTGGCGCCAACGACGGCCTGCGCGGCCTCGACCCCGCGGCGATGCAGGCCAATCTCGCCACGATCCTCGACCGGCTGGCGGCGCGCCACATCCCGACGCTGCTGTCCGGCATGTACGCGCCGCCCAACCTGGGCAGGACCTACGACGACGCGTTCCGCGCCGTCTTCGACACGCTCAGCCGGCGGCCCGGCCTGCTCTATGATCCGTTCTTCCTGCAGGACGTGGCGCTCGACCCGTCCCTGAAGCAGGCGGACGGCCTGCATCCCACCGCGCAGGGCGTGGCGATCATCGTCGCCCGCCTGCTGCCACTGGTCGAGCGGCTGCTGGCCGAGGTGCCCGCGCAGTGACCGCCGTCGCCGCGCGGCCGACAGCGGCACGGGCCGTCGCCACTCCCGCGCCGTGAGGCTGTTCGTCGCCGTCGACCTGCCCTGGACGCTGCGCGAGCGCCTGACGGGTCTTGCCGGAGGTCTCAAGGCCGCGCGCTGGCAGCCGCCGGAGAACCACCACCTGACCCTGCGCTTCCTGGGCGAGCTGCCGCGCCACGTGGCGGAGGACGCCGACGTGGCGCTCGCCGGCGTGCAGGCGCGCGCCTTCGACCTGGTGGTGCGCGGCGTGGGCGTGTTCGCCAGGCCCGGCAAGCCCGCCTCGCTCTGGGCGGCCGTGGAGCGCAACCCGGCGCTGGACCACCTGCAGGCCAGGATCGAGACGGCGCTGCAGCGGGCAGGGCTGGAGCCGGAGCGCCGCCGCTTTTCCCCGCACATCACCTTGGGCCGCATCCACAATACCTCGCCCGACGAGCTTGCGGGGTGGATCGCCGCGCACAACCTGTTCCGCGCCGACCCCGTGCCCGTGGCGCACTTCACCCTCTTCAGCTCCCGCCTGGGCAAGGAGCAGTCCGTCTACACTCCCGAGGTCGAATATGAGCTGGCGTGACCCTGCCCTCACCGTCCTGGCCATCGCCGTGCTCGCCGTGCCCGCGCACGCGGCCGGCCCCGTCGTCGGCCCGATCATGGTGTCCGACCCGCTCACCACGCCGCAGCCGAAGGGCGGCACCGCGGTGCTGTCGATGACGGTGACCAACAACGGCGACGTCACCGACCACCTGATCCGCGCTGCCTGCCCCGACGCCGGCTCCGTCACCTTCGAGGCCCCGGTGCGGGAAGGCTCGACCGAGCTGCACCAGGTCGAAGGCTTCGAGGTTCCGGCCCGCAAGGCCATCGTCCTCAAGTCCGGCGGCTGGGAGATCGTGCTGCACGACCTCCGCCGTGCCATCGCGGTCAGCGACGTGCTGCCCTGCACCGTCACCTTTCAGCTGTCCGGCGAGCAGATCGTGCAGGCCGGGGTGCAGGAGGGCGCCCCCTAGCCCGTGCCGGACCACCCGATCGCACCGCCGCACCCTGCGCTGACACCATCGCCGCCGCACGCGGCG
Organism: uncultured Acetobacteraceae bacterium; assembly: GCA_964236695.1. Taxonomy (GTDB): domain Bacteria; phylum Pseudomonadota; class Alphaproteobacteria; order Acetobacterales; family Acetobacteraceae; genus CAXSEF01. The sequence continues at coordinate 3,015 of CAXSFU010000062.1, read as the reverse complement.
GACGGAACCGGCAGCCCGACGCCCGGCGCCGACATCGAGCGGCTCGCCGCCGAGGCGCGGGACTGCCGGGTTTGCGCCGCCCACCTGCCGCTGGGTCCGAGGCCGATCCTGCACGTCTCCGCCACCGCCCGCCTGCTGATCGCGAGCCAGGCGCCCGGCACCAGGGTTCATCTCGCCGGCCTGTCGTTCTGGGACGCGTCCGGCGATCGCCTGCGCGCCTGGCTCGGCCTGGGCAAGGCCGTGTTCTACGACCCGGCCCAGGTCGCCATCCTGCCGATGGGGTTCTGCTATCCGGGCCGGCTGCCGAACGGCGGCGATGCGCCGCCGCGCCCGGAATGCGCGCCGATCTGGCGCGCGCCCCTGCTCGCCGCCATGCCGCGGATCCGGCTCACCCTGCTGGTCGGCAGCCACGCCCAGCGCTGGGCGCTCGGCCCCGGCGCGATGACCGACCGTGTCCGCGCGTTCCGCAGCTTCGGGCCGGACCGCTTCCCCCTGCCCCATCCCTCGTGGCGCACCGGCATCTGGGAACGCCGCAATCCCTGGTTCGGCCAGGAGGTGCTCCCGGAGCTGCGGCGCCGCGTGCAGGAGACGCTCGCCGATGGATGAGCCTCCCCCGGTTGCCGACCTGCCGCCGCCGCTGCTGCCGGAACGCGCGCTCGCCATCCGCCGCGCCACCAGCCGCCTGTGCGAGATGCTGTCCTGGGTGGTGCTGCACGAGGTGCCGCTGCCGAACTCGCGGCGCGCGGACATCCTGGCCCTGCGCCCGGACGGCGGCTTCGTGTGCATCGAGGTGAAGTCGGGCGCCCGCGACTTCCTGGTCGACGCGAAGTGGCCGGAGTACCGGGAGTACAGCGACGAGCTGTTCTTCGCGGTGGACGGCGACTTCCCGCGTGACATCCTGCCCGACGAGGTCGGGCTGATCGTGGCCGAGCAGGGCGAGGCCGACCTGATCCGCCCCGCGCCCCGCCATCCGCTCGCCACCGCCCGCCGGCGCGCCCTGCTGCAGCGCTTCGCCACCATTGCCGCCCGGCGGCTGGCCCGGCTGGACGACCCCGCCATCACCTCGTCACTGCGCGCCGCGCTGCGGGCGGAGTAGCCGCGCGATCCGGCGCCGCATCAGCCGACACCCGGCGGCGCGCAGTGGCGGCAGGACCGGCCCTGCCCTGCCGCCACGCCGCCCTACTCGGCCACCAGGACCTCGCCTCCCCAGCTCCGCAACACCGCCACGGCCGAGCTCGGCTCGCGCTCGACGAGAAGCTCGGGGCGCAGCGCCCGCAGCGTGTCGTCCGCGGAATGCGCCGGATACAGGCACACCAGATCGACCTCGCGCAGGCCGGCGAGCGCCGCCGCGGCGGGCGGGACATCGCCGTCACGCGCCGGGTCGTGGAACAGCCCGACGATCAGCCGGTCGCACGCCGTGCGGGCCTGCTCCATCAGCCGCAGGTCGCCGCCGCGGCGGGCGTCAAGCCCGCCGCTTTCCGACCCGGGGGCGAAGCCGGTGCGCCACCCCATGCGCCGCCACCGCTCGACCTGCTCCGTGGCGAGCTGGGGCGAGACCACCTTCTTCGGCACCACGCCCTGTGGCGCCAGCGCCGCGAGCAGGTCCGCCTCCTGCGCCACCGCGAGCCCCGCCTGTGCCAGCACGACGCCGGCCGCCAGGTTGGCCACACGCGCCGCAACCCTGAGCGGCAGGCCGATCGCCAGCCCCGCCGCCATCGCCGCCACCAGGGTGTCGTTCGCCGCCGTCGCCTCGAAGGCCTCCGCCGCCAGCGAGGGCAGGTGCAGCGCCCCGTCCCTGTCCACCAGGGTCAGGCCACGCGACGCCCGGTTCACCGCAACCGCGCCCAGCCCGTACTTCAGGCGCAGCCTCGAGGCCGCCGCCTCGCAGGCCACTTCGGTGAGGACCGGCTCGCCCATCACCTCGGCCAGTTCGTCGAGCGTCGGGCACACCAGGTCGGCACCCTCGTAGCGCTTGTACTCCACCCCCTGCGGATCGACCACCACCGGCCGCCCCGCCTGCCTGGCCGCCGCGATGATCGCGCTTGCGGTGCCGCCCGCCAGCACGCCCTTGCCGTAGTCCGACAGCACGCTGACCGACGTCGCCGCCATCGCGTCGCCGGTGATGCGCAGCATCCGCTCCACCAGCTTCGGATGCACCGGCGAGACGTCCTCGCGATCCGAGCGCAGCAACTGCTGCCCGCGCGCCATGTAGCGCGTCTTCTGCGTGGTGCAGCGCGACCCCTGCACCAGCAGCCACGGCTCCACGTTGGGCTGCCCGCCGATCAGCCCCGTCAGGTCCGACCCGGCCTGGTCGTCGCCCACCACAGAGACGAACGCCACCGCGGCGCCAAGCCCGGTCAGGTTGCGGACCACGTTGCCCGCACCACCCGCCATGGCCAGCTCGCGCTTCACCGCCAGCACCGGGGTGGGCGCTTCCTTGCTAATCCGCGACACGCTGCCGTAGACGTAGCGGTCGAGCATGACGTCGCCGACCACCATGACGCTGGCGCGGGACAGGCGGCGTATCGCGTCGGTCAGCTCTGCGTCGGGAGCCCCGGCGCCGGTCTCGCACCCTTGCATTCGACCAGAGGTACTGTCCCGACCGGCGCAAGGCAAGCAGGTTGCACGATCCTTGCTCCGGACCGTCGGCGCGCGTCGGCCACAGGCCCTTTGCCGGTCTGGGATGCAGTTGCCCGAAGACTCTGACAACCCTGCTGGTACCGGCGGTTGGTTGCCCTGACTGCTCAGGACAGGAAGGCCAGGGGCGCTGCCCCTGGACCCCGCCAAAGGCCGAGCCTTTGGAATCCACTCCTTAAGTCAAGCCGGTCCAGGGGCGGCTCCCTCCGGTGGCCTTTCCAACGATCCAGGCGGATCGTCGGAACCTTTGGCCACCTACGCCTGGCGGGTCTGGGCAAAGCCCAGCCTTGCTTGCCTCACCGGGTCAAGGCTTTCGACCGCTGGGTAGTGTCTCACTTTGAAATTGCCTCGGCCTTCGGGCCGCGCGGCTTGTAGGGG
>CAXSFU010000061.1:0-18827 GCA_964236695.1 uncultured Acetobacteraceae bacterium | reverse complement strand
CAGAATCAGATCCGATCGAGCCGGGTCAACCGTTAATGGGTCCTGACCCTAAGATCGGCTGTGGTCTTCGACCAAAAAGAGAAGCTAACACTCCGTGTGGTGCAGGAATAAAATTTGATCCTGCCCTGATATAGTAATAATCTTTGCCGCCATGAAGTACCCTCAAAGGAGTGCTCATACCTGCCGGTATATAGGTTACCAATACTCTATCACTTCTGTCTTCTCTTACTAATGGGAAGTTTTCAACCCTCTGGTGCGGAGGTGAAGTTGAACCAGAACTAACACCTTCTATGAGTGACTTAAGCCAATTCGGATCAAACTCCATCAACGATCTAACCGTCTTGGCCTGATAACCTACCGGTAAATTTCCTTTTCCCTCTACAGTTCTACAATTTATACCCCAGATAATAACACCTCCGTCAGAATTACCAAAGCCAGAAATTACTTTGCTAAAATTTACTAAATCATCATCATAAAATTTCTTAGTACCATTCGGCGTTCTAACACATTTATAATCAAGAAATAATTCCTCGCCAACCATATCATTGATTAAACTATTAACCTGGCTCATGCCTCCGTCTTTAATATTGTTATAAATATCTTCAGCTCGACTTATGAAAAAATCCTAATGCTACTAGTGATTTCCACTGTTCACCAACCCATACCCCGTACTTCTCCCCCCACCCGCCTCCTTCGCTAGCACCCCCAGCCTCACCAGCCCCTCGATATCCCGCAGCGCCGTATCCTGCGAGCACCCCATGATCCGCGCCCACTTCGTGGTCGTCAGCCGCCCCTCAAATCCATCCAACAGCCGCTCCAACATCCCTCGCTGCCGCGCGTTCACCGCCTCGCCCGCCAGCCCTTCCCACACCCGCGCCCGCAGCAGCGTCGCCGCCAGCACAGCCTCCGCATCCCCCAGCGCCCGGTCGAGCACCCCCAGGAACCACGCCACCCACGCCGTCACGTCGACTCCGCCGCCCTGCGCCGCCTCCAGCGCCGCATAGTATGCGCCGCGCTCGCGCAGCAGCCGCTCCGACAGGCTGTAGAACCGCCGCCCCGTCCCCTCCGAGCGCGCCAGCGCCAGCTCGGCGATCGCCCGCCCGATCCGCCCGTTGCCGTCGTCGAACGGATGCACCGTCACGAACCACAGATGCGCCACCGCCGCCCGCAGCACCGGATCGACCTCTATGCCGCCCTCGAACCAGGCGAGGAAGGCCGCCATCTCCCCTGCCACCCGCTCCGCCGGCGGCGCCACGAAATGCACCCTCTCCCGCCCCGGCCATCCCGACACCACCTGCATCGCCCCGAGCGCGTCGTCGCGCCAGGCCCCCACCGTGATCGGCTGCCGCCCGCCTCCGCCCTGTGGCGCGAACAGCGCCGCGTGCCACCCGAACAGCCGCTCCTCCGTCAGCGCCACCCCGAACCGCTGCGTCGCGTCCAGCACCACCGTCGCGATCGCCTCCGCTCCCCGCCCGACCGCGACGATCCCGCCCGTCTCCATCCCCAGCCGCCGCGCCAGCGACGAGCGCACCTGCGCCGGCTCGATCGCCTCGCCCTCGATCCCGCTGCTCCCGACGGCCTCGCGCGTCAGCGTCCGCAGCGTCGTCTCGTCGCGCAGCCGCAGCCCCACGCCCTCCATCCGCCCCAGCAGCCGCCCCTGCCGATGCCGGACCGCCGCCAGCGGACCTGCGATCACCGCGCTGTCCCACCACAACCGCGGCCACTCCGCCCGCTCATGGATGTACGTTTTTCTCCGCACCATCTGCGGAGATTACCCTCCGTATTCTCCGCATCGCAACCGGGTCCACGCTGAACCCCAGGCAAGGTCGGACTCTGCCCAGACACGCCAAAGACCAGGGCCTTTGAAGGCGTGCCGATACGCCGGGCGTCGTGCACTTCCCTTGACACCGCTACGTGGCGGGCGTGGCTAACTGCATCGCTGGGACCTCGCCGCGAACGCGCGGGGCCACACACAGGAGGACGACCCATGGCCGCCATGACGCTGTACGGCTTCGACGGCTCGACGTATGTGCGCACCACGAAGATGGTGCTCGCGGAGAAGGGCTACACCGACTTCGAGCAGGTGCCGCTCGACGTGCTCAAGGGGGAGCCGAAGCAGCCGGAGCACCTCAAGCGCCACCCGTTCGGCAAGGTGCCGGTGCTGGAGCACGACGGGATGACGATCCTCGAGACGACGGCGATCACGCGCTACCTCAACGACGTGCTGCCCGGGCGCTCTCTGGTGCCGTCGAGCCCGAAGGACCGGGCGCGGATGGACGAGGTGATCGGGGTGATCGATTCGTACGGCTACAACGCGCTGATCGGCGGCGTGGCGGCATACCACCTGTTCCCCGATTTCGTGGGCGGCAAGGACCGGGCGGCGCACGACAAGGGGCACGAGGTGGGGGCGCGGGTGCTGGAGTACGTGATGAAGGTGCGCGGGGGATCGGCGTTCATCGCGGGCGAGCTGAGCCTGGCGGACCTGTATCTCGCGCCGATCGTGCAGTACGTGTCGATGACGCCGGACAAGGACGAGCTGTTCTCGGCGCCGGGGTTTTCCCAGTGGTGGGACGCGGTGCAGGCGCTGCCGAGCTACGCGTCGACGAAGCTGGGCTGAGGCCGGCCGGGCCGCGACGCGGCGGCGCGGGAGTGAGTCCTTAGTCGAGGATTCTCAAGGCGAGCCTTGAGCGGGGTCCAGGGGCAGAGCCCCTGGCCTTGCCTGTCTCAGCGTGCGAGTTCCTTCAGCGCGCCGCGGATCACCGCGTCGAGCGCCGCGTCCTCGCCGAGGCGTTCGAGGACGCGGGCGACGGCGGGGGCGGCCTCCATGCGGCGGTAGCCGAGGTTGCCCAGCGCGGAGATGGCGTCGTTCTCCGTGCCGCCCTGGGAGGCCATGGCGAGGGTCATGCCGCCGCCGGTGGGCATGGCGCCGGCCTTGTCGCGCAGCTCGGTGAGCACGCGCACGGCGAGGCGGGGGCCGACGCCGGGGGCGCGGGTCAGGCTGGCCTTGTCGCCGGAGCCGATGGCGGCGACCAGGTCGGAGGGGGACATGGCGGACAGCACGTTGAGCGCGACCTTGGCGCCGACGCCTTGCACGGTGGTGAGCAGGCGGAACCAGTCGCGCTCTGCGGGCTCGGCGAAGCCGTAGAGCAGGATGGCGTCCTCGCGCACCACGGTCTCGATCAGGACGCGGGCCATGGAAGGCGCGTGGGGGAGTGCCGAGAGGGTGCGGGTGGAGGCCTGCACCAGGTAGCCGACGCCGGCGACGTCGACGATGCAGCGGTCGGCCTCGACGGATTCGACGCGGCCGGTGAGGAGCGCGATCACGGGCTGGGTCTCATGCGCCGGGTCTCATGCCATGCGGGTTCCGGCGCCCCAGGCGAGGCGGCTCGCGCGGTGGTGGGCGTGGCAGATGGCGACGCCCAGCGCGTCGGCGGCGTCAGCGCGCTTGAGGGTGGCGCCGGGGAGCAGGCGGCGGACCATGGCCTCGACCTGGTCCTTGGACGCGGCGCCGGTGCCGACGACGGCCTGCTTGACCATCATGGCGCCGTACTCGAACACCGGGATGCCGGCGAGCGCGGGGGCGAGCAGCGCCACGCCGCGGGCGTAGCCGAGCTTGAGCGTCGCGGTGCCGTTGCGGTTGACGTAGGTCTCCTCCACCGCGGCCTCGTCGGGCTCGTAGAGCTGGAACAGGGTGACGAGGCCGTCGTGCAGCGCGCGCAGGCGCTCGGGAACGCGGTCGTCGTTGGTGGTGGAGAGCACGCCGTCGGCGACGTGGCGCAGTCGGTTGCCGGTGACCTCGATCACGCCCCAGCCGGTGAAGCGCAGGCCGGGGTCGATGCCGAGCAGGCGGGCGGTCCTGGGAACGGTCAAGGGAGGCAAGGAAGGCCAGGGGCGCTGCCCCTGGACCCCGCCAAGGGCAGGGCCCTTGGAACCCATCCCGAAGGCAGGCTCGCGGCGAGGACCTCGTTTGCGCCGGTCCAGGGCGGCTCGCCCTGGCGGGGTCCAGGGGCAGCGCCCCTGGCCTTGCTTCTCATGCGCCGAGCCTGGCCATGACGTCCTCTGGGATGTCGGAGTTCACGTAGACGTTCTGGACGTCGTCGTTGTCGTCGAGCGCATCCATCAGCTTCATCATGCCCGCCGCCTTCGTCTCGTCCAGGGTGACGGTCAGGGTCGGGCGCCAGTCCAGCTTCGCCTCCTCGGGCGGGCCGAAGCGGGCCTCGAGGGCGTCGCGGACGGCGAAGAAGCTTTCGGGGGCGCAGGTGACCTCGTGGCCGTCGGAGTCGGTTTCCGCGTCGTCGGCGCCGGCCTCGATCGCGGCCTCCAGCATGGCGTCGGCGGTGGCGGCGGCAAGCGGGTAATGGACGTAGCCGAGGCGGGTGAACAGGAAGGACACCGAATTGGTCTCGCCCAGGGTGCCGCCGCTCTTGTTGAAGGCGGTGCGGATGTCGGAGGCGGTGCGGTTGCGGTTGTCGGTCAGCGCCTCGACGATCACGGCGACGCCGCTGGGGCCGTAGCCCTCGTAGCGGACCTCGGCGTAGTCCTCGCCGGTGGTGGGGCCGGCGGCCTTCTTGATGGCGCGCTCGACGGTGTCGCGCGGCATGTTGGCCTGGCGGGCGGCGGAGACGGCGGCGCGCAGGCGGGGGTTGGCGGAAGGCTCGGGGAGGCCGGAGCGGGCGGCCACGGTGATCTCGCGGATCAGGCGGGCGAAGGCGCGGGCACGCTGCGCGTCCTGGGCGCCCTTGCGGTGCATGATGTTCTTGGAGTGGGAATGGCCGGCCATCGGAGCCTGTCTCTGTCGCTGTGAAGGGCGCAGGGGGCGCGCCGCACGGTCGGATAGTGTAGCAGGCCGGCGAGGCATACCGGAAGCCGGCGGCCCTGGGGGCGGTGTCCCGGTTCGGACGCGGACAGTGATGGCGATGGCCGAATTGCCGAAGCAAGCAAGGCTGGGCTCTGCCCAGACCCGCCAGGGGCGAGCCGCCCCTGAACCGGCGTTACTGAGTATAGAATTCCAAAGGCAAGCCCGTGGGAGGTCGACTTCCTAAGTTGTGCCGGGTCCAGGGGCGGCTCCCTCCGGTGGCCTTTCCAACGATCCAAGAGGATCGTCGGAACCTTTGGCCACCTACGCCTGGCGGGTCCAGGGCAGGGCCCTGGCCTTCCAGGCCGGCATGGAGGCCGGGTCAGGCGGGCGCGCAGGACTGCGCGGTCAGGGTGATGGTGGGGGGCAGGTAGGCCGGCACGATGACGGCGAAGTTCAGGGTGGCCGAGACCTGGCTGCCGCAGGCGGCGACGGCGTAGGAGAAGGTGCCGGCGGTGGCACCCGGCGCCTGCATCACCGAGGCGGCGTAGGCCTGCACCTGGGCCGCGGTGCCGCAGGTCGTGGCGTCGACCACGGCGCAGCGGGCCGCCTGCTCCACGGCGACCTGCAGGGCGAGGTGGGTCCAGACCAGCCGGCTGCAGTCCATGATCCCGGCGACGAGCAGCAGGAACGGCAGCGCCAGGATGCCGAACTCGATTGCGGTGGACCCTTCGCAGGACCTCGCAAGATGCTGCGCCCGGCGCGGCGGCGCGAGAGGGCCGCGGGCCGGGCCGGGCCGGGCGCGGGCGGCGAGGGAGGGTGGCGCTGCCGTCATCGCACGCGCGCGATCGCGGTGCCGGTGATCGTCACGGTGGCGGGCGTGGTGGGGAGCGGGATGATGAAGGTGTAGGGCACGGAGGCGGCAACGGTGACGTAGGTGCCGGGCGGGCTGCCTGTCGCGGGGCACAGGGCTGCGCCGTTGGAGGCGGCCAGCGCCGGGCTTGCCGGGTTGGTGCAGGTCGCGGCCGACCGGGTGGCGGTCACGCCGACGTTGGCCAAGCCGGTGGCGGCGCGGCCGGCGGCGGCGATCCGGGCGGCGTCGAAGCCGTTCAGCGACGCCCACGCGGCCCCGGCGCGCGCCGCGTTGCCCACCGCGATCCTGACCCGCAGCGCGTCGCCGTAGCCCACCGCGCCGCCGAGCAGCAGGATCAGGAACGGGGCGACCAGGGCGAACTCCACCGCCGCGACGCCGTCCCGCGCGCGCCACAGCGCGGCCGGACGGCCGGCCGGAGGACGGGACGCCGTGCGCACGTCCTATTCCAGCAGCTTGTAGGCGATGACGTCGGCGACGCCGGTGCCGCTGCAGTTGTGGTGGAAGCTGGCGGCGCCGGCGAACAGGATCTGCGACGCGACGATCTGCGTGCACGGGGTGGCGACGACGCCGAGCACGCTGACCAGCGAGGCGGGGGCGTAGATCGCGCCGGTGATGCTGAGGACGGAGAGGGCGGTCGCCATGGCGAGCGGCGCCTTGCCGTTCGCGTCCAGCCACAGGACCATGCCGGCGGTCTGGCCGCTGGTCATGGGCGTGAGGTTGAGCCTGGCGACCCCGGCGGTGACCAGGGTTCCGTAGCTGCTGCCGGTGCTGCTGGTGAACACCAGGGTGACGCCGCTGCCGGTGAGCGTGGCGGCGGCCGCGAGCACCAGGCTGGCGCTGTCGAAGACGTAGACGCCAGGGGTCAGCACGACGCTGCCCAGGGCGGCGATGGTGCCGCAGTAGGTGCCGGGGGAGAGGGTGAGCACCGGCTGCAGGAGCTGCAGGGCGTTCGGCTGCGGCATGCACGGGCGTGTCGCGGCCGGGATGACGCGGGCGGCGTAGGGATCGGCGGCGGGGGCGGCGTCGGGGCGCAGGCGGTCGGTCGCGGACACGGACGCAAGGCCGAGCCCGGCGCAGGGCGGTTGCCCGAGGAACACGTCGAAGCCGGTGACGGCGACCACGCCCGCCAGCGCCACGTCGCAGCCGAGTGCCGAGGCCTCGGAGTTGACGTAGATGTTGCAGTTCGTGGCCACGGTGCCGAGGCCTGCGTCGGTGATGCCGTATCCGGTGGGCGAGAGCGCCATGATGCAGGTGTCGACCGGCCCCGGCACCGCCACGGCGCGCGCGGTGGCCACGGGGGTCGCGGTCATGACGCTGCCGGCGAGCAGCACCTGCTGCGGCTGGGTGATCACCACCTCGATCGCGCGCGCGGTGGCGGTGTGGCGGCCGGCGCGGGGCGGGATGTTGACGGAAACGCTGACTCCGCCGACGCCGTCCACATAGCCGTGGCTGGCGGCAAGGCCGAGGCCCTCCTTGCGGGCCGCCGCGGTTCCGGAAGCGATGGCGTAGCTCGCGGCCATCGCGGCCTGGTCGGCCGCGCCCTGCATCGCGCTGTGGTTGGCGTTCCAGGCGCCGACGTCGACGGCAAGTGCGACGAAGCCGGCCAGGGCGCCGCCGAAGATCGCAGTCAGGATCGCGACGCTGCCGCGCCGGTCGCGCCGCAGCGTTGCGGCGGGCGGGGCGTGCGTCCGGCCGGGCGCCACGCGGCGGCCGGCGGCGGCGAGGGCGAGGACAAGCGTCGGGATGGGCGACATGGCGCCGGTCACCGGGCCGGCCGGGCGGGCGGTGCGCGGCCCCGCGAGGTGGGGGCACCAAGAGGCGCGTATCGCCGGGGCGGGCGGTGCCGGGCGGAGCGTGGCTCGACGGGCCGCGCCGGAGACGCGCGGCCGGGTGGGTGCGGCGGCGATGCCGCGCCGCCGGGCGCCTTGCGACCGTGACAGGCGAGAGCTGCGCGACACCGATCCGTTCCCCTGTGCAAGACGGGAAGTATCGGTGAAGGACTTTAAGCGACGATTAAGACAGACTGTACAGTATTGGACCGTTCCAGGAGTATCGACCACTCTTTCGCGTCTGGGAACGGTGCGGGCATTACGCACGGTCCGGCGGCGTGCCAGACGGGCGGTGCGCGTTGCGGGCCTGGTGCCGCGTATACGGCACCGGCCGTGGACCTGGCCGCGGGCGGCGCTCCGCGGGTCCGGTTCCCCCGAGGGGCGCCGTGGTCAGGCGCGGTGGCGGCGGAGCAGGGCCAGCGGCACCAGCGGCAGCGACGCCAGGGCGGCGAGGCCGACCGCGCCGCCGAGCAGCACGCCGACCGCGACCGCGTCGGCCTGTCGGCTGCTGAAGATCTCGCGCGCGCCGTCCTTCGCGCGGGCCTGGAAGCGGCCGTGGGCGACGGCGGGGCCGGGCATGGGCTCGAACAGGTTGCCGGCGGTGGTGGCCTGGCGGCGGGCGTCGAGCTGGCCGTCGTAGCCCTTCCTGGCCAGCACGCGGTCGAGCACGCCGGGGGCCAGGCGGGCGGCCAGGATGGTGGGGGGCGTCTGGCGGCCGACCCAGACGTCGCGGCGGCGGTGGGTGGCCGCGAACACGATCGCCTGCGCCGCGGTCTCGGGGGTGTAGACGGGGTCGGGAGCCTTGGCGCGGTGGCCGGTGCGGTTGCGCGCCCAGTCGAACTGCGGGGTGTCGATCGCGGGCAGGTGGACCATGGTCAGGTGCACGTCGAGGTGATCGTGGATCAGCTCGGAGCGCAGCGCCTCGGTGAAGCCGCGCAGGGCGAATTTTGCGCCGCAGTACGCGGCCTGGATCGGGGCGGCGCGCCAGGCGAGTACGGAGGAGACCTGGACGATGGTGCCGCCGCCGCCCATGCGGCGCAGGGCGGCCTTGGTGCCGTGCACGGCGCCGAGATAGGTGACCTCGGTGACGCGGCGGATTTCCGCCTCGTCGGCGACGCGCACCGGAGCGTAGAGCGTGGCCATCGCGTTGTTGACCCAGATCGTGATCGGGCCGAGCGCCGTCTCGATCTCGCGGGCGGCGGCCTCGACGGCCTCGGCGTCGGCGATATCGGCGGAGACGGTGTGCACGCGGGCGCCGAGGGCCTGCAGGCTGGCCGCGGCCTCGGCGAGGCGGGGGGCGCCGCGGGCGACCAGGCCGATGCTGTCGCCGCGGGCGGCAAAGGCGCGGGCGGCGGCCAGGCCGATGCCGGCGCTGCCTCCGGTGATGACGACGACGTCGGGCATTGGGGCGCTCCTCTGGTGCGAGGCGGGAAGCTGGGCGCGTGCGGGGCGGGCGCAAGGAAGGTTGAGGCTCTGCCTCAAACTCCGCCAAAGGCGAGCCTTTGGAATCCTGGACTTCGGGCCTGGAAGGCCGGCAGCCGAGTGCCTGCCCAGTCAGCGGGAATCCTGCCTTCCGGGAGGCCGGTCCAGGGCGGCTCGCCCTGGCGGGTCCAGGGCAGAGCCCTGGCCTTTCCTTGCCTGCCCAGGCTCAGCCCGGCGCCGACGGCCCCTCCCCTGCCCCGCTCGCCTCGATCGCCTGGCCGATGGCCGCCATGTCCTCGGCGTCCAGCGAGAGCGCGCCGGCCGCGACCCAGCCGTCGACCTGGCCGGGGTTGCGAGCGCCGACGATGGCGCCGGTGACGCCGGGCCAGGCCAGGGTCCAGGCGACGGCGGCGGCGGCCTGGGAGACGCCGTGCTTGTCCGCGACGGGCCGGAGGGCGGCGGCGACGCGCAGGTTGCGGGCGAGGCCGTCGCCGGTGAAGTCGGCGGAGCGCGAGCGCCAGTCGTCCTTGGGCAGGGCCGTGGCGCGTTCGGCGTCGAACGCACCGGTGAGCAGGCCGGCCTGCATCGGGCTGTAGACGATCACGCCGGTGCCGTGGGCGTGGCACCAGGGCAGCTCGGCGGCGGCCACGGTGCGCTTGATGGCGGAGAACGGGGGCTGGAGGGTGTCGACGTGGCCGAGGCGCTCGGCGGCGTCGAGCTGGGCGAGCGCGTGGTTGGACAGGCCGACGGCGCGGACGAGGCCCTCCTGCTTCATGGCCAGCAGCGTGCCCCAGTACTCGTCGAGCGCGGTGCCGTCGGTGGGGGTCCAGTGCATCTGGTAGAGGTCGATGCGCTCCGTGCGCAGGCGGCGCAGGGACTGCTCCAGCTCGCGGCGCAGGCTCTCGGGGGTGCCGGTGCGGCTGGGGCTGGCGGCGCGGTCGCTGCCCCAGGTCAGGCCGCACTTGGTGAACACCAGCGGGCGCTCTGAGGCGGGGATGTCGGCCAGCGCCTCGGCGACGACCTCCTCGGAGTGGCCGAGGCCGTAGACGGCGGCGGTGTCGATCCAGTTCACGCCGAGGCGCACGGCGGCGCGGATGGCGGCGACCGAGTCCGCGTCGTCCTGGCGGCCCCAGCCGACGGCCCAGTCGCCGCCGCCCACGGCCCAGGAGCCGAAGCCCACGCGGGTGACGCGCATGTCGGTGCGGCCGAGGGGGACGGTGGGGAGGGGGTTCGGCGTGGCGGGCATGGGCGGGCTCCTTGGGAGGTCCGGCGGCGGCAGGACACCGCGGTTGGGCGTCACTGGTCGAACGGCCTCCGCCCGCAACCGGTTCCGCCCGGCCGCGGCGCTGCACTGTGCGGTGTCCTGGGCGAAGGCAGGAAGGAAGCGTGTTCTTTCTTGAAAGAAAGAACCAAAGAACTTTTGTCCATTGGGTTCTGGCGCCGCCCGCGCGTCCGGAGCCATATTTGCAAAGTCTTTTTGCTTCTTTTTCTTCAGAAAAAGAAGACTCTTGCCTGCCCTCCCGAAGCGATGGGCTGGTGCCTGGTCCGTCCCGGCCGCTAGCTGATCACCACGCCGGCGGGCTTGGCTGTGCCGTAGACCACGACCTCCGCGCCGTTGGCGAAGGTGTAGGTGGTGCCGTAGCCGCCGACCGCGGTCTGGACAGGGCCGCCGCTCTGGGTGTTCAGCTCCAGCGTGTCGGCCGAGGTGAAGCCGACCACCAGCAGGGTGCCGTGCTGCGCCTCGAAGGCGGAGAAGGTGTCCGCCGCGGTGCCGGCGAAGGCCACGGTGGTGCCCTGGCCGCCGACCATCGTGTCCTGGCCGCCGCCGCCGACGATCACCTCCTGCCCGGCGCCGCCGGCGGCCGCGGTGGGCGCGGCGGCGGCGCAGAACAGGGCGTCGTTGCTGCCGCCGCCGACCAGGGTGGCGGGGCCGCCGCCCGCGACCAGGTCGGAGCCGCCGCCGAAGCCCGCGTCGAGGATGCCGCCGCCGGTGCCGCCGAACAGGGTGGCCGAGCCGGTCCCGGGGCGCACCGTGTCGGCCTCCGCGCCGCACACCACGACGAGCCGGCCGCTGCCGCCGAGGATGGAGGCGGCGCCGGCGGCGTAGATCACGCCGGCGCCGGCATCGGCCTGGATGGTGTCGGCGCCCCTGCTGGTGAGGACGGCGCTGTCGCCGGTCTGGGTGTAGAGGCCGCCCTGCGTCCCGGTGACGGTGTCGCCGCCGACGATGGCGGAGGCGTCCTGCGCTTCCCAGCCGGTGATCCTGGCGTGGGAGGTGGCGGTCTGGGCGGCGGCGTTGGCGTCGGTGGACACGGTGCCGATGATCGTGAGGACGCCGTTGGCGCCGGTGGTCCAGATCGGGCCGCCGCTGCTGCCCGGGCCGAGGCTGATTTCGCTGTCGAAGGTGCCGGGGCCCTTGTAGTTGGCATAGCCGTAGGAGCTGATCTCCGGGCCGCCGTAGGGCAGGCCGGCGATGCTGGTGACCTGCTGGCTCGTGCTCTGCGCGGTTGCCAGGGTGAAGGCGGCGGTGCCGACCAGGGGCGTGCCGAAGTGGACCAGGGCGTAGTCGCCGGCGCTCGCCTGCTGGGACAGCAGGTTGTCGGTGTCGTCGACGGCGTTGAAGTGGAAGTCCGCGGCGTAGGTGCCGTTCTGGAACACCGCCTCGCTGCCGGCCGTGGCGTTCTCGACGGGGATCGCCTCGGGCAGGGCGACCACGGAGAGGGCGACGCCGATGCCGTCCTGCCAGACGCCGTGGGCGGCGGTGATGACCTCCGTGGGCGAGATCAGGGCGCCGGAGAACTGTTCCGTGGAGCCGTCGGCGAACGTCGCCAGCAGGCCGACGACGGAGGTGTAGGGGGCTGCGACGGGGTCGACCCTGGTGGGATTGCTCGTGGTCATGGCTGTCCCTGGGCGGTTGGCGGACCGGCACGCCAGGAAAGCCGGCCGGCGACGCGGGGGCAAGACGAATCCGGGGGTGCGCCTCCTGGCCTGTCGGCAGGGCCGGGGAGCGTTGCGGGCAGGAAGCAAGACTGGGCTCTGCCCAGACCCGCAAAGGGCCGTGAAGCCCTTTGATCCCTTGACTTAAGAATCGGACTCCAAAGGCTCGCCTTTGGCGGGGTCCAGGGGCAGAGCCCCTGGCCTTTCCTATGCCGCGGGCATGACCTGCGACAGGCGCCCTCCGGTGCGCAGCGGCTCGACGCGGATGGCGAGGCCGGTGGCGTCGTCGGTCTGGACGAACAGGCCGCAGAGCGTGGCCTCGCCGTCCGCGGGGGCGAGGCGCTCGCCCGGGACGCGGCGCCAGAAGCGCAGGGAGGCGGCCTGCTTGCCCATGCCGATCACGCTGTCGTAGTCGCCGCACATGCCGGCGTCGGACTGGAAGGCGGTGCCGCCGGCAAGGACCTGGTGGTCCGCGGTGGGGACATGGGTGTGGGTGCCGACGACGAGGGAGACGCGGCCGTCGAAGGAGTGGGCGTAGCCGGCGGTCTCGCTGGTCGCCTCGGCGTGGAAGTCGCACACGATGGCCTGGACGGTGCCGGGCTGGCCGGCGGGGCCCAGGCGGTGGCGGGCGACCAGCTCGGCGGTGGCGCGGAACGGGTCGTCGAGCGGCTCCATGAACAGGCGGCCCATGGCGTTGAGCACCAGGGCGCGACGGCCGCCGGGGACGTCGACGACGACGGAGCCAGCGCCCGGGGTGCCGGGGGGGAAGTTGATCGGGCGGACCAGGCGCTTCTGCCCCTCGATGTAGCCGACCAGCTCCTTGCGGTCCCAGGCGTGGTTGCCGAGCGTGACGACGTCGGCGCCGGCGGCGAACAGGGCGTCCGCCATGTCGGGGGCAAGGCCGAAGCCGTGGGACGCGTTCTCGCCGTTGACCACGCAGAGGTCGATGCCGAGGGCGCGGCGCAGCTCCGGCAGGCGGGCGTTGACCGCGTCGCGGCCGCTGCGGCCCACGACGTCGCCGAGGAAGAGGATGCGCATGGGCCGGTGCATGCCACGTCGGCCGGCGCGGCGGAAGCGGGGGCGGCGGGGCGGAGCGGGGCGCGGGGCGGCGCCGGGCGGTGCGCGGCGGCCTCGACGGCGAGGCGCTTCCGGCGCATTGAAGGCGCGGGCGCAACGAGCAGCGGAGCATGCGGCGATGAGCGGAATTCTTGGCGGGATCATGAACAGCCTGATGGGCGGCGCCTCGGGCGCTGCGGGCGGCGCGGGCGCGGGGGCGATGGGCGGCGTGCTGCAGCAGGTGCTGGCCAGCCAGGGCGGCATCGGCGGGCTGGTGCAGAAGTTCCAGCAGAACGGCATGGGCGAGCACGTGCAGTCCTGGGTCGGCAACGGCACCAACCTGCCGGTCAGCGGCGCGCAGGTCGGGCAGATGTTCTCCCCCCAGCAGGTCGAGGGCTGGGCGCAGAGCGCGGGGCTGCCGGTCGCCCAGTTCCTGCCGATGCTAGCGCAGATCCTGCCGCACGCGGTCGACCAGTCCACCCCGGCCGGGCAGGCGCCGGCGCCGGACGACACCAGCAACCCGTTCGCCGACGCCTGAGGCAAAGCCAGGACTCTGCCCTGGACCCGGCCTCCCTCAAGGAATGGGTTCCAAGCGCCCTGCCCTTGGCGGGGTCCAGGGGCAGAGCCCCTGGCCTTCCTTTCTGGGTTTCAAACCGCGACACTGCCGCCTTGCCGTGCCCACCGGCACGCGATATTGCGGGAGTCCGGCCCGCGTGGCGTGCCGGAGTGGAGCTTTCCGCGCCCATGGCCCTCGGGACGGCGTCGCCTGCGTTTCCCTGGTTGTCACGCCTGCTCGCCTCGCTGGATGGCCCGCCGGCCACGGTGCTGGTGTTCGACGGCGACAGCATCGCGATCGGGGTGGGCGCCTCGCCTGGGCGCACCCTGGCCGAGCAGGTGGTGCCGCTGCTGCCGCCGGGCGTGGCCTGCCACGTGGTCGGTGCCGGCGGGCGGCCGGTGAAGGACTGCCTGGCGCGCTTCGACACCGACGTGCGGCCGCTGTTCGACGCGCGGGCCGGGCACAACGTCATCTCGTTTCACGCCGGTGACAACGACATCACCCAGGGCAGCAGCGGGCGGCAGGCCTATGCGGCGCTGTCGGCCTACGTGGCGCGCGCGCACCGGCAGGGCTGGCAGGTCGTGGTGTCGACGGAGCTGCAGCGCTTCGACCTGCCGCAGGCGCTGCGCGACGAGCTGGACGTGTACAACGCCCTGGTGCGCGCCAACGGCTGCGGGGCGGACGGGGTGGCGGATTTCGGCGGCGACGCGATCCTGGGCGGCGTGGCCCACCGGCGCGACCCGACGTACTACACGATGGACGGCGTCCATCCGGCCGACGCCGGCTACGCCATCCTGGCCGGGCTGACCGCGCGGGCGCTGCTGCCCGTTCTGGCAGCGGGGCGGGGCGTGGCGCCCGCTTGACGCAACGGCGGCCGCGGCCAGGGCGGGCGCATCGAGGAGCGTGCCGATGACCATCGTGTCCCAGCCGGGCGTGTCACAGCCGGGCGTGTCCCTGCCATGAGCCTGGTGCGGATCGCAGACTTCCCGGTGCAGCTCGACGGCGCCGGGCTGGCGCTGCTCGGCACCGGGTGGTGCGCGCCGGAGGGGACCTTCGTGTGGGCGTCGGGCGGGACCAGCACGCTGGAGGTGCCGGTGGGCACGGGCCATGCCGCCTACGTGCTGGTGCTCGCGGTGGGTCCGGTGCCGCGGCGGCGCCAGCGGGTCACGGTGTGGTCGGACGGGCACTTCCTCGGCATGGTTCTGGTGCGCGGCGCGATGGAGCTGACGCTGCACGTGCCGGCGGCGCTGGTGGTCGACGGGGTGCTGCCGCTCACGGTGGTGCACCGCGACTGCATCCGGCCGTCGGACCTGGACGGCGGCGACGACGACCGGGAGATTTCCATCTGGCTGCGCCACGTCTCGGTGCACGGCACGCCGCTGGTGCCGCCGATCGAGCTGGGCGCGGGCGCGGCGGGCGTGGGCGCAGCAGAGGTGAGGCAGACGCCGCGCCAGCTCGTGTCGCAGTTCCACAGCGTCGGCGACAACTGCGAGTTCGGCGTGGTGCAGCGCCAGTGCGGGGCGGAGCCGCTGAACCTGCTGCGCTTCGCGTCCACCGACATCGCCCACCTGCTGCGCGGCCTGGCGACGCAGTTCGCGGGCGTCGACGACGTGGCGAACATGAGCTACCGGCTCGGCGGGGAGCGCGGCGGGTTCCGGGAGTTCGTGATGTGGCAGACCACGTACGACCTCGTGTACCACACGTTCAAGTACCAGGACGACACGGACATCGAGACGCTGCTGGCGGCCGAGCGGCAGAAGCTCGGGCTGCAGCTGCGGATGTTCGTCGAAGACCTGGAGGACGCGGAGAAGATCTTCGTCATCAAGCGCAACGACCCGCTGATGCTGGGCGAGGTGCTGCCGGTGCTGCGGGGCCTGCGGGCGTACGGGGACAATACGCTGCTGTACGTGGTGCCGGCGGGGTCGGACCACCTGCCCGGGTCGGTGGAGTGGCACGCGCCGGGGCTGCTGTGCGGCTACATGGACCGCTTCGCGCCGTACGAGGACGCGCACGACACGTCGGTGCAGTGCTGGCTGTCGATCTGCCGCAACGCGCTGGCGATGCGGGCGAAGGCAAGGTGAGGCAGGAAGGCCAGGGGCTCTGCCCCTGGACCCCGCCAAAGGCAGGGCCCTTGGAACCCCTTGCTGAAGTCAAGCCGTTCCAGGGGCGGCTCCCTTCGGTGGCCTTTCCAACGATCCAGGCGGATCGTCGGAACCTTTGGCCCCCTACGCCTGGCGGGTCCGGGCGGAGGTGCCCAAACGTTCCGATGGCCCGCTTGGGCCATTAGAATGGGCACCGGAGGGAGAGCCCGGCCTTGCTTCCTACGTCAGCACGCCCGCCTCCGTGACGATGGCGTCGAGCGGCACGTCGAAGGCGCCGCACGGGATCTCGGCGACCTGCTGTCGGGCGTAGGCGAAGCCGATGGCGCGGCAGCCTGGCAGGCCGGCGAGGGTGCGGTCGTAGTAGCCGCCGCCGTAGCCCAGGCGCATCAGCCGGTCGTCGAAGGCCAGCAGCGGCACGAGCAGCAGCTCCGGATCCAGGGCCTCGGTGTCGGGGTGCGCGGTGCCGAAGCGACCGGCGACCAGCGGGGTGTCCGGGGTCCAGCGTCGGAACACCAGGGGGTGGCCGCGCGGCGTGGTTTCCGGCAGCAGGACGATTTGGCCGCGGGCGTGCAGGGCCAAGAGCAGCGGGCGCAGGTCCAGCTCGCCCGGCAGCGGCCAGACGCCGGAGACCATGAGGCCGGGGGGGATCAGCGACAGCAGACGGTCGCGGACCGCGTGGTCGGCGGCAGCATCGCCTTCGCCGCGGGCGAGGCGGGCGGCGTCGCGCGCGGCGCGCTTGGCGGCGACCAGCTCGGGGGGATCGGAGTGCGGGACCGCCATGGCCGTTGGCGTGCTTACCCTACCAGAGCCTGCTGAGGCAGGTGGGCACCAGATGCCATGACCAGGATCATGACAGCGCCAGCGCCCTGGTAGATGCTTATCGGCCCTGGGGTTAGATAGCCTGACGCACCGGGCAGTCCCGCTCCCCACATCTAGGACCGCTCGAGCCCGGATGCAATCTCTTCCGCGCGGTCGGCAAGGCGGCGCAGGCGGTCGGCGGCTTCCGGGTCGGGCGAGGCGGCGGGATGGGTCCGTGCGTCCGGGAGAGCGGGCATTCCGACGTCGAGGCGGGCCGTCAGGTCGTGCAGCTCGTCGGCCATCAGCAGGGACGCCAGCACGAGCAGGCGGGCCTCGCCGCTGGGTCCGCCGAGCGACTTGATGGAGGTGATGCGGCGCTCGACCTGCTCGACCATGGACAGCAGGTGGGCCTCCTGCCCGTCCTCGCAGCCGACGGTGTAGACGTAGCCGTTGATCTTGACCGTGACCTGCGCCATCGGAGCCCCTCAGTTCACGATTGCGCCGGCGCGTCGCCGGGTGGCTCGCCGTCCTCGCCGAGCACGCCGCGCAGCTCGGCGATCAGGCCGTCCAGGCGGGCGCCGACCTGCGCGATGTCGACGCCGGCGGCCGCGTGCGAGGCCGGGTCGGGTTCCGCGCCGGCGTCCGGCGCGGCGGCCTGGCGGTGCGGCGGGGTGTCGGACGGCGGGGCGGGGGTCTGCGCGGCACGGCCGAGCGCGTGGACGATCCGCTCCAGCGCCGCTTCCAGCCGGGCGGCGTCCCCCTGGTGTGCCGAATCCGACAAGGCCCCTCCGAGCGCGTCACTCTTGAACACAAAGCCCGCACCGGCTTGAACGTCAAGCGTGAACCCAGCGCCGCCCCCCTGCCCGTCCCCGGCCCCGCCGGGGGGGCGTTTGCCGTATCGCGGGCTGCCGGCGGTGGTCGTGCACGGGGCGGGCGACGTGGCGCTGGCGCTGGCGCTGGGGCGGGGCGCCACCCTGCTGTCGGCGCACGGGGCCGCGCTGTTCGCGGGCGTCGGCTGGTGGCGCGCGCTGGTGGCGGGAGGGCGCGCGGCCTGGCCGGGGGCGGAGTTCGACGACGTGCTGGACTGCGCGGACGCGCCGGGGCGGGTGCTGGAGGCGCTGCGGCACGGGCAGCGGGCGATGGTGCTCGACCCGGCCTGCCCGGCGGGCGCGGCGCTGCGCGCGCTGGCGCGGCACGAGGGGGCGGTGCTGCTCGGGGCGCGGCCGGAGGCGCTGGACCTGGGGGAGGCGGGGGCAGGGCGGCGGCTTGGGGGATGGTTGGGGGCGTAGAAAGGCAAGGCCAGGGCTCTGCCCTGGACCCGCCAGGGGCAGCGCCCCTGGACCGGCGCGAGTTGGGGCGCGGCGGGAAGTGACAGCGGCGCTTGGAACGGCTACGTCCGCGGCGTCCTCCGCGCGGTTCCGGCCGCGCTTCGCACACCGGCGCGGTTCCGGCCGCGCCGCATCCCAGGAGCCGCGGCCGTGCAGATCACCCCGAAGGTCAGGACCATTCTCGGCTGGTACGAGAGCGACAACCCCGGCACCAAGACGAACCTCGCGCGCATCCTGATGCACGGCAAGCTGGGCGGCACCGGCAAGCTGGTGATCCTGCCGGTCGACCAGGGCTTCGAGCACGGCCCGGCCCGCTCCTTCGCGCCGAACCCGGCGGGCTACGACCCGCACTACCACTTCCAGCTGGCGATCGAGGCGGGGCTCAACGCCTATGCGGCGCCGCTGGGGATGCTGGAGGCGGGGGCCGCGACCTTCGCGTCGGAGATCCCCACGATCCTGAAGCTGAACTCGTCGAACTCGCTGGCGACCGAGAAGGACCAGGCGGTCACTGGGTCGATCTCGGACGCGCTGCGGCTGGGGTGCTCGGCGATCGGGTTCACCATCTATCCGGGCAGCGAGTACGCGTTCGCCCAGATGGAGGAGCTGCGCGAGCTGGCCGAGGAGGCCAAGACGGTGGGCCTCGCGGTGGTGGTGTGGAGCTACCCGCGCGGGCCGGAGATCGACAAGGCGGGGGAGACCGCGTTCGACATCTGCGGATACGCCGCGCACATGGCGGCGCTGATGGGCGCGCACATCATCAAGGTGAAGCCGCCGTCCGACGCGCTGTTCCTGCCGTCGGCGAAGAAGGTGTACGAGGCGCAGCACATCGACGGGTCGTCGATGGCCAAGCGGATCGAGCACATCGTGCAGTGCTGCTTCGCGGGCAAGCGGATCGTGATCTTCTCGGGCGGCGACAACAGCGAGACGGGCGCCTTCCTCAAGATCATCCAGGGGCTCGCGGACGGCGGGGCGTTCGGGTCGATCGTGGGGCGGAACTCGTTCCAGCGGTCGAAGGAGGACGCGCTGTCGCTGCTGGCGTCGATCACGGACATCTACGCCAAGGCGGCGGCGGCCGAGTAAGGCAAGGCCAGGGGCTCTGCCCCTGGACCCCGCCAAAGGCCGAGCCTTTG
>CAXSFU010000060.1:0-18882 GCA_964236695.1 uncultured Acetobacteraceae bacterium | reverse complement strand
GTAGCAGTACTGGCAGTGCGCGGGGCAGCCTTCGGCGAGGTCGAAGCGCCAGTCGGCGCTGGGCGGGATCGGCTCCAGGCGGCGGCGGCTCGGCGAGGCAACCACCACGGCGAGCGTCGTCTTGGCGTCGCGGTAGCTGTCCGGCAGGCCGGCGAGGCGGTCGGACTTCAGCCGCACCACCTCGGCGCCCAGCGCTGCGGCGCGCTCGACGATGGCGGCGCCGTGCGCCCAGCTCAGCGCGGACGGCGTCACCAGAACCTGCCTCGGAACCCACTGCCTGAACTCGGACATGGGCTGCATATCGGGCGTTCGCGCCCATCTTGCCAGCCATGCCAGACACCAGCGCGATCCCCGGCCTGCCGCCCCGCTCCTTCGAGAAGGCGGACCCCTCGCCCGATCCCCTGTTCTACGAGCAGGCCCGCCTGGTCGCCCACATCGACGACGGGGCGATCGCGGCGGTGACCGCGCTGTATCGCGAGTTCCTGCCCGTCGACGGCGCCATCCTCGACCTGATGGGGAGCTGGATCAGCCACCTGCCGCCGGAGGTGCCGTACGCCAGCGTCACCGGGCACGGCATGAACCGCGCCGAGCTGGACGCCAACCCGCGGCTGTCCGAGCGCTTCGTGCAGGACCTCAACGTCAACCCGACCCTGCCGCTGGAGGACGCGAGCTTCGACGCCGCCTGCCTGTGCGTCTCGGTGCAGTACCTGCAGCGGCCCGCCGAGGTGTTCTCCGAGCTGCGCCGCGTGCTGCGCGAGGGGGCGCCGGTGGTGGTCACCTTCTCCAACCGCTGCTTTCCCACCAAGGCGGTGGCGCTGTGGCAGGCGCTGGACGGCGGCGACCGGCAGCGCCTCGTCTCGCTCTACCTGGAGCACGCGGGCTTCGGCGACATCCAGACCCGCGAAGCCGCACCGCGCCGGGGCGACCCGCTGTGGGCGGTGGTCGGGCGGGCCTAGGGGCTGGCGGCGCCTTGCGGGTCCAGAAGGAAGGCAGGATTCTTCTTTTTCTGAAGAAAAAGAAGCAAAAAGACTTTGCCCGTGGGGTTCCGGGCGCGCGGCGGGTCCGAGTCCTTATAGGCAAAAGTTCTTTGGTTCTTTCTTTCAAGAAAGAACATGCTTCCTGTTCGTCGTGTCGCGGGGGAACGGGGCCGGGAGGTCCATGACGGCCTCCGGCGCGGCCGGGGCGGAGAAAGGCGGTCGGGCCCGCTTGCATCCTTCCTCTTCGGCATGAGGTCTGGGTGGCAGATCAGGGAGGCCGGCATGGGCGATACGACTGTGATCAAGGTGGACGGCAGCCACTCCCCCCACGGGCCGGAGGGCCAGGTCTATCTCGCGACGGGCAAGACCATCGCCCTGCGGATGTGGCGCGAGCAGAAGCCGGACAACGACGAGACTCCGGTGCGGCGCGAGTACGACTGCGCCGGCTACGTGATCGACGGCCGGGCGGAGCTGCACACCGAGGGGCAGGTAATCATGCTCAACCCCGGCGACTCCTGGATCGTGCCGCGCGGCGCCGAGCACAGCTACAGGATCCTGGAGGCCTTCACCGCGATCGAGGCCACGACGCCGCCCGCTCCCGTGCACGGGCGGGACGACGCGGCCTAGGCAAGCCGCCGTCGGCAGGGGCTGTCCTGGACCTGCCAGCCTCGGCTTCCTGCGCGAAAGCGAGAAGAAAGCGTGTTCTTTCTTGAAAGAAAGAAAGAACCAAAGAACTTTCGCCCATTGGGGTCCGGGCGCGCGGGCGGCTCAGGACCCCAATGTGCAAAGTCTTTTTGCTTCTTTTTCTTCAAAAAAAGAAGAGTCTTGCTTTCTGCCTGTGCGACGCTAGTGCGCCGGCTGGAAGTCCTTCGCGGTGACGGTGCCGGTACGGCCGGAGTAGTGCGCGATCACGTAGTTCGACACGGCCGCCATCTCGGCGCTCGTGTACGCCTCGGTGAAACCGTGCATGAACATCAGCCCCTGGTCGGTCTCGATCTGCGAGCCGTGGGTCAGCACCTGCACGATGTTCGCGCCGGAGGTGTCGCCGGTGGTGTGGTCGCCGCCAAGCGCCGCCCACGGCGACTGCCGCCCGGCGCCGTCCAGCAGGTGGCAGCCGGCGCAGGCCTGGGCGAACACCCGCGCGCCGAGGCCCCCGGCATCCGCGCCGCCGCCGGCGCTGGCGGAGACGACGTTCGCCGAGGCCGGCTCGGCGGCGGCGCTCAGCGCGGGCGGGCCGTCGGGGCGCGCCGGCACGTCGCGCAGGTACGTCACCATCGCGTGCAGGTCGGCCGGCGTCAGGTAGCGCAGGCTGTACTGCACCGCCTCCGCCATCGGGCCGCCGGCCGGGCCGCGGCCCTCGGCTTGGCCGGTGCCGAGGTATTGCACGAGCTGGTCGTCGCTCCAGCCGCCGAGGCCGTGGTCCTTGTCGCTGGTCAGGTTGTAGGCCATCCAGCCCTGCTGCGGCGCCCCGGCCAGGTGCTTGCCGCTCAGCCCCTGCATGAAGTTGCGGGGCGTGTGGCACTGCGCGCAGTGGCCGAGCGCCTCCACCAGGTAGGCGCCGCGGTTCCACTCCGGGGACTTGTCGGCGACCGGCTCCAGGCGCCGGTCGGGGTTGTTGAGCAGGTTCCAGCCGACCATCAGCCAGCGCTGGTTGAACGGAAACCGCATGCGGTTCTCCGGCGCGGTGGCCTTCACCGGGGTCTGGGCGAACAGGTAGGCCTTGATCGCCAGGGCGTCGTCGCGGCTCATCCCGGTGTAGGAGTTGTACGGCATCGCCGGGTAGAGGTGCTTGCCGCCGCGGCCGACGCCGTCGTGCATCATCGCGACCCACTCGTCGTCGGTGTAGCGGCCGATGCCGGTGTCGGGGTCGGGAGTGATGTTGGGCGAGTACAGCACGCCCATCGGCAGGCGGAACTCGCGGCCGCCGACCCAGGCCTGGCCGCTGGGCGAGGTGTGGCAGGCGGCGCAGTCCGCAGCGCGCGTCAGGTACTCGCCGCGCTTGACCAGGGCGTCGTCCGCACGCGCGGCCCCCGGTGCGAGCAGCAGCAGCCCGAGCATCGCCAGCGCCGCGGCCCATGCCCGGCGCGGCGCCGTCATCCCTGCCTGCGCCATGCTCAGGCGCCCGTCAGCTGGCCGGTGGCGAACGGCAGGCGCCGCAGCCTGCGCCCGGTCGCGGCGAAGATCGCGTTGGCCAGCGCCGGCGCCGCGGCGACGGTGCCGGTCTCGCCGATGCCGCCGATCGGGGCGCCGGGGTTGTCGACGATGTGCACGTCGATCGGCGGCGTCTCGTCGATGCGCATCATGCGGTAGTCGTGGAAGTTCGACTGCTGCACCCGGCCGTCCTGCAGGGTGATCTCGCTGTACAGCGCCGCCGTCAGGCCGAACACCAGCCCGCCCTGCACCTGCGAGACCACGGTGTCCGGGTTGACCACGGGGCCGCAGTCCAGCGCCACCGTCACCCGGCGCAGCTTCACCTCGCCAGTGGCGGCGACCTCGACCTCGGCCACGGTCGCCATCAGGGTGCCGAAGGAGAACTGCAGCGCCACGCCGCGCCCGGCGCCGGCCGGCAGCGGCTGGCCCCAGCCGGACTTCTCCGCCACCAGGTTCAGCACCGCCAGCGCGCGGGGATTGTCCTTCGGGATCAGGCCGCGGCGGAACGCCACCGGGTCGCGGCCCGCCGCGGCGGCCAGCTCGTCCATGAAGCTCTCGACCACGAACACGTTGTGCGTCGGGCCGACGCCGCGCCACCACAGCGTGGTCAGCGCCGCCGGCTCGTCGCGCACCCACTCGGACCTCTGCGCGGGAAAGGCGTACGGCGTCTCCGCCGCGCCCTCCACCGTGTCCGGGTCGAGCTTGCCGTCCATCTTCATCCCCGGCGGCGCCCAGCGCGCCATCACCGAGGACCCTGTGGTGCGGTGCGACCAGGCCGTGACCTGGCCCTGGGCGTCCAGGCCGGCGGAGATGCGGTCGTAGTAGTACGGCCGGTACAGGTCGTGCTGGATGTCCTCCTCGCGCGACCAGATGATCTTCACGGGATAGCCGACGTGCCTGGCGATGCGCGCGGCCTGGGTGACGAAGTCGATGTCGAGGCGGCGGCCGAACGCGCCGCCCATGTACTGGTTGTGCACCGCGACCTTGTCCTGCGGCAGGCCGCACTCCTTGGCCACCGTCGCCTGTGCGCGCACCGGCACCTGGGTGCCGACCCACAGGTCCGCGCCGTCCGGGCGCACGTGCAGGGTGGCGTTCATCGGCTCCATCGGCGCGTGCGCCAGGAACGGCAGCTGGTAGACCACGTCGAGCTTCTTCGCGGCGCGGGCGATGACGGCGTCGGCGTCGCCCTCGTTCCTGGCCACCACGCCGGGGCTTTTCGACGCGGCGTCGAGCTGGGCGATCATCGCCCCGGTGTGGGCGCCGGCGTTGGGGCCGTCGTCCCAGACCGCGGCGGCGGCCTCGATGCCCTGCTTCGCCGCCCAGTAGTGCTCGCCGATCACCGCGATCACGTCGTCGAGCGCCACCACGTCGCGCACGCCGGGCACCGCCTTCGCGGCGGCCTCGTTGAACGACTTCAGCCTGCCGCCCTTGACCGGGGAGGCGTTGACCGTGCCGACGGCCATGCCGGGGACCTTGACGTCGATGCCGAACACCGCGGTGCCGTCCACCTTCGACGGCGTGTCCAGCCGGCGCGGCGAGGTGCCGATCAGGGTGAACTTCGCCGGATCCTTCAGCGGCACGTCCACCGGGATCGGCAGTTTTGCCGCCGCGTCGACCAGCGCGCCGTAGCCCAGCGAGCGGTTCGACGCCGCGTGCGTCACCACGCCGCGCGCGACGGTGCAGCCCGCGGGGTCGACGCCCCACTGCGCGGCGGCGGCCTGCACCAGCATCGTGCGTCCCACCGCGCCGGCCTCGCGCAGCGGCTTCCAGTCGCCGCGCACGGAAGCGGAGCCGCCGGTCGCCTGCTCGCCGAGCAGCGGGTCGGCGTACTCCGTGGTGTCGGGCGGGGCGGCTTCCGGCGTGATCTGGTCGAGCCCGACCCCCAGCTCCTCGGCAATCAGCATCGACGCAGAGGTCCAGATGCCCTGGCCGCACTCGGTGTTGCGCATCACCAGCGTGATCTTCCCTGCGGGATCGATGCGGATGAAGGCGTTGGGCGTGAAGGTGCCGTCCGGGCCGGCGGCGCTGGCCAGGGCGCCCTCGACCCTGGGGCCGGCGGCGCGGGCCAGGCCGGGCAGGCGGATGCCCAGCAGCAGGCCGCCGCCGAGGGCGGCCCCGGCCTGCAGGACGGCGCGGCGGGAAGGAGCCTGGACGTGTCCCATGCCCGCGCCCTCAGGCCTGCGCCGCGGCGTGGATCGCCTGGCGGATGCGCACGTAGGTGCCGCAGCGGCAGATGTTGCCGCTCATCGCCGCGTCGATGTCGGCGTCGGTGGGATGCGGCGTGGCGTCGAGCAGCGCGGTCGCCGACATGATCTGCCCGGACTGGCAGTAGCCGCACTGCACCACCTCGCTGGCGAGCCAGGCCTGCTGCACGCGGGCGCCGTTGGGGGTCCGGCCGATCGCCTCGATCGTGGTCACCGCCTGGGTGCCGACGGTGCCCACCGGGTACAGGCAGGAGCGCACCGGCTCGCTGCCGACGTGCACGGTGCAGGCGCCGCACTGGGCGATGCCGCAGCCGAACTTGGTGCCGGTGAGGCCGATCACGTCGCGCAGCACCCAGAGCAGCGGCATGTCCTGGGGCACGTCGACCTGGTGGGAGGCACCATTGACGCTGAGGGTGATCATCGAGAGTTCTCCTGACGCATTCCGCAACCGGCGGGCCGGAGGCGGCACGCGGTCCGACAGTTCCAGCCGTTCGATCCCGGGCGGCCCGTGGCCCGACAGGCACCTGCATACCCCGGACCCGGCCGGCGCGGCAGAGCGATCCTGCGCCTCGACCCTGCGCCGCACAACGCGGAAAGGACCCGACCGGCCCGTCGCGTGCCGCGGTGCGCCTCGTCGCGGGGGCACCGCCCGGGTCCGCGCAGGTCGCGCCGGCCGGACGCGTGCTCACCCCACACGGTGCAGGCCGGCGCCCCTGCTGCGCAGCCAGGCCTCGGCCATCGCACGGTGTGGCGTCAGCTCGCGCACCAGGGCCCAGAACCGCGCGCCGTGGTCCATGTGGCGCAGGTGCGCGACCTCGTGCGCCACGACGTAGTGCTGCACCGACGCGGGCGCCAGCAGCAGGCGCCAGGACAGCATCACCGTGCCATCGGCCGTGCAGCTTCCCCAGCGGGTGCGCGTGTCCTTGACCACCACCCGGCGCGGCCGCAGCCCCGTCTCGCGCCCGGCCTCGAGCGCCATCGCGCAGAATCGCCGCCGCGCCTCCGCCCGCAGGAACGTCGCCACCCGGCGGGAAAGGAACTCTGCCCTGCCGGAGACGAGCAGCTCGCCGCCCTCCAGCCACGCACCGCCACGGCCGGACGGCACGTGGCGGATGCGGTGCACCAGGTCGCCGATCGGCAGGCTCGCCCCGTCCGCGAACGCGAGCGGCGCCGGCAGCGCGGCCAGGCGGTCGGCGATCCAGGCGGCCTGGTCGGACAGCAGCGCCAGGCCCGCGGCCCGCGGCGCCCGCGCCGGCAGGGTCAGCACCACCGCGCCGGCGCGCGCGTCGATGCGCAGGCTGACCCGTCGGGCGCGGGCGCTGCGGCGCCAGACCACGGAGGGGGGCGCGTCTGGGTCCATCCGGGGCAGAATGCGGCGTCCAGGAGGAAGGAAGCAAGGCTGGGCTCTGCCCAGACCCGCCAGGCGTAGGTGGCCAAAGGTTCCAACGATCCGCTCGGATCGTTGAAAGGCCACCGGAGGGAGCCGCCCCTGGACCCGGCCTCACTTAAGTCGAGGGTTCCAAGGGCTTGCCCTTGGCGGGGTCCAGGGGCAGAGCCCCTGGCCTTGCTTCCTAGGCTGCCTCGCCCGCGCACCAGCCGCTCGACCACGCCCACTGGAAGTTGTAGCCGCCGAGCCAGCCGGTGACGTCCACCGCCTCGCCGACGACGAACAGGCCGGGCACATCGTTCGCCGCCATGGTCCGCTGCGACAGGGCGCGGGTGTCGACGCCGCCGCGCATGACCTCCGCCTTCGCGTAACCCTCGGAGCCGGTGGGCGTGGCCTGCCAGGCCTTGAGGCGGGCGGCCAGCGCGACGAGCGTGCGGTCGGGCGTGTCGGCGAGGTTGCGCGGCCTCGGCTCCGGCGGGGCGAGGGCGGCGGCGAGGCGCTGCGGCAGCACCTCTGCGAGCACGGTGCGCAGCTCGGCCTTCGGGCGCGAGCGCTTGCGGCCGAGCAGGAAGGCGGCCGCGTCCTGGCCGGGCAGCAGGTCG
This sequence comes from uncultured Acetobacteraceae bacterium, assembly GCA_964236695.1. GTDB lineage: Bacteria > Pseudomonadota > Alphaproteobacteria > Acetobacterales > Acetobacteraceae > CAXSEF01. The sequence continues at coordinate 11,561 of CAXSFU010000060.1, read as the reverse complement.
AGGGTGATCGACCCGCCGGGCCGCCAGCACGAGGAGACCTGCAGGATCGCCGGGCCGGACAGGCCGCGGTGGGTGAACAGCGTGGCCTCGCGGAAGGCGGCGCGGCCGGCGCGCCCGCCCGGGCTGGCGCCCGTGCTGACGAGGCTGTCGAGCGCCACGCCGCTGAGCGGCTGCATCAGGGCGAGGTCGCCGCCGCCGAAGGCCAGCGGCACCAGGGCGGGCGCGGTGGGGGTCACGGGCAGGCCGAAGCGGCGGGCGGCGTCGAGCGCGAAGCCGGTGGCGCCCATCTTGGGGATCGACAGGCCGCCGGTGGCGAGCACCAGGCTCTCGGCAGCAATCGCGCCGGCGTCGGTCTCGATTCGGAAGCGGTCGGCGCGGGCCAGTTCGGTGGGACGGGTGGCGAGGCGGATCTCGACGCCGGCGGCCTCGCACTCGGCGAGCAGCATGGCGACGATGCCGCGCGCTGAGCCGTCGCAGAACAATTGGCCCAGCGTCTTCTCGTGCCAGGCGATGCCGTGGCGCTCGACCAGGGCGACGAAGTCGGCCGGCGTGTAGCGGCGCAGGGCGGCGCGGCAAAAGGCGGGATTGTCGGACAGAAAGCGGTCCGGCGCGGTGTCGCGGTTGGTGAAGTTGCAGCGGCCGCCACCGGAGACGAGGATCTTGGCGCCCGGCTGGGCCGCGTGGTCGAGCACCAGCACGCGGCGGCCGCGGCGGCCGGCGGCGATCGCGCACATCAGGCCCGCGGCGCCGGCGCCGATCACGACGACATCGTGCTGTTCCATGGGGCGGATGTGGGGCGGCACGGCGGGCGGGGCCAGGGGACGAAAAGCAAGGAAGGTTGAGGCTCCGCCTCAAACTCCGCCAAAGGCCGAGCCTTTGGAAACCTGGACTCAGGTTCTTTCCAAGTGCCGGTCCGGGGGCGGCTCCCTCCGGTGGCCGTTCCAACGATCCAAGCGGATCGTTGGAACCTTTGGCCACCTACGCCTGGCGGGTCTGGGCAGAGCCTAGCCTTGCCTGCCTTCGGCTCAGACCTCGATCACGTCGCCAGCCGGCGCGGGGGCCGCCTGGCGCTCTGCCGCGCGGCGTTCGGCCTCGGCGTTGTCTTCCGGGGAGGCCGCACGTTGCGCCGCAGGCAGGAAGCGCAGCGGCAGGGCGCTGCCGCGGGCGGAGGCGGCGAGGAGCCAGGCGAGCGCCTCGATGGAGTCGGGCGCCGTGCCCTGGCCGAGGAGCAGGGCGGCACCGAGCATGGCGGCCGAGTCGGCGTCGCCGGCCGCGGCGGCCCGGTGCCACCAGTGCACGGCGCGCTCTGGGTCGCGCGGCGTGCCGATCGCCTCGTGGTGGATGCGGCCGAGGCGGGCGGCGGCGGCGGCGTGGCCGGCGCCCGCGGCCTGCTCGGCCCAGTGGCGCGCGGCGGGGGCGTCGGCGGGCACGCCGTCGCCGTCGAGCAGCATCCGGCTCAGCATGTCCTGCGAGTCGGGGTCGCCGGCCTCTGCGGCGCGCCGGTAGTGGCGCACGGCCCCGGGGCGGTCGGTGTCGAGCAGCAGCGTCGCGAGGTTGCGCCCTGCCACGCGGTCGCCGGACGCCGCGGCGCGGCCGAGCCAGTGGCGGGCCTGCTCCGGGTCGGGGGCGAGGCCGCGGCCGGTGGCGAGGCAGGCGCCGAGGTTGGCCTGCGCGCGCACGTCGCCGGCCTCGGCGAGCGGGCGCCAGAGGGCGACGGCCTCTGGCCAGGCGCCGGCGGCGGCGTGGGCGCGGGCCTGGGCGAGGGGGGCGGGGCGGCGGAAGAAGGAAGTCAGCAAGGCTGGGCTCTCCCTCCGCCTGCCATTCCAATGGCCCAAGCAGGCCATTGGAACCTTTGGCAGGCTACGCCCAGACCCGCCAGGCGGAGGTGGCCAAAGGTTCCGACGATCCGCCTGGATCGTTGGAAAGGCCACCGGAGGGAGCCGCCCCTGGACCGGCTTTACTGAAGAAATGGATTCCAAAGGCTTGCCTTTGGCGGAGTTTGAGGCAGAGCCTCAACCTTGCTTTCTCGGGAACGCCCCGCCGTCACGCCTGCACGAACAGCGGGTTGAGCCCGCCGCGGCGGAACCCGTCCTCGCGGATCAGCAGGTCGAGCGCGTAGGAGGCGATATCGTCGGCGACCGGGTCGAGGCGCGGGTCGGCGTGCTGCTGCATGTGCTTGATGTACGAGCGGCAGGTGCCGCAGGTCTCCACGGCGACGTCGGCCGAGACCTCGGCGACGCCGTGGTAGAGCATGGCGTCGGTGGCGCCGCAGGCGGTGCACTTGACGCGGACGTGGTTCCACTGCGTGGCGCACAGCGGGCAGGCGCAGTAGCGGGCCTTGGCGGCGCGGGTCCAGCCGACGACGAGGCTGGCGACCGGGGCGCTGCCGCACGCCGGGCACACGCCGTCCGCCACTGCCTTGAGCGCGCCCGCGTCGAGGGTGGCAGCGCGGCGGGCAAGATGGACCTGCAGCGCCGCGGCGGCGAACAGGCACTCGGCGAGTTGGTCGGCCGGGTAGGCGCCGGCGGAGACGGAGGCGGCCAGGGCGGTGCGTTCCGGGCCGGACAGGGCGGCGAGGCGGGCGGCGGCAGCGCGGGCCGCCTCCGGCACCAGGGCGGGATCGAGCGCGGCGACGCCGTCGAGGACGCGGTCGAGGGCGGCTGTGAAGGCCGCGTCGCCGTCCAGGTCCTGCGGCGAGAGCGGCGGCATGGCGTGGGTGATGCGCAGGGCAAGCTCGGCCTCGTTCGCGGCCGGCAGCGGCGGCAGCGTGGCCAGCGCCGCGTGCTGCACCCGGGCGAGGCCGGCCAGGAAACGCAGGTAGTCGCCGAGCGGGTGGTCGGCGGCCAGGGTGTCGAAGCGTTCGGCGCGGGCGGCGAACATCGTGGCGGGGTCGGGCAGGCTGGCAAACGGCGCGTCGCCCACGCCGCCGATTTTGCTCGGGTCGGGGCGCAGGGCGTCGCGTCGGGCGCGCGCTTCCGCCTCGTCGGTGTCGGCGAGGGCGGGGTCGACCGGGGCGGCGTCGCGGGCGCGCGCCGCGTCGTCGTCGGGCGGGGTCGCGGCCGGGCCGTCCCACAGGCCGCGCAGCAGCGAGCCGGCCCGCGGCCAGCGCGCCACGCTCAGCGGCTCCGGGCGGGGGGCCGCGCGGCGGGGGAGAGCGGCGTGCCGGCGTCGGTCAGATCCGACGTGGCGCGGATGCCGCGGACCTGGCGCAGCCACTTGCGGTGGTGGCGGAAGGCCCAGCCGCCGGTGACGTTGCCGCGCGTCATCGCCCGTCCCGTGCCGCGTATCCAGATGCCGGCGTAGATGTGCACCAGGATGATCGCGATGGCGAAGATCGCCGCCATCGAGTGCAGCAGCACCGCCCAGCGCTTGGTCTCGATGCTGGTCCAGCCGAAGAAGTACTGGTCCCAGATGATCAGGCCGCTGACGAACATCACGGCGATCAGCGCGGTCTGCGACCAGAACACGCCCTTCTGCCCGGCGTTGTACTTGCCGAGGTCGGGCAGGCGCTCGTGGTGGTTGGTGACCACGTCGCCGATGTGCATCGACCAGGCGACGTCGTCGCGGTTCGGCAGGTTCAGGCGCCAGAAGCGAACGAGCAGGCCGAGGAAGCTCACGACCAGCACCACCCCGAACCAGGGGTGGATGTTGCGCGTCGCCTGCCCGCCGCCGAACAGGCCGGACAGCGAGAACAGCAGCGGCGAGAACATCGCCAGGCCGCTGAGCGTCAGCAGGGTGAACAGGATCGCGGTCAGCCAGTGGTTGACCCGCTGGAAACCCGTGTAGCGCGGGACGTAGCGGATGTCGGCGGCGCCGGCCTTCAATGCACGCTCCCCCCGGGCCGGTGGGTGGGCGGCGCGGTCATGTCCGCGGCGACGGCGGGCGGCGTGGGCGTCTGGCCGTGGTCGATCATCTCGTCGGCCTCCACCTCGTCCTCGGTCTCGACCTCGTTGGGGCCGACGGTGATGTAGTGCAGGAAGCCGCCGATGGTCGCGAACGCCAGCGTGGCCAGGCCGAACACCTTGAAGCCGCCCTTCCAGAACGCGACCAGCGGGCTGATCCGCGGCTTGTCGGGCAGGCCGGCGTAGATGTGCGGCGTGTCGTTGTGGTGCAGCACGTACATGACGTGGGTACCGCCGACGCCGGCCGGGTTGTAGAGGCCGGCGTTCTCGAAGCCGCGCGACTTCAGGTCGATGATCCGCTCGTCGGCGTGCTCGATCATCGCCTCCTTGGTGCCGAACATGATCGAGCCGGTCGGGCACGCCTTGGCGCAGGCCGGCGCCTGGCCCACGGCGACGCGGTCCGAGCACAGCGTGCACTTGTAGGCCTTGCGGTCCTCCTGCGACACGCGGGGGATGTTGAACGGGCAGCCCTTGATGCAGTAGCCGCAGCCGATGCAGTTCTCCTCGACGAAGTCCACGATGCCGTTCTGGTACTGCACGATGGCGCCGGGCGAGGGGCAGGCCTTGAGGCAGCCGGGGTCGGAGCAGTGCATGCAGCCGTCCTTGCGGATCAGCCACTCCAGGTTGCCCTGCTCGTTCTCGTGCTCGGTGAACCGCATCAGGGTCCAGGTCTTGGGCGTCAGGTCGTGCGGGTTCTCGTAGTTGCCGACATTGACGCCGACGTCCTCGCGCAGGTCGTTCCACTCGTCGCAGGCGGACTGGCAGGCCTTGCAGCCGATGCACTTGGAGACGTCGATGAGCTTGGCGACCTCCGCCTTGGTGCGGATGTCGGGGGGCTGCTCGGTGGAGGCGGAGCGCTGGCGGATGTCGAGGGAGCTGTAGTCGGGCATGGCTCAGGTCCGTCCGAAAGAAAGGCCAGGGCTCTGCCCTGGACCCGCCAGGGGCAGCGCCCCTGGACCGGCACACGAAAGGCAAGGCGGGGTGTGCCGCCGGCCCAGGTCGGGGTTTCCAAAGGCGAGCCTTTGGCGGGGTCCAGGGGCAGAGCCCCTGGCCTTGCTCATACCGACACCTTGTCGACCGGTGCGGTGGTCGGCTCGATGTTGACGAGCCACGCCTTGAACTCCGGCGTCTCCGTGTTGGCGTCGCCGACCACGGGAGTCAGCGAGTTCGGGCCCCAGCCCTTCTTGGCCGTGCCGGTGAAGCCGTAGTGGTGCGGGATGCCGACCAGGTGCACCGGGGTGCCGTCGCACATCAGCGGCTTGATGCGCTTGGTGACCAGAGCCTTGGCCTTGAGCTCGCCGCGCGGGCTCCAGACCCGGACCCAGCCGCCCTTGACGATGTTCTGCTGGGCGGCGAGCTGCTCGGAGATCTCGACGAAGAATTCCGGCTGCAGGATCGCGTTGATGCGGGCGTGCTTGGTCCAGAAGTGGAAGTGCTCGGTCAGCCGGTAGCTGGTGGCGACGAACGGGAAGTCCTTCGAGGTGCCGAGCTGCGCCAGGTCGGACTTGAAGATTCGGCTGGCGGGGTTGCCGCGGATCTTCGGTGCCATGAGGTTGACCACCGGCGACTCGAACGGCTCGTAGTGCGCGGGGAACGGGCCGTCGCGCATCAGGTCGCGGGTCCACAGGCGGGCGACGCCCTCCTCGTTGAGGATGAACGGGCCGACGCCCTTCTCGGGCGCCACGGTGACGCCGTAGTCGGGCACGTCGAAGCCCACCCACTGCGTGCCGTTCCACTCGATGATCTTCTTGGACTCCGCCCACGGCTTGCCGGAGGGGTCGGCGGAGGCGCGGTTGTACAGGATGCGGCGGTTGGCCGGCCACGCCCACGCCCAGGACGAGGCGATGCCGCGCGCGCCGGGGTCGGTGTTGTCGCGACGGGCCATCTGGTTGCCCTTCTCGGTGTAGCAGCCCGAGTAGATCCAGCAGCCGCAGGCGGTGGTGCCGTCGTCGCGCAGCTGCGAGAAGCCGTCGACCTGGCGGCCGGCGGCGAGCGTGACGCCGGCGGGGTCGGTGATCTTCTCCAGCGTGTAGCCGTTGATCTCGCGCGCCAGCTCGTCCGGACGTGGCGCGTCGGCGACCGCGTAGCTCCAGTTCACGTTGAGGATCGGGTCGGGGAACGCCCCGCCCTCCTTCTGGTACAGCGCCTTCAGCCGGGTGTGGATGCCGGCCATGATGTCGATGTCGGAGCGGCACTCAGCGGGCGGCCGCTGCGCCGGCCAGTGCCACTGCAGCCAGCGCGAGGAGTTGGACAGCGAGCCCTCGTCCTCGGCGAAGCAGGTGGTCGGCAGCTCGAAGACCTCGGTCTGGATCGAGGCGGGGTCGACCGGGTTGTAGTCGCCGTGGTTCTCCCAGAACCGGGCCGTCTCTGTCTGCAGCGGGTCCATCACCACGATGAACTTCAGCTTGGCCAGCGCCGAGGCCATCTTGGCGCGGTTCGGGAAGGTCATCAGCGGGTTGAAGCCCTGGATGACGTAGCCGTTCATCTTGCCCTGATGGGCCAGCTCGAAGGCGCGCAGCACGTCGTAGTTCGGCACGTCGAGCTTGGGCAGCCAGTCGTAGGCCCAGTCGTTCTCCCTGGTGGCGGCCTTGCCGAACATGGCCTTCTGGAACGAGACGAAGAACTTCGAGTAGTTCTGCCAGTAGGAGGTCTGGTTCGGGCGCATCGGCTTGAACTGGCGCTTGCCGATGTAGGAAGCGTAGTCGGGCTCCTTCTCGGTCGGCAGGTTCAGGTAGCCGGGCAGCAGGTTGCTCATCAGGCCAAGGTCGGTCAGGCCCTGGATGTTGGAGTGGCCGCGCAGCGCGTTCATGCCGCCGCCGGCCTGGCCGATGTTGCCGAGCAGCGTCTGCACGACGCACATGCTGCGGATGTTCTGGCTGCCCTTGCTGTGGTGCGTCCAGCCGAGCGCGTAGAGCGAGCTCATGGTGCGCTCGGGCGTCGAGGTGGACGCGATCAGCTTGCAGACCTCGAGGAACTTGTCGGCGGGCGAGCCGCAGATCTTCTCCACCATCTCGGGCGTGTAGGCCGCGACGTGCTTCTTGAGCAGCTGGAACACGGAGCGCGGGTGCTCGAGCGTCGGGTCGACGACCGCGTAGCCGTCCGGACCGATGTCGTAGGTCCAGGTGGACTTGTCGTAGTCGCGCTTCTCCTCGTCGTAGCCGGTGAACAGGCCGTCCTGGTAGCCGAAGCCCTCGTTCACCACGAAGCCGGCGTTGGTGTAGGCCTTCACGTACTCGTGCTGGATCAGGTCGTTGTCCAGCAGGTACTTCGAGACGCCGTTGAGGAAGGCGATGTCGGACCCCGGGCGGATCGGGCAGTACAGGTCGGCGACAGACGCCGTGCGGGTGAAGCGGGGGTCGACGACGATCAGGCGCGCGTTGTTGTGCGCCTTGGCCTCGACCACCCACTTGAAGCCGCAGGGATGGGCCTCGGCGGCATTGCCGCCCATGACGATGACGACGTCGGCGTTCTTGATGTCCATCCACGTGTTGGTCATCGCGCCGCGGCCGAAGGATGGAGCCAGACTGGCTACCGAAGGGCCGTGTCAGACTCTCGCCTGGTTGTCGAAGGCGAGCGCCCCCGTGCTGCGGACCACCTTGTAGGTCAGGTAGGCGGTCTCGTTGGTGGTGGCCGACGCGCCGAGGAAGCCGGTGGTGATCCAGCGGTTGACGGTCAGGTCGCCGTTCTTGGCGACGAAGTTCTGGTCGCGGTCGTCCTTGAGCAGGCGGGCGATGCGGTCGAGCGTCCAGTCCCAGGACACGCGCTTGAACTCGGAGGTTCCGGGGGCGCGGTACATCGGGTACTTGGTGCGGGTCTCGGAGTGCACGAAGTCGAGCAGCGCCGAACCTTTGGGGCACAGCGTGCCGCGGTTGACCGGGTGGTCGGGATCACCCTCGACGTGCAGCACCGAGGGGAGCGAGTTCTTCGCGTCGTCGCCCAGGCTGTACATGATGACGCCGCAGGCCACGGAGCAGTACGGGCAGATGTTGCGGGTCTCGCGCGTCTGCTGGAGCTTGTAGGCGCGCACCGCAGCGGCGGCGGCCGGCTCGAGCGCGCCGAAGCCGAGCGAGCCCAGGGTGGACACCGCGATCCCGGCGCCAGCACCCTTGAGCAGCGTGCGGCGTGTCACCTCGAAGGTCATGGTCCGGTCCCCGGCGTGCGGATTGACAGTGAAATCAGCGGTTTTGATGCACCGCAGCGCGGCAGGACGCAATCACTTTCTCGGGACCTGCGGTTCGGTGGGAACTGTTCCGGCCGGGCCGGGCTGGCGGGCGTCGAGCGGCGCGCCAGGGTCGGCGCCGGGGGACTGGTCGATGGTCCCGGCCACCTTGCGTTGCTGGGCGGCCTGATGGGCGTCGGACGCCTTCTCGCCCGGGGCGTCGGCCGAGGCGCCCTGGGTGCGCGACACCGGTGCCCAGCTCCAGCCGTCCGGGCCGCTGCGGCCCTTGCCCGACATCGCGTCCGCGCCCTGGATCGGGTCGGCGGCCGCGGCGGCGCCGCTGCGGTTCTGGGCACCCGCCGCGGCGGGCGTGGCCTTGACGGGGGACGTTGCGGCAGGGACCTGGGCACGCGCGACAGGAGCCGCACAGGCCAGCAGGATGGCAGCGAGGGGAAACGGACGACGCACGGGCAGGGCTCCTTTGGCCGCGGGATCGGGTGCCGGGGCCAAGGCTGGGCCATGCCGCGGCGCGCCACAAGACTGCCCGCGGGGGAGCCGGGTTCCAGGTGCCGCATCCGCCCGGGCCGGCCCGGTTCCCCCGGTGCTTTGCCGGCGGGAAGGCCGGCCCTCTGTCCGCTCCCGGGCTGCAACAGGCCAGCGCCGACGACGGCGCGCAACGTCCTGGCCCGCCGGGCGTCATAGGGTGGCCAGTTCTGGAAAGCCGCCCATGACGGATGACGACCGGGCGACCGTTCCCACTCCGCCCCACCCCACTCAGGCTCGCCCCACTCAGGCCCGGCCCGTCCCGGCCCGCTGCCGCGCTGCGCGTGGGCCCCGGGGTGTTGCGCGATGCCACGCTTCGCGCGCTGCGCGACAACTCCACCGGCTACGCCATGCTGTCCACCGACCGCCAGGGCTTCGTCGCGGAGTGGAGCGCGGCCGCCGCGATCCTGATGGGATGGCGCGGCGAGGAGATGCTCGGCCGTCCGATCGGCCTGATCTTCACGCCGGAGGACCGCGCGGCCGGCGTGGTGCAGGCGGCGATGCGACGCGCGGTGCGCACCGGCAGCGCGCGGCACGAGCGCTGGCACATGCGGCGCGACGGCACTCGGTTCTGGGCCACCGGGGCGCTGACCTCGCTGCGCGATACCGACGGGCGGCTGCTCGGCTTCCTCAAGATCCTGCTCGACCACACCGCGGAGCGCGCGGCCGACGAGGCGCTGCGGCTGTCCGCCGAGCGCCACCGCCTGGCGGCACTGGCCACGCGCGACGTGATCTGGGACTGGGACCTGGACGCCGACGAGGTGCAGTGGAACGAGGCCCTGGCCGACGCCTACGGCTATCGTCCGCCACGCGGATGCACCGGCAACGGCTGGTGGCTGGAGCGCGTGCACCCGCAGGATCGCGCGCAGGTGAGCGCCGCCGTGCAGTCGGCGCTGGGCAGCGGCGGGGCGAACTGGACCGCGGAGTACCGGTTCCTGCGCAGCGACGGCAGCGAGGCCCACGTGCTCGACCGCGGCTTCGTGCTGCGCGACGCGGCGGGGCGGCCGCTGCGGATGATCGGCGCGATGCTCGACCTCAGCGACCGGCGCGCGGCGCAGGTCAGGCTGCAGGGCAGCGAGGACCGGCTGCGCCTGGCCACCGAGGCGGCGCGGCTGGGCACGTTCGAGTTCTGGCCGCGCACGGGTCGGTTCAGCGCCGACGCGCGGTGCCACGCGCTGTTCGGGCTGGCGGTGCCGGGCGCGGCCGAGCGCGGCGGGACGGCCTCGGCCGGAATCGGGGCGTTCGTCGCAGCACTCCATCCCGGCGATCGCGACCGCATGCGCCGTGCCCTGGGCGCGACGCTCGGCGTGGCGGGGCCGCACAGCTTCGACCTGCAGTGCCGCAGCGTGGCCCCGCACGGCACGACGCCCGAGGGTGGCGAGCCGGCTCCGGAAGAGCCGGCAGCACACGACCAGGCGGTGCCGCCGGAAAAGCCGGCAGCACAGGGCGAGGTGGAGGCGCGGGGCGAGGCGAAGGCGCGGGAGCGCTGGCTCGCGGTGCGCGGGCTGGTGTTCCTCGACGGCGGCGTGGCAGCGCGCATGATCGGCACCGTGCTCGACGTCACCGACCGGGTGCGCGCGGACTCGGTGCTGCGCGAGATGAACGACACGCTGGAGCAGCGGGTGGAAAGCCGCACCGCAGCGCTGCGCGTCGCCGAGGACCAGCTGCGCCAGGCGCAGAAGATGGAGGCGGTGGGCCAGCTCACCGGCGGGCTGGCGCACGACTTCAACAACCTGCTGACCGGCATCGGCGGCGCGCTGGAGATGATGCAGACCCGTCTCGCGCAGGGTCGCACCGAGCAGCTCGGGCGCTACATCGCCGCCGCCCAGGAGGCGGCCGGGCGCGCGGCCAAGCTCACCCACCGGCTGCTGGCGTTCTCGCGCCGCCAGACGCTGGACCCCAGGCCCACCGCGCCGGAGCGGCTGCTGGAAGGGATGCGCGAGCTGATCGTGCGCACGATGGGCCCGCAGGTCGCGGTGTCGCTGGAGGTGGACGCCGAACCGTGGCGGGTGCTGTGCGACGCCAACCAGCTCGAGAACGCGGTGCTGAACCTGTGCATCAACGCGCGCGACGCGATGCCCGACGGCGGCGCGCTGCTGATCGAGTGCCGCAACGCGGTGCTGGAGGAGGGCCAGGTGCGCGACGCGCCGGCGGGCGAGTACGTGGCGATCCGCGTCACCGACACCGGCGCCGGGATGGCGGCCGAGGTGATGGCGCGCGCCTTCGACCCGTTCTTCACCACCAAGCCGATCGGCCAGGGCACCGGGCTCGGGCTGTCGATGATCTACGGCTTCGTCAAGCAGAGCGGCGGCCAGGTCGGGCTGGCCAGCGAGCCCGGGCAGGGCACGGCGGTGGAGCTGTGCCTGCCGCGCCACCTGAGCCCGCCTGTGGCGGAGGAGGCCGGGGCTGCCGGCATGGCCACGCCGGCGGTCTCGTCGGGCACGGTGCTGCTGGTGGACGACGAGCCCTCGGTGCGCACGCTGCTGGGCGAGACGCTGGCGGCGCTCGGGCTGTCGGTGATCGAGGCGGCGGACGGGCCGGCAGGGCTGCGCGTGCTCGAGTCCGCGGTGCGGGTCGACGTGCTGGTGAGCGACGTCGGGCTGCCCGGCGGGCTGAACGGGCGCCAGCTCGCGGACCGGGCGCGGGTGCTGCGGCCCGGGCTGCCCGTGCTGCTGATCACCGGGTATGCCGAGGCGGCGGTACTCGGCGAGGGGATGCTGGAGCCGGGCATGGAGGTCGTGACCAAGCCGTTCTCGATGGCGGTGCTGGGCCGCAGGGTGGCCGCGGTGCTGGGGCAGCGGCCTGTGTGAAGCAAGCAGGGATCGGCAATATCCGGGGCCGCCAAAGGCCAGGGCTCTGCCCTGGACCCGCCAGGGGGCGAGCCGCCCCTGGACCCGGCCTCACTTAGAGGCTTTGTGTGGACGGCTCCCTCGACGCAAGGGTGATTTAACGTTTTG
>CAXSFU010000059.1:0-19201 GCA_964236695.1 uncultured Acetobacteraceae bacterium | reverse complement strand
CTTGGCGGAGGGGATGAGATTCGAACTCACGGTACGGGTTGACCCCGTACAACGGTTTAGCAAACCGCCGCCTTCAGCCACTCGGCCACCCCTCCGCCGGGACAGCGTGCAACACGGCGTTTGCCGGAATGTTCTACGGGCTGGGAAGGCCGGCGTCAAACCCCGCCCCGCCGCTACCCGGCCAGCGCCGCCGCGACGCGCCGCGCGAACGCCGCAGGATCGCGCGGGCTCTCGCCGTCCTGCACCCGCGCCAGATCGAGCAGGGTGTGCGCCGCGTCCGCCACGTCCTCGCCTGCGGCCGCCCGTTCCGCCAGGCTGCGGATCAGCCGGTGCCTCGGGTTCAGCTCCAGAACCGGAGGCGGCGTCGGCATCGCCCGCCCGGCGCGGCGCATCAGCCGCTGCATCTGCAGGTCCGGCCCGTGCTCGCTGGCGCCCAGCACCACCGCGCTGTCCGTCAGCCGGTCGGTGCCGCGCACGTCGCCGACATCAGCACCCAGCGCCGCGCGCAGCGCCGGCAGCAGCGCATCGAGCGAGGCCGGTGCCTCGCCGCCCGCATCCACCGCCTCCAGCTTCGACAGGTCCGCCGCCCCCTGGGTGACGCTGCGGATCGGCTTGCCGTCGTAGCTGTCGAGCCGCTCCGGCCAGAACGCGTCCACCGGATCGGCCAGCAGCAGCACCTCCACCCCGCGCGCCCGGAACCCCTCGAGCTGCGGCGAGGCCGCCAGCGCGTCCGGATTGTCGCCGGTCAGGATGTAGATCGCTTCCTGGCCCGGCTTCATCCGCGCCACGTACCCTTGCAGCGACACCAGCGCCGCCGCCGGCTCCTCCGCCTCGCCGTCCTCCGCGCCGTCGCCCACCAGCGGGTCGGCATCGCCGACGATCTCCGCGTCGGCGATTCCGTCCGGCGCCGGCGTCCCGTCGTCCATCGGCTCCGGCGCCCCGGGAAAGGCGTCCTCCAGGCTGGCGTCGTCGAGCGCCGTGCCCTCCGGCGAGGCATCGTCCGGTGCCGCCGGCACCGCCGCCGCCGCCGGCACGGTGGAGCGGAACCGCATCAGCTCTGCCAGCGCCTCGCGGTGCTCGCTGTCCTCCCAGACACCTTCCTTGAGCACCGGGCCGAAGTTCTCCCAGAACGTGGCGTACGACGCCTCGTCCTTCGTCCGGCTCTTCAGCTCCGACATCACCCGGTTGGTGACCGCCTTGCGGATGCGCGCCAGCACCGGCGTCGCCTGCAGCATCTCGCGCGACACGTTGAGCGGCAGGTCCTCGGTGTCCACCACGCCCTGCACGAAGCGCAGCCACGGCGGCAGCAGCTTGGCGTCGTCGGTGATGAACATCCGCCGCACGTGAAGGCGGACCTTGCTTTCCCGCTCGCCCTCCACGGGCTCGAACGGCCGCGCGCCGGGCACGAACAACAACGCAGAATACTCGACCGTGCCCTCCGCGCGCCAGTGCAGCGTCGCCCACGGCGTGTCGAACGCGTGCGCCAGGTGACGGTACAGCTCGGTGTACTGCGCCTCGCTCACCTCGGACTTCGGCCTGCGCCACAACGCGGTGCCCTCGTTGGCCGCCACGTCCTCGCCGTCGCGCACGATCACGATCGGCAGGGTGATGCCGTCCGCCCACTTCCGCACGATCGACTGCAGCCGGTAGCTTTCCAGGAACTCGTCCGCGTCCGCCTTGACGTGCATCACGATGGTGGTGCCCGCATGCTCGCGCTCCGCCGGCGCGATCGTGTAGTCGCCGCGCCCGTCCGACGACCAGCGCCACGCCTCCTCGGTCCCCGCGCGGCGCGACGTCACCTCCACCCGGTCCGCGACCATGAACGCCGAGTAGAACCCCACGCCGAACTGCCCGATCAGGCTGGGCGCGTCGGCCTTCTTCCCCTCGCCCTCGGCGAGCGTCTGCCCGAAGGCGCGCGTGCCCGAGCGCGCGATCGTGCCGAGATTGGACAGCAGCTCCTCCCGGCTCATGCCGATCCCGTCGTCGGTGACGGTCAGCGTACGCGCCGCCTTGTCCGGGACGATCCGCACCTGCGCGGCCTCCGGCGAACCCAGCGCCGCATCGGTCAGCGACTCGAAGCGCCGCCGGTCCGTGGCGTCCGCCGCATTGGCGACCAGCTCGCGCAGGAAAATCTCGCGCTCCGAGTACAGCGAGTGCACCACAAGGTCGAGCAGCCGGCCGACCTCGGCGCCGAAGGCGTGGCGCTCCTCGCCGGCAGCGGGGGCGTCAGGGGTCGCGGCACCTGCGTCGCTCATGGTCGGGCCTCCTCCGTGTGCGACCGGGGCAGGTCGCGGCGGGGGCCATATGCTCCCCGCCAAACGGGGTTTCAAGCGGACGGCAGCCAGGGCCTGGCTCCACCCGGACCCGCAAGGGTTCGCGAGGTCGCCTGCCTGCCCCGGACGCTTTGACGGGCCTGGTGCCAGGCTCGCCGTTTCAGCCAGGCAAGCAAGAATCTTCTTTTTCTGAAGAAAAAGAAGCAAAAAGACTTTGCACATAGGTCTCCGGACGCGCAGGCAGTCTCGGAACTCAACGAGCAAAAGTTCTTTGGTTCTTTCTTTCAAGAAAGAACACGCTTCCTTCCTGCCTTCGCGCAGGAAATCGGTGCAGGCAGGGTAATGACAGCCCCTAGTTCGACCGGAGCGGCCGGAAGATGATCGGGATCGGCGCCCCCCGGTAGGCGTCCAGCCCGCGCCCCGTCGCCATCAGCCCTGGCGCCCCCGCCATGCGAATGATGTGCGCCCCACCGCCTGTCACCGGCGGCGCTGCGCCCGCGGTCGTCCCGGCTCCCACCAGCAGCGGCGCCGGGCCTGCCGCGACGGGGCGCGCCCGGGCCGTGGCGCGGTCCGGCTGCGCCCAGGTCTCCAGCACCCGCCTCTGGTAGTCCGCGCCCGGGCCCGGGTTGAGCGAGTGGTAGGCGGCGGCGGCGTGCGGCCAGGAGCCCTGCTGCTGGAACAGGGTCTGCAGGAAGCTGGCGGCATAGGCGGCGTTGCTTTGCGGGTCGAACGCCTGGTCGAGGCTGGCGAACGCGGTCGGGTGGTAGCTCAGGTTGACCTGCAGGCAGCCCACGTCGATCGAGCGGATGCCCTGTGCCTGGAACGCCTGCGCCGCCGCGATCGCCTCGCCCTTGCTCTCGTAGTAGTGGCCGATCCCCTCCGCGTTGATCGTCCACGGCCAGGCCTGCACCGTGCCGCTCTGCGGGTCGAGGCGGCCGCTTTCCACCTTCGAGATTGCCGACAGGAGCTGGTCCGGGATGCGCGACGCCTGCTCCACGCTGCTCGTCGCCGCCCGGCACAGCTGCGACGCGCCGCCCGGCCATGGCACGGCCGCTGCGCCCCGCTGCACGGGCAGCAGCCCCGCCGCCACGATCACGATTCCGACTGCCAGCGCTCGCATCATCGGCTGCAGCCTAGCCGTCCCTGGTTAACGGGAGGTTACGAACCGACAACCTCCATGGTGCGCTGCAAAAAACCCTTGCGTCGCCCTGCCGGTTCCGGGTAGTTTTTGCAGTGCAGCAAGGCTCTTGCCATGCTGCATCTTGGACGTTTCCTCCCTAAACTTGGCGGCGCGAAAGCGTCGCCTTTTTTTTGCCTGTGGCCCGGGCGGCGGGCCGGACGCGCGCCGCGCCTCTGCCGCTCAGCGCCCGAGCAGCCCGGGATCGCGCTGCAGCGCCGCCACCAGGGAGCCCACCACCACCGACAGCCGCTCGCGCAGCACGCCAAATCCTGAGCGCTTCTCGATCGTCGCCTCGTCCATGTACAGCCCGCGCGCCACCTCGACCTGCAGCACGTGGACATGCTCGCGCGGCCGGCCGTAGTGGCGGGTGACGTAGCCGCCGGCATACGGGTCGTTGCGGCTCACCCGGTAGCCCGCGTCGCGCAGCAGCGCCTCCACCAGCCGCGTCGCGTCCGGCGCGCAGGTGGTGCCGTGCGCGTCGCCGAGCACGAAGTCCGGACCTTCGCGCGCCGCCTCGCGCCCGCCGTGCGGCTGCGACGCGGCATCCGGCATCGAGTGGCAGTCCAGCAGCAGGCACGCCCCTCGCTGCCGCCGCGTGGCCTCGATCATCCCGCGCAGCGCCGCGTGGTATGGCTCCCAGCAGGCGCGCACCCGCCCCTCCGCGTCCGCGAAGCGCAGGCGGCGGCGGTAGATCGCCTCGCCCGACGACACAACCCGCGCCAGCGTGCCCAGCCCGGCGCCGACCCGCACGCTCGTGGTGTTGACCCACGGCGGCAGCCCGTCCTCGAACATCGCCGGGTCCAGCTCCCAGGCCTCGCGGTTGGCGTCGCAGTAGGCGCGGGGGAACGTCGCGGCCAGCAGCGCCGCCCCGTGCCCGGGGGCGGCGGCATACAGCTCGTCGACGAAGCTGTCCTCGGACCGGCGCAGCGCGCGCGCGTCGAGCCGGGAGGACTCCACGAAGCCCGCCGTGTAGTTGCGCCCCGAATGCGGCGAGGCGAGCACGAGCGGCGAGGCCTGCACGTCGGGCTCGCGCAGGATGAACGGCGGTTCGGCGATCGGCATGTCCACCGCGCCATTCAAGCGCCCGCCGCCGCGCGTGTCACGCGGCCGTCACCGCACCGCCGCCTGGCTGCGGCCGCCTGAAGGGATGAGAAGGGCATGGTGGGCGATACTGGGATTGAACCAGTGGCCTTCCCCGTGTCAGGGGGACGCTCTCCCGCTGAGCTAATCGCCCGCCGCCGCCGCCGCCTTCCTAGAGGCAGCGGGCCACCCGCGCAAGACGCAGCCCCGGCCGTTCCACGACGAAAGCACCCGCCCCGCCCGGCCCGGCCGTTGTCATCGAACCGTCATCTGCCTGACACAAACACGTCCCCGGGCCGGTGTAACAGGGCGCCGTTGTCGTATTCCTGGAGGATTGATGTCCCGTTCGCGCACCGGCCTGGCTCTCGCCCTGGCCGCGCTCCCGCTCGCAACGCTGCCCTCCGCCGCAGGCGCGCAGGCCATCACCGGCGCCGGCTCGACCTTCGCGGCCCCTATCTACGGCAAGTGGGCCGAGGCCTCGCATGCGGCCACCGGCGTGTCGCTGAACTACCAGGCGATCGGCTCCGGCGGCGGCCAGAACCAGGTGTTCAACCGCACCGTCGACTTCGGCGCCTCCGACGCCCCGGTGTCCGCCGACAAGCTCGCCTCCAACAACCTGCTGCAGTTCCCCGCCGTCATGGGCGGCGTCGACGTCATCGTGAACATCCCCGGCGTCGACAGCAACAAGCTCCGCCTCGACGGCCCGACCCTGGCCGGCATCTACCTGGCCGAGATCGCCAAGTGGAACGACCCGAAGATCACCGCGCTCAACCCGGGCATGAAGCTCCCCGACCTCGCCATCGCCCCCGTGCACCGCGCCGACGGCTCCGGAACCACCTTCGTGTTCACCGACTACCTGTCGATGGTCAGCCCGGAGTGGAAGGACAAGGTCGGCGCCGCGACCAGCGTGAGCTGGCCCGGCGGCTCGGGGGCCCGCGGCAGCGACGGCGTCGCCGGCACCGTGAAGAACATCAAGGGCGGCATCGGCTACGTCGAGAGCGCCTACGCCGAGCAGAACCACCTCGTCACCGCCGAGCTGAAGAACCGCGACGGCCAGTACGTCGCGCCGACGCTGGAAAGCTTCGCCGCCGCCGCCGCCGCCGCCGACTGGGCCGGGGCCAAGAACTTCGCCGTCGACCTGAACAACGAGGCCGGCGCCAAGAGCTGGCCGATCGTCTCCGCCACCTTCGTCCTGCTGCCCACCAACCCCAAGGACAAGGCGCAGAGCGAGGCGGTGACGAAGTTCTTCGAGTGGAGCTTCGCCAACGGCGACCAGATCGCCCACGACCTGCTCTATGTGCCGCTGCCGGCCGCCGTGAAGGACCGCGTCCGCGCCGCCTGGAAGGCCGACATAAAGGGCTGAGGCCGAAGAAAGGCCAGGGCTCTGCCCTGGACCCGCCAGGGCGAGCCGCCCTGGACCGGCCTTACTTAGAGTGGATTCCAAGGGCCCTGCCTTTGGCGGGGCCCCGCCTTCAAGCAATGGGGGCAGAGCCCCTGGCCTTCCTTCGCAACGACGACGACGGAGCACCGGCTTGGGCCAGACCGTGACCGCAGCAGGCACCCACTCCGCGGGCGGCGCCCCCCGCGGCGCCGGCTCCGGCGCCACCGGCGACCTGGTGTTCGCGGGCCTCGCCCGCGCCGCCGGCCTGCTGGTGCTGGCCCTGCTCGGCGCCATCATCGTCCTGCTCCTGGTCGGCGGCCTCCCGGCCTTCCGCCACTTCGGCCCGGGCTTCCTGGTCTCCACCGCCTGGAACCCGGTCAAGGAGGACTTCGGCGCCCTCGTGCCCATCTACGGCACCGTGGTCACCGCCGTGCTCGCGATGCTGATCGCCGTCCCGCTGGCCTTCGGCATCGGCTTCTTCCTGACCGAGCTGGCGCCGGCCTGGATGCGCGGGCCGGTCGGCATCGCCGTCGAGCTGCTCGCCGCCGTGCCCTCCATCATCTACGGCATGTGGGGCTTCTTCGTGATCGTCCCGGTCATGAGCTCCACCGTGGAGCCGTTCCTGATCGACACCCTGGGCGCGATCCCCGGCATCGGCATCCTGTTCTCCGGCGCCCCGTTCGGCACCGGCATCCTCACCGCCTCGCTGATCCTGGCGGTCATGGTGATCCCGTTCATCGCGGCGACCATGCGCGACGTGTTCCTCACCGTGCCGGCCGTGTTCAAGGAATCCGCCTTCGGCCTGGGCTGCACCCGCTGGGAGGTCATGCGCCACGTCGTGTGGCCCTACACCCGGGCCTCCGTCGTCGGCGGCATCATGCTCGGCCTCGGCCGCGCGCTCGGCGAGACCATGGCCGTCACCTTCGTCGTCGGCAACACCAACACCATCAGCACCAGCCTGCTCGGCGCCGGCAACACCATCGCCTCCCTGATCGCGCTCGAGTTCCCCGAAAGCCAGGCCGGGTCGCTGAAGCTGTCGGCGCTGCTGGCGCTCGGCTTCATCCTGTTCGTGATCTCCTTCATCGTGCTGGCGATCTCGCGCCTCCTCCTGCGGCCGGCGCGCACGTGAGAAGCGAAGCAAGGCCAGGGCTCTGCCCTGGACCCGCCAGGGCGAGCCGCCCTGGACCGGCACGAACAAGGCTCCGAACCCCATCGAATGGTTTCCAAGGGGCTCGCCCTTTGGCGGGTCCAGGGCAGAGCCCTGGCCTTCCTCCCCCTTTCCGGCTGGTGCCCGCATGAGCGCGACCCTCTCCATCCCGCAGCGCAGCGCCGCCTCCGTCGCCACAGCGCAGGGCCTCGGCCGCCGCCGCCGCCTGACCAGCCTGGTGGCCTCCGTGCTCGCGGGCGTGGCCACCCTGGTCGGCCTGGCCTTCCTCGCCTCGATCCTGGCGACCCTGGTGTGGCGCGGCCTCGGCGGCCTCAGCCTGACCGTGTTCACCACCATCACGAAGTCGCCGGGCTCCAACGGCGGCCTGCTCAACGCCATCATCGGCAGCCTGGTGCAGACCACCATCGGCACCGCGCTCGGCACCCCCGTCGGCCTGCTGGTCGGCACCTACCTGTCCGAGTACGCCCGCGGCTCTGCGCTCGGCAACGTGGTGCGCTTCGTGTCCGACATCCTGCTGTCCGCGCCCTCGATCCTGATCGGCCTGTTCGTCTACATTCTCGCCGTGCAGCCGCTGGGCCACTTCTCCGGCCTCGCCGGCAGCGTGGCGCTGGCGGTCATCGTGATCCCCATCGTGGTCCGCACCACCGAGGACATGCTGAGCCTGGTGCCGAACCAGCTCCGCGAGGCCTCCATCGCGCTCGGCGCGCCGAAGTGGCGCACCATCCTGTTCGTCTGCTACCGCGCGGCGCGCGACGGCATCATGACCGGCGTGCTGCTCGCCGTCGCCCGCGTCGCCGGCGAGACCGCGCCGCTGCTGTTCACCTCGCTCGGCAACCTCAACTGGTCGGTGAGCCTGGACCAGCCGATGGCCAGCCTGCCGGTGACGATCTACTCCTACGCCGGCTCGGCGTTCGACGACTGGGTGCAGCTCGCGTGGACCGGCGCCCTGCTGGTCACGGTGGCGGTGCTGGTGACCAACATCGTGGCGCGCTTCGCGCTGCGCCGGCGCGCATAGGAGGCGGCATGGGCGAGCGGACCGATCGGCGCCGCGGCGACGCGGGCAGCGACCCGGCAGCGGCACTGGCGCAGGGTGGCGCGCGCCACGCGCGTGAAGACGACGGCCTGCGCCCTGCGCGGGCCGAGGCAGGATCGAGCACCATGACGAACGAGCAGCCCCGGCCCCGCTTCGCCCGCAACGAGGCAGGCGGGTCGGGCGAGGCCGGCGGGCCGGGCGGCGCGCGCGTCCCGGCCGCCATGTCGCTCAACGCGGCCAAACTCTCGATCCAGGGCCTGGATTTCTTCTACGGCACCAACCAGGCGCTCAAGGGCATCACCCTGGCGCTGCCGGAGCGCCAAGTCACCGGCATGATCGGCCCGTCGGGCTGCGGCAAGTCGACGCTGCTGCGCGTGCTCAACCGCCTGCACGACCTTTACCCCGGCCAGCGCGCCACCGGCGAGGTGACGATGGACGGCGAGAACATCCTCGGCCCGCGCGTCGACGTGAACCGCCTGCGCTCGCGGATCGGCATGGTGTTCCAGAAGCCGACGCCGTTCCCGATGTCGATCTACGACAACATCGCCTTCGGGGTGAAGCTGCACGAGCGCCTGAGCCGCAGCGAGATGGACGGGCGCGTGGAGTGGTCGCTGACCCGCGCCGCGCTGTGGGGCGAGGTCAAGGACCGCCTGAAGTCGCCCGCCGGCGGCATGTCCGGCGGCCAGCAGCAGCGCCTGTGCATCGCGCGCACCATCGCGACGCGCCCGGAGGTGATCCTGCTCGACGAGCCGACCAGCGCGCTCGACCCGATCTCCACCCTGCGCATCGAGGAGCTGATCGACGAGCTCAAGCGCGACTTCACCATCGCCATCGTCACCCACAACATGCAGCAGGCCGCGCGCTGCGCCGATCAGGTGGCGTTCTTCTACCTCGGCGAGCTGGTGGAGACCGGCGCGGCCGGGGCGATGTTCACCTCGCCGCGCCAGAAGCGCACGCAGGACTACATCACCGGCCGGTTCGGATAGGGGAGGGGCGGCATGTCCGACGACGCCGCGAGGCACATCGTCACCAGCTACGCGCAGGAGCTGCGCAGGCTGCGCGACCTGCTCGCCGAGATGGGCGGGTTGGTGGAGAACCAGGTCGCGGAGGCCGCGCGCGCCGTGATCGGGCAGGACAGCGACGCCGCCACCCGCGCCGTCGAGCAGGACCCAGCGGTGGACGCCCTGGAGTCCGAGGTCGAGCGCTTCGTGATCCAGCTCCTGGCGTTGCGCCAGCCGATGGCCCAGGACCTGCGCCAGATCGTCGCCTCGCTCAAGATCACCGGCGACCTGGAGCGCATCGGCGACTACGCCGCCAACGTCGCCAAGCGCTCGATCGTGCTCAACCAGTACGCGCTGCCGTTCAGCCTCGGCGGCCTCGGCCACATGGCGCGCATGGTGCAGGAGAGCCTCAAGCTCACCATCGACGCGATCGGCGAGAACGACCCCGCCAAGGCAGAGCAGGTGTGGCGCTCCGACGAGGCGGTCGACGACATCTACACCGCGATCTTCCGCGAGTTCATCACCTACATGATGGAGGACCCGCGCAACATCACGCCCTGCACGCACCTGCTGTTCATCGCCAAGAACCTGGAGCGCATTGGCGACCACGCCACCAACATCGCCGAGCTGGTGCACTACGCCGCCACCGGCGAGAGCCTGCCGGCCGCGCGCCCGAAGGGCACCAGCGCCGCCTACGCCGTCGTCCGGCCACGCGAGTGACCCTCATTGCAGGCAGGAAAGAAAGCGAGTTCTTTCCTGAAAGAAAGAACCAAAGAACTTTGCCCGATGGGACAGAGCCACCTGCGTGGCGTATCGTTCTAAATGGATAAAGTCTTTTTGCTTCTTTTTCTTCAGAAAAAAAGGCCTTGCTGCCGTTCTTGTGCCCAAAGGACCGCGGCAGCCTTCGGCCAGGACCAAGCCTTTCCTTTCGAACGCGGGAGTCATGTCGATGAGCGGTGCGCGTCCGATGGTGCTGGTGGTCGAGGACGAGGCGGCGCTCGCCACCATGCTGCGCTACAACCTCGAGAAGCAGGGCTTCCGCGTCGAGGAGGCCTCCGACGGCCAGGAGGCGCTGACCCGCATCGCCGAGTCCCAGCCGGACCTGGTGCTGCTGGACTGGATGCTGCCGGTGATGTCGGGCATCGAGGTGTGCCGCCAGATCCGCAGGCGCCCGGTGACCCGCGACCTGCCGGTGATCATGGTCACCGCCCGCACCGAGGACCAGGACGCGGTGCGCGGCCTCAACACGGGGGCGGACGACTACATCACCAAGCCGTTCAACATCGACGCCCTGCTGGCCCGGATGCGCGCGCTGCTGCGCCGCTCCGGCGCGATCGCCACCAAGGGCCGCCTCGAGTTCCACGACATCAGCATGGACCTCGCCGCCCACCGCGTGCAGCGCAACGGCCGCGCCCTGCACCTCGGCCCCACCGAGTACCGCCTGCTGGAGTTCCTCATGCAGCACCCGCGCCGGGTGTTCTCGCGCGAGGAGGTGCTCAACGCGGTGTGGGGTCCCGACATCCACGTCGAGCCGCGCACCGTGGACGTCCACGTCCGCCGCCTGCGCAAGTCGATCAACGGCGAGGGCGAACTGGACCTCGTGCGCACCGTGCGCGCCGCCGGCTACGCGCTCGACACCGAGCCGGTGTAGCCGCGAACAGCAGGAAGCGTGTTCTTTCTTGAAAGAAAGAACCAAAGAATTTTTGCCTGCAAGACCCCGAAGCCACCCGGGTTGGGCCGATCTTATGGGTAAAGTCTTTTTGCTTCTTTTTCTTCAGAAAAAGAAGATTTCTGCCTTTCTTCCCAGGCAGACAGCCCCTGGCCTTTGTCCTCGCCCCGGGCCACCATCGCGCCAGGACACGGGGCAGGGGAGGGCGGGCATGCGCTGGACGGCGATCCTGAGGGCGGCGGCGATCTCCGGCACCGCCGCGAGCGTGTCCTCCACCGTGGCGTTGACGCTGCTCGCGCGCGCCGCCGGCCGCTCGCCGACGCAGCCGGTCAACGCGACCAGCCACTGGCTGCACGGCGACCGCGCCGCCCGCTTCGAGGGCGCGGACCTGGCGCACACCGGCGTCGGCTACGCCACGCACCACGCCGCCACCCTGTTCTGGTCGACGATCTTCGAGACCTGGCTGGGCGACCGCCGCCTGGCGCCGCTGCCGATGCTGCAGCACGCGATGGCGATGTCGGCGATCGCCGCCGTGGTGGACTACGCCGCCACCCCGCACCGCTTCACCCCGGGCTGGGAGCTGGTGCTGAGCAAGGGAGACATGGCGGCGGCCTACGTGGCCATGGCTCTCGGCCTCGCCGCCGGCTCGCTCGCCGCGCGCGGCACGCCGCCCCGGCCCCGCAGTGCCGCCGTCAGCGGCCCTGCATGAGGCGCCCGCTTGCCCTATCCGCCGCAGGCTGGTTCCTGCTGGCGTCCCAGGCGGTCCCGCTGGTGATGCTGGCGCTGCCCGCGACGCCGCCAAGCCCACAGGTCGCCGCGTTCGTCGCGACTCTGCCCCCGGCCAGCCGGTTCGACGACGCGATCTGGTGGATCGACACAATCCTCACTATCGCGGCCGCCGTCCTGGTCCTCAGGGGCATGCGGGCCGGGCGCACGCTCTACCTGGCCTGGGGCGCGGTGTCGCTCGTGCCACTGGCGTGGTCACTGGCCAGCCCGTCCGGCGCGACACAGGACGCGGCCTCGCAGAGCCTGCCATTCGCGATCGCGGGCGCGTTGGTCCACGTGGCGATATACCTGGCAGTCGCCTTCCTTCTGTTCCGCCGCCCGTCGAGCGACTGGCTCGCGCTGCCGCCGGGCCGGCGATCCTTTCCCGTCTGGAGCGTGCGCGGCGTGCTCGGCACTGTGCTGCTCGTCGCCGGCGGATTTACGCTCTACAGCTGGCTGCTCTTCTGCCTGATCGCCGTGGCGGTGGCGATCAACCAGCGACTCACGCCCGCCATGCTCGTGCTGCTGATCGTCTGGCTTGTCCCGGTCGCGGCGTTGCTGGCGATCGGCCTGGGTGTCGCGCCGGGCCGGCACGGCATCAGGCGGCTCGCGCTCGTCGGCCTGTGCTCCGGCCTGCTCACCCTGCTCGTCGGTGTCCTGGGCGGGGCTTTCCTGTGCTCTCCCTTCGCCGTATCGCTGCTGCCGACCACGCAAATTCCCGCCGGCTTCGGGCGGCATCTCCTGCTCGCCTGTCCGGTCCTGCTGCTGCTGCTTGTCCCCTGTGCCCTGCGCCTGCGCCGCCCCTTGCAGGCCAGCCTCCACGCACCGGGCTGACCGCCACATCTCGCCGCTAGCCTGCAACCGCAAGGCGTGTCGCCGGTTGTCCCCACAGACCGAAGTGGGGTACTCACAGCACCGTGATGGGCCACGCCCGGCCGCAAGGCCAAATGCTTGCGCAAATGTTCCCGGGCAAACCCGGCCAAGGAGGCGGACGCATGCAACACCCGGACGTGACGCGACGCGGCCTCCTCGGCACCACCGCCGCCGGCCTGGCGACGCTTCCGCTGACCGCGCAGGCGCTGCAGACGCCCGTGCCGCCGGAGATCCCGGTCGTGCCGCCCGTCGCCGGCGCCACCGAGATGGTCCGCGTCGTGCTGCGCATCAACGGCCGCGACGTGCCCCTGCTGGTCGAGCCGCGCGTGTCGCTGCTCGACGCGCTGCGCGAGTACGCCGGCCTGACCGGCACCAAGAAGGGCTGCGACCACGGCTCCTGCGGTGCCTGCACCGTGCACGTCGACGGCCGGCGCGTGGTGTCCTGCCTCAGCCTCGCCGCCCGCATGCAGGGCCGCCAGATCACCACCATCGAGGGCCTCGCCGCCACCGCCCGCCCGGCGCATCCCGCGTCCCCCGGCCCCCACGTCAGCGTGCACGATGGCTCCGGCATCCAGGCCGTTGCCCCGCCTGCCCCCGGGGACGCGGCCACGGGGCTGCACCCGGTGCAGGCCGCGTTCATCCGCCACGACGGCTTCCAGTGCGGCTACTGCACCCCCGGCCAGATCATGTCCGCCGCCGCCCTGCTCCAGGAAGGCCACGCCGGTTCGGACGACGAGATCCGCGAGTGGATGAGCGGCAACATCTGCCGCTGCGGCGCCTACCCGAACATCGTCGCCGCCATCCGCGACTTGGCCGGCAGGAAGCCCGCCTGATGCAGCCCTTCACCCTCGACCGCCCCGACCAGCTCGCCCAGGTCGTCGCCGCCGGCCGCGCCGGGGCCACCTACATGGCCGGCGGCACCGACCTCATGCAGCTGTGGAAGAACAACGTCGAGGGCGCCATGCGCGTCGTCGACATCCAGCCGATGGGCATGCGCGAGATCGCGTCCGGCCCGGACGGCCTGCGCCTCGGTGCGCTCGCCACCATGGCCGAGGTCGCCGAGCACCCCGCGGTGGTCGCCGGCTGGCCGATGGTCTCGCAGGCGCTGCTGCTGTCCGCCTCGCCGCAGATCCGCAACATGGGTACCATGGGCGGCAACCTGCTGCAGCGCACCCGCTGCACCTACTTCCGCAACACGGCGTTCGCCTGCAACAAGCGCGCCCCCGGCTCCGGCTGCCCCGCGATCGCCGGCGACAACCGCAACCTCGGCGTGGTCGGCATCACGCCCACCTGCATCGCCACCCACCCCTCCGACATGCCCGTCGCGCTCCGTGCGCTCGACGCCCGGGTGGAGCTGCACGGCACCGACGGCCTGCGCGTCATCCCGCTCGCCGAGCTGTACAAGCCCTGGGGCGACACCCCCAACGACGAGACCACGCTGCGCCCGGGCGAGATGATCTCCGCCATCCTGGTGCCCGCCACCGCCGCCGCGCGCCATTCCACCTACGTCAAGGTCCGCGACCGCACGAGCTTCGCCTACGCCCTGACCTCCGCCGCCGTCGGCCTTGACCTCGAAGGCGGCACGGTGCGCGACGCCCGCGTGGCCTGCGGCGGCGTCGGCCCCGCGCCGTGGCGCCTGCCGCAGGTCGAGGACGCCCTGCGCGGCCAGCCCCTGACCCCCGAGCTGATCGAGCGTGCCTCCGCCCTCGCCAGCCAGGGCGCCACCCCGCAGAGCCGTAACGCTTTCAAGCTGGTGCTGATGCAGCGCACGGTCCGCCGCGCCCTGCAGACGCTGGCTGCCTAGCAAGAAAGGCCAGAGGCTCTGCCTCTGGACTCCGCTCAAGGCGAGCCCTGAGAATCCACTTCCCTAAGTAAAGCCGGTCCAGGGCGGCTCGCCCTGGCGGGTCCAGGGCAGAGCCCTGGCCTTCCTCCCAGGCGCAAAGGACACCGCCCATGTACGTCGGAGAAGGTATCGACCGCGTCGACGGCCCCGCCAAGGTCACCGGCGGCGCGAAATACGCCGCCGAGTTCGACGCCGCCGGCTTCGTGCACGCCGTCCTGGTGCAGAGCACGGTCGCGTCCGGCACGCTGAGCGCGCTCGACATCGCCGCCGCGTCGGCGATGCCCGGCGTGCTCGGCATCCTGACCCCGGCCGACATGCCGAAGCTCACGCTGGACAAGGCCGCGCCGCAGACCGTGCTCTACCCGCTGCTGCAGGACATGTCGGTGCAGTACAACGGCCAGCACCTGGCCGTCGTGGTGGCCGACACTCTGGAGCGCGCGACCGAGGCCGCCGTGGCGGTGCGCGCCACCTACGCCGAGACCGACGCCGTGACCACCATGACGCAGGGCATGGACCACCCTTACGTGCCGAAGAAGTTCCGCGACGGCCAGCGCCCGCCCGACAGCACCCGCGGCAAGCCCGACGATGCCTTCGCCGCCGCCCCGGTCAAGGTCGAGCAGACCTACACGACGCCCGTCGAGCACCACAACCCGATGGAGCCGCACGCCACCCTGGCGCAGTGGGACGGCGGCAGGCTCACCGTGTGGACCGCGACCCAGGGCATCTCCGGCGCCAAGAAGACGCTGGCCGCGCTGTTCGCGCTCCAGCCCGACGACGTCACGGTGCTCGACCCCTACGTCGGCGGCGGCTTCGGCTGCAAGGGCAACTGCTGGCCGCCCGCGGTGCTCGCCGCCGCCGCCGCGCGCAAGGTCGGACGACCGGTCCGCCTCGTGCTGACCCGCGAGCAGATGTACTACTCGAACGGCTACCGTCCGCGCACCTCGCAGACGCTGAGGATCGGCGCCCAGCCCGACGGCACGCTGACGGCGCTGCGCCACGACGCGGTCACGCAGAACGCCATGGAGGCCGTCGGCGAGTTCGACGAGCCCTCCGCGCTGATCAGCGAGATCTCTTACTCCTGCCCCAACGTCGCCGTCACCCACCGCCTGGTCTCGGTCAACCAGGGGCTGCCGACCTACATGCGCGCCCCCGGCGAAAGCTCCGGCAGCTTCGCGCTGGAGACCGCCATGGACGAGATGGCCGTGGCCCTCGGCATGGACCCGATCGCGCTGCGCCTGAAGAACTACGCCGAGCGCGACGAGCACGAGGACAAGCCGTTCGCCTCCAAGGCCCTGCGCGCCTGCTACGCCCAGGGCGCCGCCGCCTTCGGCTGGGACCGGCGCTCCCCCGCGCCCCGCTCCATGCGCGACGGCGCCCTCCTGGTCGGCCAGGGCATGGCCGGCGCCACCTACCCGACCAACCGACGCCCCGCCCAGGCCAGCGCCCGCCTCGACGCAGACGGCACCGCCGTGGTGCGCTCCGGCACCCAGGACCTCGGCACCGGCACCTACACCATCATGACCCAGGTGGCCGCCGACGAGCTCGGCCTGCCGATCGCCAAGGTCCGCGCCGAGCTGGGCGACAGCCGCTTCCCCCCGGCCCCGGTGTCCGGCGGCTCGACCACCACGGCCTCCGTGCTCCCCGCCGTGCAGGCCGCCTGCCGCGCCGTGCGCACCCAGCTGTTCGGCATGGCGCTGGCCATCAAGGGCCCCGCCTGGGCTGGCGTCACCCCCGACCAGCTCACTCTCAAGGACGGCGTCGTGTCCGGCCCCTCCGGCAGCCTGAAGCTCGACGAGATCCTCGCCGCCAGGACCCGCTCCTTCGTCGAGGCCGAGTCCGGCGCCAAGCCCGACGACGCCTACGACGCCCACTCCCGCCATTCCTTCGGCGCCCAGTTCGCCGAGGTCCGCATCGACCCCGACTTCGGCACCATCCGCGTCAGCCGCCTGGTCGGCGCCTTCGACTGCGGCCGCGTCATCAACGCCAAGACCGCCCGCTCCCAGCTCTACGGCGGCATGGTGTTCGGCATCGGCATGGCGCTGCTGGAGGAGTCCGTCGTCGACGCCGCCACCGGCCGCTACACCAACGCCAACGTCTCGGACTACCTGCTGCCGGTGAACGCCGACGTCCCCGAGATCACCCCCATCGTCGTCGACAGCACGGACCCCGTCACCGACGAGCTCGGCGCCAAAGGTATCGGCGAGCTGCCCCTCGTGGGTGTCGCGGCGGCCATCGGCAACGCGGTGTTCCACGCCACGGGGGTGCGGGTCAGGCACCTGCCGATCAGGGTCGAGGACATCCTGGTGTAGGCAAGCAAGGCCAGGGGCTCTGCCCCTGGACCCCGCCAGGGCGAGCCGCCCTGGACCGGCCTCTTGGAGGCAAGGGCCCCGTCGTGGGGGAGCCGCTTTCTGAGTCGAGGATTCCAAAGGCTTGCCTTTGGCGGAGTTTGAGGCAGAGCCTCAACCTTGCCTGCGTCAGCCCCGGCCTGCCCCGGAAGGCAGGGCCGCCCGCAGACGCCCGCCAGCCGCCGCCAGCGCCGCCTCCGCCTCCGCGACCCCCATCCCGCGCAGCACCAGCACCGCCAGCTTCACCTTGCCCCCCGCCTCGCCCAGCGCCCGCGCCGCCTCCTCCTCCCCCGCGCCGGACAGCTCGCGCAGCATCCGCACCGCGCGCCGCCGCAGCTTCGCGTTGCGCGCCTGCATGTCGACCATCCGCCCGCGCCACACCCGCCCGAGCCGGACCATCAGCAGCGTGGAGAACATCGTCAGCGCCGCCTTCTGCGCCGTCCCCGCCTTCATCCGCGTCGACCCCGCGACCGCCTCCGCCCCGGTCTCCACCAGCACCGGATGCCCGCTCGCCCGCAGCAGCGCCGAGCCCGCAACGCCCGCGATCCCCACCACCAGCGCGCCCCGCGCCCCCGCCGCCTCCGCGCACGCCACGGTGTACGGCGTCCCCCCGCTCGCCGCGACCGCGATCACCACGTCGGGGGTACCCACCCCGTGCGCCTCGATCGCCGCCAGCGCCGCCCCGCGGTCGTCCTCCGCGTCCTCCACCGCGCCGAGCAGCGCGTCCCGGCCGCCCGCCAGCAGCAGCACCAGCCGCTCCGCCGGCCAGTCGAACGTCGGCATCAGCTCCGCCCCGTCCTGCACGCCCAGCCGCCCCGACGTCCCCGCCCCCGCGTAGACCAGCCGCCCCCCGGCCGAAAGCCGCCCGACCGCCGCGTCCGCCGCCGCCGCCAGCGCCGGCAGCGCCGGCCGCAGCGCCGCCACCGCGCTCATCTGCCCTTCCCACAGCGCGTCCAGGATCGCCGCCGATCCCCACGAATCGAGCGCCTCCATGCGCGGGTCGAACCCCTCGGTGGCCGGCAGCGACGTGTTCATCCCGAAACCCTCCAAAGCCGGCAGGAAGCAGGGCCGGGCCCTGCCCAAACCCGCCAAAGGCCCGAGGCCCCTGGAATTTCAGCCTAAAGGAGAGGTTTCCAAAGGCGAGCCTTTGGCGGGGTCCAGGGGCAGCGCCCTTGGCCTTGCTTGCCTTGCCGTCCCTTGCAGGCCACTTGAAGACCAGGGCAAGGGAGCATGCATGCCGCCGCAGGACGGAACCACGCTGACGCAGCGCACGGAGCAGGCCGCGCAGCGCACCCTGAGGGGCGAGCGGCACGGCATCCTCGCGATGCTGCCGTTCTTCGGCCCCGCGGTGATCGCCTCGGTCGCCTACATGGACCCCGGCAACTTCGCGACCAACATTCAGGCCGGCGCCGGCTACGGCTACGAACTGCTCTGGGTCGTGGTGCTCGCCAACCTGGTCGCGATGCTGTTCCAGTCGCTGTCCGCGCGCCTTGGCATCGTCACCGGCCGCAACCTCGCCGAGCTGTGCCGCTCCCACTTCCCGCACCGGGTGGTGATCGCGATGTGGCTGGTCAGCGAGGCCGCCGCGATCGCCACCGACCTCGCCGAGTTCCTCGGCTGCGCGATCGGCCTGTCCCTGCTCACCGGCCTGCCACTGATGGGCGGCATGGTCGTCACCGGCATCGCCACCTACGCCCTGCTGGAGCTGCAGCGCCGCGGCTTCCGCCCCCTGGAGATGATGATCGGCGTCCTGGTCGCCGCCATCGCCCTGTCCTACGTCGTCGAGCTGGCCATCGCGCCCCCGAACTGGGGCGAAGTCGCGTACCACGCCGTCGTCCCACGCCTGCGCGACGCCGGCGCCGTCACCCTGGCAGTCGGCACCGTCGGCGCCACCGTGATGCCGCACGCGATCTACCTGCACTCCGGCCTGATGCAGGACCGCATCCGGGCCGGCACCGAGGCCGACCGCCGCCGCCTGGTCCGCTTCTCCGACATCGAGGTCCTGGTGGCCCTCGGCGCCGCCGGCCTCGTCAACATGGCCATGGTCGCGATGGCCGCCACCGCCTTCCACGACGGCGTGCACAACGGCGTCGCCGAGATCGAGACCGCCTACACCACCCTCGGCCCGCTGCTCGGCAGCGGCGCCGCCACCGTGTTCGCCGTCTCCCTGGTCGCCTCCGGCCTGTCCTCCTCGGCCGTCGGCACCATGGCCGGCCAGGTCATCATGCAGGGCTTCGTCGGCTTTCGCATCCCGCTCTGGGTCCGGCGCGGCGTGACCATGGCGCCCGCCTTCGCGATCGTGGCGATGGGCTTCAACCCGACGCAGGTGCTCATCGCCAGCCAGGTCGCCCTCAGCCTCGCCCTGCCGCTGCCGATGATCGCCCTGCTGCTGCTGGTGCGCCGCCCCGACGTGATGGGCCGCCTCACGCCGCGCCCCCTGACCCTGGCCGGCACCGTCGCGGCCACCGTGGTCGTCCTGTTCCTGAACACCCTGCTTGTCGCGCAGGTCTGCGGCATCGCCGTTCCGGGCCTGGGGTAAGAGGCTGTTCGATAAATGCTGTTTTACGGCACCATGCCGATATCGCTCAGC
>CAXSFU010000058.1:0-19334 GCA_964236695.1 uncultured Acetobacteraceae bacterium | reverse complement strand
CCTTACTTAAGTAGTGGGTTCCAAGGGCCCTGCCCTTGGCGGGGTCCAGGGGCAGAGCTCCTGGCCTTGCCTTCCTGTCCCGACCTCCTGACATGAAAACGGCGCCGGAGCCTTCGCCCCGGCGCCGCGCCCATCAGTGCCGTGGCCTCAGGCCGCAGGCTGGCCGGCCTGCCGCTTGACCTGGCACGCGGCAATGCGGCGCTTGAGCACCTGCGCCTCGACGGGCAGGTCGCGGTTCGGCGTGGTCAGCAGGAACGCGTCCAGCCCGCCGTTGTGCTCGATGGTGCGCAGCGCCCCGGTGCAGATGCGCATGCGCACGCTGGTGCCGAGGATGTCGGACAGCAGCGACACCTGCTGCAGGTTGGGCAGGTAGCGGCGGCGCGACTTGTTGTTGGCGTGGCTGACGTTGTTGCCCGTCAGGACACCCTTGCCGGTCATCTCGCAGCGGCGGGCCATGGCGTAACCTCGAAGGAATGCGGCGCCCGGCGGAAAACCGCCTGCGCGTGGACAGGCGCGGGGTATGGCCGCCGGCCGCCGCCGCGTCAAGCCTGCGGGCGCGACTGCTCGGGATGCACGGGGTGGCCGGCATCGGCGAATTCGCCGTCGCGCACGCTGTTCATCGCGTTCTCCAGCACGCCGAGCACCGCCTCCGTTTCCATGCTGTGCGACAGCAGCCCGAGCGCGCCGCCCAGCAGCGCGGACGCCGCCGCGATCGGCGAAAGGTTCTTGTCCAGCATGTGCTTGATGGCGTGGGCAACGACGGCCCCCGCCCGGCTCAGCTCCTCGGGCAGCTCCTCCGCCGCGGCATCGTGGTCCTGCATCACTCTGTCCTCCTGCGGGCCTGGCACGCCGCGTTGTCGAGATGGGAGCCGCACGGGCCGGTGCCAGGGCTCGCGGCCTGTCAGGAAGAAAGGCCAGGGGCTCTGCCCCTGGACCCCGCCAGGGCGAGCCGCCCTGGACCAGCCTTAGTTAAGTGGTGGTTTCCAATGGCCCTGCCTTTGGCGGGGTCCAGGGGCAGAGCCCCTGGCCTTGCCTGACTTCACGCGCCAGGGCCCACGTCACTCCGCGGCCTCCGCCGGCTGCCCGGCCTCCTCGCTCTGCAGCCGCCACATCCGGCTGTAGGTCCCGCCCCGCGACAGCAGCTCCGCGTGCCGGCCGCGCTCGACCACCAGCCCGTCGGCGAGGACGAGGATCTCGTCGGCATCGACCACGGTGGACAGACGGTGCGCGATCACCAGCGTGGTGCGCCGCGCCGAGACGGTCTGCAGCGCCTGCTGGATGTCCTGTTCCGTGCGGGTGTCGAGCGCGCTGGTCGCCTCGTCGAGCACCAGGATGCGCGGGTCCTTGAGGATGGTGCGCGCGATCGCCACCCGCTGCTTCTCGCCGCCCGACAGCTTGAGGCCGCGCTCGCCCACCCGCGTCTGGTAGCCCTCCGGCAGCTTGGCCACGAAGTCCGCGACCTGGGCGAGCCGCGCCGCCTCCTCGATCTCGGCCATCGACGCGCCGGGACGGCCGTAGGCGATGTTGTAGAGCAGCGTGTCGTTGAACAGCACCGTGTCCTGCGGCACCACGCCGATCGCGGCCCGCAGGCTGTCCTGCGTCACGTCGCGCACGTCGCGCCCGTCCACCAGGATCGCGCCCTCGGTGACGTCGTAGAAGCGGAACAGCAGCCGCGACAGCGTCGACTTGCCAGCCCCGGTGTGCCCGACCACGGCGAGCTTCTCCCCGGGCCGCACGGTGAAGCTGACGCCGCCCAGGATCTCGCGGTTGTCGCTGTAGCCGAAGTGCACGTCGTCGAAGCGCAGCTCCGGCGGCCCGCCCATGCTCAGGCTCGACGCCAGCGGCAGCGCGCCCGGCCGGTCCGCGACCTCCTGCGCCACGTCGAGCAGACGAAACATCTGCTCCATGTCCACGAGCCCCTGCCGCACCCCGCTGTAGACGAAGCCCAGGAAGTTCAGCGGCTGGTACAGCTGCATCAGGTAGGTGTTGACCAGAACGAACTCGCCCACGGTGTAGCGGTGCGAGACCACGCCGCGCGCCGCCATCAGCATGATCACCATCAGCGCGCCCGCGATGATCACCACCTGCCCGAGGTTGAGCATGTTGAGCGAGACCTGGGTGCGCACCGCGGCCCGCTCGTAGCGGCCCAGCGCCTCGTCGAACCGCCGGCTCTCGTGCGCCTCGTTGCCGAAGTACTTCACCGTCTCGTAGTTCAGCAGGCTGTCGATCGCCTTGGACGTCGCCTCCGTGTCGACCTCGTTCATCGCGCGGCGAATCTTGATCCGCCACGTCGTGAAGCCGAGCGTGAAGCCGATGTAGGCCACCACCGCGCCCAGCGTGACCACGGCGAAGCGCCAGTCGAACTTCCACCAGATGATCGCGGTGACCATCACGGCCTCCAGGATCGTCGGCACGATGTTGAACACGCCGAGCCGCAGCACCGTTTCCACCGCCAGCATGCCGCGGTCCACCACCCGCGTCAGCCCGCCGGTCTGCCGGTCGAGATGGAAGCGCAGCGACAGCGCGTGCAGGTGCTCGAAGGTCTGCCGCGCCACGATGCGCACCGTGCGCTGCTTCACGCGCGCGAACACCGCGTCGCGCAGCTCGCCGAAGCCGCCCGAGGCCACGCGCAGCAGCCCGTAGCCGACGATCAGCGCGATCGGCAGGGCGACGGCCGCCGCCTCCCCGTGCTTGGGCGACAACGCGTCGATGGCGTGGGCATACACCAGCGGCACGTAGACGGTGGCGACCTTGGCCAGCAGCAGGAACACCACGGCCAGCGCCACGCGCACCCTGGCCCCCGGATCGTCCTTCGGCCACAGATAGGCGAGCAGGTGGCGCGTGGTCTGCAGCAGGGAGCGTTTCGCCCCGGGGATGGACAATGTCGAAGGGGCCATGCCATCGAATGTGGACCGGCCGCACGCCGATTGAAGGATCACCCAGCATGTCGGCCGGCCAGCCCAGCGATCCGCCTCCCCGGCGTGGCACCGGCGCATCGCTCCGCCCCGGACGGCGCTGCCGCCTTGCCCGCCTCCCAGACGCCAAGACCGCGAAGGCCCGCACCCCGGACGCCCGAGGCGCGGGCCGCCGCCGGTGAGCGCCGCCGCCGCCGGCGACACGCTGCTGCGCCATGTCTGCGCCTGCAACAACGCGGTGCTGCCCGGCGGCCGGGCGCCGCTGCGCCTGGGCGGCGCGCTGGTCGGCTGGGTGCGCCCGGAGGTGGCGGCGCTTCTGGAGCCGCTCGGCGCACTGCGCGAGGCGGACGGGCTGGTTCTGCCGGACGCGCGGGGGCTGCCGGCGCTGTCGGTGGCGCTGCTCGCGTGCCTCGGCTTCGCCCCGCGCGGCGAGCTGTTCGACGTGCGGGCCGACCCGGGCGGGCCGGTGCCCGGCGGAACCGTGCTGGCGCAGGCCGACCGCGGCGCCCTGCCGGCCCTGGGCATCGCCGCCACGGGAGTGCACCTGAACGGCCTGGTGCGCCGCGCGGACGGCCTGCACCTGTGGGTGGCGCGGCGCGCGGCGGACAAGCGGCTCGATCCGGGCAAACTCGACCACCTGGCCGCGGGCGGCGTGCCCGCCGGCCTGTCGCCGCGCGAAACCCTGGCCAAGGAGGCCGCGGAGGAATGCGGCCTGCCCGAAACACTGGCGGCCCAGGCGCGCGAGGTCGCGGTGATCCCCTATGCCACGGAGCGCCCGGAGGGCCTGCGCCGCGACCGGCTGCACTGCTACGACCTTGAGCTGCCGGAAAGCTTCGTGCCGCGCCCGGTGGACGGCGAGGTCGCGGGCTTCGAGCTGTGGCCGGTGGCGCGCGCGATCGAGACGGCGCGCCACACCGACGACTTCAAGTTCAACGTGCCGCTGGTGCTGATCGACCTGGCGCTGCGCCTCGGCCTGGTTGAGGGAAAGGAAGCGGCACGGCTGCGGACCGCCCTGGGCTGACGCAGACCCGGGACACGGCCTGGCCTCGCCGCCTTCAGGCGTCCGGCGCGCCGCCGATTGGCATGTCGCGGCTCTCGCCCGGCTGCTCGCCGCCGCGGTCGCCCTCGTCGGACTCCGGCTGCTCGACGTACTGGCGCCGGTTCTGGTGCGGCCCGTTGTAGGCGGCGGACGGCTGCTGCGGCGCAGGGGCGTGCGCGGGCTGGCCCTGGTTCGCCGCCTGGGTCATGGCGTTGATGATGCGGAAGTAGTGCTCCGCGTGCTGGAAGTAGCTTTCCGCCATGACGCGGTCGCTGGAGCTGCTGGCGTCGCGGCCGAGCTGCAGGTACTTCTCGAACAGCTGCTGGGCAGTGCCGCGCACGCGCAGGTCTGGGCCGGAGCTGTCAAAGACATGGTTGCGGTTGAGCGGGATTGTGCCGGTGTGATGGCGGATCGGCATGCCGCCGCCGCCGGGCCCGGGCCCGGGGCCGCGATGGTTGCGGCCGCGCATGCGCTTCATGGTCATGGGTGTCACCGAGCTTTCCTGGTTTGGCGGCCAGCGCCGCCGGAGCGGTCGGGCGCATCACGATCACCGTCGCCCACCCGATGGCACGG
This sequence comes from uncultured Acetobacteraceae bacterium, assembly GCA_964236695.1. Taxonomy (GTDB): domain Bacteria; phylum Pseudomonadota; class Alphaproteobacteria; order Acetobacterales; family Acetobacteraceae; genus CAXSEF01. The sequence continues at coordinate 14,807 of CAXSFU010000058.1, read as the reverse complement.
GCATGGCAACAACCGGGAGACATGGATGCGGCGGCATAGGTCCGGACCGGCAACGCTCCTGCCAGCGGCAGGAACCGGAAGACAGGCCGGAGGTCCGGGCCAAACATTCCGGCCGGGTCCCGTCGCCACGGGAACAATCCACGGTCGAACCGCTTGAGGGTCAATGTAACGGCAGCAGCGTGTGCTGCCAAACGCTTTTTCCCGCACCGTCCGCCGGGACGGTCACGGCGCCGCCCCGGCGCCGAGCACCAGGGCGCGCGGCACGCCGCCGAGGTCGTCGCGCGTCCCGAGATGCGACAGCCCGGCTGCGGCGGCAAGGGCGCGCACCGCCCCGCCCTGCCCCGCGCCAAGCTCGAGCACCGCCACGCCCCTCGGCGCCAGCAGCCCGGGCAGCGCCGCCACGATGCGCCGGAAGCAGTCCAGGCCGTCCGCGCCACCGTCGAGCGCCCGGCGCGGCTCGTGCAGCGCCACCTCCGGCATCAGCCCGTCGATGTCCCCGCCCGCGATGTAGGGCGGGTTCGAGAGCACCAGGTCGAACCCGCCGCCGCGCCCGACGCCTTGGCCCTGTCCGCCCGCCGGCCGGATCGCGTCGCCCCAGCTCGCGCACAGGATCGCGACGCGCCGCTCCAGGCCGCAGGACCGCGCGTTGTCGCGGGCCAGGCGGGCGGCCGCCGCGGACAGCTCGACGCCCAGCCCCCAGGCGCGCGGGAACTCGGACAGCGCGGCCAGCAGCAGGCAGCCGGTGCCGGTACCGAGGTCGAGCACGCGCCGCACCGACTCGCGCTCGGGACGGTGCAGCAGGGCGGCCTCCACCAGGGCCTCGCTGTCGGCGCGCGGCACCAGCGTGTCCGCCGACACGGCAAGGTCAAGCGTCCAGAAGCCCTGCCGCCCCACGATCAGCGCCATCGGCTCGCGCGCCGCACGCCGCGCCAGCAGGCCCGCGAAGCGTCCGGCGTCAACCACGCTGTTGCGGTCGCGCAGCAGGTCGGACAGGCTGAGCCCGAGGGCATGGGCGAGCAGCAGCCTTGCCTCCCGGGCAGGCCTCTCCACCTGCGCGTCGGCAAGGACGGCGGCGCCCGCGCGCAGCAGTTCGCCGACCGCCGCGGCCGAAGGCAGGCCGGGCACGGCCGGGCTCATCGCCGCCGCCGGCCGCACGCCCCGGGCAGGGCCAGGATGGGAGCCAGGATGGGAACCGCGATGGCGACACGCGCGACGACGACCGGCGCGACGGCCGCGGGCGCCTGCCTGGCCCTGCTGGTGCTCGCGGCGCCGCGCGTCGCGGCCGGCGCCACGCAGACGGCGATGCAGGCCGCGGCGCCCTCCGTCGTGCCGGCCGGCGCGACCTGGGGCGACGCCGGCCTGGTGCGCTTCAGGATCCAGGACCAGCTGGACGAGCGCGAACTGGACGAGTTCACCACGATCTACGTCAACAGCACGGTGGTGGGCGCCTTCCATCTCGACGCGAAGACCCCCGACATCGTGCTCGACGTGGCGGTGCCGCGCGCGGAGCACTACGAGGTCGCGCTGTGCGGGTCGATCACCTTCCGCGGCCAGGACGGCGAGGCGGAAACCCACCGGGTCGACAGCGTCGGCGAGGTCGACGACGTGGAAGGACGCATCTTCGAGGCCCTGGGCGCCGCAGACTTCACCGAGTTCTACCTCGTGGACCGCACCGGCTCGCGCCCGCCAACCGCGCCACGGCGCGGCGAGGGCGGGGTGTGCGTGCCCGCCACCTCCTGAGCGAACGGCGGCTGGCGCGCCCTGCTGGACTCGAACCAGCGACATCCCGCTTAGAAGGCGGGTGCTCTATCCAGCTGAGCTAAGGGCGCGCGGGCCGCGGGCGTGGCAACCGGCGGCGGTCAGTGGGTCCAGTTGCCGATGCGGTCGAAGCGGAAGTTGTCGGCATACACCTTGGGCTTCTGCACCCGCGCCGGCGCCAGCTCCACGTCGCAGGTCAGGTCACGCTTGGCGGCGAAGGCAAGCGCCTCCTCGCGGGTGTCAAATCGGAGCCGCACCTGCGCCTGGGTGTCCGCGCTGCCGAACCAGCCCATCAGCGGGTCCTGCTCGCGCCGCTCCGTCGGCTCCCACTCCAGCACCCAGAACTCGGTGCCCGCGACCCCGGACTGCATCGAGGTCTTGGACTGCTTGAAGACTCGCGCACGCATCGGGGCCTCCTCGTCTGCATCGGACCTGGTCGGGGCGGCCGGATTCGAACCGGCGGCCTCGTGTACCCAAAACACGCGCGCTACCAGGCTGCGCCACGCCCCGGACCTGGGGCCTGTATAGCCCGACGCAAGATAGAATGGCGAGAGGCCAAGCCAGGCAAAGGCAAGGCCAGGGGCTCTGCCCCTGGACCCCGCCAAGGGCAGGGCCCTTGGAACCCCTTGCTTAAGGAAGGCCGGGTCCAGGGCAGAGCCCTGGCCTTGCTGTCCTACTTCGCCGCCCCGAACCCCGCCCCCTCGACCTTCGCCCCCACCGTGAGGTTGAGCCGCTGCGCCGTCCCCGCCGCCAGCTCCAGCGTGGCGCGCGCCGGCGCGCGCCCGTCGATCACGGCCAGGCTGTGCGGCACCGTGTTCTCCGCGATGTGGCTCACCGTGCCGTCGGCCGCGATGAACAGCATGTCGAGCGGCACCAGGGTGTTTTTCATCCACATCATGCTCTGCCGCGGCGCGCCCCAGTCGAACAGCATCCCGCCGTCGGCCGGCACGGCGGTGCGGAACATCAGCCCGGTCTCCTGCTGCGCCGGCGTGGTCGCCATCTCCACGGAGAACTGGTGGCGCACGCCGTCCGTGCCGGTGATCGTGATCGGCTGCCTCGGCAGCTCCGGCTGCGCGGCGGTGCCCGGCGCCGCATCCGCGGCCCGCGCCATCGAGGCAGCCAGGAACGCCGCGGGCACGCCCGGCGCGAGCAGCAGCGCCGCGCCGAGCAGACGGGCGCGCAGGGAGGCGGAAGCAGGTCTTGGCATGTGGGCTCTGTCCCGTGTTGTCGGGCGCAACCCTAGCCGCGCCGCAGGGCGAGGCAAGCCGCCCCGCCGCCCCGTCACGGCGCCACCACCCGCGCCGCCACCTTGCGCACCGCGTCGCGCACCGGCCCTTCGCGCGGCGCGTCGCGGATCGTGGTGAACCAGTGCTCCGGCGGGTTGCGCCCGGCGGCGCGGCCGAAGCTGAGCGCGCGCAGCACAGCCTCCGCCGCCGGCGTGGTGCGCGCGGGGATCTCGACGGCGTTCAGCGTGGCCCATACGCCCGCCCAGCAGCGCCCGACCGACCACGGGTTGTAGCCGCCGCCACCGGTGACCACGAGGCGGCGCGCCCCCTCCACCGGCAGCGACAGCAGCGCCGCCGCCGCGCCCATGTGCGCGTTGTTGGACAGCGACAGCCGCGCCAGCGGGTCCTCCTCCAGCGCGTCCGCGCCGCACTGCAGCAGGATCGCCTCCGGCCGGTGCGCGGCCACCAGCGGCAGCACGGCGCGCTCCAAGAGGAAGCGGAACTCGGTGTCGTTCAGCCCGGCGGGCATCGCCAGGTTGCGCGCCGCCCCGCCGGCGCGGTCGCCCACGGCGCCGGTGTGCGGCCAGCGCCCCGCCTCGTGCACGCTGATCGTCAGCACCCGCGGGTCATCGGCAAAGGCGTCCTGCACGCCGTCGCCGTGGTGGGCGTCGATGTCGACGACCGCGATGCGCTCCAGCCCCGCGTCCAGCCAGGCCAGCACCGCCAGCACCACGTCGTTGAGGTAGCAGAACCCAGACGCCCGGTCCGCCCGCCCGTGGTGCGTGCCGCCGCCCGGGCAGTGCACGACCCCGCCGCCCGCCACGAGCCGCGCCGCCAGCAGCATCCCGCCCGCCGAGGTCATCGGCCGGCGATACACCTCCGGGAACACCGGGTTGCCGTGCGCCCCGAGCCCGAAGCGCAGCCGGTCGGCCTCCGGCACCGCCTGCGTGCGCTCCGCCTCGCGCAGCGCCGCGACGTAGCCGGGATCGTGGAAGCGGGTGACCTCCGCGACCCCGGCCATCGGCGACTCGCGATACTGCGCCTCTGGCAGCCAGCCCATCGCGCGACACAGGTCGACGCAGGTGGACACGCGCGGGATCGCCAGCGGATGCGCCGCCCCGTAGGTGGAGCCGCGGTAGATCTTGCTGCCGATCAGAACGGGGTGGGGCAACGGCTTCACGAACGGCGATCCTCTGGCCTGAGACAGGCGGCAGGCAAGCTCGGGCCCTTCCAACGCCCCGGCGGTCCGTCAGACCCCTCGCCCACTTCCGCCTGCAAACCCCGTCCTTGAGCGAGGGCGATCCAAGGGCCCAGCCCTTGGCGGAGCTCGAGGCAGAGCCTCGACCTTGCCTCCCTCCACGCCCCCCCGTTGACGCGTCGGGTTGCACGCGGCAGGACCCCTCCGATAGCGTCCGCGCACCGAACAACGGAGTGGCCTTGCATGGAAATGACCGGGGAACGCCGCGTGCCGTCGCCGCGCGGCAAGGTCTGGGCCTCGCTGAACGACGCCCAGGTGCTCGCCGCCTGCCTGCCCGGGGTGCAGGACCTCCGCGAGGTCTCGCCCGGCGAGTTCCGCGCCCGCTCCGACGTGCGCGTCGGCCCGGCATCGGCCCCGGTCGCCTGGACGGTGCGGCGCACCGCGGCACAGGAGATGACCTCGGCCGCCTACGCCCTGGACGGCCAGGCCGGCGAGCACGGCAGCCTGTCCGGCACCGCCACGCTGCACCTGGCCGACCAGGGCGAGTTCACCCTGCTGTCGCACACTGCCAGCGTGACGCCGTCCGGCCGCGTCGCCCAGCTCGGCGAGCGCGCGCTGGACGCGGCCGCCGGCGCCGCGCTGGGCCGCTTCCTCGACCGCTTCACCGACGAGGTGTCCGGCGTGCGCGAGTACGGCGCGGACGGCGTCCTGGCGGGCGGGATGGAGAAGCTGTCCGACCTGAAGCCAGGGCCGCGCGCCCCGGCGCTGGTCAACGCGCTGGCGATGATCCCCGCGGCGCCGCTGGGCTTCCCGCTGGTGTTCTGGATGGGCAGCGCGGTGTTCTTCGTGATCGTGCTGCTGGTGTTCGGCGCGATCTGACGACGCCAGGGCACGGCCGGAGGCTCCGCCGCCGGACCACGCCCCGGGACGCCGCTCCGGAGCAGGGCAGTCCACGGGCGCGACGGCCATTGTGCCCCGGGCGGGTCCGGCCCAGATCGCGGGGCGCGGCCTGCCCGCCGCGCGTCGCGGCGGGCAGGCCAGGAGCCCCAACCCGGAGGCCGCCCATGTCGGACGCCAGCACCATCCCGCGCCCCCATCCCGGCCAGGAGGACCTGCTCGCCGTGGCCGCGCGCTGGCACGCCGAGGGCGGCGAGGTCGCCATCGCCACCGTCACCCGCACCTGGGGCAGCAGCCCGCGCCCCGCCGGCAGCCACATGGTGCTGACCCGCGACGGCCGCATGGCCGGCTCGGTCAGCGGCGGCTGCATCGAGGGCGCTGTGGCCGAGGCTGCCGCCGGCGTGCTGGACGACGGCGCCCCCGTCCTGCTGGAGTTCGGCGTCAGCAACGAGCGCGCCTGGGAGATCGGGCTGGCCTGCGGCGGCAGGGTCCAGGTGTTCGTGGAGCGCCTCGCGTGACCCCCGTCCTGCTGGCCGCGCTGGCCGCCGCCCGCGCGGCGCAGCGGCCGGCGGTGCTGGCCACGCGCCTGCCGGACGGCGCGCAGCGCCTGCTGCTGCGCGACCCCGCCGGGCGTCTCGCCGCCGCAGCCCCCGATCCCGGCGGCCCGCCCGGCCTCGCGGACGCGGCGGAAACGGCGCTGCGCGACGACGCGTGCCGCACGGTCACCCTCGGCGCCGACGGCCAGGCCACCCCGGACGGCGCCGCGCCGGACGGCGAGACCTGGTTCCTCCAATCTTTCAACCCGCCGGTGCGCCTGGTGGTGGTCGGCGCCGTGCACATCGCCCAGGCGCTGGTGCCGATGGCCGCGGGCCTCGGCTTCTCGGTCACGGTGGTCGACCCGCGCAGCACCTTCGCCAGCGAGGCGAGGTTCCCGGGCGTGGCGATCTCCACCGCCTGGCCGGACGAGGCGATGGCGGCGCTGCGCCCGGACGGCCGCACCGCGGTGGTCACCCTGACGCACGACCCCAAGCTCGACGACCCGGCGCTGGACGCCGCGCTGCGCTCCGAGGCGTTCTGCATCGGCGCCCTCGGCTCGCGCAGGACGCACGCGGCGCGGCTCGACCGCCTGCGCGCCCTCGGCCACGGCGAGGCGGCGCTGGCGCGCATCCGCGGCCCGGTCGGGCTGGACATCGCGGCCGTCACCTCGGAGGAGATCGCGCTGTCGATCGCGGCGCAGCTGGTCCACGAGCGCCGGCGCGCGGTGGCACCCGGGCGCGCGGCCGAGGTGACACGGGCGCGGGTCCGCGAGGCGGCCGGCGTCGGCGAGGCCGCGAGCGGCGTGCCGCAGGCCACCCCCCTGCCCGACTCCACCCCCCTGCCCGCATCCGACAGCCCCGCGACGCACGCCGCCCCGGCGCAAGGCCCCGCGGCAGGCGGCGCGGCCGGGTGATCTTCGGGCCGACGCCGCTCGACGCCGCGCTGGGCACGGTGCTCGCCCACACCCGGCGCTTCGGCGACCGGGTGCTGCGCAAGGGCCAGGTGCTCGACGCCGACGCGATCGACGCCCTGCGCGGCCACGGCCACGACAGCGTGATCGCGGCGCGCCTGGAGCCCGGCGACGTCGGCGAGGACGCGGCCGCCGACCGCCTCGCCGAGGCGCTGCTCTCCCCCCTGGTCGGGCGCACGCGGGCGGCGACCGGGCGGGTCAACCTCCTCGCCGAGGCGCCCGGCCTGCTGCTGGTGGACGCGGCGCGCATCCACCGGCTCAACGCGGTCGACGAGTCGCTCACCGTCGGCACCCTGCCCGACGCCACCCCCGTCGCCGCGCGCGACATGCTCGCCACGGTGAAGGTGATCCCGTTCGCGGTGCCCGGCCACACCCTGGCCATCGCCGAGCAGCTCGCGCGCCAGGTGCCCGCGCCCGGCGGCGCAGCCGGACCGGGGGCCGCCCTGCGCCTCGCGCCGTTCCGCCCGCTGCGCGCGGGCCTGGTGCTGACGGAACTGCCCGACACCCGCGCCAGCGTGCTGGAGGGCACGGTGGAGGCGACGGAGGCCAGGGTGCGCGCGCTCACCGGCAGCCTGCTGCCGCCGGAGCGCTGCGCCCACGCCGCGGGGCCGATCGCGGCCGCCCTGGGCCGGCTGGTCGGCGCGGGTGCGGAGCTGCTGCTGGTGGCCGGCGCCTCGGCAGTGGTGGACCGGCGCGACGTGGCGCCATCCGGCATCGTCGAGGCCGGCGGCGAGATCCTGCACTTCGGCATGCCCGTCGACCCGGGCAACCTGCTGTGCCTCGCGCGGATCGGCGCCCTGACGGCGCTGGTGCTGCCGGGCTGCGCGCGCAGCCCGCGGCTCAACGGCATCGACTGGGTGCTGTGGCGCATCTTCGCCGGGGTGGCCGTCGACTCGGCGTGGATCGCGCGCACCGGGGTCGGCGGCCTGCTCAAGGAGGCGGAAGGCCGCCCCCTGCCGCGCGGCCGCGCCCCGGGCCCCGCGGCCGGCCCCGTTGCCGGCCCGGACGCGGCGCCGCCCGCCGGCAAGGCGGGTACCGCGGCCACGCCAGGATCGCCGCAGACCCGAGCCCCGCGCGGAAGGCCGAAGGTGGCGGCGGTCGTGTTGGCGGCGGGTCGGTCGAGCCGCATGGCGCCGCGCAACAAGCTGCTGATCGCCGGCGCCGGCGGGCGGCCGATGGTCACCCGCGTCGTCGACCAGGCCCTGGGCAGCGCCGCCCGCCCGGTCCTCGTCGTGCTCGGCCACCAGGCCGACGCGGTGGCCCAGGCCCTGGCCGCCCGCCCTGTGCGCCTCGTGCACGCCGCCGACCACGCCGAAGGCCTGTCGGCCAGCCTGCGCGCCGGCCTGGCCGCGCTGCCGGACGACGTCGACGCCGCGCTGGTGTGCCTCGGCGACATGCCGCTGGTCACCGCCCACATGCTGGACCGGCTGCTCGCCGCCTACGACCCGGACGAGGGGCGCACCATCGTGCTGCCGACGTTCCGCGGCCGGCCGGGCAACCCGATGCTGTGGGACCGGCGCTGGTTCGCCGACATCGCGGCACTCCGCGGCGACTCCGGCGCGCGCCAGCTGCTGGCCGCACGGGCGGAGCACGCGGTTGAGGTGGAGATCGGCGAGGACGCCGTGCTGCGCGACTTCGACACGCCGGACACGCTGGGGGGACTGGGGGAGGACTGACAGGAGGAAGCCAAGGCCAGGGTTCTGCCCTGGCCTTCCTCACCGAGGCACCACCAGCCTGTGGCGCCGCCGCCCCGCCTCGTCCATATTCCGCGGCTCCATGCGCACCCTGCCCCGCTCCGCCGTCCAGGTCCGTGCCACCGCCGACGGCGTCCTGACCTACCTCGTGGACCTGCCGCCGGAGGAGCTGCCCCCGGTGCGCGGCCGCGACCTGGAGGCGGCGTGGGCCGCTGCCGGCGCGCTGGCCCGCGCGGCCCGACCGGGCCAGGCCAGGGTGTTCCGCTTCCGCGGCCGCGGCGGCGAGTGCGTCGACCTGACCCTGAGCGACCCCGACGCCTGCTGCTGGGCCCGCGCCGTCGACCAGACGGTCGGCATGGGGCACAGCTACGGCCTGTCGCTGTGCCTGCGGCTGCTGGCGCTGGTCGAGCTGCTGGGACGCGCGGCCTGGGCCGGCGGGCGGGCGGCGATCGGCGCCGGCCCGCACCCGGCCCTGCTCAGCGCGGCCGGCGCGGTGCCGCTGACCCCTGACCTGCGCCTCGACGAGCCGGGCCTGCGCGCCCGCCTGTCCCACCTGCCCCGCTTCGGCGACCCATCCTCCCCCGGAGCGCACGCATGACCCACCCCCGGCCCGACCCCGCCCAGCGTGGCGCCCCGCCCCGCGGTGCCGGCCGTGCCGCGGCGGCAGCCGGGCGGCTGGCGCTGGCACTCGCGGTGCTGGCGGGCTGCGCCTTCGGCGGACCCAAGCCAAGCACCGCGGAGCAGCGCGCGACGGCCGCGTGCAAGCTGGACGCGGACCGGACCTACCTGCAGCAGAACCGCAGCCTGCTGTCCGAGCGCAGCCAGCGCGACTCGCCGTTCTCCTCGTCCGGCACGATCGGGGTCACCTCGCAGGGCCTGCCCCAGCTCTACGGCCGCTCCAGCGACTTCGATGCCTGCCTGCGCAGCCGCGGCGCCAACGGCGCCGAGCCCGCCGTCAGCGGAGCGACTTCCCCGCAGATGGACCCTTCCTACCAGCCCTGACGCGCCGCGCGCCCCGCGCACCACACAGGCCGGTCCGCGTGGCACCCCACCACGTCGGAGCAGGCACAAGCCGCCGCCCCACCCTTCCCAGGAGTTCGCCGTGACCAGGATCGTTCGCACGGAGGCCGGCCCCGTGCTGTCCGCAGCCGTCGAGTACCACGGCTTCGTGTTCACCCAGGGCTGCGTGGCGCAGGACCTGTCGAAGGACATCACCGGACAAACCGAGGAGGTGCTGGCGCAGATCGACGCCCTGCTGGAGCGCCACGGCACCGACAACACCCGCCTGCTCCAGGCCCAGATCTGGCTGAAGAGCATGGCCGACCGAGAGGCGATGAACGCCGTCTGGAGCCGCTGGCTGCCGCAGGGCCTGGCGCCCGCGCGCGCCTGCGTGCAGGCGGAGATGGCCGACCCACGCTATCTGGTCGAGATCATGGTCACCACTTGCAAGTAGAACGCGAGTCCAGGCCCTTCCCACCGGGTGTGGTGGCGTGCTAGGCACAGTGTTGCCCGGGAGGCACGACCGGTTCTTGCCGCGTCTTCACCGGACAACACCCTTCGCAACCGCGCCGGATAGGATTCAGTTCCTTGAAACTGCATCCGTCCACAGGGCATTTTGGTGAACTTTGCCCAGCCTCGCGATTCCGTGACCCTGCCGCTTGCCTCCGCCGGAAACCGGTGGCTAACCGGGGGCAGTACGAACGGCAAAAAGGGTTTGGCTCATGCGGCTTACCGGCTCCGGCGCTCGCCTCCTGCTGCTCTGCTCCGCGGTTGCGCTCGCGCTTCCGGCAGCGGCGCAGGCCAGAGGCCGCCACGCCCACGCCGGCCAGAGCTCCCATGCCCGCCGCGGCGGCTACGACTACGGGATGCGCGAGGCACGCCCCGTGGCCTGGTTCCACACCGGGCACAGCCGCTTCCGCCGCTACGCCGGCGGCGGCGCGGTGCTGCAGTGCGTGGCATTCGCCCGCGAGGACTCCGGCATCGAGCTGACAGGCAACGCCGTGAACTGGTGGGACAACGCCGAAGGCGTCTACGCCCGCGGCCTGCGCCCGGAAGCCGGCAGCGTGCTCAGCTTCCGCGCCAACGGCCACATGCGCCTCGGCCACGTCGCCGTGGTGAGCGACGTGCTCAACAGCCGCACCATCGAGATCGACCACTCCCACTGGGGCAGCCGCGGCATCAGCCACGCCATGTCGGTGATCGACGTCAGCGAGAACAACGACTGGAGCGCGGTGCGGGTCGAGGTCGGCCACACCGGCACCTACGGCGCCATCTACCCGACGCACGGCTTCATCTACGCCCGCCCCGCCGGCGGCGAGCGCACCGCAGAGGCGGTGACGCCGCGCCTGGTCTCGCTGGAGACGCCGTCCCGCCAGGCGGCGCCCGCGTCCTACGAGGTCGCCGAGGCCCCTGGCCGCGCGCTCGACCTCACCTACGGGCAGCGCTGAAGGCAGCAAGGCCGGGGCTCTGCCCCTGGACCCCGCCAAAGGCGAGCCTTTGGAATCCATTACTTAAGGATAGGGATCAAAGGGCCTCACGGCCCTTTGCGCGTCTGGGCAGAGCCCAGCCTTGCTTCCTGCCCTTCCCACCCGTCCCGAAAGCCGGCCCCCTGGTCACGCCGCGGGACCGTTGCTAGACCGCGTGGGACAGCGAGGGACACGACCATGGAATACCCGGCCGACACCGTGCACGCCCTGCTGCGCGCAGGCGCCGACGAGGCCGCTGCGATCGGCGCCCCGGACCGCACGCCCCTGACCTACGCCGGGCTGCGCGCTCTGGCCGACGCCACGCTCGCCTCGCTCAACGCCATGGGGATCGGCCGCGGCGACCGGATCGCGATCGTGCTGCCCAACGGGCCGGAGATGGCCGCCGCCTTCGTCTGCGTGGCGGCGGCCGCGACCACTGCGCCGCTCAACCCCGCCTACAAGCCGGACGAGCTGGACTTCTACCTGTTCGACCTCAGGCCGCGTGCGATGCTGGTGCTGGCGGGTGCGGAAACCCCGGCCCGCGACGCCGCGGCGCGCGCCGGCGTACCCCTTGTCGAGCTGGTTCCCGGCGAGCTGGCCGGCTCCTTCACCCTGCAGCCCGCCTCGCCCCTGTCCGGCATGGCGGCCCACCCCGGCCCCGCCCAGGCCGACGACGTCGCCCTGGTGCTGCACACCTCGGGCACCACGTCGCGGCCGAAGATCGTGCCGCTGACCCAGGCCAACGTCACCGCTTCCGCGCACCACATCGCCACCACCCTGGCGCTGACCCCGGACGACGTGTGCCTCAACATCATGCCGCTGTTCCACATCCACGGGTTGATCGCGGCCACGCTGTCCTCGCTGTCCGCGGGCGCCTCGGTGGTGTGCACGCCGGGGTTCAACGCCTTCCGCTTCTTCGCCTGGCTCGCGGCCACGAAGCCGAGCTGGTACACGGCGGTGCCGACCATGCACCAGACGATTCTGGAGCGCGCCGCACGCAACGCCGAGGCGATCGCCGGCAGCCGCCTGCGTTTCGTGCGCTCCTCCTCTGCGTCGCTGCCGCCGCAGGTGATGGCCGCGCTCGAGGACACCTTTCACGCCCCCGTCCTGGAGGCGTACGGCATGACCGAGGCCTCCCACCAGATGGCGTCCAACCCGCTGCCGCCGCGCGCGCGCCACGCCGGCTCCGTGGGCCTCGCCGCCGGCCCCGAGGTCGCCATCATGGCCGACGACGACACCCTCCAGCCCCCGGGAGGACTCGGCGAGATCGTCATCCGCGGCCGCAACGTCACCGCGGGCTACGAGAACAACCCCGACGCCAACGCCAAGGCCTTCACCGACGGCTGGTTCCGCACCGGCGACGAGGGCACGATCGACGAGCACGGCTACCTGCGCCTGACCGGCCGGCTCAAGGAGATCATCAACCGAGGCGGCGAGAAGGTCAGCCCGCTCGAGGTCGACACCGTGCTGATGGACCACCCCGCCGTGGCCCAGGTCGTGACCTTCGCGGTGCCGCACCCCAAGCTCGGCGAGGAGGTCGGCGCCGCCGTGGTGCTGCGCGACGGCCACAGCGTCGACGAGGCCGCCCTGCGCGAGTTCGCCACCGCCCGCCTCGCCAACTTCAAGGTGCCCCGCCGCATCGTGTTCCTCGACGAAATTCCCAAGGGCGCCACCGGCAAGCTGCAGCGCATCGGCCTGGCCGAGCGCCTGGGCGTCACCGCGTGAAGGTCGCGGTGTTCGGCGCCGGCGCGATCGGCGGGCTGCTCGGCGCCAAGCTGTCGGCTTCCGGGGTCGACGTGACCTTCGTGGCGCGCGGCCCGCACCTCGCCGCGATGCAGGAGCGCGGCGTGACAGTGCACAGCCGCACAGAGGCCGGCACCGACACCCTCGTCGCACGCCCGCGCTGCGTGGCCGACGCCGGCGAGGCCGGTGTGCAGGACTACGTGTTCGTCACGCTGAAGGCCCACTCCCTGCCCGGCGCCGCACCGCAGATCGCTCGCCTGATGGGGCCGGACTCCACGCTGGTGACCGGGATCAACGGCATCCCCTACTGGTATTTCCACGGCTTGGACGGCGAGCACCGCGGCCGCCACGTGGAAAGCGTCGATCCCGGCGGCGCGCTGCTGCGCCTGCTGCCGCCCGCGCAGGTCCTCGGCTCCATCGTCTACCCCGCCGCCGAGGTCACGGAGCCCGGCGTCATCGAGCACACCTACGGCGACCGCTTCAGCCTCGGCGAGCCCGACGGCAGCCGCTCCGAACGCGCCGCCACCCTGTCGCAGCTGCTGATCGCCGCCGGCCTCAAGGCGCCGGTGCGCCCGAGGATCCGCGACGAGATCTGGGTCAAGCTGTGGGGCAACCTGGCCTTCAACCCGCTGTCCGCGCTGACCGGCAGCACGCTCGACCGGCTCGCGGGCCAGCCCGACCTGAGGGCGACGGCGCGGGCGATGATGGTCGAGGGCCAGGCGGTCGCCGAGGCGCTCGGCATCCGGTTCGGCATCTCCGTGGACAAGCGGATCGACGGCGCGGCCGAGGTCGGCGTGCACAAGACCTCGATGCTCCAGGACCTGGAGCGCGGGCGGCCGATGGAGATCGACGCGCTGCTCGGCGCCGTGGTGGAGCTGGGCGAGGTGGTCGGACAGGCGATGCCGGCGTGCCGCGCCGTGCTGGCGCTGGTGCGCGAGCGGGCACGCGTGGCGGGATGCTACGGGTAGCAGGCATTGCCTCCGCGCCCGGGCCCGCCACGCCAACCTGATGTGAAAGCAGGTGCCGGGGACTGGTCACCGGCGTCATCCGAAGATGGTGGCGCTACCCCCGCCCCGGCCCCTGGCAGAGCGCCTCCGCCCGGACGAGGTCCTCCGGCGTGTTGACGTTGAGGAACGGGTCGAAGGGTTGGACATCGAACTCGGCGACGGCGAGCCCGCTCGCCTGCATGACCCTGCCCAGACGTCGTTCGCCCGACGCGAGCGCATGGCACACCACGTCGGCATGCTCGGCACGCCACAGGCCCGCGGCAGGATGCAGCCGCCCGCCCGAACCGGCACAGGCCAGTTCTGCTCCTGCTGACGCCCTTGCCTCGCGCAGACGGGCAAGCAGATCGACTGGCAGGAAGGGAGTGTCGACAGGCGCCACAAGCAGGTCGGCGTCCGGCTCGTGGCCGGCCAGCCACTCGAGCCCGGCCAGAACGCCCGCAAGCGGCCCCGGCCACCCGGCGACCGTGTCGGCGAGCAAGGGCATGCCGAATGGGAGATAGCTTTCCTGGTCCGCATTGACGCTCAGGATGGTGGCATCGCGCGGGTGGTCGAGCCGGAACAGAACATGCGCCAGCAACGACCTGCCGCACAGGTCGCGCAAGGGCTTGGCGCCGCCGCCAAGACGGGTTCCCCGTCCACCCGCCAGCACCAGAAGAACGGAGCGAACCACGTCAGGCCAGTGGGCCGGCTCGGAATTCGGCAACCGGCATAGCGATCCTCAGCAGGAAATCTGCCACGGCAGGCGGGTCGTTCAGGTCGAGCAACGGAACAGAGATTTCCGGCTGTCCGTCGCTGGCGACTGCCCGGATGCAGGGATCACCGGGTTGCAGCAACGGCTTGCCGAGCGAGGGACGATGGACCTCGACCTTGGGATGGTTGTCGCGCTTGAAGCCTTCGACCAGAACGAGATCAACAACGGACAGAACCGAAAGGAGTTCGGACAAGGCAGGTTCTGCCTCGTCGCGCAGTTCATGCATCAGGGCCCAACGCCGAGACGAGGCCACGAGCACCTCGCACGCCCCAGCGTCTCGGTGGACGTAACTGTCCTTGCCCGGCTTGTCGATATCGAAGCCGTGGTGAGCATGCTTGATCGTGGACACGCTATAGCCGCGGGCGTTGATGTCAGGAATCAGACGAGCAATAAGGCTGGTTTTGCCGGCACCGCTCCAGCCGCACAGGCCTACGAGCTTCATGACTCGATTTGTCTTGGACGTCTGAAGTTCCTGGTATGTTTCTTTATACGACCCACCGGCACTATATGGCTATTTGGGTGATCTGGTTGCGGGGACAGGATTTGAACCTGTGACCTTCA
>CAXSFU010000057.1:11643-19467 GCA_964236695.1 uncultured Acetobacteraceae bacterium | reverse complement strand
GTGGCGAGCTGGCCGTCGGTGGCCTCGCTGATGTTGTCCTGCTGGATCTGGGTGACCGAGAGCTGGTCCTGGGCAGTGAGCGTCGGCATGGATTTCCCCTCTGATGCGTGACCGTAATTGGTCGGCTGGAACGCGTGGAAACACGACCGTGCCTGGCAAACGCAACGCGGCTGCGGCGCTCCGGGCGCCATCACGCACGTAGTTGTGTCTGCCTTGCTGGTTACTCGGCATGCCGCTGGTTCGGCCACCGCCATGCGATACTGGACGCTGCCGTGATTGTGATGCATGGATCGCCGGATTGATTTGACCGGGATGGACTGTGCGAGACGGTTGCTGTGTCCGCCCGTGGCTTGATTGGAGCAATGCCTGCGCTCGCCATGTTGCAGGCAACCGTGTTGCACGGGTCCGCGAGCCGGCGCCCTGCTGATGGAGGCTGGTCGCGCCAGGTCTCCCGTCTCCGCAGGTCGCGATCGTGCCGTCCAGGGCCGATGCCGCCCGGCGTCGCCACATCCCCAGGCAGCGGCAGCGGGTGGCGAACTCGGCAGCCTGCGATGCCACCCTGCGCCAGCGCGGCAGCCTGACCGTGTGGTTCACCGATGCGGCGACCACTACCTGGGAAGGCCGAGCCGCAGGCCACGCGAGGCGGCCAGCCGCGCTGTTCGGCCCCGGCCATCGCCACGGTGCCGACGCTGCGCGGTGTTCCGCCCAGCCCTGCGCCAGAGCGTAAGGACTGATCGGCTCCATCCCCGCCCTGCCCGGCCTGGATCTGGCGGTGCCGGACCGCTCGACGCCGCGCCGCAGGGCCGAGGCGCTGAAGGTGGCATCACCGCGGCCCGGCTCCGCGGCCATGCCCTGCTGGTGGACAGCGCGCATGGCCAGGACGGCGTTCATGCCAAGGTCGCCAGGCGCTCTCCCGACGCTGCGGTGATCCTGCCGCCCTGGTCCGGCGCCGTGCCGAGCAGGCATGACAGCCGATGCAGGCCGGTGCCCCACGCCCGCCTTCCGTCCCACGCAACACAGCCGCAGGGAGCCAGAACCCCACGGGCAAAGTCTTTTTGCTTCTTTTTCTCCAGAAAAAGAAGATTCTTGCTTCCCTGCCTCGAGCAGCAAGCCCGCACCAGCCTACCCGGTCAGGCCGAAACCGAGGCCGGCCAGCGCCCCGAGGCCGACGACCAGGGCCGGCGGTGCCTGCCAGACCACCAGCAGGACGAACCCGACCAGGGCCACGGCGAGGTCGGCCGGCGTCAGGACGGCGCTGGTCCACACCGGGTCGTAGAGCGCCGCGCCAAGCAGCCCGACGACGGAGGCGTTCACGCCGCGCAACGCCGCCTGCGCCCGCGGCCGGGCGCGCAGCTCGCCCCAGAACGGCAGCACGCCCATCAGGAGCAGGAGGCCGGGCAGGAAGATCGCGACCAGGGCCACGATCGCGCCGACCGGGCCACCCCAGGGCCCCTGGATGGTGGCGCCGAGGTAGGCCGCGAAGGTGAACAGCGGGCCCGGCACCGCCTGGGTCGCGCCGTAGCCGGCGAGGAATGCGGTGTCCGACATCCAGCCGGGGGTCACCACGGCATCGCGCAGCAGCGGCAGGACCACGTGGCCGCCGCCGAACACCAGCGCGCCGGAACGATAGAACGCGTCGAACAGGGCCACGCCGCTGCCGAGCCCGCGCAGCAGGGGCGCCAGGAGCAGCAGCGCCGCGAACAGCGCCAGGAACCCGGCCCCCGCGCGCCGCGAGACCGGCATGTCGAGCCTGGGGGGCGGCGCACCGACCACGGCACCCGGCGCGGTGCGGCAGACCCGCAGCCCGCAGAGGCCGCCCAGCACGATCGCGCCGATCTGGCCCGGCGAGGTCGGCGCGAACAAGGCGAGGACCAGGGCGAGGGTGGCGATCGAGGCGCGCTGCCGGTCCGGGCAGAGGCTGCGCGCCATGCCCCACACCGCCTGCGCGACGATCGCGACCGCGACCAGCTTCAGCCCGTGCAGCAGCCCGGCCCCTGCCGCCGAGCCGGACAGGCCCGGTGCCCCATAGGCGAACAGCACCAGCAGGATCGCGGAGGGCAGCGTGAAGCCCGCCCAGGCCGCGAGACCGCCCAGGTAGCCGCCGCGCATCAGGCCGAGGGCGAAGCCGGTCTGGCTCGACGCCGGCCCGGGCAGGAACTGGCACAGGCCCACCAGGTCGGCGTAGGCCTGCTCGTCGATCCAGCGCCTGCGCTCGACGAACTCGGCGTGGAAGTAGCCGAGGTGCGCGACGGGGCCGCCGAAGCTGGTCACGCCCAGCCTGGCGAAGGCCGCCAGCACCTCCAGGGCCGGGGCGGCACCGCGGCGCCCGCCCTCACCTGTCCCGCTGATGTCCGGCATGGTCGTGCTTCCCTGTGTTCGTGACGGGCTCGGCACGGCCATGGTGGGAGATGCCTGGCGACAGGATCCAGCCCGGCGATGGCCAGGGCCGCGCGACGGCTGGTGCTCGTCGAAGCCGCCTCGGGGTCTCGGCCGGCAGCGCTGAGGAAGTCAGCGAGGCTCTTCTTTTTCTGAAGAAAAAGAAGCAAAAAGACTTTGCCCATGGGGTTATGGGCGCGCGGGCGGCTCCGGAACCCAATGGGACAAAGTTCTTTGGTTCTTTCTTTCAAGAAAGAACACGCTTCCTTCCTGCCTTCGCGCCGGACATCGGCGCCGGCAGACCCATGACCGCCTCCAGCGGCCATGTCGCCGGGTCCGTGCGACACGGCCGTCTCCGGGGGGCCGGCCTTCGGCGGGATCCAGGGGCAGGGCTCCTGGCCTGCCTAGCCGAACGTTCCCGGGTTCAGCGTGCTCACCCCCGAGAACACCACGTTCGTCCCGTCGGTCAGCGTGACCACCGTGGACCCACCGGTCACCTGCTGCTGCGCCACCGCCGGGCCGCTGAACCCGCCGAGCGTGACCCGGTCCTGGCCCACCTTGAAGCCGACGATCACGTCGGTGCCGCCGCCCGACCCGCTGGTGAAGGCGAAGGTGTTGGTCCCCGACCCGCTGAACACCGAGCTGCTGCCCGACCCGAACCGGAACAGGTTGTCGCCCGCCCCCTCGACCGCCAGCAGGCCGCCGCTCCCCGCGGTGATCACGTCGTTGCCCTGGCTGCCGAACACCGTGGTCTGCCCGGCGCCGCCGTGGAAGTCGATCGCGACCTGGCCGCCCACCATCAGCGTGGCCCCGGCATCGCTGCCGACCATGAGGCTGCTGCCGGTGCCGGCGTACATCGTGTCGTTGCCGGTGCCGGCGAGCATCTGCTCGCCGCCGCCGCCGGCGACCATCACGTCGCCGACGCTGCCGCCGCGGATGGTGTCGCCGCCGTCGGCGCCGCCGTAGACGATCGACTGCCCGGCGCCGCCGACCACGCTCTCGTTGTCCTGCGAGATGACGAAGGTCTGGCCGGCGCCGGCCATGATGGTGTCGTGGCCGCCGGAGCCGCCGTAGACCTCGGAGATGCCGGCGCCGGTGGTGATCAGGCTGTCGCCGGCGCCGCTGGCGATCAGCGACAGGCCGCCGCCGCCGCGCAGGGTCTCCGGGCCGGCGCCGCCGAGGAGCTGGTTGGCGCCGGTGGCGGAGCCGGTGAGCTGGTCGCCGGCGCCGCCGCCGACCAGCGTCGTGTTGGCCCCGCCCGCGGTCAGCATGTTGCCGCCCGCCATGCCGCCCGCGTAGTAGCCGCCGCCGCCGCCGCCGCTCACGGTGACCGAGCCCGTGCCGCCGTTGACGGTGTAGCTGCCGCCGCCGCCCATGAAGGTCAGGCTGCCGGCCCGATTGGTCACGAGGGCCGTGGCGCCCGACGCGTTGACGGTGTCGGGGCTGTCGGAGGCGCTGGTGATCGTGTCGTTGCCGGTGCTGTTCACCAGGTGGCTGCCGCCGGTCAGGGTGATCAGGTTGGCACCGGTGCCGGTGTTGACGGTGCCCGACGCGCCGCCGGCGGTCACCGTCTCGCTGCCGCCGCTGGCGACTCCGACGAAGGCCACGCTGCCGCTGCCGGCGTAGTTCACGCTGCCGCCGTCGGCGCTGTTGATGATCGCGTCGGAGGTGCCGGTGATGGTGATCGCGCCGCTGCCGCCGGCGACGGTGACCGCGGCGGCGCCGGTGGCGTTGATGACGTCGGCGCCGCTGCCGCCGGTGATGTTGGCAGCACCTGTCACGTTCACGGTCAGGTCGCCCGAGCCGAGCTGGATCGTGTCGGTGCCGTTGCTGTCGACGGTGGTGGCGGCCTCCCCGAGCACCAGGGTGTTGTTGCTGCCGGCGTTGGTGGCGATGAAGCCGATGGTCTGCGTCGTCACGCTCGACAGGATGACGGTGACGCCGTCCGCGGTGATGCCGTTGCCCGACGGCAGGCCGAGGAGCTGCACGGTGCCGCCGCGCAGGACCACGTTGGCGACGCCCGACGCAGCACCGGCGAGCTTCAGGGTGGTGCCGTTCCTGGAGCCCAGGACGTTCGTGACGCCGTTCGGGTTAAACAGGGTGGTGGTCAGCGTCACCGTGCCGCCGCTGCTGCCCGGCTGAGCGATGCCGTAGTACTGCGTGCCGTACGCCACCTCCGGCCCGTTGACCTGGGCGGTGGGATCGACGTCGAGCTCGGCCGACGCCAGCACCAGGGTGCCGAAGCTGCTGACGCTGTTGTTGGTGGCCAGGTAGGTGCCCATGACCGTCCCGGTGCCCGTGGTCGACAGGGCGGCGCCGGCGCCGGAGACCGCGACCGTGCTGCCGGCGTTGGCCAGGAAGGTCGAGTCGTTGAGCACGCCGTTCAGCATCAACGCGCTCCGGTCGACCACCACCTTGCCGGTGCTGCTCACCGAGGCCCCGGCGGCGATCGTGAGCGAGCCGCCACGAACGTCGAGCGCGGTGTTGGCGCCCTGCACCGGGTCGGCCTCGCCGGTCGCGGTGACGGTGCCGGTGAACACCACGCTGTCGCCGAGTATCCTAATCTCGCCGAGTGACGCGTTGCCGCTCACGGTGTAGGGCTTGGCGGAGAGGGTGGCGAACACCGCGTAGTCGGTGCTGTTCGGCGTGGTGCCGAGCTGCACCCCGTTCTGCAGCCAGTTGCCGGAGGCGGCGATATCGCCCCCGTCCGGGCCGACCCAGGTGAAGGTCTCGTTCGCGGCACGGGTGACGCTCACGGTGGAGGTCGCCGTCGTGCTGGCGGCGCCGTCCGTGACGCCGAGGCTGAACGGCACGGACACCGGGGCGCCGGGCTGCGCCGCGTCGGGGGTGGGCGTGAACACCAGGGCGCGCAGGCTGGCCTGCACCGACGCCGGCGAGCCGGTCACGGTGTAGGTTCCGCCGTCGGCGCTGAGGACGCCGCCGCCGAGGCCGGACAGGCGGCCGAGCGAGGGGTCGAAGCGCAGGATCGCCGTGTCGCTCGCCTGCAGCGCGGGGTCGGTCACGGTGAGCGACGCGAAGGGCTGGGTGGCGACGCCGTCCGTGGTCTGGGTGTTGCCGGCGACGCCGCCGAGGACGATCACGCCTGCGCCCGGCCCGGGCTGCGCGGCCGGCTCGGTGACGGTGAGCACGGTGCGGCTGTCGGTGACGGCGGGCCCGCCGCTGTTGGACACCGCGAGCGCCAGGGTGGTGGTCACGCTGGCGCCGGGCGCGACATGGCCGGCGGTGGGGGTGAACACCGCGCCGTCCAGCGCGGCGGTGACGGAGGCGGGCGTGCCGGTCAGGGTGTAGACGCCCGGCGCGGTCTCGCGGATGCCGGTGCCGGCCAGCGTGCCGTTGGCATCGGTCGGCCGCCCGTCTGCGCCGAGCAGGGTGACGGTGACGCTCTCGCTCGCCCCGAGGTCGGGGTCGGCGACCGTGACCGCGGCGAAGGGCTTCGTCGCCCCGCCGCTGCTGTCGGCCACGGGACCAGTGCCGCCGACCGTCGCCGCATCGTTCCGCGCCGTGGCGGTGATCACGGTGGCGGGCGCCTGGCTGCGGGCGGACCCGTCCGACAGCGCGACGGCGAGCGTGGTGGTCACGCTGGCGCCGGGCGTCGCCTGGTGGGGCGTGGGCGTGAACACGACCTGGTCCAGCGCCCGGCTCAGCTGCGCCGGCGTGCCGGACAGCACGTAGGTGCCGGGCGCGGTCTCGACCGCGCCGCCGCCGGACAGCGTGCCGTTCGCGTCGGTGGCGGCGCCGTTCGCGCCCAGCAGGGTCAGCGTCGCGCTGTCGCTGGCGCCGACCGTGGGGTCCTGCACCGTCTGGGTGCCGAACGGGTTGACCGGCGTCGCGTCGTCCGTCGACACGGCGTAGCGGCCGTCGGCGCCCGGCTGGCCGCCGGTCAGCATCGGCGCCGCGGCCACCGCGGCGATCGTCAGCACGCTGCTGCCGGTAACGGGAAGGCCGCCGTCGTTGGACACCGCGACCGACAGCGTGGTCGCCACGCTGCCGCCGGGGGCGACCTGGTGCGCCGCCGGGGAGAACACCACGCCGTGCAGGGCGGTGGTCACCGCCTGGGGCGAGCCGGACAGGGTGTAGACGCCGCTACCCGGGGCGGTCTCGCGCAGCCCGGGGCCGGACAGGGTGCCGGTGGCGTCGCCGGTCACGCCTGCCGAGGTCAGGGTGAGGGTCACCGTCTCGCTGGCGCCCAGGTCGGGATCGGCGACGGTCGTGCCGCCCAGCGGGCTGACCGCCGCGTTGTCGGTGCCGGCCACGCCCGCCGGCACCCCCGACAGGGTCGGCGCGTCGTTCACCGCGGTGGCAGTCACGCCGGTGCTCGCGGTCACCGGGCCGTAGCCGGCGTTGGAGACGGCGAGCGAGAGGGTGGTCGCGACCGTCTGGCCGGGCGCGACCTCGTGGGCGGTGGGGGTGAACACCAGGTTCTGCAGGGCGGCGGTGACGCTCGCGGCCGTGCCGGTCAGGGTGTAGACGCCGGGCGTCGCGGTGGTGGCGAGGCCGCCGCCGGACAGGGTGCCGTTGGCCACCCCGGTCCCGGCGGCGCCATGCACGGTGATCGTCACCGTCTCCGTGGCGCCCGGCGAGTCCGAGATCACGGCGTTGGCGAACGGGAACGCCGTCTGCTCGTCGGTGATGGCGGCGGAGGACTGGCCCACGCCGGTGATCGTGGGGATCATCCCGGCGGGGTAGAGGGTGACGACGGTGCTTGGTGCCACGACCGTGTCGCCGGCGCCGTCGCCGACCACGAGGCCCAGGGTGAAGGTGCCGGTGCCGCTCGGCGTGAAGGCGAGCCGGTCCAGCTGGGCGGCGAGCTGTGCCGGCGTGGCGGCGCTCAGCACGTAGGTGCCGGGCGAGCTGGCGACGAGGCCGTTCGGGGCGAGCAGGGCGCCCGCCGAGGTCCCGGTGCCGGTGACGGTGACCGTGGCGGTGGCGGTGACGTTGTCCGGGTCGACGATCGAGACGTCGGCGAACGGGGTGATCGTCCCCGTGCCGCTGGCGGCGATCGTGCCAGGGCCGCCGTTGCTCACCACGAGCGGGTCGTGCACCGCGGTGGCGTTCACCACCAGGCTCGCGGTGGCGGGAGGCGACATCCCGTCGGACAGCGACAGCGCGAGCGTGGTGGCGACGGAGCTGCCGGGCGCCGCCTGGTGCGCGGTGGGCGTGAAGACCACCGCGGCCAGGGCGGCATCGAGCGAGGCCGGGCTGCCGGCCAGGGTGTAGGTGCCGCTGCCGGCCGCCGTCTCGCTGATGCCGCCGCCGGACAGGGTGCCGTTCGCGTCGCCGGGCCCGCCCGCGCCGGTCAGGGTGATGGTCAGGGTGTCGCTGGCGCCGCGGTCGGGGTCGACCACGCCCACGGAGGACAGCGGCATCACGGCGGCAGTGTCGCTGGTCGGGACCGCGGCGAAGGTGCCGGAGAAGCCCGGCGCGGTG
>CAXSFU010000057.1:0-11543 GCA_964236695.1 uncultured Acetobacteraceae bacterium | reverse complement strand
CCGGCGCGGTGGCGGTGAACACGGTGCGGGTGTCGGTGACGGGGAGGCCGCCGTTGTTCGACGCGGAGATGGCCAGCGTCGTGGCCACGCTGCCGCCCGGCGCCACTTGGTATGCGGCGGGGGTGAACACCGCGCCGTCGAGCGCCGCGGTCACCGCGGCGGGCGAGCCGGTCACGACGTAGACGCCGCTGCCGGGGGCGGTCTCGGCGAGGCCGGGGCCGGCGAGCGTGCCGTTGGCGCCGGTCGGCTGCCCGTTGGCGCCGAGCAGGGTGATGGTGACGCTCTCGCTCGCCCCGTGGTCGGGGTCGGCGACGGTCACCGCGGCGAACGGCCTGGCCGGGGCGCCGGTGGTGTCGGACACCGGCGCGGTGCCGGCGACCGTCGGGGCGTCGTTCAGCGCGGTGGCGTTGACCACCACGGTGCCGGCGGACACCGGCGCGGTGCCGGGGCTGGACAGGGCGAGGCTGAGCGTGGTCGCGATGCTGCTGCCGGGCGCGGCCTGGTGCGCGGTGGGCGTGAAGCGCAGCGCCGCCAGCTCCGCGGTCAGGGTCGCGGGCGAGCCGGACACCGCGTAGGTGCCGCTGGCGGTTTCCGTGACGCCGGTGCCGGACAGGGTGCCGTTGGCGTCGCCCGCCACGCCCTGCGCGTCGGTGAGCACCACGGTGACGGTGTCCACGACGCCGAACGTCGGGTCGGCGACCGCGTCGCCGGCGAACGGGTTGACCGCGGTCGCGTCGTCGGTGGCGATCGTCGACGTGCCGGCGCCGGTCGCGGGCAGCCCGCCGGTCGTGAACAGCGGCCGGGCGGGGATCGCGGTGGCGGTCAGGACGATCGGCGCGGCCAGCGCGCCGGTCGCGCCGTAGGCGTCGGACACGGACACGGCGAAGCTCGTGGTCACGCCCGCGCCGGGGGCCACCTGGTGGGCGGTCGGCGTGAACGAGAGCGCCTGCAGCGACGCGGCGAGGCCGGCCGCGTTCGCCGCCGACAGCGTGTAGGTGCCGGGCCCGGTGTGCGCGAGCCCGGCGCCGGACAGAGTGCCGTCGGCGTCGCTCGGGATGCCGTGGACGTCGCGCAGCGTCACGGTCGCGGACTCGGCCGACGCGCCGTTCGGGTCGGCGAGCGCCACCGAGGCGAACGGGCGCAGGCTCTGCGAGTCGCTGCCGGCCAGCGTGCCGGCGCCGGCGGTCAGGGAGAGAGGGGCCACCAGCAGGACGTCGGTGCCGGTGCCGGCGTCGTGGGCCAGGCGCACCAGGGTGCCGTCCGCGAGGCTGACGCCGACCTGCGCCACCACGCTGCCGCCGGAGGAGATGCTCAGCTCGCCGCCCTGCACCCGCGCGCTCAGCCCGGGGGCGTAGCCCAGCGCGGACAGGTCGATCGTGTCGCCGACGGCGAAGCCGGTCACCACGTTGGCCAGCGTGGTGCCGGTCGAGAGCTGCAGCGTGGCAGGACCTGCGCCGAAGCCGAGCGTGCCGGTGCCCGCAGAGGCAGCGCCCGAAAGGTCGAGCGTGCCCGCCCGGATCGACGTGCCGCCGCTGAACCCGTTGGCGCCGGACAGCACCACCGTGCCGCCGCCCGCCACCAGGCTGCCGGCGCCGCTGATCGGGCCGGACAGCGTCAGGGTGCCGGCGGGGCTGGTGGCCTCCACCGTGTCCGTGCCGCTGCCCAGCGCCACGGCGTTGGCGATCGTGCCGGCGCCTTCCAGGACCGAGGCCGCGCCGTTCGCGAAGCTGATCGCGCCCCGCCCCGCCGCGCCGCCCGCCGCGACCAGCAGCGTGCCGCCGTTCAGCGTGGTGCCGCCGGTGTAGGTGTCGACCGCGGACAACGAGACCACGCCCGCGCCGGACACCACCACCGAGGCGCTGCCGGTGCCGCCGGAGCCGGCCCCGTCGGCGATCACGTCGCCGATGGAGAGCGTCGTGCCCGCCGCGGGGTCGAACAGCAGCGAGGCGCTGCCCTGCACGAAGATGCCGCTGCCGAACGCCGCGCCGGCCGCAGCGCCGCCCGCGCCCGCGGCGCCGCCGGCGACGGAAGCGCCGGACAGCGACCCGGCCTGGACTTCGAGCGTGCCGCCCGAGGCCACGAAGATGTCGCCGCCCGCGCCGAGGCCGCCGCCGCCGCCGCCCGCGCCGGACGAGGTTCCCGCAGCACCGGCGCCCGCGCCGAAGCCGCCGGCGCCGCCCGCGCCGCCCGCGCTGCCCGCCGAGCCGCTGCCGCCGCCGCCGCCGCCGCCGCCGAAGCCGCCCGCGCCGCCCGCGCCGCCGGTGCCGCCGTCGGTGTTGGCGATGTTGCCGGTGCCGTTCAGCCCGACGGTGGCGAGGCCGAGCCCGGGCGCGCCCGCGCCGCCGCCGCCGCCGCCGCCGCCCAGCGAGCCGGTGCCGCCGGTGCCGCCAGTGCCGCCGGCCACGGTGGCGTTGCCCAGCAGGCTGAGCCCGACCGGGATCACGGCCGTGCCGCCGCCGCCGCCGGTGCCGCCCGCGCCGCCGAGGCCGCCGCCGCCGCCGCCGCCGCCGCCGCCCGCGCCCACGATGTTCGTGGCCACCACGCCGGCCACGTTGGTGCCGCCGCCGGTGCCGGCCGTGCCGCCGCCGCCCGCAGCGCCAGCCCCGTTGGAGCTGCCGCCGATGCCGCCGCCGCCGCTGCCGCCGCTGCCCACGATGCTGCCGACCACGCCGCCGTTGCTGCCGACGCTGCCGACGCCGCCGGCGTCGACGCCGGTCGCGGCCTGCGCCGAGGCACCGCCCGCGCCGCCCGCGGCCGCGTCGTGGCTGAACACGACGTTGCTCACCGTGACCGACGCAGTGCTGCCCACCAGCAGCCCGCCGCCCAGCCCGCCGCCGCCGCCGCCGTCGCCGCCCGCGCTGCCGCCCCGGGCCAGCATGTTTTCGATCGCGAGGTCGCGGAACGCGACCTGCCCGCTTCCGACCACGAAGCCGCGCTGCGCGTTGCCGCCGTCCACGACGTTGCCGTTGCCCTCGACCACCAGGCTGGAGCCCTGCGGCACGTCGATCGACGCGAGCGGGCCGTCCAGCGCGATCGGGCCGGCGATGCTGATGGTGTACGCCCCCGCGGCGCCGCCGTTGACGGCGGCGATCGCGGCGTTGAGCTGCGCCTCGGTGGTGACGACGATCGTGGCCGGAGTGGAGCTGGGCATGATGACCTTCCGGGCTGGTGGACGCCCTTGTTGCGCCTTGTTTGTGTGACGTTCTGTCAGCATATCCCGCACAGCGGGCAGCAATCATCTGAAGTCACGCAGAACATGTTGCCTTGATTCGTCACGACTTGACGCTCTTTCCAGCCGGAGCACTGATGTTCTGTCTGGCAGGACTACGTGTTCTCTTGACGATATACTTTCGGTACCGAAGTTAGATGCATCCTTGCGGAACTTTCTCGCCGGCGTTTGCAAACCTTACGGAAACATAGTCCCAGCTCGATTAAGGAATCGTGAATGGAACAAGCACTGGCCCGAAAACGGGCCACGTGTTCGGGATTATACTTCACGTACATTTGCGTCTGCATGACTGTATAATACCGTACACGAAACGGCCGCCGCGCCCGCGCTCTTCCGCGCCAGCCCTGCCCCGACGAGACGAGGCCAGTGGCTCCGCCCCGCTGCCCGAAAGCGGCAACCCAGCCAAAGACCGAGCCTCCGGAAGCCATTTCCTGATTTGTGCCGGGTCCAGGGGCGGCTCGCCCCTGGCGGGTCCAGGGCAGAGCCCTGGCCTTGCTTACTCCGCCGCCCCAGAACTTCCGCCGCCCGCCGGCATGGAGGCGCCCCGCGGCCTACGAGTTCCTGGCAGGGCCCGGCGCTGCCGCTGCCGTGCGCCCTCAGAACCGCTGCAGCAGCCCGCCGAGGATCGTGCGCCGCAGCCCGAACTGCGGGGCGCCGACGCCGATGCCGGTGCCGTCGCGGATCTCGTAGGTGCGGTCGAGCAGGTTGAGCACGTCGAGGCGGAGCTGGGTGCCGCGGCCGAAGCCCACGTCCACGGTCTGCACCGCGGACAGGTTGATCGTGTAGTACCCCGGCAGCGCGCGCCCGTTCGGCACGTCGCCGTCGGCGCGCAGGCCGCTGCCCACGACGAGGTCGGCCGACAGGCGGGCGGGCGAGGTGGTGCGCTGCAGCACCGTGTAGGCGGCACCGGCCGAGCCGGTCCATCTCTGGTCGTGGTCGAGGTGAATCCAGCGGTTGGAGATGTAGGCGAGGTCGGCGGCGGAGAAGTTGAACTGCGAGGAGACGATGTCCTTGCCGATGGCGCGCGACAGGGCGGCATTGCCGTAGAGCGAGAGCGGGCCGCGGTCGTAGGAGGCGCTGGCTTCCACGCCGTGCACCTCGCCTTTGCGGTAGTTGAACGCGCTGAGGATGATCGGCGCGCCGAACTGGCCCTCGTCGATGAGGTTGCGGGCGTCCTTGTAGTAGGCGTCGAGCCCGACGCGCAGGCCGCGCGCCAGCACCTGGTCGACGCCCACGTCGTAGTAGTTGTCGCGCTCGGCACGCACCGTGTCGTCCTGGGTGACCTCGGAGGCGGCGGAGGTGTTGTTGAACGCCGCCACCGCGCCGCCGGACACCAGCTCGAACGGCGGCGGCACGAAGTAGCGCGAGTAGCCGGCGTGCACCGTCGTGGTGTTGGTGGGGCGCCAGACGGCGTTGACGCGCGGGCTGACCTGCCCCTCGTGGGTGAACTCGTCGACGCGGTCGAAGCGCAGGCCGGCGTTCAGCGTCAGGCGCGGCAGCACGTGCCACTCGTCCTGCAGGTAGAGGCCGAAGATGGTGCCGGTGGTGCCCTGGCCCTGGTGGAGGGTGAACGGCGAGGGCGAGGAGACGGCGAAGCCGCCGCCCTGCGGGACGTTGGAGGCGATCCCCCCGCCGCTGGTGTTCGTGCCGATGCTGCCGTCCAGCGCCGGCAGCACGGTGGAGTCGGTGCTGTCGACGTTGCGCTCGGCGAACACCTGGAAGCCGGCGCGCAGGGTGTGGTTGCCGCCCAGGCGCAGGCTGGCGTCGGTCTGCTCGCCGCTCGACCACACCGAGCGCGCGGCGGTCTGCGACACGCCGTTGAACAGCAGGTCGCCGATCGGGTCGGGGGTGTAGTACAGGCTGGAATAGCGGCTGAACGCGGAGGTCTGCAGGTCGAGCGGGCCGGCGTGCTTCTGCAGCGACAGGATGGCGAAGTCGGTGATCTCGCGCTGGTGCTGCGCGAGGTTCGTGCTGTCGAAGTCGGTTGTGCCGCCGTCCGACAGGCCGAGCGAGGGCGTCTGGCCGGGGTTGTTGGGGATCTGGAAGAAGTCGTTGGAGAAGCCGGCGATCAGGCTGATCCGGGTGTCGGGATCGACAAGGCCGGACACCTTCGCCAGCCCGTGCTGCTGGTTGCTGAGGTCGTGCACCGGGTTGAAGTTGCCGGTGGGGTTCTCGATGCCGACGCGGGTGTGCAGGAAATCGCCGGTGACGAAGTAGTCGACGGCGCCGGAGCGTCCGCCGTAGGCGAAGCTGGGCTGGAGGTAGTCGCGCGCGCCGCCGTAGATCGACAGATACCCGCCGGGATCTGTGGTGCCGGACTTGGTGGTGATGTCGACCACGCCCGCGGTGAGGAAGCCGTACTGGGCGGGCAGCGCCCCGGTGATCAGCGACAGCGAGTGGGCGAAGCGGGCTTCCAGCGCCTGGCCGAACACCGACAGCCCTTCGGGGAGCTGCACGCCGTCGAGTCGGTACTGCACCTCGTTGTGGTCGCCGCGCACGTGGAGCTGGCCGAAGGAGTCCTGGGCCACGCCCGGCGCCTGCAGCAGCACCTGGCTCAGCTCGGCGTTGTCGCCCTGCGGGATCGCCTCGATCGCCCTGCGGCCGAACTCGTAGGTGGTGGCGCCGAGGCTGGGCAGGATCGCGGAGCGGGCGGCGTCGAGCCGGGTGGAGACCGCGACCTCGGGCACGTCGATCCTGACCGCGGGCGGCGTGTCGTCACCGGTGCCGAGGTGGACCGCGGGGCCGGCCGAGGGCTGGTCGGCGCTGTTGGGCGGCAGCGGCGCGGACGGCGATGCGGCCGGGGTGATCGTCGCGGACAGCGGGTCGGCGCGTGCGGGCAGCGCGCACAGCAGGCTCCAGGCGAGCGGCGGCAGCAGGGCGCCGCACGGCAGGCAGCGGCGGCGCAGGCGGGGCGGGCCCGGGTTCGGGCGGCTGAAGGCGAGGCTCATCGTGCGGCACGGCTCCCTGAATCGTTATGTTATAGGGTACTGTTTTGGGGGAGGCGTCCAGGGTTCGCGGCTGGGTAGGAAGGAAGAAAAGTCGGGCTCTGCCCGAACCCGCCAAAGGCAGGGCCTTTGGAATGCCTTTCGTCAGGGGGGATTTCGAAGGCCCTGCCTGTCACGGCGCTCGAAGCGGGGCCTCGACCTTGTGTCGCGTGCAACTCCGGCGCGCCTCGCGCGTGGCTGGCGGATGGCCGACGATGATCCCTACCGACTGCTGGGTGTTGCACGCGACGCGAGCGCCGAGGACGTGCGCCGCGCGTTCCGGGCGGCGGCGAAGAAGAGCCACCCCGACCTGCACCCCGGCGACAAGGACGCGGAAGCGCGGTTCAAGGCGCTGAGCGCGGCCAACGAGGTGCTGGGCGACCCGGAGAAGCGCGCGCAGTACGACCGCGGCGAGATCGACGGCGGCGGCAACCCGAAGGCGCGGCCGCCGCCGCCGCCCGGCGCCGGGGACCGCGCGTTCTACCGCGGCTTCGCCGACGCGCCGGGGGCGTCGCGCTACGCCTCGCGCGGCGCCGGCCGCGCGGCCGGCGCCGAGTCGGTGTCCGACGACGAGCTGGGCGACATCCTGGGGGCGTTCTTCAACCGCGGCGGCGGCGGGGCGGGCGGCGGCGGGGAGCCGATGCGGGTGCGCGGCGAGGACCGGCAGTACCGCCTGGACGTGACGTTCCTCGACGCCGTGCGCGGCGCCACGAAGCGGCTGACGCTGCCCGGAGGGAAGTTCCTCGACGTGGGCATCCCGGCGGGGCTGGAGGACGGGCAGGTGCTGCGCCTGCGCGGGCAGGGCGGCGCGGGGATGGGCGGGGCCGCGGACGGCGACGCGCTGATCGAGGTGTCGGTGGCGGCGCACCCCGTGTTCCGCCGCGACGGCCGCGACGTCAGGGTCGAGCTGCCGGTGTCGGTGCGCGAGGCCGTGCTCGGCGCCAAGGTCTCGGTGCCGACGCCGGCGGGCACGGTGAGCATGGCGATCCCAGCCGGCTCGGACTCGGGCGCGGTGCTGCGGCTGCGCGGCCGCGGGGTGGCGGCCACGGGCGGCAAGCCGGCGGGGGACTGCCTGGTCACGGTGCGCCTGGTGCTGGGCCCGGCGGACGAGACGCTGGCGGAGTTCCTGCGCGGCTGGGAGCAGCCCGGCTTCGACCCGCGCGCCGGGTTAGGCGCCGGGCTGGGCGAAGGAGGTGGCGGATGATCACGCTGCTGGCGGTGTGCGCGCGGGTCGAGGGGCTGGCGCCGGGGGAGCTGGAGCGCTGGGTGGCGCTGGACTGGGTGCGGCCGGGGCGCGAGGCCGGGGCGCCGGTGTTCGCCGAGGTGGACGTGGCGCGGGTGCGGCTGATCGTGGAGCTGCACCGGGCGCTGGAGGTGGACGAGGCGTCGATGCCGGTGGTGCTCGGGCTGCTGGACCAGCTCTACGACGAGCGGCGGCGGATGCGCCGGCTGGTCGAGGTGATCGAGCGCGCGGGGCTGGGCGACGGGGTGCGCGACGGGATGCGGGGCTGAGCGCCGCCCAAGGAAGGGAGGCAAGCGTCTTCTTTTTCTGAAGAAAAAGAAGCAAAAAGACTTTGCAAATTGGACTCCGGCCGCGCGGGCAACCCCGGAGCCCAACGAGCAAAAGTTCTTTGGTCCTTTCTTTTAAGAAAGAACACGTTTGCTTCCTGCCCTGGCGCAGGCCGCCCGCGTCAGGCGGCGCCCGCCCCGAACAGCGCCAGGTGCACCCCGTAGTACAGCGCCACCACCGCGGCGAGCGCGGCGGCGTAGCCCACCGGCACCAGCCCGGCGCGCGGCGCGCGGGCCTTGCGGTTGTCTACGACCACTGCGACCAGGATCACGATGATCGGCAGGTGGCCGATCGCGTCGATGCGGCCGAACTCGGCGATCGCGCTGGTGAACAGGGCGGTGAGCACGATCGCCGACAGCCGGCTGACCAGCGGCGCGCACACCAGGGCGAACGCCAGCCCGAACTCCACCAGCCCCGCCGCCGTCATGTAGAAGTCCGGCGCCAGGCCCATCGTCATATGGGTGTGGGTCAGCAGCAGCGGGTAGGTCCACTCCGGATACGCCCACTTCTCCACCGACGCCCACATCAGGGTGATCGCCGCCGCCCAGCGCAGCACGTCCACCGGACGCAGCCCCGACGCGCCCCAGGCCGCGGCGACCCGCGCCGGCCACGCCGCCACGCCGCGCCCCGGCCGCATTGCGCGCCCCGTGGCGCCTGCCGCGCGGGCCTGCAGCCCGACGATGGCGAAGTACAGCGCGGCGCCGAGGAAGATCGGGTAGTCCATCATGTGGAACACCCCGTAGTCGCGGACCCCGGTGGCGAACAGCACCACCATGCCCAGCGCCGCCGGCACCAGGGTGGCGCGGAACAGCAGGCACGCCGCGATCGCGCCCTGCAGCCACGGCACCCACGGCGCCACGGTGAACAGCTCCGGCGTCAGGATCAGCCCGCCCAGCGTGAACAGGCAGGCGAAGAACGTCGCGTAGGCGGCGCGCATCATCGCCTCGATCCGGTCGCGCACGGCACGCCCGGCGACGTCGAGCCCGCGCGCCATCGTCTCGCCCACCCCGGAGCGCGCCAGCCAGGTGCCGATCCACAGCCCCAGCGCCGAGACCAGGGCCAGCACGACGAACGCCCGGCTCAGCACGGTGCCCAGCGCGAGCGGCTGCGAGGCCACGTCGTAGGCGCAGAACCACTTGACGTGCGCCTGCGCCGTCCCCGGCGCCAGCAGCGCCAGGACCGGCAGCGCGAGGGCCGCCGGGACCAGCCCCCCTGCCCGCCGGGGCGAGGGCGGCGGCGGCGTGGCCGGCGGGCGCGCGGGGACGCAGGCGGTCAGGGATGCTGATCGGGCCATGTCGGGCTTGTCCTGTGGGTGTGGAAGCCGGCGCCACCGTCGGGCGGCACTGTGTCAGGCAGATGTCGCCGGGCGACGCCGCATCAGCGCGCGGCGGCCGCGCAGCCAGGGTCCGCCGCCGCGGCGCACGCCTCCCGCGTCGGACAGGGAGCCTGCGACGGCACGGCCCGGACCGGGACGGCGCACCGCGGGCGGGCGGCTGTTCGCATAGTCGGACCATCGGCTTGGACGGCGCGCGCAGCGCCGTGCGGTGGCGGGAAAGCCGTCCTGGCTGGCGGCGGCGCGGGTTCGGCGTCGCCATTTCCTAACGATCCATTAATGTCCTATTAATGAGACCGGGGGAACAGCGAAGTTCGCCGCCCCGCCTTTTGCGCCAGATCGTGTCCTAAACCGCACACTTGAGGCGCCGCCCCGCGTCGCCTGCCTGCGCCGCCCGCCGCGCGCCCGCGCCTCGCGCCCTTTCCTTCCCCCCCTTGCGCCGCTAGGAACGAGGCCCAGGAACGACGCCCAGACCCGAACGGAGCCTCCGCTTGCCCGAGATACGCGTCGCCATCGCCGGCTGCGGCAACTGCGCCTCCTCGCTGGCCCAGGGCGTTCGCTTCTACGCCGACGCCCCCGACAACGAGCTGGTGCCCGGCCTGATGCACGTCCGCCTCGGCGGCTACCACGTCGGCGACATCCGCATCGTCGCGGCCTTCGACGTCGCCGTGGGCAAGGTCGGCGAGGATCTCGCGACCGCCCTCGCCGCGGCGCCGAACAACACCTGCAGCTTCGCCGAGCTGCCGCCCGCCGGCGTCACGGTGCAGCGCGGCCCCACGCTCGACGGCCTCGGCCCGTCGCTGCGCGGCGTCGTGGAGGAAAGCCCCGCCCCGCCGGTCGACCTCGCCCAGGCGCTGCGCGACGCCCGCGCCGAGGTCCTGGTCTCCTACCTCCCCGTCGGCTCGGACGAGGCCACCCGCGCCTACGCCCAGGCCGCGCTCGACGCCGGCTGCGGCTTCGTCAACTGCATCCCCTCCTTCATCGCCTCCGACCCCGCCTGGGCCGCCCGCTTCGAGCGCGCCCGCCTGCCGGTCGTCGGCGACGACATCAAGAGCCAGGTCGGCGCCACCATCGTCCACCGCGCGCTGGTCAACCTGTTCCGCGAGCGCGGCGTGCGCATCGACCGCACCTACCAGCTCAACGTCGGCGGCAACGCCGACTTCATGAACATGCTCGACCGCGACCGCCTGGCGTCCAAGAAGCTGTCCAAGACCCGCGCGGTCACCAGCCAGCTCGCCACCGAGCTGCCCGACGCCGACGTCCACGTCGGCCCGTCCGACCACGTCCCCTGGCTCACCGACCGCAAGCTCGCCTTCATCCGCGTGGAAGGCACCGCCTTCGGCGACGTCCCCCTGTCGTGCGAGCTGAAGCTGGAGGTCTGGGACAGCCCGAACTCCGCCGGCGTGGTGATCGACGCCATCCGCTGCGCCCGCCTGGCGCTGGACCGCGACTCCGGCGGGCCGCTCGCCGGGCCCTGCGCCTGGTTCATGAAGAGCCCGCCCGCGCAGATGACCGACCACGAGGCGCAGGAGCGCACGGAGCGGTTCATCCTCGGGGGGGACTGACAGGAAGCAAGGCCGGGCTCTGCCCGGACCCGCAAAGGGCCAGGGGCCCTTTGATCCCCATCCCTTAAGAGAAGCCGGTCCAGGGCGGCTCGCCCTGGCGGAGCTCGAGGCGGAGCCTCGACCTTGCTTCCTTCCCCGCTCAGGCCGCCGGAGCCTTCCCCGTTGAGCGCAGTCCTGAACGCCGCGCTGCCGATCTTCGCGCTGATCCTGG
Source organism: uncultured Acetobacteraceae bacterium (assembly GCA_964236695.1). Taxonomy (GTDB): domain Bacteria; phylum Pseudomonadota; class Alphaproteobacteria; order Acetobacterales; family Acetobacteraceae; genus CAXSEF01. The sequence continues at coordinate 651 of CAXSFU010000057.1, read as the reverse complement.
CGGGCTTCCTGTGCGCGCGGCGCGGCGTGCTCGGCGCCGGCGCCACCGACAGCCTGAACAACTTCGTGGTCTGGCTCGCCCTGCCCGCCCTGCTGTTCCAGGCGATGGCGCAGATCACCCGCGCCGAGCTCGACCACCCCGCCTTCCTCGCGGCCTTTGGCGGCGGCATGGCGGCCACCTTCGCCTGCTCCTTCGCGCTCGACCGCCGCCGCGGCCTCCGCCTCGCCGACCGCGCCATCGAGGGCCTCGACGCCGCCTACGCCAACACCGGCTTCATGGGCATCCCGCTGTGCCTCGCGGCGTTGGGCCCCGCCGGACTGCCGCCCGCGATCATCGCCACCCTGCTCACCGCCTGCGTCCTGTTCGCCGGCGCCATCGTCCTGATCGAGACCGACCTGCAGCGCCACGAGGGCACGCGCCGCGCCGGCCTGGGCCCCGTGCTGCGCAAGGTCGCGCTCTCCCTCGCGCGCAACCCGCTGCTCGCCGCCCCCGCGCTCGGCCTCGCCTTTGCCGCCACCGGCGCTGGCCTGCCCATCCCGCTGCTGCGCTTCACCACCCTGCTCGGCGCCGCCGCCAGCCCCTGCGCCCTGGTCACCATCGGCCTGTTCCTCGCCCAGTCCGGGGCCCAGTCCGGGGCCCAGTCCGGGGCCC
>CAXSFU010000056.1:0-19732 GCA_964236695.1 uncultured Acetobacteraceae bacterium | reverse complement strand
CGGTTGCGCAGGGTGATGGCGTCCGCGGTGCTGTCCTCCACCAGGTCGGCCAGCATCGGCGTCTCGGTCAGCATGCCCATCGCGAACCGGAAGATGCTGCGAGCCTGCTTCCTGTCCGCGGCGATGACGGCGATCGTGGCCCGTTCGCCCGGCGCCAGGTGCGGGGTCACGTCCTGCATCGTGGCCAGGAACACGGCGATCAGGGCGAGCACGCGGGACTTGCCGCCGCGCCGGCCGCAAATCAGGGCCGCCTCCGTGAACGCCTGCGCCGGCGGCTCCGTGCGGCCCGTGTGGTGCCGGTAGCGGGCGAGGGTGTCGGCATCCATCGGCAGGCCGTAGAGCGCCGACAGGAAGGCCCGCCACGCCTGCCAGGTGGCGCCCTTGAAGTGCGGGGCGAACAGGTCCGGGTCGTCGAGGGCGGCGAGGATGTTCACGGGGTGGGGACCAGACCAGGCAAGCCTTTGCGGACCTGCCCGGCGCCGGCCACCATCGGGGCTGTCGAGGAACCGATGGAGGACTGGATGGGCGATGAAGCTGGGCTGCCGACGCTGAGCCTGAACCTGAACCCCGGCAGCGACGTGATGACCATCGGCCTCGAAGGTGGCGATAAACTCGTGAGGTCGGCGCCGCAGCTGGAAGAGATCATCAAGGGATTGATCAGCCTGCGCGAGTTGATGTCGCCGGCTATGCCGATGGTGAACCCAACCAAGGCAACGCCGGTGATCACGACTGAACGGATGCGCTGGAGCGCCCAGAGCATCCCCAGCAGGCCCGGATCGGTGCACCTGATGTTGCTGCACCCGGGACTGGGATGGATCGGCATATCGATCGCCCAGGAGGGTGCGCAGGAGCTGGCGGCTACCATTCTGAAGTGCGCGCGGCCCGCGGGGTCCAGCCGCCCGAACTGACCAGCGAGCCACCGCTGCATCTCGGGCAGGGGCGGCGAAGGGCACAGCCGATCCGGGCGCGGGGTGTCATCAGGCGGCCTTGCCGGCGAGGTGCGCCTGCAGCCGGTTGCCGGGCGCGTCCTGCGGCTTGCCCAGCCCCAGCTCGCGCAGCGTCCGGGTCAGGCTGTTGCTCCAGGCGAGGTATGTCCGGCTGTCGTGCTCGGACATCACCCCGCCTTCGAGCACCTTGCGGTCCAGGGTCTCGACGTGCAGCGCCAGGGTGGCGGCGCGTTCGATCAGCATCCGCTGCGTTGCGGACGGCTTGCCGCCGACGTGCGCCGTCAGCTCGGCGCGCACCCGCCGAAGCAATCGCGCTTCCCGCGTGCGTCCGTCCAGGTTTGAAAGACTATGTGCGCTGCTGTAGGGACCAATGCGGCTCATATCCGGGCTATATCATCGGCCGGAACACAATTTCCACCAGCAAATACTGTCCAATTGGCTGGACTTACTGTGTCTAGGTGCGTCCTGTTATCCCCCTGTGTCTCCCGCTATGTCACCACAATTCGCCATCAGGCCCGCAGCGACACGACGATGGCAGTGCGCTCGGCCGCGGTGCAGAACGTCGCCCACTCCTCCATCAACGGCCGGCGACGCTCCATCAGGTCCGATCGCTGGTAGGCGGCCTCGACCTTGTCCTTCAGCGTGTGCGCCAGCGCGGCCTCGACCACCTCGCGCGGGTAGGGGGCTCGCTCGCCGGCCCAGACCCGGAACGTGGAGCGGAAACCGTGCACGGTGATCGGTTCGCCCGTCGCTGCGTCGCGCCAGGGCGGCGTCGCGCCCTCGGCGACGGCGTTCATGCGCCGCAGCACGGCCGTGAGGCTCATGTCGGACAGCGCGGCGCCGACCTTCGCGCCAGGAAACACCAGCGCGGCAGCGGCAGGCTGGCCCGCGCGCATCCGGCGCAGCAGCAGCACCGCCGCGGCAGACAGGGGAACGCGGTGCGGCTTGCCGGCCTTCATGCGCCGGCTGGGGATCGTCCACACGGCCGTGTCCCAATCCACCTCGCCCCAGCGCATGCCCCGCACCTCGCCGGACCGGCAGGCGGTCAGAATCGTCATCTCGACGGCACGGGCCGCCACGCCCTCTCGCTCGCGCAGCTCGACCACGAAGCCGGCCACGTCGGACCATGGCAGGGCGGGATGGTGCTCCGTCGCCTTGACCTTGCGAGGCGAGGGCAGGCGCGACGCCAGGTGCCCCTTCCACCGGGCCGGGTTCTCGCCGGTGCGCCACCCGCGTGCCGCTGCGGCGTCCAGGACGGCCTCGATACGGCCGCGCAGGCGCGATCCTGTCTCGGGGGCGCGGTCCCAGAGCGGGCGCAGGACCCGCATCACGGCGTCGCTGTCGACGTCGCGCACCGGCTGGTTCCCAAAGACGGGGTATGCGTAGGTCTCCAAAGTCGACGCCCATTGCGCCCGGTGCTTCGGGCTGCGCCAAGCCTTGCCCTTGTCGGCCATCAGCTCCTCGGCGGCCCGGCGGAACGTCTGCTCCAGGGTGGCGATTTTCTCGCCCTGGGCGGCCTCGCGCACCGCCAACGGGTCATCCCCCGCCCGGAGGTGCTTTCGGGCGTCAGAGGCCCGTTCCCGGGCTTCTGCGAGGGTGGTTGCTGGATAGGCGCCCAGGCCCATGTCGCGGCTTTTGCCGGATCGGGTGTATCGCAGCACCCAAGCCCGGCGGTCCGCGTCCTTGACGTAGAGGTGCAACCCCTCCCCGTCCGTGTAGCGGCCGGGCTTCACCAGAGCCCGGACACCGATCGCAGTCAGCCTGCCCGCCATGATCCTGTTCCCAAAGCTGTTCCCAAGATAGCGGCGGGTTGCCGGGACGCAAGCGGGAACGCCGGGGGACGGCTTAGCCGGGACAATGCTCGGATTCACAGGCCATTTGGCACAGCGGGGAACGGCCTGAAACAACGGTTATACGGACACTCTCTCCGCCAGCGCGCTGTCGGGACCGGCAGGCCGGAGTCCCTGTGTCGGCGTGGTCGCCTTCATCAACCGTTCACCCAGGCCTGCGATGCTGCCCGTTCCATCAGAACGGAGGCCGCACGCCATGGCCATCAGCACCGTCGGCAGCGGCTACCAGTTCCTTCCGCCCGTCATCCGCCGCGATCCGGACGCGGCCTCCGGCACGCCGGCAGACACGTCGCGCCCCGCCGCCACGGCCACCGCCCGGGCCGCGTCCGACGCGCCCGCGCAGGACGCCGTCGCGGGGCAGGGCATGGCGGGCAGGCACCTGCTCCGCGTTCTGGCCTGATCCTGGTGGCTGAACGGCCTGACGTGTTGAGGCAAGCAAGGCTGGGCTCTGCCCAGACCCGCCAAGCGGAGGTGGCCAAAGGTTCCGACGATCCGCCTGGATCGTTGGAAGGGCCACCGAAGGGAGCCGCCTCTGGACCGGCTTGACTTAAGAATCGGATTCCAAAGGCTCGGCCTTTGGCGGGGTCCAGGGGCAGAGCCCCTGGCCTTCCTGACCGGCCTCGGACCACGGCGGCGCCGTGCGCCTCGGAGGCTCGCGTTAACTGCCGGTTAGCCGGATGGCGCTAGTACCCTGGACTTCCGCACGCCCGCCCGTGCCGGGCAGTCCGGCCCGGTCCGGCGGGCACAACGAGAGGGTGCGCCGTGGAAGAATGCCTGGTTGACGTGCTGAACGCGCGGGACACGGTCCTGCACGTGCTTCCGGTCGTGGTCGAGGACGCGGCGGACGCCCCGCAGGAGGCCCTCAGGGCGGCGGGCGGCCTGCACCTCGTCCCGGAGGCGGAGGCGGACGGCCTGCACGCCCGGGTGCACGTCAGCCGGGGCGGCCAGCTCGCGCCGTTCGGCGACGCCCTCGTGACCAGGCAGCAGTCGCTGGAGCGGACGGAGCAGCACGTCCGCACCCACGCCTATTTCCTGTGGCAGGCGGCGGGCTGCCCGGACAACCGGGCCGAGGAGCACTGGCACCGCGCCAACGCGGCCGAGGGCTGCGGCCCGGCCGCCTAGCGTCGGGACGCGTGGAGGCGGATCGCTCGCCTGCCCGGCTGCGCTGTGCGAACGGCCCTGGCCAGCCGGCCGCGGTTCGGTCAGGCTCGGCGAAAAGCCGCCGGGAGGACTTTGCCGATGACCGACCCGTTCGCACGCCGCACCCTGCTGGCCGCGCCGCTGCTGGCGGCCGCTGCGGCCACGCTTCGGTCCGCGCCCGCCGGGGCGGCCGGCGCCGACCCGTCGATGACCCAGGTGGTGCAGGCCGGCGAGATCCCGTGGAAGCAGCTCTACAACTTCCCGGACGGCACGGCCGAGCAGGCCACGATGCATGGCGCGCTGGGCGAGCCGGGGCAGTATTTCGTGCTGATCCGCTGGCACCCCGGCTACATGAGCGCGCCGCATTTCTACGAGACCGACCGGCTGTGCGTCGTGCTGTCCGGCACCTGGTGGGTAGCGAGCGGCGAGGATTTCGCGCCGGAGCGCACCGTGCCGGTGGCCGCCGGCGGCTTCGTGCGTCGCGTCGCCCGCACGCCGCACTACGACGGGGTGCAGCGCGACGCCAAGGAGCCGGCGATCCTGGCGATCTCCGGCATCGGGCCGATCCACTTCACCCTGACCGACCCGGGCAAGCCAGGCTGGCGGCAGGTCTGACGCCGGCCTGCGGCGTCGCGCGGCGGGCCGGTTCGCGGCCGCAGCCGGTCCGGGACGCGCCCGGCGTTAACGCGGGAGTTACCGTGGTGGGCGCAGCCTGGGGCAACCAGCCCGGGAGCCGCCCCATGAGCGCCAGCATCGGCGACGTCGCCAGCCTGCCCATCGTGTCCGACGCCGCGCCTGCGGCTCCGGTGCGCGCCCCGGAGCCGAGCGGGCCGCCGACCTCCTCCTCCACCGCGGCGGTCTCGGGCAGCGGCAGCACGAGCAGCACGGCGAACGCCGATGGCTCGATCACCACCGTGGTCACCGACGCTCAGGGCGACACAATCTCGGTCAGCACGAGCACTCCCGCACTGGACGCCGGCACCGGCGCGCATCCCCACGTCAGCTTCGAGGCCTGATCCCGACCTTGATCAGTCGAAGCAAGCAAGGCTGGGCTCTGCCCAGACCCGCCAGGAGCGAGCCGCCCCTGGACCCGGCCTTACTTGGGGATGGATTCCAAAGGCTTGCCTTTGGCGGAGTTTGAGGCAGAGCCTCAACCCTGCTTCCTTGCCTACTGCAGCGGCTCCACCGGCAGCGCCCACATCAGCCCGCCGCGCGATGCAAGCGCGTTGCGCCCGCGCGGCAGATGCAGCGGCGAGCCCTCGCCCACGTCGCGGTCGTAGATCTCGCCGTAGTTGCCGACCGCCTCGATCGCGAGGCGGAACGCGTCCTCGCCTACGCCGAGGGAGCGCGCGATCCACGGCAGTTCGCCGGTGAGGCGGCGCACCACGGGGTCGGTGCTGTGGCGCATGGCCTCGGCGTTGGCCTGGGTGATGCCGTGCTCCTCCGCCTGCAGCAGCGCCCACACCGTCCAGTCCACCAGCGAGGCCCATTGCGCGTCGCCGGCGCGGTACGCCGGCGACATCGGGTCCAGGGTGATGGTGTCGGGCAGCACGGCGAAGCGCTCGACCTGGGCGTGGAACGCGGCGCGGACGTTGGCCATCCAGGAGACGTCGCCGGTGATCGCGTCGCAGTGGCCGCCGACCAGGGCGGCCTCCATCTCGCCGCGCTCGGTGTACGGGAAGCGGACCTCCGGCGTGGCGAGGCGCGGCTCCAGGGCGTCGTAGAGGCCGCGCTCCGGGGGCGAGGCGTTGATGAAGCAGACGTGGCGGCCGGCCAGGTCGGCGAGGGTGGCGATGCCGCCGTCGCGCGGCACGAGGAAGCCCTGGCCGTCGAAGAACATCGGCGGGCCGAACGCCACGCCGTAGGCGCTGCCCACGACCGGGTGCGGGGTTGCGCCGAACAGCACGTCGATCCGGTTGTCGCGCAGGGCGGCCATGCCTTCCGGCTCGTCGCGGGCGGACAGGAACAACGCCTTGCCCGGATCGCCGAGCGCCTCGGCGGCCAGGGCGCGGCACAGGTCGGCGCCGAGGGCGGACAGGTTGCCGTGGGTGTCGGCCTCCGAATAGTCGTCCTCGTCGACGACCACGCCGCAGCGCAGCGCGCCGGCCTTGCGGATCGCGGCAAGGGTCGGTCCGGGGGGGGAGGCGTCCGCTGCCGCTGCGGCCGGGACGGCGTGCCCGGATGCCGTGTCTGCGACGCGCGAGGGCTCGGGGACCGTGACGAGGGGTGCGGGCTGCGTGGTGGCGGCAGGGGCCGGCTGCGCGGAGGCGCCGGGCGGGCCCGCGAGCAGCAGGGCGGCCAGCAGGGCGGTGGCGTGGGCGGCGGGCGTCATCTCGGGTCGTGCTCCAGGCAAGGAGAAGGGGAGCCGGATCGCTCCGGCTCCCCTTCCCGATCGGGCAAGGCGTCGCGGACGGATGGATCAGGGCGTCCAGGTGCCCGAGGTGGGCACGCCGGGGGTCAGCGACGGGCGGGGGTTGAAGTCCACCGGCGCCGGGTCGATCAGCGTGCCGTTCCGGTAGTCGGTGGGCACGATGTTGAGCGTGTAGCAGCCGCCGAGCGGGTAGTGCGGCAGGCTGGGTGCCACGCCGGGAAGGATCTCGGCGTAGGAGGCCGGCAGCGGGGCGACCTTGCCGGTAAGGCGGGCGTTGTCGAAGGCCGCGAGCATGTTGCCGATGCCCGGGGTCTTGGCGTCGGCGGGACCCATGTAGTCCTGGCCGGTGAGCGCCTTGCCGGCCGCAAAGCCGCGGGTCTCGTCGGGCAGGTCGGCGAGCGGGGTGAGATTGAAGATCAGGTTGATCAGCTTGATGATCGAGCTGTGCTCGGTGTTCTGGCTGATGATCGCGTGCGCCTTGCCGTAGGGCGAGATCACGATCGCGGGGATGCGCTGCGAGGGCTCCAGCGGGTTGCCCTGCGGGTCGTTGACGCGGCTGGTGACGGCGGCGTGGTCGTAGAGACCGTCGGTCTCGTCGTAGGCGATGACGATCGCGCTGTCCTTCCAGTACGGGCTGGCGGCGATCGCGTTGACCTCGTCGGCGATCAGCTGCTCGGCGATCTGGCCGTCGGAGTAGGCGGGGTGGTCGTCGCTGCCCGGGAAGGCGGCGCGCACCGCGGGGTTGGGGTCGACGGGCACCAGGCCGTCGTTGTTGTCGTAGCCGCCGCGCACGTAGAACACGCCGCCCGTGGTGCCGAGCTGCTGGTTCTGCACCGCGCCGAAGAAGTCGTTCAGGCCGCGCAGGTGGGCGCTGGCCACCGTCGGGTTGTCGGCGATGTAGCCGAAGTACTGCGGGGCGTTGTGGTGGATGATGTAGGAGCTGTGCAGCGGCACGGCCGCGGAGTCGGTCGGCTCGGCGTCGTAGCCTTCCTGGAACCAGCCCCAGTTGGTGGGCGCGTTGCCGTCGCCGGCGATGCGCCTGATGTCATGCTGCACGTCGAGCAGGTCGAGCGCCGGGTTCGGGTCGTTGGCGATCGTGGTCTGGATCTCGCGGCCCATGAACGACAGCGGCAGGGTGGCATAGGTCTGGTTCAGCGCCGGCTTGTTGGGGTTCTCGTCGCCCGGGTTGTACGGCGGCTTGACCGGGGAGAAGTCGAGGTTGGAGCCGGGGAACGGGCCGGGATCGCCGACGATCGGCTCGCCGCCGCTGCTGGCCACGACCGGGCTCGCGGTGTTGCTGCTGGCCGTGCCCGGATGCAGCGCCCACTGCGTCAGGCCGGACTGGCCGGCGATCATCGCCAGGGCGTTCGGCGTCGACGGCCCGGTCACGGTCATGTGGAAGTTGTCGAACAGCGCGAAGCGGTCGGCATACTGCCACAGGAACGGCGCGGTGTCGCAGTCGACGTGGCCCATGACCAGCTCGCCCATCTGCTTCTGCGCCAGCGTGGGGTTGGCGGCGGCCGGCAGCAGCGTGGTCTTGCTGACAATCTGGCCGACGGCGTTGGTGGTCAGGCCCTCCTCGTCGAGCGCGAAGCGGTCGTTGAGGGAGACGCCGTTCACGAAATGCTGGCTGTTGTCGATGCCGGTGTGGGAGTGGTCGACCGAGGCGATGTCGGCGGGGTAGATCGGCACGGTGGTGCCGGCCGCGGTCTTCACGGTCTGCGGGATCAGGAACGGCGAGATCGGGCCGACCGTGCCGTCGGTGTTGACCAGCGGCTGGTAGAAGCCCGGGGTGGCCGTGCCGCCCTGGGTGAACAGGCCGTGGGCGCCGGGGAAGGTGCCGAAGTAGAAGTCGAAGGAACGGTTCTCCTGGAACAGGACGAACACGTACTTCACCTTCTGCTGCAGCAGCGCGACCTTCTCGGCGGTGCTCAGCCTGGGCTGCGCGGCCAGGTTGGTGGCGAAGCGCTGCACCATGTCGCTGCTCTTCGGCGCGATGGTGACGTCGCCCGGCGCTTCCTGCGCGAACAGCGCCGTGGGCTGCAGCATCGCCAGGGTGCCGAGGAGGGCACAGGAGTTCCTGTACCAGTTTTTCAGAGTCATCTGTTCCACCACCCGGAGTTGTCTTCATCGCAAGCGTCCGATTACGCGCCGGTAACCGTCGGGCGGAGTTGAAGCGGTTCACGGCGAAGGGAGCCAACTACAGTTCGATGACAAGTCGGGACGGCGGGACGATTGGCAACGGGGTGCCGAAGGCAGCAAGGCCAGGGCTCTGCCCTGGACCTGCAAAGGGCCCGAGGCCCTTTGATCCCCTAACTTAAGTAGGGGTTTCCAAAGGCTCGGCCTTTGGCGGGGTCCAGGGGCAGAGCCCCTGGCCTTGCCTTGCCTGGTCAGAGAAGTCGCCGAACCTCGCGCTCCTCGCGCACGACGTAGGTGTAGAATCGCACCGTGCCGTCCGGCTGCTTCTCGCGGTAGATGCCCTGGATCTCGTTCTCCAGGCCGGGGAACAGGTTGGCGGCGCGCTCGAACACCTTGAGGTACTCGACCATCGGCCGGGCGCGCTCGTCGAGTCGCTCGCCGGGGATGATGGTGGCGATGCCCGGCGGGTAGACCACCCAGAGCGTGCAGGCGATGCGGCCGAAGATCTCGTCGATCGGCAGGAAGTCGACGTTGTTGCGCACGAACTCGCGCACCGCCTGGTCCGGGCGCATCGCCATGGTGGGGAAGTGCTCGGCGCGGAACTGGTCGCGCTGCAGGGTGGAGGTCCGGTTGGAGCGATAGAAGTCGTGCATCTCGGCGCACAGGTCGCGCAGGCGCCGGCCGCCGTAGCGCTCCGGGCGCTGGCGCACGAAGTCGGGCATCACCTCGTCGAGCAGGCGGTTGTCGTCGTGGAGGCGTTTGAAGAACACCAGGAAGCTGAGCAGCGTGCCGGCCTTGCTGCTTTCCACGCCCGGGGTGAGCAGGAACAGGATCGAGTTGAGGTCGTTCTTCTCCGGCACGATGCGGTTCTCGCGCAGGAACACGGCCAGCACCGGGGCGGGCACGCCGTGCTCGGCGTATTCGCCGCTGTCGTGGTCGAAGCCGGGGGTGAGCAGGGTCAGCTTGTTGGGGTCGGTCATGGCGAAGCCGGGTGCCACCTCGCCGAAGCCGTGCCAGGTGTCGTCCGGCGCCATCGCCCAGTGCGCGGGGTTGGCGGCCAGCTCGTCGGTGGACACGTCCTCCCAGCGCACGCGCGCGGGGGCGCCGGCGACGCCGGCCGCCGGGTTGGGCACGGTGTCGGGGACGAACGGCTCGAAGAACCACTGCTTCTCGGCGTCGGTCTCTCGGGCGATGAACTCGTCGCGCGCCGAGCGGATCTTCTTGCGCAGCTCGATGCCAAGGCGGACCGTGTCGTCCCACAGCACCTCGCCCTGCCGCCCCTTCATCATCTGCGCGCCGACGTCGAGGGACGCGAACAGCGGGTAGAACGGCGACGTCGAGGCGTGCATCATGAAGAACTCGTTGAACCGGCGGTGCTCCACGCGCCGGCGCTGGCCCTTGATGTGGTTGTCGCGCACGTGGATCTGGCTCGACTGGCTGAAGCCCGCGAGCTGCTTGTGCGTGGACTGGGTGGCGATGATGCCGGGGCTGGCCTCGGAGAGCCCGTTCAGCCCCATGGCGAAGCGGCCGCGGTACAGCGGATGGAACTTCATGAAGCCGGCCCAGGCCTCGTCGAACATCAGGTAGTCGCACAGCGGGCCGAGCCTGTCGGCGATCATGTCGGCGCTGTAGATTGTGCCGTCGTAGGAGCATTGCTCGACGACGGCGACGCGGAACGGGCGCTCGCGGCGCCAGGCGTCCTTGTCGATCACCAGCGGGTTGTCGCGGATGCTCTCGCGCAGGCGGGTCTCGTCGAGGGCCGCGAAGTCGATCGGGCCGATCATGCCGTGGGCGTTGCGCGCGGTGGGCAGGAAGATCGGGATGCCGCAGCCCAGGAACAGGCCGCCGTGGTGGGCCGCCTTGTGGTTGTTGCGGTCGAACAGCACCAGGTCGTCGTCGGCGACGAGGGACTGCAGCACGATCTTGTTGCTCGTGGACGTGCCGTTGAGCACGAAGTAGGTGCGCTCGGCGCCGAAGATCTTGGCCGCCTCCTTCTGCGCCTGGAGCGGTGCGCCCTGGTGGATCAGCAGGTCGCCGAGGTCGAGCACGGAGTTGTCGAGGTCGTCGCGGAACACCGCCTCGCCGAGGTGCTCGACGAAGATGCGGCCGATCGGCGAGCGCGAGTAGAACACGCCGCCGTTGTGGCCGGGGCAGGTCCACAGCTGGTTGCCCTGCTCTGCGAAGTCGAGCAACGCGCCGAAGAACGGGGTGCGCAGGGTCTCGGCGTAGTGGCGCAGGTAGGAAGCGAGGTTCTTGGCGATGAACTCGGGCGTCTCCTCGGCGAGGAACACGAAGCCGTCGGCCTCGTGCAGCACGTCGACCGGCATGTCCTCGAAGCGCTGGTGGCGCACCAGGATGATGATCGGCACCGCGAGGCCGCGTTTCCTGATGAAGGAGACCAGGGCGGCGGCCTTGCCCTGGGGGCCGCGCTTGCCCCAGTCGATGACGACGCAGCCGAGGGCGGCGTCGGTGCGGATCACCAGCTCGGCCTCGTCGCTCTTGCGCGCGCGCAGCACGGAGAAGCCGATCTTCTCGATCTCCGTGGTGATCTGGTCGAGGCGGATGCCCTCGATGTCGTCCGCGTCGAAGCCCGGCGCTGCGATCAGGAACTTGAAGCGGCGCTCGAACTGCACAGGCGGTTCCTCCCACGATCGGCGGCCGGACAGCGGGACGCGCGCGGCCGCGCGCGGTGTATCGCGTCGGCGGGGTTCTGTCGAAGCCTGCGGGCGGGCGGCAGTGTCTCGGTTCCAGAGCCAGAAAGGAAGGCCAGGGGCTCTGCCCCTGGACCCCGCCAAAGGCGAGCCTTTGGGATCCATCTCTTAAGCCAGGCCGGGTCCGGGGGCGGCTCGCCCCCGCCTTGAAGGAGGGGCGGGTCCAGGCCAGAGCCCTGGCCTTTTCAAGTCGAGATACTGCCGGACGGACCGGTCGTGCGACGGCGGTCGGGCGGCGCCGGCTGCGGGGCCGGCGCGACCGGCGGCCTGCCCCGGCCCGGACTGCGGGCTGCCTGGCGGGTCGAACCACGCGCCGCGGCTGCTGCGGCCCTCCTGCGGCGAAGCGGGCGCGGCCAGGTCAGGGCCCGGGGAGCAGCCCCGACCCGGCTGCCCAGGATTATTGTCGCAAGCTGATCCAGTTTAGGCTCGCCTGCCTGTACAGGTCGTAACGTTCTTCATTGGATGTTTGCCCCGCTCCGATCCGTGGCACCCGGCCGATGCTGCCACCAACCGGAGTCCGCCTCATGTCCAACCGCACGGAGCCGCCCCACAGGTCGGCTGGCGGGCCGCCCTCGCGGCTCGACAGCTACGTCGGCAGCAGGATCAGGCAGGCGCGGGAGCAGCGGGCGACCTCGCCGGAGGCGCTGGGGCAGGCGGTGGGCGCAAGCGGGGCCGTGATCGAGAGCTTCGAGGCGGGCCTGTTGAGGATCGGGCCGGCGATGCTCTGCAACATCGCGACCACGCTGGGGGTGACGCTGGGATCGCTGTTCGGCCTGGAGAACGGCTAGGCCCCCCGGCGGCGAGGCGCGTCCGCGGTCGCCGGTTCGCGATCCCCGACAGGGTGTTCACGCCCGCGAGAGCACCCGGAGGCTGTGCGGAGGCAGGCAGCAAGCTTGTTCTTTCTTGAAAGAAAGAACCAAAGAACTCTTACCCATGGAACTCCGGAGCCGCCCGCCCCCCTGAGTCTTATGGGCAAAGTCTTTTTGCTTCTTTTTCTTCAGAAAAAGAAGAATCCTTGCCTTCCTGCCTGAAGCAGCGAGCCGTCACGGCCTCCACCGCCCAGCACGCCACGCGAGCGCACCGCCGGCGGCCATGATAACGTGGCAGCCGCCATGGCCGATTCGGACCTGCCCCTGCGTCCGGCGCCGCCTGCGGTGCGCCGCATCATCCATGTCGACATGGACGCGTTCTACGCCTCGGTGGAGCAGCGCGACGATCCGGCGCTGCGCGGGGTCCCGCTGGCGGTGGGCGGCTCGCGCGAGCGCGGCGTGGTGGCGGCGGCGTCCTACGAGGCCAGGCGGTTCGGCGTGCGCTCGGCGATGCCGTCGTCCACCGCGCGGCGCCTGTGCCCGCAGCTGGTGTTCGTCCACCCGCGCTTCGAGGTGTACAAGGAGGTGTCGCGCCAGATCCACGCGATCTTCGCCGAGTACACCCCGCTGATCCAGCCGCTGTCGCTCGACGAGGCGTATCTCGACGTCACGGCGCCGCTGCTGGACCGCGGCTCGGCGACCGCGATCGCGGCGGAGATCCGCGGCCGCATCCGCGCGCGGACCGGGCTGACGGCGTCGGCGGGGATCTCCTACAACAAGTTCCTCGCCAAGCTGGCGTCGGACCACAGGAAGCCGGACGGGCAGTTCGTCATCACGCCGCGCATGGGGCCGGGCTTCGTGGAGGGGCTGGCGGTGGGGCGGTTCCACGGGGTCGGGCCGCGGACGGCGGAGAAGATGAACCGGCTCGGCATCCGCACCGGGCTCGACCTGCGCGCGCAGTCGCTGGAGTTCCTGCTCGCGCGGTTCGGCAAGGCGGGGGCGTACTACCACGGGGTGGCGCGCGGCCTGGACGAGCGGCCGGTGGTCGCCGACCGGGCGCGCAAGTCGGTGGGGGCGGAGAACACCTTTCCCCGCGACGTCGTGGCGTGGGACGAGGTCCCTGCCCTGCTGGCGCCGATCCTGGCCAAGGTGTGGGCGGCCTATGCGCGCGGCGGGATGCGCGGGCGCACCGTCACCGTGAAGGTCAAGCACGCGGACTTCCGCATCCTGACCCGCAGCCGGTCGTGCGTGGACGCGCTGGACAGCGCGCAGGGCTTGGAGCGGCTGGCGGTGGAGCTGCTGCGGCCGTGCTTCCCGGCGCCGCGGGGGGTGCGGCTGCTGGGGGTCAGCGTGTCGGGGCTGGAGCAGGCGGGGGGGCGGGTGCAGCTCGCGCTGGGACTGGGGGAGGAAGCAAGGCCAGGGGCTCTGCCCCTGGACCCCGCCAAAGGCGAGCCTTTGGAATCCAATTCTTAAGCAAGGCCGGTCCAGGGGCGGCTTCCTCCGGTGGCCTTTCCGACGATCCAGGCGGATCGTCGGAACCTTTGGCCACCTCCGCCTGGCGGGTCTGGGCAGAGCCCAGCCTAGCTTCGCGCCGGTCAAGCCCTGTCAAGACTTCACAGATTTGCCGCTCACGGCTGCGCCCGGTCCGCCTGGAACAGCTCCGTCAGCTCTGCGGCCTGCTGCTGGGCGTTCTGGATCAGCTGGGCCTCGTCCTCGTGGTAGGCGTGGCTGGCGAGCAGGGACCGCTCGTCGTGGGCCGCGAACAGGGCGAGGGCGTCGCGCGACGCCGCCGGGTCCAGGCCGAGGGCGTCGAGCGCCAGGCCGGTCAGCCGCAGGCTGGAGTGGAAGGTCTCGCGCACCAGGCCGGCGACGCCGCGGTCCATCAGCAGGTGGGCGTGGCGCCGGTTGCGGGCGCGCGCCACGATGCGCAGGCGGGGGAACTGGCGGCGCGCGATGTCGGCGATCCGCAGCGCCGCCTCCATGTCGTCGACGGCGATCACCAGCACCCGGGCCGCCTCGGCGCCGGCGGCGCGCAGCAGGTCGGCGCGGCCGGCGTCACCATAGTAGACCTTGGACCCGAAGCGGCGGATCACGTCGATCTGCGCCGCGTCGCGCTCCAGGGCGACGAAGCCGATGCCCTGCATGCGCAGCATCCGGCCGACGATCTGGCCGACGCGGCCGAAGCCGCAGATGATCACCGGCATCGGCTCGGCGTCGATCGCGTCGTACTCCGGCTCGGCGCGCGGGGCGAGGCGGGGCACCAGGACGCGCTCGGAGGCGCTGAACAGCACGGGCGTGGCCGCCATGGACAGGGCGATCACCAGGGTGGCGCCGTCGGCCTGCGCCGGCGACAGCGCGCCCACGGCGACGGCGGCGGCGAACAGCACGAAGCTGAACTCGCTGCCCTGCGGCAGCGCGAGGGCGAAACGGGCCGCCGCCGTCCTGTCCTGGCCGGCGAGGCGGGCGAGGGCGAAGGCGACCGCGGCCTTGGCGCACAGCAGGCCGGCGACGCCCGCGGCGATCGCGGCGGTGTGGGCTGCGAGCAGGCCGAGCTGCGCGGTGATGCCGACGGACATGAAGAAGAAGCCGAGCAGCAGGCCCTCGAACGGCTCGATGTCGGCCTGCAGCTCGTGGCGGTACTCCGAGCCGGACAGCAGCACGCCGGCGAGAAAGGCGCCGAGCGACATCGACAGGCCGGCGCTGCTCGCGAGAAAGGCGGTGCCGACGACGACCAGCAGCGCGGTGGCGGTGAACACCTCCGGCGTGCGGGTGCCGCCGACGGCGCGGAACACCACGGGCAGCAGGAAGCGCCCGCCGGCCAGGATCGCGGCGATCGCCGCCGCCGCCTGCGCCACGCGCAGCCACGGCACCGACGCCGCCGCGCCGGCGTGCAGGCCCGACGGCGCGCCCGCGAGCAGCGGCACCAGCGCCACCAGCGGGATGAAGGCGAGGTCCTGCAGCAGCAGCACCGCGAAGGCGTCGCGCCCCGCCCTGCCCTGCAGCAGTTGGTACTCGGCGAGCATCGGCAGCACGATCGCGGTCGAGGACAGGGCGAGGCCGGCGCCGAGCACCGCGGCGCCGCGCCAGGCGATCCCGGCGGCGTGCGACAGCGCGGCCAGCAGCACTGCGGTCGCCAGCACCTGCGCCACGCCGAGGCCGAACACGGCGCGGCGCATCACCCACAGCCGGCGCGGCCGCAGCTCCAGCCCGATCAGGAACAGCAGCATCACCACGCCCAGCTCGGCGACGCCGGCGATGTCGGCCACGTCGCGCACCAGACCGAGCCCCGCCGGGCCGATCGCGGCGCCGGCGAGCAGGTAGCCGAGCACGCTGCCGAGGCCGAGGCGGCGCGAGAGCGGCACGAAGGCGACGCTGGCCACCAGCAGCGCGACCAGGGTGCTCAGCATCGGCCATCCTCCCGCGGCGGGCTCGTCGGTTCGCGGCGCGGCGCGCGACGGGATGCGGCGCGGGCCGCCCGGCCGCGCGGCGGACGGCGCCGCCGCCCGGGGGCGCAGGAACCGCTCGCAGTGCGCGCGGAAAGCTGTAAGGTCTTTGCAAAAGAGCCCGAACGGCCCGGCTGCGCCTGTGGATGAACGAGGTGGCCGCCCGAGCCGCCCGACGGAAGGAAGCTGACCATGGACGTCCACGAGTATCAGGCGAAAGAGCTGCTGGCGAGCGCGGGCGTCGCCGTGCCGCGCGGCGCCGTCGCGTTCAGCGCGGACCAGGCGGTGTATGCCGCGACCGAGCTGGGCGGCTCGCGCTGGGCGGTGAAGGCGCAGATCCACGCGGGTGCGCGCGGCAAGGCGGGCGGTGTCAAGCTGTGCTCGACCTACCACCAGGTGCGCGAGGCGGCCGCGGGGATGCTGGGCAAGCGGCTGGTCACCGAGCAGACCGGGCCGGAAGGCAAGCCGGTGCAGCGCGTCTACGTCGAGGCGGCCGAGCCGTTCGAGCGCGAGTTCTACCTGGGCTTCGTGCTCGACCGGAAGGAGGAGCGGGTCCGCGTGATCGCCTCGAAGCACGGCGGCATGGAGATCGAGCAGATCGCCCACGACAGCCCCGACGAGCTGATCCAGGCCCTCGTGGAGCCGGCGGTCGGGATGCAGCCGTTCCAGGCGCGCGAGATCGCCTTCAAGCTCGGGCTGACGATCCGCCAGGTGCAGGGCGCGGTGACCTCGATCCTGGGCGCGTACCGCACCTTCCGCGACCTCGACGCGACCATGCTGGAGATCAACCCGCTGGTGCTGACCAAGGACGACCGGGTGATCGCGCTCGACGCCAAGATGAGCTTCGACGACAACGCCATGTTCCGTCAGCGCAACGTCGCCGGCATGCACGACCCCTCCCAGGAGGACCCGCGCGAGGCGCAGGCGATGGAGCACCAGCTCAACTACGTGGGCCTGGGCGGCGACATCGGCTGCGTGGTCAACGGCGCGGGCCTGGCGATGGCGACCATGGACGTCATCAAGTACGCGGGCGGCGAGCCGGCGAACTTCCTCGACGTGGGCGGCGGCGCCAGCCCGGAGCGGGTGGCGACGGCGTTCCGACTGGTGCTGTCGGACCAGAACGTGCGCGCGGTGCTGGTCAACATCTTCGCCGGCATCAACCGCTGCGACTGGGTGGCGGAGGGCGTCGTGCACGCGGTCCGCGAGACGCAGATCAGGGTGCCGCTGATCGTGCGTCTCGCCGGCACCAACGTCGAGGCGGGGCGGCGCATCCTGCAGGAGAGCGGCATCGCCGTGATCACCGCCGACAGCCTCACCGAGGCGGCGGAGAAGGCGGTCGCGGCCGCGAAGTCGCACGTCTCACCATCCAGCGGGGCGGAGGGCTGATCCCATGAGCATCCTGATCAACGAGACCACGAAGATCCTCGTCCAGGGGTTCACCGGCGACAAGGGCACCTTCCACGGCCGGGAGATGATCGAGTACGGCTCGGACGTCGTCGGCGGCGTGACCCCGGGCAAGGGCGGGCGCACCCACCTCGACCGTCCGGTGTTCAACACGGTGCGCGAGGCCGTCGCGGCCACCGGCGCGGAGGCGTCGATCACCTTCGTCGCCCCTCCGTTCTGCGCCGACGCGATCATGGAGGGCGCCGACGCCGGGCTGAGGCTGATCTGCGCGATCACCGACGGCATCCCGGCGCAGGACATGATGCGGGTGAAGCGCTACCTGCGCCGCTACCCCAAGGAGCGCCGCACCCTGCTGGTCGGGCCGAACTGTGCGGGGATCATCAGCCCGGGCAAGGCGATGCTCGGGATCATGCCGGGCAACATCTACAAGCGCGGCAACGTCGGCGTGGTGTCGCGCTCCGGCACGCTCGGCTACGAGGCGGGCGCGCAGCTGATGGAGCTGGGCATCGGCATCTCCACCAGCGTCGGCATCGGCGGCGACCCGATCAACGGCTCCTCGTTCCTCGACCACCTGGCGCTGTTCGAGCAGGACCCGGAGACCGAGGCGGTGATGATGATCGGCGAGATCGGCGGGCCGCAGGAGGCCGAGGCGGCCGAGTGGATCAAGGCGAACATGACCAAGCCGGTCGTCGGCTACGTCGCGGGGCTCACCGCGCCGAAGGGCCGGCGGATGGGGCATGCGGGGGCGATCATCTCGGCGGCCGGCGACAGCGCCGCGGAGAAGGCGGAGATCATGAAGTCGTTCGGGCTGGCGGTCTCGCCCAGCGCGGGCGAGCTGGGGTCGACGATGGCGGGCGTGCTGTCGCGGCGGGCTGCATAAGGCAAGGCCAGGGGCTCTGCCCCTGGACCCCGCCCCTGCTTCAAGGCGGGGGCGAGCCGCCCTGGACCGGCTTGACTTAAGGGATGCGTTCCAAGGGCGCAGCCTTTGGCGGGGTCCAGGGGCAGAGCCCCTGGCCTTGCTTCCTGGACATTGAGGGAGGACCCCCATGAGCTTCACGCTGATCGACACGCCCACCCCGCGCCTGCACCGCTCCGAGCTGGCGGTGCCCGGCTCCAACCCGTCGCTGTTCGAGAAGTCGGCGAAAAGCGCGGCCGACATCATCTTCCTCGACTGCGAGGACGCGGTCGCGCCGGACGACAAGGAGCAGGCGCGGCGCAACATCGTCCAGGGACTCAACGAGGTCGACTGGGGCACCAAGACGATGATGGTGCGGATCAACGGCCTCGACACGCACTACATGTACCGCGACGTCGTCGACATCGTGGAGAACTGCCCGCGGCTGGACATGATCCTGATCCCCAAGGTCGGCGTGGCGGCGGACGTGTACGCGGTCGACATGATGGTGACGCAGATCGAGGCGGCGATGCGGCGCGAGAAGCGCATCGGCTTCGAGGTGCTGATCGAGACCGCGCTCGGCATGGCCAACGTGGAGGCGATCGCGCAGTCCTCGAAGCGGCTGGAGGCGATGAGCTTCGGCGTCGCGGACTACGCGGCCAGCACGCGGGCGCGCACCACGACGATCGGCGGCGTGCACCCCGAGTACGGCGTGCTGTCGGACAAGGACGCGGATGGCCAGCGCGAGTACTTCTGGGCGGACCAGTGGCACTTCGCGCAGAGCCGGATGATGGTGGCGTGCCGCGCCTACGGGCTGCGGCCGATCGACGGGCCGTTCGGCGACTTCGGCGACCCCGACGGCTACCTGGCGGCGTCGCGTCGCGCGGCGGTGCTCGGCTACGAGGGCAAGTGGGCGATCCACCCGAGCCAGATCGCGCCCGCCAACGAGGTGTTCTCGCCGTCGCAGGCCGAGGTCACCAAGGCGCACCGCATCCTCGACGCCATGGCGCAGGCGGCGCGCGAAGGGCGCGGCGCGGTGTCGCTCGACGGGCGGCTGATCGACATCGCCTCCATCCGCATGGCGGAGGCGCTGATCGCCAAGGCGAAGATCGCGGGGGTCGGCGCGGCGGCCTGAGACCGGGCGGCCTGGGCTGGTGAAGCAAGCAAGGCTGGGCTCTGCCCAGACCCGCCAGGGGCGAGCCGCCCCTGGACCGGCTTGACTTGAGGAATGGATTCCAAAGGCTTGCCTTTGGCGGAGTTTGAGGCAGAGCCTCAACCTTGCTTCCTGCTTCTGCGTCAGAGACCGGCTGCGTTGAGCGCCGCCACGATCATCCCGACGCCGGACGCGTGCCAGCGCTGCACCGCCTTGTGGTCGGCGCCCAGCACGGTGCCGAGGCGGCGCCAGCTGTAGAGGTGGCGCGCGGTGGCCGGGCTCACCAGGCTGCGCGCGCCGACGATGCGGCGCAGCACGTAGCGGTCCTGGGGGATCAGGGTGATCCAGCCGAGCGCCTCGTCCATGCGGGTGATCTGCTGCGGCGAGGCGATGGGGGGGCGGATGCGGCCGCCAGTGTCGGTGCCGAACGCTTCCGCGGCGCGCACGACGTCCAGGTTCGAGGTGCGCAGCTTCGTCGAGTAGCCGGTGCCGGGGATGGTCAACAGGGTGCAGCCCGCCTCCTCCAGGCGGTCGATGACGTAGTCCGCATCGCGCGCCCCGCGAGTGCCGGGCGCGGGCGAGCCGAGCGCGGGGGCGGCGGGGCGCAGGGCCTGGACGCGGGCCGGCGCGCGGGGCGTGCCGGTGGCGGGCGGGGCGGCGCCGCGGGCCTGCGCGCGCGAGTCGAGCCTGACGACGTTGCTCATCCAGCATCTCCCGGTTGTGGCTGTCTCATCGGCGGCGCGGCCCTGGCCGGCCGTCGTCGTCGGCGCGGTCACAGGTCGAACACCGGCCAGGGGTAGGGCGAGCCCTCCAGCACGGTGCCGGCGGTGATCAGGCCCCAGGTATCGGGGTGGCCAGACGGGCGCGCGG
>CAXSFU010000055.1:0-20363 GCA_964236695.1 uncultured Acetobacteraceae bacterium | reverse complement strand
CCAGGGGCGGCTCGCCCCTGGCGGGTCTGGGCAGAGCCCAGCCTTGCTTGCCTTCGACAGGCCAGAACGTTCGGCCGCCACCACCAAGCCGCCGACGTTTCCAAAGGCGAGCCTTCGGCAGGGTCCAGAGAGGGCCGCCCTACGTCCGCCCGGCCCCCGCCAGCAGCGCCACCCGCCGCGCCGCTGCCGCCGACAGCGCCGCCGGCGCCGGCGGGTCCCACCCCGGCAGCTCCTCCGCGCGGTGGCACGCGACCTCGTGCCCTGGCGCCAGCGCGCGCAGCACGGGGTCCTCCGCCGCGCAGCGCGCCTGCGCGAAGCCGCAGCGCAGCCGGAAGCGGCACCCCTGCGCCGGCACCGCCTCCAGCGCCGGCTCCGCCTCCCGCCCCGCGTCCGCGCGCGCCCTCGGGTCCGGCCGCGGCGCCGCGTCGAGCAGGGCGCGCGTGTAGGGATGCCGCGGCCCCTCGAACAGCGCCTCGCACCCCGCGACCTCCACCAGGCGCCCGGCCTGCATCACGCACACCCGGTCCGCCATGTGGCGCACCACCGCGAGGTCGTGCGCGATGAACAGGTAGGACAGTTCGAGCCGGTCCTGCAGGTCGCGCAGCAGGTTGACCACCTGCGCCTGCACCGACACGTCCAGCGCCGCCACCGGCTCGTCGCACACCACCAGCGACGGGTTCGGCGCCAGGGCGCGCGCGATCCCCACCCGCTGCCGCTGCCCGCCCGACAGCGCGTGCGGGAACCGCCGCGCGTGGTGCGCCCCCAGCCCCACCAGCGACAGCAGCTCCGCCACCCGCGCCGCGCGCGCCCGCCGCCCCGCCCCGCCCCGCCCGCCGAGCCGCTGCGCGCGCAGCGGCTCGGCCACCGTGTCGCCCACCCGCCGCCGCGGGTTGAGCGAGGCCGTGGGGTCCTGGAACACCAGCTGCAGCCGCCGCCGCACCCGCCGCAGCGCGCGGCCGCGCAGCGCGGTGACGTCCTCGCCGTCGAAGCGGATCGTGCCCGCGTCCGGCGCGTCCAGGCGCAGCACCAGACGCGCGAGCGTCGACTTGCCGCTGCCGCTCTCGCCGACCAGCGCCAGCGTCTCGCCCCGCCACACCACCAGCGAGACCCCGTCCACCGCACGCTGCGTCGCCCCGCGGACGGCGAACGGATGCGCGCGGCGGCCGGGGTAGTGGCGCACCAGGCCGCGCAGCTCCAGAAGGGGGGTGCTCATGCCAGGGACGGAAGCAAGCAAGGCCGGACTCTGCCCGGACCCGCAAAGGGCCGTGAGGCCCTTTGATCCCTTGACTTAAGGAATGGAGTCCAGAGACTCGCCTTTGGCGGGGTTCTCGCTTCCAGGCCTGGGGGGCAGAGCCCCTGGCCTTGCTTCGCGCTCACGCCACCGGCGCCCGCAGGCACGCCGCCTCGTGACCCGGCCCGAGCGTGCGCAGCGCCGGGTCCTCCACGCGGCACGCCGCCACGGCGAACGCGCAGCGCGGGTGGAAGCGGCAGCCCGACGGCATCGCGCCCGGCGCCGGCACCGCCCCGCCGATCGCCGGCAGCCGCCCGGCCCGCCCGTCCGCGCCCCGACGCGCCAGCCCCGGCTGGCAGGCGAGCAGCCCGAGCGTGTACGGGTGCTGCGGGTCGGAAAGGACCGCGCCCACCGGCCCGTGCTCGACCACCCGGCCGGCGTACATCACGGCCACGGTGTCGGCCATCTCCGCGACCACGCCGAGGTCGTGGGTGACCAGCAGGATCGCCAGGCCGGTGCGCCGCTGCCGGGCGCGCAGCAGCGCCAGGATCGACGCCTGCACCGTGACGTCGAGCGCGGTGGTCGGCTCGTCGGCGACCAGCAGCGCCGGGTCGCCGGCCAGCGCGATCACCAGCATCACCCGCTGCCGCATCCCCCCGGACAGCTGGTGCGGATAGGCGTCAGCCGCGCGCGCGGGATCGGCGATGCGCATGTCGCCGAGCGCGGCCACGACGCGCGCGCGCAGCGCCCCGCCCCGCAGCCGCCCCGCAGCCTCGCCTTCCGGGGCCGGATGCGCCAGCAGCGCCTCGGCGACCTGCGCGCCGACCCGCAGCATCGGGTTCAGGCTGGTCATCGGCTCCTGGAACACCATCGCGACGCGCCGCCCGCGCACCGCGCGCAGCGCCGCCGGCCGCAGCGCCAGCAGGTCCTCGCCGTCGAGCAGCACCCGCCCGGCCCGCACCCGCCCCGCCGGCGGCAGCAGGCGCAGCACCGACAGCGCCAGCGCCGACTTGCCGCAGCCGCTCTCGCCCACCACCGCCAGCGTGCGCCCGGCCGACAGCGACAGGCTCACCCCGTCCACCGCGGCCAGGGCGCCGTACGCGGTGCGCAGCCCCTCGACGCGAAGCAGCGCTCCCGCGCCCGGCTCCGCCCCCGCCGGCGTCACGGCGCCCACCCCCGGCAACCCCGCGACGCCCGCGCCAGCCCCCGCGCCGCCGTCACGCGCGAGCCCCGCCGCCGCGCCGTCGCGCACGGGCCTCCCGCTCAGGGCTGCGCCGCGGGCGAGCCGTCCGCGCGCGCCGCCGCGTAGTCGGTCAGCGCCGCCACCGCCGCCTCCGCCGCCCGCCGCGCGCGCGGGCCGGACGCGCCGGGGCGCAGCGAGACGATCGCCGCGGCCGCCCGCGCGTCGAGCCGGTCCAGTTCCGCCTGCACCTCCGGGCTGGCGCGGGCCGAGGTGGCGCCGAACGCCATCCCGTGCGCGATGAAGTAGGCGTCGAGCAGCGAGCGGCTCGGGCCGGCGCCCGGTTCGCCCGCGAACCGCATCGACGCCCCGGTCTGCGCGCAGCCGGCCGGCAGCGCGAGGGTCAGAACCAGGATCTGTCGCGCCAGGGCGTGTCGCATCGTGTTCTCCACAGGGCGACACTGTGCCCCGCCCAACGACGCACCGCCAGCGCCGCCGCGCTCTGGCGGCTGTCACGGACCTGGTGCCGGCCCGCTGCTTCAGGCAGGCAAGCGTCTTCTTTTTCTGAAGAAAAAGAAGCAAAAAGACTTTGCAAATAAGACTCCGGACCCGCGGCCAGCCCCGGAACCCAATTGGCCAAAGTTCTTTGGTTCTTTCTTTCAAGAAAGAACACGCTTCCTTCCCGCCGCAGCGCACGACACCGGGCCTGGCAGGTCCGTCACAGCCCCTGCGCGCGACGCCGCGCCGCCCTTAACCGTTCCTAAGCCCGCCTGCCGTAAGCCTGGTCCCGCCCCCCCGCCACGCGGGGCCGGCCGGGATGGAGCGGCGATGGACCTCAGGAAAGACGGCCTGCTCGGCGCGGCCGTGGCCGGGCACTCGTACTACCGCGCCAAGACCGCGGCCGTGGTCGCCCTGCCGGGCGCGGCGCGCCCGGCCTGCGTACTGGACGTCGGCGCCGGCACCGGCTTCTTCTCCCGCCAGCTGCTGCGGCGCGACCACGTGACCAGCGCGACCTGCGTGGACCCCGGCTACGGCTGCGACCGCGACGAGCTGATCGAGGGCAAGCCCCTGCTGTTCCGCCGCAGCGTCGCCCGCGCCAGCGCCGACCTCGTGCTGCTGATGGACGGGGCGGAGGACGCGGGCCTGCTGCGCTCCTGCGTCCGCCAGGTCGAGATCGGCGGCGTGGTGGAAGCCTCCGGCCTGGCCGTCGAGAACACCTGCTGCCCGTCCGGCGCGCTGTTCCCGCTGGCCGCGGCCACCCGCCTGCTCGGCCGGCTGCACGCCGCCCTGACCGGGCGCGACGGCGCGCGCAGCCAGATGCGCCTGTGCGGCCGCCTGTGCAACGGCGCCCTTTGGGCGGCCTGCCGCGCGGCGCTGCTGATGTTTCGCCGCAGCAAGCTGCTCGGCCTGACGGCGATGGTGATCGCGAGGAAGCCGGCTTGACGCCGGGCCTCGCCCTCGCCCCGGCCACCTCCGCCCGGAGCCTTGCCGGGCGCGCGGGCGACGCGCTGGCCGTGCCGCGCCCCGTGCCGGCGCTGCTGCTCCTGTCCGCCGCGATCTCCGTGGCCTGCTGCCTGCTCCTGTTCGACGCGGACTTCCTCGACGGCACCGCGCCGTTCTGGCGCGACCCGCACGGAGTGATCCCCGGAAGCTGGGCCGACATGGCCTCGGCGCTCAGCGGCTACGACTACTTCGTCCGCGACGAGTGGCACCTGCCGCTGTTCCAGCTCAGCCGCCTGGGCACGTCGAGCGGCAGCAACATCATCTATTCCGACAGCACCCCGGTCGTGGCGCTGGCCGGCCGACTGCTGTTCCGCCTGACCGGGCGCGCGCCCAACCCGTTCGGCCTGTGGACCGCGCTGTGCCTCGTGGCCAGCGCCGCCTCCATGACCCTGCTTGCCGCCAGGCTCGGCGCCAGCAGCCTCGCCGCGGCGCTCGCCGCCACCGCCTTTGGCCTGTGCGCCCCGGCGCTGCTGTCGCGCTGGGGCCACACCACGCTGATGGCGCAGTTCGAGGTGACGCTTTCGCTTGCCGGCTACTTCGGCGCGGCGCGCGCCTCGCCCGCCCTGCCGCGCCTGCTGTGGACGGCGCCGCTGTGCGCGCTGGCGCTGTGGACCCACGCCTACCTGTTCGCCATGGTCGCAGCCGTTTCCGCCGCCGCCATCGCCCAGGCCGTGCTGGACCGCAGGCTCCGCCCGGCGCGGGGGCTCGGGCTTTCGGCCGCCCTCGCCGCCCTGCTCGGCACCCAGCTCGCCCTGTCGGGCTACCTCTCGGCCGCCGGCGCGCTGAGCGCCCCCGGGTTCGGCCTCACCTCTGCCAACCTCCTGTCGCCGGTCTTCCCCGACCGCGACCTCCTTGCGACCCTGCTCGGCCTGCCGCGCCTTGATGCGACCGGCCACCAGTACGAGGGCTACTGCTACCTGGGACTGGGCGCGCTGCTTCTGCTGTGGTGCGCCCGGCGCACCCTGGCCGGCCAGGCGCGGGACGGCATCGCACGCCACACCTGCCTGTCGGCGGTCCTGCTGGCCTGCACCCTGTTCGCCCTGTCCGACGACGTCTTCCTCGGCGGCCTGCGCGTCCTGCACGTGCCGCTGCCGCCGGCCGCCCTGTCGCTGGCCGGGGTGCTGCGCGCCAGCGGCCGTTTCGCCTGGCCCGCCACGTACCTGGCCATGGCGCTCGGCATCGCCGGCTGCGCCGCCTCGCGGCAGGGGCGACGCGCGACGGCGATCCTGCTCGCGGCGGCGGTCCTGCAATGCGCGGACAGCGCACCGCTGTGGGCCGACCTCGAGCACAGCCTGCACGCTCCCCTCGACCTCGCGGTGGACGCGTCGGCCTGGGACGCCGCGATCGCGCGCCACCGTCTCGTCCGGGTGGTCCCGGCCTACGGCTGCCTGCCGCAGACCCCCCCGGCATTGGGCAGGGTCCTGATGCAGATCCAGCTGATTGCCGGCCGCCTGGATGTCGCGACAAACAGCCTGTACAGCGCGCGGCCGAACGCCGCCTGCCCCCCCGCCTCCGACATGCACGCCGCCGACATCCCGGCACAGGGCGAGCTCCTGGTCCTCTGGCTCGGCGAGCCCTCGCAGCCCCGCCCCGGCCCGGGATCGCCCTGCGCCATCGCCCACGACCTCGCGGTGTGCAGCACGACGCTGGACGGCCCGGGCCTCGCCGCCCTGCTGCCGGATGCACCCCTCGCCCCGGCCGCCGGAGCCAGCCCGTCCTAGCGGCCTCGCCGCTTCAGGCAGGCAAGCAAGACCTTCTTTTTCTGAAGAAAAAGAAGCAAAAAGATTTGCCACTTGGGTTCCGGGCGCACGGGCGGCCTCGGAACCCAATGGGCCAAAGTTCTTTGGTTCTTTCTTTCAAGAAAGAACACGCTTCCTTCCCGCCTCCGCGCAGGCCACCGGGACCGGCAGGTCCATGAGCCTCGACCATGCCCGCCCCGGCACAACGCAACCCAGCGCTGCCGGCGCGGGGCTGGCCCTGCCGGCCGCGCCGCCCCACGATACTGCACTGCAGCATCGTCGGGCGCCCCGCCGCCGCCCGCCCACCACGGAGGCCGATCCATGAGCCAGGTCCTGCCCCGGCCCGCCGCCGCAAACACCCCCGTCGCGTTCGGCCCCGGCGCCCTCTCGGTGAAGCGCACCGTGTTCCCGGTGATCCTGGCGCTGTCGGCCTCGCACCTGCTCAACGACATGGTCCAGGCCGTGCTGCCCGCGATCTACCCGCTGCTGAAGACCAGCTACCGCCTCAGCTTCGCCCAGATCGGCGTGCTGACGCTCGCGTTCCAGATGACCGCCTCGCTGCTGCAGCCCCTGGTCGGGCTGTACACCGACCGCCGCCCGCTGCCCCGGGCCCTGCCGTACGGCATGGGCTTCACCCTGCTCGGCCTGCTGCTGCTCGCCGACGCAGGCTCCTTCGGGGTGCTGCTCGCCGCCGCCGCCCTGGTCGGCGTCGGCTCCTCGATCTTCCACCCCGAGGCCTCGCGCATGGCCCGGCTCGCCTCGGGCGGTCGGCACGGCCTGGCGCAGTCGGTGTTCCAGGTCGGCGGCAACGGCGGCCAGGCGCTCGGGCCGCTCGCCGCCGCCTTCGTGGTGATCCCGCACGGCCAGGGCTCGCTCGTCTGGTTCGTGGCCGCGCCGCTGCTCGCCATCGGCCTGTTGGCCGCCTGCAGCGCCTGGAACCGCCGCCAGGCCCCGCGCGCCGCGCGCCGCGCCGCCATCCCGCACGCGACGCTCGGCCCGCGCCGGGTGGCGATGGCGGTCGGCGTGCTGGTGCTGCTGGTGTTCTCCAAGTACTTCTACCTCGCCAGCCTCACCAGCTACTACACGTTCTACCTGATCGCCCGCTTCCACCTCTCGGTGCAGGCCGCCCAGGTGCACCTGTTCGTGTTCCTTTCCGCCGTGGCGCTCGGCACGCTGGCGGGCGGCCCGATCGGCGACCGCATCGGCCGCAAGCGGGTGATCTGGGGCTCGATCCTCGGCGTGCTGCCGTTCACCCTGATGCTGCCGCACGCCTCGCTGGTCTGGACCTCGGCGCTCAGCGTGGTGATCGGCCTGATCCTGGCCTCCGCGTTCTCCGCGATCCTGCTGTACGCGCAGGACCTGCTGCCCGGCAAGGTCGGCCTGGTCGGCGGGCTGTTCTTCGGCCTGGCGTTCGGGCTCGGCGGCATCGGCGCCGCCGTGCTCGGCCTGCTGGCCGACGCCACGAGCATCGGCTTCGTCTACGCGCTGTGCGCCTGGCTGCCGGCGATCGGCCTGCTCGCCGTGCTGCTGCCCGACCTCGACCGCCCCCGCGGCTGACGCAGGCAGGACGGCAAGAGTCTTCTTCTTCTGAAGAAGAAGCAAAAAGACTTTGGCCCATTGGGTTCCGGACGCCCGGCCAGCGCCGGAACCCAATGGGCCAAAGTTCTTTGGTTCTTTCTTTCAAGAAAGAACACGCTTCCTTCCCGCCTCCGCGCGCGACATCGGCGCCGGCAGGTCCACGGCAGCCTCCAGGCGGGGCACGCCCTCGCGCAGGATCGCCGCCGTCAGCGTGCTGCGGAACGCCTCGGCCGCCTCGTCCCAGGCGCCCGGCGCGATCTCGCAGGTGGTGATCACGGTGTGGAAGTGCTTGTGGGCGAGGCCGTACGGCGTCTCGTGCGCCCCGAGGCCGTCGAGGAAGCGCCCGATCGAGCAGACGTGCGGGTCGTGGATCGACGCCGGCCAGGCGAGGTGCATCGCCTGGTTCGCCAGCGTCCGGCACGCCTCCACGATCATCAGATGCGCCGCATACACCCCGAGCAGCGACGTGGGCCTCTGCGCGCTCGCGGCCTCGACATGCCCCGCCAGCCAGTCGCGCAGCATCGCCGCCGGCATCGGCCGGGCGATCGCGTAGCCCTGCGCCGCGTCCACGCCGAGGATGCGCACGGCGTTGGCGATCTCCGCGGTCTCGACTCCCTCCACCACCAGCGCCTTGCGCAGGCCGCGGGCCAGCGAGATCATGCTGACCACGAACTGCAGGTCGTCCGGGGTCTGCGTCACGCCGCGCACGAACGCCTGGTCCAGCTTGATCACGTCCACCGGCAGCTCGCGCAGCCGCGTCAGCGAGGAATACGCCGAGCCGACGTCGTCGAGCGCGATCCTCACCCCCAGGCCGCGCAGCACGCCGATCTCGGCCACCGCGGCCGCGATGTTGAGGAACTGCTCGCCTTCCAGGATCTCCAGCGTGATGCGCCCCGCCGCCACCCCGGCCTCCGCCAGCACGGCCGCCACGCGATGCGCGAAGCGGTCGCGGATCAGCACCGCCGGGCTGACGTTGACAAACAGGCGCAGCGCCGGGTGCGTCGCATGGCACGCGGCCAGCGCCGCCAGCCCGAGGCGCAGCGAGCGGAACAGCAGCGCGTCGAGGTCCTGCACCGCAAGGCTCGGCAGGAAGGCGGCCGGCGCCAGCACCCGCCCGTCCTGCTCCAGCCGCCCCAGCGCTTCCACGCCGATCACCCGGCCCGAGCACAGGCTGACGATCGGCTGGTAGTGGTTGAGCACGGCCCCGCGCGCCACCAGCAGCCTGTGCCTGCGACGCTCCGCCGGCGATGCCTCGCCGGTCACCCGGCCCCCCGGGCGGACGCGCGGCCCGGCGCGCGCGCCGGGCACACGGGCCGGCGACGCGGCCTCGGCAGGGCGGCAACCCGGCGCGTGCACCAGAACGGCGGCAGGGTCTCGGATGCTGGCAAGGTTCTCGTCCCTGAGCGGAGTGGTCAGCTTCTGGCCACTCCTGGAGCCGGACCCCACTCTATCGCCGAAGTCTTACCAGGAAATATCCCGCAAGGATTGCGCAGGCCGCCACGACACCCGCATTACATGCAACCTGTCGTGCCCGCGCCGGCCGGCACACCGGGGCACCGGCCCGGCCGCTGCCGGCCGCCACGTCGCGGCGGCCGTGCGCCCCCCCGGCATTGCGCCCGGTCGCCCGCCCCGTCCACCCTGGCCCTGGCCTGCCCCTTGGGGCCGCCCGCCGCCCCGCCGCCAGACCAAGGAGCCGCCCGCATGTCCGCCTACGACCGCCTCGCCGCCCGCTTCGCCCGCATCGCCACCCTCGGCGAGGCCGCCTCGGTGCTCGGCTGGGACGCATCGGCGATGATGCCCCCCGGCGGCGCCGCGGCCCGCGGCGACCAGCTCGCGGTCCTCGCCGGCCTCGGCCACGAGCTGCTGGTCGCCCCCGAGACCGGACACGCGCTCGACGAGGCCGAGGCCCCCGCCTCACGCGATCCAGCCCCGCGCGACGCAGCCCTGCGCCCCGGCGGCGCCCCCGCACCTGCCACGGACGCCGGTCCGGGCGCCGCCGGGGACGACGCCGCCTGGCGCGACGCCAACCTGCGCCTGATGCGCCGCGCCCACACCCGCGCCACCGCGCTCCCCCTCGACCTGGTCGAGGCCAGGAGCCGCGCCTGCTCCGCCTCCGAGACGATCTGGCGCACCGCCCGCCCCGCCTCCGACTTCGCCGCCGCCGCCCCCGCGCTCGCAGAGGTCGTCCGCCTCACCCGAGAGACCGCGCAGGCGCTGGCCCCCGCCCTTGGCCTGTCGCCGTACGACGCGCTGATGGACGGCTTCCAGCCCGGCATCGGCGCGGCCGACGTCGCCCCGGTGTTCGCCCGCTACGAGGCGTTCCTCGTCGACGCCCTGCCCCGCGCGCTGGAGCGCCAGGCGCGCGCCGACCGCGACGCTGGCCCCGCCCTGCCGCACGGCCCGTTCCCCGAGGACGCCCAGGAGGCGCTGTGCCGCCGCCTGTCGCGCGCCGCCGGCCTGGAGGACGCGCACTCGCGCCTCGACCGCTCCGCCCACCCGTTCTGCGGCGGCACCCCCACCGACGTGCGCATCACCACCCGCTACGACCCCGCGAACCCGGTGCAGGCCCTGATGGGCGTGATGCACGAGACCGGCCACGCCCTCTACGAGCGCGGCCTGCCCGCGGACTGGCGCCGCCAGCCCGTCGGCGAGTCCGCCGGCATGGGCGCGCACGAGAGCCAGTCGCTGATCGTGGAGATGCAGGCCTGCCTGTCCGACCCCTACCTCGGCTGGCTCGCCGGCGAGCTGAACGCCGCCCTCCCCGGCGGCGCCCCCTCCGCCGCCCCGCCCTGGACCGGCCCGGCGCTGGCCCGCTCCTGGCGCCGGATCGAGCGCAGCCTGATCCGCGTCGAGGCCGACGAGATGACCTACCCCGCCCACGTCATCCTGCGCTTCCGCCTGGAGCAGGCGATGATCCGCGGCGACCTCGCCGTTTCCGACCTCCCCGGCGCCTGGTCCGACGGCCTGCACGCGCTGCTCGGCGTCCGCCCGCCCGACGACCGACGCGGCTGCCTGCAGGACATCCACTGGTTCGACGGCCTGTTCGGCTACTTCCCGAGCTACACCCTCGGCGCCATGGCCGCCGCCCAGCTCATGGCCGCCGCCCGCGCCGACACCCCCGACCTCGACGACGCCCTCGGCCGGGGAGACCTCTCGCCCCTGCTCGCCTGGCTGCGCACCCACATCCACGGCCAGGGGGCCCGCCTCGGCTTCAACGCCCTGCTGCAGGCGGCCACCGGACGCCCGCTCGACCCGGCGGACTTCGAGGCACACCTCGCGGCGCGATACCTGTAGGAAGGAAGCAAGGCTGGGCTCTGCCCAGACCCGCCAGGCGAAGGTGGCCAAAGGTTCCGACGATCCGCTTGGATCGTTGGAAAGGCCACCGGAGGGAGCCGCCCCTGGACCGGCCTTACTTAGAAAGTGGATTCCAAAGGCTCGCCTTTGGCGGGGTCCAGGGGCAGAGCCCCTGGCCTTTCTTGCCTTTCCTTACTCCGCCGGCAGCCACACGCTGAACCGCGCCCCCCGCCCCGCCTCGCTCTCGATCAGCAGCCGCCCGCGGTGCCGGTTGACGATGTGCTTGACGATCGCGAGCCCCAGCCCGGTCCCCGCCACCGTCCGCGCCCGCCCGCCCCCCGCCCGGTAGAACCGCTCCGTCAGCCGCGGCAGGTCCTCGCGCGAGATCCCCGGCCCGTCGTCGGCCACGCACAGCACCACCCCCGCGCGCGCCGGCCACCGCCCTCCCGGCGTCGCGGGGTGCAGCGACACCTCGATCGTGCCGCCCGCCCGCCCGTACTTCACCGCGTTCTCCAGCAGGTTCTGCACCACCTGGCTGAGCTGGTCCGCGTCGCCCGGGATCGGCGCCAGCCCGGGCGCCACCGACGGCGCCAGCCGCGCCGGCCGCGCCGCCAGCCGCGGCTCGAACGCCGCGAACTGCCGCGCCACCACCCCCCACAGCGACACCCGGCCCTCGGGCGGCAGGTGCTCGACCAGCTCGATGCGCGACAGGCTCAGCAGGTCGTCGATCAGCCGGTTCATCCGCGCTGCCTGCTCTGCCATGATCCCCAGGAACCGCTGCTGCGCCGGCCGGTCGTCCGCCGCCGGCCCGAGCAGCGTGTCGATGAAGCCGATCAGGCTGGCCAGCGGCGTGCGCAGCTCGTGGCTGGCGTTGGCCACGAAATCCGCGCGCATCCGCTCCACCGCCCGCTCGCGCGAACGGTCCGACAGCACCACGATCGCTTCCCCGCCGCCTGCCAGCGGCGGGTCGAGCACGATCACCGTGGCCAGCACCTCGCGCGGCACCGGCACCGGCAGCGACAGCTCCGCCGTCACCGTCCCGCCCGCCCCGGGCGCGCCCGCCGCGCCGCCGCCTTCCGCCGCCGCGCCGTCCTGGCCCGCCGCCGCCGCACCCCCTGCCGCGCCCGCGCCCGCCGCGCCTCCCGCCCCGCCGCGCGGCCCGAGCGCACGGTCCACCGCCTGGCGCAGCCCCGGATGGCGCATCACCGCGGCCAGGTCGCCGCCATAGGCAGTGCGCGCCGCGACGTTGGCGCGCCGGATCGCGTGGTCGCGCCCCAGCACCACCAGCGGGTCGGGCAGCCGCTCGACCACCGACGCCTCGCCGTGCAGCATCCGCTCCACCAGCCGCGCCCGCTCCGCCCCGGCATGGGCCAGCAGCACCACCTCGCGCAGCACCGCCTCGTTCACCGCCAGCCTGGGCACCGCCAGCCTGGGCACCGCCAGCCGGAACGAGGCCGGCACCTCCTCGCCCCGCGCCGCCAGGCGCAGCGTGTGCGACAGCGTCGCCAGGTCCGACGCCCACAGCAGTGCCAGCCCCAGCCCGGACACCACCACCACCGCCAGCCCCGCCAGCCCCGGCCCCGCCGCCAGCGCGCCGGACAGCATCAGCGCCGCCAGCACCGCCGCCGGCGCCGCCGCGATCGCCACCGTGACCGAGGCGACCAGCCCCGGCGGCGGCGGCACGGCCGCGACGCCGCCCGCCCGGCCGGGCTCGGGCGTCGCCACCGCTACGCGCCGGGCGGCCTGCCCGCCGCGGACACGACGTGCGACCCCCCGCCCGCGTCGATCTGGAACACCGCCAGGTCGCGCCGCACCACCCCGCCCGGCAGCAGCGCGAACACCCCGTCGGTGCCCGCGAAGCCTTCCGGCCGCTGCAGCGCCACCGGGCCGTAGCCCTGCGCCGCCAGCACGCGCGCCACCGCCGCCGCGTCGTAGGCGATGTCCGCCAGCCCCGGCGGCGGCCCCGACGCCCCGCCGCCTGCCACAGCGCCGCCCGCCGCCGCCGCGCCCTGCGCGCCCGCCGCGCCCTGCGCCCCGGTCGCGGCCCCGGTCGCATCCGGCATCGCCGCAGCCGTCGTCGCCCGCCCGGCCGCCACATACGCCGCCACGAACCGGGCGCGCAGCGCCGGGTCCGGCGCCACGTACCACGCTCCCGCCAGCGCCCCGAGCTGCGGCGCGTCATGCGCCCACAGCGTCGGCCCGAGCAGGCGCACCGCCGGCGGCACCAGGTCGTAGAACGCCAGCACCGAGCCCAGGTCGCGCAGCGTGCCGCCGCCCGCGCCGAGCAGCAGCGCGTCCACCGGCGGCGGCGCCACCGGCTCTGCCGCCGCCGCCGCCGCGTCGCGCTTCGCGTCCGCGTCCCCGCCCGCCCGCGCCGCCTTGAGCTGCGCCTGCGCCGCCCCCCGACGCGCCGCGTAGCCGCTGACCTGCTTCAGCGCAGAGTTGGTCGCAGCGAACCCCGTGGCGCGCCGCACGGACGCCGGCGCGCCGGACTCCGCCGTGTCGCGCACCAGCGCGTCGCCCAGCGCCTGGCCGAACGCGCCGTTCGGCACCACCGCGGCGAAGCGCGAGCGCCCGTCCTCGCGCGCCGCCGCCACCAGCCGGCCGACCTGCTGCTCCGCGGTAATGCCCATCACCCACACCCCCGGCCGCGACTGCGCCCCGTCCGAGGTGAACGCCAGCACCGCCACCCCCGCCGCCGCCGCCAGCGGCGCCACCGCCGCCGTCTCGGTGTTGGTCAGCGGCCCCAGGATCAGCGAGTCCCCCGCCGCCAGCGACAGCCGCGCCGCCTCCGCCGCTCCCTCCGCCGTGCCCAGCGTGTCGCGCGCGTCCAGCCCAGGCGAGCCCGGCGACGCCAGCGCCAGCCGCGCCGCGCGCAGCATCGCCTGCCCGAGCGCCGCGTTGCCCCCGCTCAGCGGCAGCAGGATCGCCACCCTGCGCCCCGCCGGCGCCGCCCCCCCCTCGGCGGACGGCATGGCCGCCCCGCCCGAAGGCGCGTATGGCTGCCCGGCGGTGCAGCCGGCTGCGAGCAGCACGGCGAGGAGGCCCGATGCACGAGAACGCATCCACGAATCCCTTCCAAGGTGCCGCGGCCGGGGATGGCCGCGGCGACGGCACGCTGCCCGGCCCGGACCCGAGGCCGGACCCGGCACCGGGCCCGGGGCACGTCACGTCCGCCGGCCCCGTCTTCGCCGGCAGGGACGCCGGACCCGGCAGCGCCGCGGCCGACGCCCCGGCCTCCGGCGCGGCCCTGCCCGACGCCCTACCCGACAAGGCCCGGAACGACCAGGCCCGGGACGACGACGCGGCCTGCGACGACGACGACGCGACCGGCGGCGCAACGCCCCCGTCGGCCGGCCACGAGGCCCCCGCCGACGGCCACCCCGCGCTTGTGCTGGTTTCCACCCCGATCGGCAACCTCGGCGACATCTCCGCCCGCGCCGTCTCGGCCCTCGCCGCCGCCGACCTCGTGCTGTGCGAGGACACCCGCACCACCGCCCGCCTGCTGGAGCACTGCAACCTGTCCGTCCGCACCGCCGCCCTGCACGAGCACAACGAGGAAAGCCGCATCCCCGCGCTCCTCGCCCGGATGCGACGCGGCGCACGCATCGCCCTGGTCTCGGACGCCGGCACGCCCCTCGTCTCCGATCCCGGCTACCGCCTAGTGCGCGCCGCCCTGGCCGCCGGCCTCGCCGTCGACGCCATCCCCGGCGCCAACGCGGCACTCACCGCCCTCGTCCTGTCCGGCCTGCCGCCCCACCCCTTCCTGTTCGCGGGCTTCCTCCCCCCGCGACAGGCCGCCCGCCGCGCCGCCCTCGGCCAGCTTCGCGCCGCCGAGCTGTCCGGCCTGCGCGCCACCCTGGTCTGGCACGAGGCCCCGCACCGCCTCGCCGAAACGCTGGCCGACCTCGCCGACCTGCTCGGCGACCGCCCCGCCGCCGTCGCCCGCGAACTCACCAAGCGCTTCCAGGAGGTCCGCCGCGACACCCTCCCCGCCCTGGCCGCCCACTACGCCGAACACGCGGCCCGCGGCGAGATCACCCTGCTCGTCGGCCCCGCCCCCGACGAGGCCCCCACCGAGGCCGCGCTGGACGACCAGCTCCGCGCGGCGCTCGCCGCCCACAGCGTCAAGGACGCCGCCGCCCTCGTCGCCGCCGCCACCGGCCTGCCGCGGCGCACCGTCTACGCCCGCGCCCTGGAGATGAGTTATCCACAGAACTCTGGGTAAGTCTGTGGACGGAGCCGTGGGTGTTCCCCCCTGGTTCCGCCCGGGAGCGGCGCAAGCCACTGAAGCAAGCAAGTCTGGGCTCTGCCCAGACCCGCCAGGCGAAGGTGGCCGAAGGTTCCGACGATCCGCTTGGATCGTTGGAAAGGCCACCGGAGGGAGGCGCCCCTGGACTGCCATTTGAAAGAAGAACCTGAAGTCGAGGCTTCCAAAGGCTCGGCCTTTGGCGGGGTCCCTCCTTCAAGCATGGGGGCAGAGCCCCTGGCCTTGCCTCCGTTGCGCCCACCCCCGTCCTGCCCCACCGTGCCCCCCGCCCACCCGCCGAGGACCCCCCGATGCCGCAGAGCAAGGCGCGCGCCCCCGAGGCGCCCCACAACGAGCACGACGAATCCGCCGCCGCCCCGCTCGGCCCCGAGGCGCGCGCGCTCGGCCGCCTGGCCAACGCCCCGGCCGCGATCCCCTGGCGCGGCTGGAAGCAGGTGCTGGCCCGCACGCTGGCCGAGATGATCTCGGACCGCATGTCGCTCGCCGCCGCCGGCTGCGCCTTCTGGGCCACCCTGGCGCTGTTCCCGGCACTCAGCACCCTGATCTCCGTCTACGGCCTCGCCTTCGACCCCGCCACGGTGGAGCCGCAGATGCAGGTCCTCGCCCGCCTGCTGCCCCCGGCCGCCTTCAGCTTGATCGGCGCGCGCATCCACCAGCTCGTCTCGCAGCCCTCGGGCACCCTGACCTTCAGCCTCGTGCTGAGCTTCCTGATCGCGCTGTACAGCGCCACCACCGGCACCAAGTCGATCCTCGCCGCCCTCAACCTGGCCTACGAGGAAACCGAGTCGCGCGGCATCCTGCGCTACCAGCTCACCGCGCTCGGCATGACCCTGTGCGCGGTGCTCGCCGCCGTGGTCGGCATCGGCGTGCTGGTGCTGCTGCCGCTGGCGCTCAGCATCCTGGAGCTGCCCGGCAACCAGAAGGTCCTCGCCCAGCTCGCCAGCCTCGCGGTGCTGCTGGTGTTCGTGGTCCTCGCGCTGTCGCTGCTGTACCGCTTCGGACCGTCGCGCAGCCGCGCCGCCTGGCGCTGGGTCACGCCCGGCTCTCTGGTGGCGACGCTGATGTGGCTGCTGGCCTCCGCGGCGTTCTCGTACTACGTCGGCAACTGGGCCAGCTACGACGCGACCTACGGCCCGCTGGGTGCGGTCGCCGGCGTGATGATGTGGTTCTGGGTCACAGTCTATGCTGTGCTGCTCGGCGCGGAGCTGAACTCCGAGCTTGAGCTGCAAACTGCACGCGACAGTACGGACGGCCCGCCGCGTCCGCCAGGCCAGCGCGGGGCCTATGTCGCCGACCACATCTCGTCGGAATAGCCGCCCCGCCCGGCACCGCCTCGTCGGACGCTCCCTCGTCGAACGCGTCGGCCACCTCGATCGGCGCCTCCCGCCCGGCCGGCTCGACCACCACCTCGCCGACCCCGCGCGACGCCAGCCCGATGCGCTCCGCAGCCCCTCGCGACAGGTCGATGATGCGCCGGCCATGGCCGGGCTGCCGGTCGGTGACGGTGACCACCACCGAATCGCCGGTGTCGCGCAGCGTCACCCTCACCCGGGAGCCCAGCGGCAGGCTGGGATGCGCCGCGGTCATCTCGCTCGGGTCGAACACGGCGCCGCTGCTGGTGCGCCGCCCCGCGTGCTGCCCGCCGTACCAGGACGCCTGCCCGCTCTGCCGCCACCCGCCGCCGTCGGGCGCCGCCGACGCCTGGCCCGCCAGCAGCAGGGCGGAGCAGAGCAGGCCGGAGCCCACCCCGGCACGCCCCCCGACCCGCAGCCGCCGCGCCGCTGCACCCATGAATGACCTCTTCGCGATGACCTGGCCGAGCTTCATCCGGGCACGTTGACCCGAGACGAACAGCAATAGCAAGCGCGATCGGCCGCCCCCGCCCACCATCAACATGCCTCGCCATCCGCGCGATGCAGCGTTCGCGCCGTCGCGATGTACACAAGCGCAGCATAAAAACGCCGTCACTCGCGAACGCGCACCGGATTCACTGGCGCGAATGACCGATCGTTCAGCAGCATCTTTGTGGCAACGCACAGGTCTGCCGCCCGCCCGGTCTCGTCTGCCGCAGTGCAGCGTGGACCCGCATCGATCCTGGCCCATCGTTGCGCCACACGACCAATCCCGTCGGCCCGCGGCACACCAACGCAGCCCGGAGCTGAAGGCTGCCATGAACCTCGCGCCGACCTTCTGGCAAGGCAGGAAGGCAAGGCCTTCTTTTTCTGAAGAGAAAGAAGCAAAAAGACTTTGCTCATTGGGCAACGGAGCCGCCCGCGTCTCCGGTGCCTAATAAGCAAAAGTTCTTTGGTTCTTTCTTTCAAGAAAGAACTCGCTTCCTTCTCGTTTCCGCAAGCGACATCGGCACCAGCAGGCTTACGTCAGCCTGCCAGAGCATCGGACAACGCAGGAGGCGGCTCCAGCCCCGCATTGCAATCCCGCCGCCCGGAAATCAGCCCCCCGTCGCCGCTGCGCGCCCGGCCGGCTCAGTCGCGCGCCCAGACGTGGTCGTGCACCAGGCCGTCGTCGTGGTCGTGGCTGCACACGAGCGGGTGGTGGCTGCGGTGCGGCGCGCCGCCCACCGGGTCGCTCGACGACCAGCCGTGGCTGTGCACCAGTCCGTCGTCGCACTCGTGCTCTGCATGATGCGGGGTGGTCGGGGCCATGGCGGCGTCTCCCTTGGAAGCATTCTCCGTCGGGCAGACACTACGCCCGGCCCCCCGCGATGGCTCCCCCGATCCGCCGCCGACGCGCGCAAGGAGGTGGCCAGCTTCACAGCCCGACCGGTAAATCCGTCAATCCTGCAACGAACCTGTCTCCCGTCGAGGCGTCCGAAGACGAGCCCCTGGGCAGAATCCGAGGCAACGCCTCGACCCCGCCTTTTTCCTGGAAGCCGTCACGGGCTTGGCGCCAGGCTGTCGCTTCCAGGCAGGAAAGCAAGATTCTTCTTTTTGTGAAGGAAAAGAAGAATCAGAAAGACTTTGCCCATGGGTGTCGGGAGATGCGGGCGGCTCCGGAGCTGGAGGGTGTTGTCAACCTGCCATCCCCGACTCCTTGGAGCGTAGCAGGAAGAAAGCATGTTCTTTCTTGAAAGAAAGAGCCAAAGGACTTTTGCTCGTTGGGCAGCGAAGCCACCCGCACGCCCAGAATTCCATGTGCAACGTCTTTTTGCTTCTTTTTCTTCAGAGAAAGAAGATCCTTGCCTTCTTGTCCGAAGCAACGATCTGCTACGAGGTTCATGACAGCCTCCAGGACTGGGAAGGCTTGAACCGGAAGCCCTCGCGTTCCTGCATCCATCCGGCTCATGCTGCGAAAACTCTGTCAGAAAACTGAACGATCCCGGGTAGACTGTCAGAATCGAGTGTGACACGCTGCAAACAAGCATTGTCCGCGACAGGGGTGGACGATGATGACAGAGACAACGATGGTCGCAAAGACGGCAGGTCCTGGAGCGACGGCCGGATGTTGTCGCAGCGCACAGGGCAATGCGGTGCTTCGGCTGTTGCGGGGCGAGGACCTGGAGACGCCTTCTCGTGCCCTGGGCGTGACGGCAGCGACACTGAGAAAACCCTGACGCTCGACTTTCCGGGGCGGCGCGGAACAGCCGACGGTGGACAAGTCGGGCGGCAA
This sequence comes from uncultured Acetobacteraceae bacterium, assembly GCA_964236695.1. GTDB lineage: Bacteria > Pseudomonadota > Alphaproteobacteria > Acetobacterales > Acetobacteraceae > CAXSEF01. Next base: position 1,941 of record CAXSFU010000055.1, on the reverse strand, counting down.
CCTGAACCACAGTCACACGGGAGAAGAAGATGAGCGCCACCAAACCGGCCAGCGGCGAGAATTTCTACATCGACGTTCACGCCCACATCTTCCCCGATTTCTATGCGGACGCTCTACGGGAAGCCGGCATCGACGACATCGACGGCTGGAAGAGCCCCGAGTGGAGCGTCGAGTCCACCCTCAAGGCGATGGACAAGTACAACATCAGGACTCAGGTGCTCTCGCTCTCGTCACCAGGCATCGACTTCCTTGAAGGCGAGAAGGCGTCAAAGATGGCGCGACGCCTGAACGAATTCCTGGTCCAGCTGGTCAGGGACCACTCGCCACGTTTCGGCTCCCTCGCGATCCTTCCGCTTCCTGACATCGAGGCGTCTCTCGTCGAGATCGCCTACGCGTGTGATGCTCTTGGTGTCGACGGGTTCGGACTCACCAGCAACTACCATGGGGTTTATCTCGGCGATCCCGCGCTTGACCCGGTCTTTGCGGAGCTCAACCGGCGCAAGGCGGTGGTCTTCGTCCATCCGACGGTACCGCCACACTGGAAGTCGTTCACTGTAGGCCTCCCGGCCCCGGTCATGGAGTATGTGTTTGACAGCACGCGCATGGCACAAAATCTGGTCCACAACGGCGTCAAAGCCAAGTACCCAGACATAACGATCATGGTCTCGCACGGCGGCGGAACCCTTCCATTCACCAAGCAGCGTGTCGTGAAATTCCTGATGGATGGAAAGAACGACATTTTCGACACGTTCGGCTATGAACTGACTGCGACGACGGAACCGGAGCAAATCCGCGCGGTCATGGCGATCGCGGACCCGAAACTATGCTTCATGGGGTTTGACAACCCCTTCATGAAACCGGACTGGTGGGGTCCGCTGCAGCACACGTTGGAGGCTTATGACTTCCAGCCCGGCGTGTTGCAGGATATTCAGAACGGAAACGCCTTGCGCCTCTTCCCGAAGATCAAAGAGCGCCTGACACAGGCCGGACAGCTCTGACCAGTTCTGTCAGGCCTCGTTCCGGGAAAGGTGATCTGGCCGAAGACATGGTGGTCGCGCAGGATCCGAGCTGCGGCGAGGCTGATGGAGCTGGCGGGACAAGCTGCATCCGCTGTGGCTCTGCAGCCGTGACGGAGCGACCAGGGGTCGCCGCGCGGAGCTACCGCCGGTGCCGGAACTGCGGGCGGCGGTACAGCGAGCGCAAAGGCGGTGTGCTGAACAGGGCCTGCCTGCCCAGCGACATCATCGCTTTCGTGGTGTTCTGCCGCTTGCGCTACCGGCTAACACTGCAGGGCCTGGGCGAGCTCCTGCTGCTGCGCGGGATCGAGGTGAGCCACGAAGCCGTCCGGGACTGCGAGGCGAAGCTGCTGCCTGTCATGGATGACGCGCTACGCTGGCGGCGGCACGGGACACGGCGCAGGTCCGGCGCCAGCTGGTGTGCGGACGAGACCCACCTGAAGGTCCGAGGCAGGCGGGTGTCTCTGCATCGCGCAGTCGACCGGGACAGGAACCTGATCGACGCCGTGCTAAGCAAACATCGCGACCTGGAGAAAGCAAAGACTCGGCGGATTCAACGTCCGGAGCGAACGCTGGGAGCTGGCGCGGTGCTGCCTGGCAGTGCCAGCAGGTGGGTGAAGCGTTCGCGGGGCGTGTCGAAGCCCGGCGTCTTCCCGGGCCGTGTGTCGAGGCTGTCGGCGACGGTGTCGAGGTCGGCCTGGGTGAGGCTGGCCAAGTAGTGCCGCAGCAGCCCGCTGGTGTTCTCGTTGCAGCCCCGCTGCCAGGGCGAGTGCGGGTCTGCGAAGAAGACGCGCATGCCTGTGGCCTGAGCCAGGTCCTTGTGCTGGGCCATCTCCTTGCCCTGGTCATCGGTGAGCGTGCGCCGCAGCGGGGTCGTGTCCCACCACGTGGTGTAGGAGCGCCAGCGCCTGCGCCTGAGTGGGCT
>CAXSFU010000054.1:0-21110 GCA_964236695.1 uncultured Acetobacteraceae bacterium | reverse complement strand
CTGCCCCTGGACCCCGCCAAGGGCAGGGCCCTTGGAACCCACTACTTAAGTAAGGTCGGGTCCAGGGGCGGCTCGCCCCTGGCGGGTCCAGGGCAGAGCCCTGGCCTTTCTCCGCTGACGATTGCGTCTAGCGTGGCGCGCCGAGCAGGGCCGCGCGCAGGGTCGCGGACGGCGGCGTCGCGCCCAGAAAGCCGTTGAGGAGGCGGAAGCCCAGGTCGGGGTTGGCGAAGGTCGCCAGCACGCGGTCGTTGGCCATCACCGTGACGCCCTTCGGCGTGAAGATGTAGGTCGTGGAGTCGCCGACCTTGACCGCAGGCGCCAGCGCCACCAGGCGGTCGAAGTCCGGGCCGTCCGCGGCCGCGCAGCCGCCGCCGCCGCAGTTCTCCTTCTCGCCGGCGCGGTACTGGGCCTCGATCTGGGCCTTGCTGCCGTCGTGGAGGAACCGCAGAGTCAGCACCTTCGGTCCGGCGGCAGCCTCGATCGCGCGGCCGTCGTGCATCGGCTGGGGCAGGTAGAGCGCGGCGACGTAGACCTTGACCTCGAACACGGTCAGGGTGCGCACGCCGGCGCCGTTCAGGTGCAGGGGCGCGCCGTCCACCACGTAGGTGTCGGGAACGCTGACGCCCTCGACCGTGAGCGCGCGCGCGGCACCCGGCAGCGTTAGCAGCAGCGCCACCAGCAGCGTGGTGCCGCGCCTGCGCCCGGGCGTGTGCGGGCGCGTCATCGGCGGGCTCACGCGACGACGGGCTGGCGGGCGGCGGCGGCGCGTGCCCAGGCGGCGGCGGCGTCCTCGTCGAATAGCTCGCTCATCTTCTTCATCATGGTGCCTCCCAGCTCCTCTGCGTCCACGATCGTGACCGCGCGACGGTAGTAGCGCGTCACGTCATGGCCAATCCCGATCGCGATCAGCTCCACCAGGTCGCGGCCCTCGATGTCGCGGATCACGTCGCGCAGGTGGCGCTCCAGGTAGTTGCCGGGGTTGGCGGACAGCGTCGAGTCGTCGACCGGGGCGCCGTCGCTGATCACCATCAGGATGCGGCGGTGCTCCGGGCGGGCCAGCAGGCGGCGGTAGGCCCAGAGCAGGGCCTCGCCGTCGATGTTCTCCTTGAGCAGGCCCTCGCGCAGCATCAGGCCGAGGTTCTTGCGCGCCCGGCGCCAGGGGGCGTCGGCCGACTTGTAGATGATGTGGCGCAGGTCGTTGAGCCGGCCGGGGTTCGCGGGCTTGCCGTCGGCGACCCAGCGCTCGCGCGAGTGGCCGCCCTTCCAGGCGCGGGTGGTGAAGCCGAGCACCTCGACCTTGACCGCACAGCGCTCCAGGGTGCGGGCTAGGATGTCGCCGCACATCGCGGCCACCGTGATCGGGCGGCCGCGCATGGAGCCGGAGTTGTCCACCAGGAGCGTGACCACGGTGTCGCGGAAGTCGGTCTCGCGCTCTCGCTTGTAGGACAGCGACAGCAGGGGGTTGACCACGATGCGGCTGAGGCGGCCGGCGTCGAGCATGCCTTCCTCGAGGTCGAACTCCCAGGCGCGGGTCTGCTGGGCGAGCAGGCGCCGCTGCAGGCGGTTGGCGAGCTTGGACACCACGCCCTGCAGGTGCTGGAGCTGCTGGTCGAGCTGCTGTCGCAGGCGGGTCAGCTCGTCGGCGTCGCACAGGTCCTCTGCGGCAATCTCCTCGTCGCTGGCGCGCGAGTAGGCACGGTAGCCGCCCGCCTCGCCCGCGGCCGGGTCGCGACGGCCCTGCGGACCACCCGGGCGGTCCTGCGGCTGGGCGGCGCCGTCGTCATCGTCGGAGTCCTCGTCGCCCTCGCCCTCCGCCTCCACCGCCTCGGCCTGCTCGGGCTGCGCGCCCATGGGCGTGTCGGACTCGCTCTCGCCGGTGCCTTCCTGCTCGTCGGCGTCGTCCTGGGCGCCGGACTGCTCGCCCTGCTCCTCGGCGTCCTCGCCGGACTCGTCGGGCATGGTCTCGGCTTCCGCCTCTGCGAGCTTCATCGCCGCGAGCAGGCGGCGCGCCGCCTTGGTGAAGGCCGCCTGGTCGGCGCCGGTGTCGGCCAGCTCGCCCAGCGCCTGGCCGACCTGGTCGTCCAGCGACGTGCGCCACAGCGACAGCACGTGCTGCGCCGACGCCGGCGCCGCCACGCCCGACATCCGCTCGCGCACCAGCAGCGACAGCGCCGCCGGCAGCGGCAACTGCTCGCGCTTCGTCATCCGGTCGCAGCCGTCGGCCTCGCAGGTCTCGGCCAGGCGCGCCTGCAGGTTGGCGGCGACGCCGGCCATCGTGCGGCTGCCGACCACCTCGACTCGGGCCTGCTCCAGGGCGTCGTAGACCTCGCGCGCCTCGCGCTGCACCGGCATCGAGCGCGCGTGCACCGCGCCGTCGTGGTGGCGCAGCCGCAGCGCCACGCTGTCGGCCGCGCCGCGCAGGCGGGCCATCTCGGCGGCGGGCAGGGCGCGCGTGGGCATCGGCAGGCGGGCGCGCCGGCCGACCAGGCCGGACGGGCCGGGCTGGAACGCCACCTGCACGTCGGGCTGCTGCGCCATCGCGCGGATCGCGCCGGCGGTGGCGCGCTTGAACTCCTCGGCGCGCTCGCTGTCCTTGGGGGCGCTCATCGGCGTTCCTTTGTCTCGGAAGTCGGGAAGCAAGGCCAGGGCTCTGCCCTGGACCCGCCAGGGGCGAGCCGCCCCTGGACCTGCTTGACTAGGCAAGGCCGGTCCAGGAGGGCTCCCCCTGGCGGAGTTTGAGGCAGAGCCTCAACCTTGCTTGCTTCAGCCGGCGCGCCGCGAGGCGAGGTTGCCGGTGGCCACTTCCTCGTTGAAGCAGCGCTGGTAGTACTCGGCCACGGTGGAGCGCTCCGCCTCGTCGCACTTGTTGAGGAAGGTCATGCGGAACGCGAAGCCGAGGTCGCCGAAGATGCGGGCGTTCTCGGCCCAGGTGATCACGGTGCGCGGCGACATCACCGTGGAGATGTCGCCGTTGATGAAGCCCGCGCGCGTGAGGTCGGCGAGCGCGACCATGCTCTCGACGCGGCGCTTCGCGGCACCGTCCTTGGCGTCGACGCCCATCTTGGCGAGCACGATCGCGGTCTCCTGGGCGTGCGGCAGGTAGTTCAGGGTGGCGACGATGTTCCAGCGGTCCATCTGGCCCTGGTTGATCTGCTGGGTGCCGTGGTACAGCCCGGTGGTGTCGCCAAGGCCGACGGTGTTGGCGGTGGCGAACAGGCGGAAGTACGGGTTGGGGTGGATCACCCGGTTCTGGTCGAGCAGCGTGAGCTTGCCCTCGACCTCGAGGACGCGCTGGATCACGAACATCACGTCGGGGCGGCCGGCGTCGTACTCGTCGAACACCAGGGCGCAGGGGTGCTGCAGCGCCCAGGGCAGGATGCCCTCGCGGAACTCGGTGACCTGCTTGCCGTCCTGCAGGACGATGGCGTCCTTGCCGATCAGGTCGATGCGGCTGATGTGGCTGTCGAGGTTGACGCGGATGCAGGGCCAGTTCAGGCGGGCGGCGACCTGCTCGATGTGGGTGGACTTGCCGGTGCCGTGGTAGCCCTGGATCATCACGCGGCGGTTGTGGGCGAAGCCCGCGATGATCGCCAGCGTGGTCTCCCGGTCGAAGCGGTAGGTCGCGTCGATCTCCGGCACGTGCTCGGTGCGCACGGAGAAGGCGGGCACGTCCATGTCGATGTCGATGCCGAAGGCGTCGCGGGCGCTGACGGTGATGTCGGGGCGCGCGATCGACTCGGTGGGGACCATCTCGGCTTCTGCGGCCTCGTGCGTGTCGGAGAGGGCGGCGATCTGGTTCATCGGCGTTGGGTGTCCTGTCGGTTCGCGGCGGCGCGGCCGCCCTGGTCCTGGCACGAAGGCCCCGGGCTCGAACATCCCGGGCTTGAGCATGGGGGCGCGGGAATCACGAGACCGTCATCGGCCGGCGCCGCCCGCCTGCGCCTGGCGCGGGGGCGGCTGGGCCGAGATGTGGGTGCGCAGCGCGGCATAGGCGAGGTTGATGGTCTTGAGCCGCTCCTCCGCCGCACGGTCGCCCCCGTTGGCGTCGGGATGGTGCCGCTTGGCCAGCTCCTTGTAGCGCGTCTTGACGTCGTCGAGCGAGACCGGCCACTCCAGGCCCAGCGTACCGAGCGGCTCGCGCAGCTCGGCGGGCGTCGCGTCGGCCGGCGGCGCGCGGCGGCGGGGGCGCTCGCCGGCAAGCGAGGCCAGCGGGTCGCGCAGCGCCTCCTCGTCGAAGGCGGCGCCGCCGAGGCGGCCGAGCGGCCAAGTCGGGCGCTGCCACGCCGTGTCGGCGCGCAGCTGCGCCTCGATCTGGCCGGGCGTCATGCCCTTGTAGAAGTCCCAGCCGGCATTGTACTCGCGCACGTGGGCCAGGCAGAACCACCAGTAGTGGGTGAGGTCCGAACGGGATTTCGGCGCACGGTACTCCCCGGCATTCCCGCAGCTGGGAATGTCGCAGAGTCGGCCCGGCGCGTCCGGATCGGGCGCGTAGGCCCGGGGGCGCGTCGGCGTGCGTCGGGTCATCGCCGTGTTATGTGCGCACCACTCCGGCTGCGGCAAGGCCCGCGGGCCGCGGTGCGGCGCGGGCCGCGCCGGGGATGGCGGGATGGCGCGCAGGCGGGCAGGGTGGCCGCCGCGGCGGGTGCCGCGGCAGGGGAGGGGGATGGCGATGTCGGCGACGGGAGGCAGGGCGGGGCGGGTGCGCGCGGTGCTGACGGAGGCGTTCGGTCCCAGCGCGATCGAGGTGCACGACGACAGCGCCAGCCACGCCGGGCACAGCGGCGCAGCACCAGGCGGGGAGACGCACATGCAGGTGCGCATGGTCAGCGCCGCGTTCGCCGGCCAGAGCCGCGTCGCCCGCTCGCGCGCCGTGCACGCCCTGCTGGACGCGGAGTTCAGGACCGGGCTGCACGCGCTGAGCCTCGTTCTGCGCGCGCCCGGCGAGCCCGGGTGAGCGCGGCCGCACGTCACGCCCGCGTGCTCACGATGCATTAAGCCGGCGGCCTCATCCTGTGCGGGCAACAGGAGCACGCACGTGGGCGAGAGCCGGCTGGTCAACCGCAACATCAACGCGACGGCCGGGCGCACCAGCATGCGCCTGGAGCCGGAATTCTGGGACGCCCTGCGCGAGATCTGCCAGCGCGAATCCCTCGTGCAGGCGGAGCTGATCCGCGGGATCGAGCGGATGGCCTCCGCCGTCGGCCGCACCAGCGCGGTCCGGGTGTACATCCTGCAGTACTTCCGCAGTGCGGCCGAAGGCGGGCTTGCCCGCCGCGAGGGCATGGACTCTCGGGGGCGCTGAGGCAGGCGGGACCGGGGCGGGCCGGACCCGGCCGGTCGGCTCAGGTGAACCGCGCCAGCCTGACCGCGGTGTGGCCGCGGCTCGGCCGCAGGCTCGGCATCACCAGCAGGCAGTCGTCGTACGGCGTGCGGACCTCCGCCCCGCCGTCGGTGGCGATCAGCGTGTCGCCGGCCGCGATCACCTCGCCGCCGCGGAACGGGCGGATGAAGGCGAAGCCCGCGGTGGCCGCGGTCACCGTCATCGTCACGTCCGCGCAGCGCACCGCCGCCTCCGGCGCCGGCGACGCGGACGGCAGCATCCCGGCATGGCGCAGCAGCCCGTCGATGCAGGCCAGCGTGGTCGCCACCGTGTCCTGCTGCCAGTGCTGCCCCGCCTCGACCAGCACCGCGACCTGCGCCGAGCCGGGGTCGGTGAACGGGGTGAAGTCGATCAGCCGGCGGCCGCCGAGGTGGCCGGCGTCGGCGACCACGAGCGGCGGGGTGCCGATCGCGGCCGCAAGCCTGCGCCCCTTCGCCGTCGGGCCGCTCAGGATCAGCGGGTCGGACGGCCACAGCATGGAGTGCAGGTCGAGCAGCAGGTCCGCCTGCTCCAGCATCGGCCGCATCGCCCGCGCCCGCTCCAGCTCGCGCGATGAGCGCGACCCTTCCAGCGTCGGCAGGTCCCACAGCCGGTTGAGGTCCTCGTCGAGGAAGCGCGTCGCCGTGGGCTGCGCCGGGTCGAAGCGCTGGAACGCGTCGAGGTTGGCGAAGCCGAGCGTGAGCCGCCCGCGCTGCGGCCGCACGCCGGTGCGCAGCAGGCGGTCGAGCGCCGCGGCGCCTGCGGTCTCGTTGCCATGGGTCAGAGCGACCAGCATGACGTGCGGTCCGTCCGCGCCGCCATCCAGCGTGGTGAAGCCGGGCAGCCCGGTGTTGCCGGCGATCCAGGGCGCGATGTCGGGCGTGGGCACGGACACGGAGAAGTCCGGCCGCCACAGGCCGGGCTGCCCGTCCGCCGCCGCCAGGGCCCGCCCGGCCGCGCGCCCGGGCACCCGCCCGCCGATGCTCACGGCGACCGGCCCGTTTCGGGGCGGCCGCGGCGGGTTGGGTCGGGTCGGGTCGAGGCGGGGCGGGCGTGCGGGTCGGAGGCCATGGCGCCGATCCTATACGCCCCGCGCCGGGCGACAACCGGCAGGTGCAGGGCTGCGCGCCCGGCGGCGGCTCTCGGCGGTCGCCCGGTGCCGCGCGTTGCCGGTCGCGGTGCCGTCGCGCCCCTTGCTGCACCCGCTTGGAGACGGCAGGGTCGGGCGGCATGGTAGCCGCGTCCGCCCTACACCCCCTGCACCGGCTGTGGCGCGCGCTCCCTGCCGGGAGCCGGCGCCGCCTGCTGTCGCACGGCGCCGCGCTGCTGGCGCCGCGCCCGGACCGGCCGCCGCCGCCGGTGGAGCCCGCGCGCGGCATGGTCGTCGGCGGCGAGATCGACCGCGCGTCCGGCCTCGGCGAGGCGGCGCGGCTCATGCTGCGCGGTCTCGACGCGCTCGGCCTGCCCGGCCACGCCCTGCAGGCCGGCCTGCGCGTGCCCGGCGACGCGTCCGAGGCGCCCTCCGGGAAGGAGGGTTCGCGCGACCGCCTGCCGCCCGGGGTGCCGCTGCTGCTGCACGTCAACGCCCCGCTGCTGCCCGCCGCCCTGCTGCGGCTGCCGCGCGGCCTGCTGCGCGGCCGGCGCGTCGTCGGCCACTGGGCGTGGGAGCTGCCGGTGGCGCCGCCGGACTGGCGCGCCGGGGTCGGCTTCGTGCACGAGGTCTGGGCGCCGTCGCGCTTCACCGCCGCCGCCCTGGAGGCGCTGCTGCCCGGGCGCGTGCGCGTGGTGCCGTACCCGATCGCCGCGGCGCCGCCGCGGCCCTCGGCGCTGGGCCGCGGCGACTTCGGCCTGCCGGAGGCGGCGGTGGTGACGCTGGTGTCGTTCAGCCTGGCCTCCTCCTTTGCGCGCAAGAACCCGCTCGCCGCCATCGCCGCGCACCGCGACGCCTTCGGCGGGCGCGCCGACCGCATCCTGGTGGTCAAGACCGGCAGCGCCGACCGCCACGGCGGCGACATGGCCATGCTGCGCGACGCGTCGGACGGCGCCGGCAACATCCGCTTCGAGACCCGGGTGCTGCCGATGGCGGACAGCCACGCGCTGACGGCGTGCGCCGACGTCGTGCTCTCGCTCCACCGCAGCGAGGGCTTCGGCCTGGTGCCCGCGGAAGCGATGCTGCTCGGCCGCGCCGTGGTTGCCACCGACTGGTCGGCGACCGCGGAGTTCCTCGACGCCAGCTGCGGCGTGCCGGTGCCATATCGGCTCGTGCCCGCCCGCGACCCGCGCGGGGTGTTCGAGGCGGAGGGCGCCGTGTGGGCCGATGCGGAGGTCGGTGCCGCCGCGCGGGCGCTGCGCGACCTCGCCGAGCATCCGGAGCGCCGCGCCGCTCTCGGCGCCGCCGGCCGCGCGGCCGCGCTGGACCGCCTCGGCGCCGGGCCGCTGCGCGCCGCCCTGGGCTCGCTCGCTTGAGCCGGGTTCGCGCAGGGTGAGGGTCCTGGTGTGGCAGTGGGGCCGGCACGGCGCAGGCCCGCGCGTCGCCACGGAGCTGGCCGCCGGCTTCTCCCGCCTCGACGGCGTCACCGCGCTGCTTTCGCTCGCGGAGGGCGCGGAGATCCTCGCCGGGCCGGCGCCGCCGCGCTGCGACCTGCCGGTGCGCACCTACGACAGCGTGCGCGGCTTCGTCGGCCGGCTCGCCGCCACGCCCGCGACCCTGCCGCGACTGGTCGCCGGGCTGCGGGTCATGGCGCCCGACCTGGCGCTGTGCGCGATGCCCGGCCCGCTCGACCTGCTGATGGGCGTGGCGCTGCGCCGCGTCGGCGTGCCGTATGCCGTGGTGGTGCACGACGCGGATTCGCATCCCGGCGACGGCTTCCCGCTGCAGATGACGCTGCAGCGTCGCCTGCTCGCCCACGCCGACGACCTGGTGGCGCTGTCGGGCCACGTCGCCGGCCGGCTGGGCGAGCAGGCCGCCGGGCGGCGCGCGCCGATCCGCGCCACGCTGCCGCCCTTCGTGTTCGGCCCGCCCGCGCCGCCGCCGCGCCGCCACGGCGGGCCGCTGCGCCTGCTCTCCTTCGGCCGGCTGCTGCCGTACAAGGGCCTCGACCTGCTCGCCGACAGCCTGGCCCGGCTCGGGCCGCGCGACGACCTCGAGGTCCGCGTGGTCGGGCAGGGGCCGGAAAGCGCCGCGCTGGCGCAGTTGCGCCGCCTGCCCGGCGTGAGCGTGGAGAACCGCTGGGTGCCGGAGGCCGGGATCGGCGAGCTGCTCGCCTGGTCCGACGCCCTCGTGCTGTCGCACCGCGAGGCCAGCCAGAGCGGGGTCGCCGCCGCCGCCATCGCCGCCCGCCGCTGGGTGGTCGCCACCCGCGTCGGCGGCATCGTCGAGCAGCTGCAGCACGAGACTCTGGCTGTGCTGTGCGAGCCGGACCCTGCCAGCATCGCCGACGCCCTGCTGGCCCTGCTGCGCCGCGCCGCGCCCGAGGCGGCGGCGGAGCACGACCCGTACGCGGTGTGGAACGACACCGCGGCGGCCCTGCTCGGCCAGCTCGGGGCGCGGCTGCGGCCGGAAGGGCAGCAAGGCCGGGCTCTGCCCGGACCCGCAAGGGATCGGAGGCCCTTTGATCCCTTGATCTAAAAACTGGACAAGCCGGACAGTTTCGGAACCTTTGGCCGCCCCGCGCCTGTAGCCTGCACGACAACCGACTTGAGGAGCCTGCCGATGAGCGAGACGCAGATGGCCAAGATCTGGGACCTGATCAAGGACACCAAGTTCGCCATGCTGACCAGCGAGGACGCCGGCCAGCTGCGCTCGCGGCCGATGGCGATCAGCCAGTCGGAGTTCGACGGCACGCTGTGGTTCTTCACCAAGGCCAGTTCGCACAAGGTCGACGAGGTCGAGGCGCACCACCGCGTCGGCGTCAGCTTCTCCGATCCTTCGGCGCAGAACTACGTCTCGCTGTCGGGAAACGCGTCCTTGGTGCAGGACCGCGCCGCGATCGACGCACACTGGACCGAGCTGCTGGCCACCTGGTTCCCGAAGGGCAAGGACGACCCGGACGTGGCGCTGCTGAAGGTCGACGTCGCCCAGGCCGAGTACTGGGACACGCCGAGCTCGGCGATGGTTCACGCCTATGGCTACGTGAAGGCCAAGCTGACCGGCGAGGCGCCGCATCCCGGCGAGAACGAGAAGGTCACGATGCGCTGAAACGAGAGCGGGCCCGGATCGCTCCGGGCCTATTCAGGCAGGCAAGGTTGAGGCTCTGCCTCAAGCTCCGCCAGGGCCGAACCCTTGGATCGTCTTTCTTTTGAGTGAAGGGTTTCCAAAGGGCTCGGCCCTTTGGCAGGTTCGAGCAGAGCCCGATCTTCGTTCAGGCTGCCAGCGCGTCCTGCTCGACGACCGGAACGCGGGTGCGGATCAGCTTCTCGATGCCGCGCAGGTGGGCGCGCTCCGAGCTGTCGCAGAAGCTGATCGCCTTGCCGGCCTTGCCGGCGCGTGCGGTGCGGCCGATGCGGTGGACGTAGCTCTCCGGCACGTTCGGCAGGTCGAAGTTGATGACGTGGCTCACCCCGTCCACGTCGATGCCGCGGGCCGCGATGTCGGTGGCGACCAGCACCGGCGCGGTGCCGTCCTTGAAGGAGGCCAGCGCCCGCTCTCGCTGGCCCTGGCTCTTGTTGCCGTGGATCGCGCGGGCCTGGATGCCGGCAGCCTCCAGGTGCTGCACGACGCGGTCGGCGCCGTGCTTGGTGCGGGTGAACACCAGGGTGCGCTCCATGCCGGCGCGCTTGAGCACGCTGGCCAGCAGGATGCGCTTGCGCGAGGCCTCGACGAACACGACGGTCTGGTCGACGCGGTCGGCCGTGGTGGCCACCGGCGTCACCGCGACGTGGGCCGGGTCGCGCAGCAGGGCGCCGGCCAGGCCGGAAATCTCCTTCGGCATGGTCGCGGAGAAGAACAGGCTCTGGCGCACCACCGGCAGGGTCGCGGCGATCTTGCGGATCGGCACGATGAAGCCGAGGTCGAGCATGTGGTCGGCCTCGTCGAGCACCAGCACCTCGGTGGCGCCGAGATCGACCGCGCGGTCGTTCATGTGGTCGAGCAGGCGGCCGGGGGTGGCGACGAGGACGTCGACGCCGGAGGAGACGGATTTGGCCTGTCGAGGCTTGGGCACGCCGCCGAACATCAGGGCGACGCGCAGGTTGGTCTGGCTGCCGTAGGAGCGGAAGCTTTCCGCGATCTGGCCGGCCAGCTCCCGGGTCGGCGACAGCACGAGGACGCGGCAGCCGCGGCGCTGCGCCGGCCTGGGGTTGGCGAGCAGGCGGTGGATGATCGGCAGGGCGAAGGCGGCGGTCTTGCCGGTGCCGGTCTGGGCGATGCCCTGGACGTCGCGGCCGGCCATGACCAGCGGGATCGCCTGCTGCTGGATCGGCGTGGGGATGGTGTAGCCTTCGGCGGCCAGCGCCTTGAGCAGGGGCGCGGCCAGGCCGAGTTCTTCGAACGTGTTCACTGTTAATCTTCCGTGTCGCGCAGGTCTGCGCTCGAGCAGCCGTCAGGGCCGCTGACTGGCGCGGAGTTTCCTGATGCTGGGCGGCTGCCGGAACCCGGGCTGCACACGGCGTCGCATCATGTCGCGCAACACGGTTTGTAAAGCGTGGATGTTGTGTAGTCAAGGTTTTTCATGTTGGCGCAAACGCAGGCAAGGTTCGCGGCTCCTGGGCTGCGTTCTGCGCCTGGCGCGGCCACGCCTGCCGCCGCCGGGTCGCTGCGCCTTGCGTCGCGCCGCCGGGTGAGGCCATTCTTGCCGCGCAACAACATCCAGGGATTGCCCGCATGAACCGTCTTGCCCTCGGACTGGTGGCGCTCGGCGCGCTGCTCGCCGGCCCCGTCCTCGCCCAGACCATGGCCAGCCCGGGCGCGGCCTCGCGTGGCGTGGCGTCCGCCGCCTCTCCTGCCGGCACCATCACCGGCGGGCGCGCGACCCCGGCCAACTCCACCATGACGCCGATGGCCGCCGCGGCGCCGGTCAACGTCAACACCGCCAGCGAGGCGCAGCTCGACGCGATCCCGCGGATCGGCCCGAAGCGTGCCCAGGCGATCATCGCCCACCGGCCCTACACCGTGCCGTCCGACATGGTCACCAAGAAGGCGCTGAGCCAGGGCATCTTCAACAAGATCAAGGCCAGCGTGACCACCGGCTGAGCCGGGAGACGGCGTGCGCCTGGCTCCCGACATCGGCGGCGTTGCCGCGGCGCCTCGGTTCGCGACGCCGCTCGATTGCCAGGTGCTGAGCGAGCCGTACGCCGGCCTGCAGGCCCAGGCCCTCGGCCTGGCAGAGGCCGCCGGGCTGGCGCCGGCGCTGCGCGACCTGATCGCCGCCGCACCGTGGCGCCATGTTCCGGCGCGGCTGTGGCCGGGTCCGCTGCGGGTGACCGGCCTCGAGTCCTGGCCCGTGCCGCCGCTGGCGATCACGGTCGGCGGCATGGGGGCGGCCGTCGGCGCCGCGCTGCGCCGGCGCGGCGCCCGCGTCGTCCAGGTGCAGGCGCCGCGCATGGACCCGCGCCGCTTCGACCTCGTGGTGGTCAGCCGCCATGACGAGCTGGTTGGTCCCAACGTCGTTGTCACCCGCACCGCGCTGCACCGCGCGACGCCCGAGCGTCTTGCCGCGGCGCGCGCCGCCTGGATGCAGCGTCTCGCCCCTCTGCCGCGTCCGCTGGTGGCGGTGCTGGTCGGCGGCAGCAACGGCCGTTTCCGGCTTGGCCCGGCGGAGGGGGCGGCGCTGGCGGGGCAGCTTGCCGGGCTGATGCGGCGCGACCGGGTCGGGCTGGCGCTGACCGCGTCGCGGCGCACCGACCCCGCGGTGCGCGGCGTGCTGGAGTCGTCGCTGCGCCCGCTCGGCGCGCTGGTGTGGGACATGGCGGGGGAGAACCCGTATTTCGGCCTGCTCGCGTGCGCCGACGTGATCGTGGCCACGATCGACAGCGTGTCCATGGTGTCCGAGGCGGTGGCGACGGCGGCGCCGGTTCTGCTGGCGGCGCTGCCCGGGCGCTCGCGGCGCATCGGGCTGTTCCTGCGCGGGCTGGAGGCGGAGGACAGGGTGCGGCCGTTCGCCGGGCGGCTGGAGCAGTGGCCGGTTGAGCCGCTTGACGACACGGCGGCGGCGGCGGAGGAGATGCGGCGGCTGCTGGGGCTCTGAAGGAAGCAAGGCCAGGGGCCCATGCCTTGAAGGAGGGGCCCTGGACCCCGCTCAAGGCGGAGCCTTGAGAATCCTGGTGAAAGCAAGCATCCCCTTTCCTTCAAGAGGCCGGTCCAGGGGCGGCTCGCCCCTGGCGGGTCTGGGCAGAGCCCAGGCTTGCTTCCTGTCTCCTGCCTTTCCGAGGTCCCGCCATGCTCGACATCCAGACCTTCGACGCCCGCCAGGGCGGCAACGTGCTCTACAAGGCGTTCGCCCACCCCCTCGCCGCCGAGGCGATCGCGTCGCTCGCCGCGCGGCTGCGCGCCGCCGGCCCGCTGGCGGTGTACGACCCGGACGGCACCGCCGACGCCCTGTTCGCGCTGCACCCGCAGATGCCGCCCGCGACCGAGTGCTACGTCCACGACGTGTCGCGCCTGGGCGGCCGCACCGCCGGCGTGGCCGCCGCGGCCCTGGTCGACCTGCCGGGCTCGCGGGCCGCGACGCTGCTGGTCGCCGCCTTCAACGCGGCGCGTACCGTGGAGCGCATCCGGCCGCTGCTGCCCGCCGGCATGGCGGTGGCGACGCTCGACGAGGCGCGCATCCCGGCGGAAATGCTGACGGCGCGCGCCTACCTCGACCGGCTGAACTTCGCGACCAACTACGCCTTCTTCCGCGACGCGGCGGGGCTGTCGACGCGCCTGGTCACGGCGAACTACTGGTCGGGGTACGGCGCGGCGTCGGTGCGGCTGTGGCTGCGGCTGTTCGACGGGGATGGCGCGGTGCTCGCCACCTGGGAGCAGGCGGTGGCGGACCACGCGGGCGGCATCGCCATCGACAGCGCCGAGGTGCGGGCGCGCTTCGGGCTGCCGGAGTTCGCGGGGCAGCTGTTCATCCACGCGATCGGCGTGGCCGGGCACGACGTGGTGAAATACGCGGTCGACACCTATGGCTCCGGCAACGAGGCCAGCCTGTCGTGCACCCACGACGCCAACGCCTGGCCGAGCGACCGCTACGCCGGCCTGCCGGCGCCGCGCGAGGACGAGCGGGTGCTGCTGTGGGTGCAGAACAGCCACGCGGCGGCGATCCCGGCCGGCGCGGTGTCGCTCGACCGGATGGGCGCGGAGCGGCCGGTGGTGGTGGAGCGCGAGATCGCGCCGTTCGCCAGCGTGGCGATCGACGTGGGCGCGCTGCTGCCAGGCCTGCGCTGGCCCGCGCAGATCGAGGTGCGCTCCGGCCGGCATTTCGTGCGCCCGCGCTACGAGGTCACCCGCGCCGGGCGCACCCGAATCGCCCACATGAACGTCGAGCGCGCCGACCTGCGGCCCGATCCGGGCCTCCCCGCTCTGTCGCCGCTGCTGGGGCGCGGCTACATCCTGCCGTTCCCGGTGCTGCCGATGGCGACGTTCCGCTCGATCGTGCAGCCGACGCCGATGGCCGAGCGGCAGCGCAGCCTGCCGCTGCGCCTCGACCTGTTCGACGTGGAGGGCGTGCTGCTCGCCGAGCGGTTCCTCGGCAACCTGCCGCGGCTGTTCGACCTCGGCCTCGACCTGGCCGAGCTGTGCGAGGGGCTCGACCCCGCCGCGCGCGCGCGGCTCGACGCGGAGGGCGGGCACGCCGACCTCGCCTACGACTTCCGCGACGGCGGCGAGGCGGACGGCTGGATGCATGCGCTGGTGCGCTACGAGCACCGCGACAGCGGCCATGCCGCGGACAGCAGCTTCGGCAGCCACATCTTCAACACCGCGATGACGTATCGCGACGAGCCGCAATCGTACTCCGGCCCGCCGCCCGGCCTGTCCACCCGGCTGTTCCTCAGGCTGGGGCAGGGGGGACGGCGGTCCTTCACCCATCTGAGCTACGCCGCCTCCGCCGCCTGGCACCCGCGCTCCAGCACCGCCCTGCTGCTGCACGACAGCGTCGGCGCGGTGATCGCCGAGGAGGCGATCTCCATCGCGTGCTGCGGCTCGCGCCTGGTGTTTCCCGACGCGGTGTTCGGCGACGCCCTGCTGCGCCGGGCGGGGGCGGATGGCTACGTGATCATCCGCGACCCGACGTGCCGGCTGTTCGGCTACCACGGGCTGATGGACGACCGGGGCGGCTTCTCGCTCGACCACATGTTCGGGTTCTGAGGCGGGTCAGGAAAGAAGCGTGTTCTTTCTTGAAAGAAAGAACCAAAGAACTTTGGCCCATTGGGCTGCGGAGCCGCCCGCGTGGCCGGAGACTTGTGGGCAAAGTCTTTATGCTTTTTTCTTAGAAGAAGGACTTGCTTCCTTGCTCGAGGCGGCAGGCTGGTTCTGGCTCCTTGGTTGCCGCTAGCGTGCGGGCGCCTGCACCGGCGGCGTGGCCTTCGGGCCGAGGAGCTGCCGGTTGATGCTGTCCAGCGCCTGGTCCTCGGTGGACAGCTGGCGTCCGGAGGGCCGGACCCCGGCACTCTGCTCCCGCGCCTCGATGCCGCCCAGAGTCGGCTGGTAGGACAGGCCGTTCGCGCGGTTGCCGATCTCCGCCGGCGGCCGCGTGTCCTGCGCCAGGGCGCCCTGCGTGCCGAGGATCAGCAGGGCAGCCACGAGACGGGTCGGGGGGGTCATCGGCGTCTTCCTGTGCACGGCGGGGCCACCTGGACAACACGGGTGATCCGCCCCGGGTTGCATGTGACGCTCGTCGCCCGCCGGCTGAATGCGGAGCGGGCGGAAGGACGGACGATCGGGCTGGTCCGGGTCGGGAAAACCGGGTGCGGATGGTGGGCGCGACAGGGATTGAACCTGTGACCCCCGCCGTGTGAAGGCGATGCTCTCCCGCTGAGCTACGCGCCCATCCGATCCAGCGGCTTCTAGGGGCATCGCGGCCGCCGCGCAACCCTCGCCGGGGCTCGGGGCGCCTCGACAACCCGGCCCGGATCGTGCGCATTGCCCGCCGACCCCGCAGGGCCGCCGCGCGTCCGCCGCGCCCTGGCCGTGCGCCTCAAGCCCAGGAGACTTCCCGTGCCGAGCAGCGCCGCGATCGACCCCGCAATCCAGATCGGCCACGTCCACCTCAGGGTCGCCGACCTCGACCGCGCGCTGGGCTTCTACTGCGGCGTGCTCGGCTTCGCGCTGACCCAGCGGTTCGGCGACGAGGCCGCCTTCGTCTCCGCCGGCGGCTACCACCACCACATCGGGCTCAACACCTGGGAAAGCCTCGGCGGTTCGCCTCCGGCGCCCGGCAGCACCGGGCTCTACCACCTGGCGGTTCTTTATCCCGACCGCGCTGCCCTTGCCGACGCACTGCGGCGGCTGCGCGAGGCCGCTGTGCCGCTGGACGGCGCGTCCGACCACGGCGTCAGCGAGGCGCTCTACCTCCGCGACCCGGACGGGAACGGCGTGGAGCTGTACCGCGATCGGCCGGAAGCGGACTGGCCGCGCACGCCCGACGGCCGCCTCGCCATGATCACCCGCCGGCTCGACGTCGAGGCCCTGCTGGCCGAGGCGCCGGTTTGACCTGTCTCTCGCCTGGCATTGCGGCCGCCGCGTGCCGCCCGCGCAGGGCCGGCATTGCCGCTGCCTGCCGCGTGCTGCCTGCGGCGCTGCTGCTGGCCTGCGCCGCCGTCGCCCCGGTGGCCGTGGCGGCCGAGCCTGCGCCGGCGGCCCCGGCTTCTGCCGCCACGTCGTCTCCTGCCCCGGCCGGTGCGGCCGTTCCTGCGGTCAGCGTGGCCTATGTCGCCTATGCCGCGGCGCTGCCGGTGCTGCGCCTGCACGCCAGCTACGCGATCGGGCCGAGCTACGAGGTGAAGCTGGCCTTCGACACCGCCGGCATGTTTGGCCTGCTGCTGCACGCCCACGTCGACAGCACCGCCACCGGGCGGCTGGAGGACGCGCGCGCCCTTCCGTCGCGCTACTACGCCGTCGGCAACGTCCGCGGCCGCCCTCACGTCACCCAGATCGACTATCCCGACGGCCAGCCGCGCGTCGTCCAGCTGGCGCCCCCGGTCGAGGAGGAGCGCGAGCCGGTGCCCGTCGCGCTGCAGGCCGGCACGGTCGACAACCTCAGCGCCATGGCCGAGCTGATCTCGTCCGTCGCGCGCACCGGGCGCTGCGACGGCAGCCGCCGCACCTTCGACGGCCGGCGCCTCAGCGAGCTGTCCGCACGCACCGTCGGCGAGGAGACGCTAGCGCCGACCGGGCGCTCCAGCTTCAGCGGCCGCGCCCTGCGCTGCGACCTGGAAGGGCGCCAGCTCGCCGGCTTCCCGAAGGACGCGGACCGCGCCGCCGCGGCGAGGCCGCTGCGCGGCTCGGCCTGGTTCGCCTCGATCAGCCCGGGCACGCCCGCGGTCCCGGTGCGGATCAGCTTCGAGACGCGCTTCTTCGGGGCGGCCACGGCGTATCTGGTCGCGAAGTAGGGCAGCAAGGCCGGGCTCTGCCCGGACCCGCCAAAGGGCGAGCCCTTTGGAAACCCTTTCCTGGGACGGGGGCACGATCCCGATCGGGTGCGGGTCCGGGGGCGCCTGCCCCCGGCGGGTCCAGGGCAGAGCCCTGGCCTTGCCTCACCTGACCAGCGCTTCCGCCAGCCCGGCGACCTCGTCGAACCGCGCCGCGACCGCGTCCGCCCCCTCCGCCGTCCCGTAGCCCCAGGCCGCGTGGATCGTGCGCAGCCCCGCGCCGTGCCCCGCCGCGATGTCGTGCGCGCTGTCGCCGACCATCGCCGCGCGGCCCGGCTCGCCGCCGGCCAGGGCCAGTGTCCGGCGCACGTGCTCCGGGTTCGGCTTGCGCATCGCGAAGCTGTCGCCCCCGGTGACTGCGGCGAACAGGTCGAGCAGGCCGAGCCCTGCCAGCAGGTGGCGCGCCGGGAGCGCCGGCTTGTTGGTGCACACCGCCAGCCGCCAGCCCGCGTCGCGCAGCCGCGCCAGCCCGTCCGCCACGCCGGGGTAGGGCAGGGTGCGGTCGGTCGCGTGCGCGGTGTAGTCGGCGAGGAACTCGTCCTGCGCCGCGTCGTCCGGCACGGCGCCGCGGTGCGCGAGGATCCGCCGCACCAGCACCGCGGCGCCGTCGCCGACCATCGCCGTCACCTCTGCGTCGCTCACCGGCGCCAGGCCGCGCCGC
Organism: uncultured Acetobacteraceae bacterium; assembly: GCA_964236695.1. Lineage (GTDB taxonomy): Bacteria > Pseudomonadota > Alphaproteobacteria > Acetobacterales > Acetobacteraceae > CAXSEF01. The sequence goes on along the minus strand of CAXSFU010000054.1, from coordinate 3,516 downwards.
GCCAGCAGGCGCCGCGCCGCGTCCGCGAGGTCCGGCACCGAATCCACGAGCGTGCCGTCCAGGTCGAACACCAGCGTCCGCGGCGCTGCATGCGGCGGCGGCGCAGCCCCGTTCCCGGCGTCTCCGCTCACGGCGGCGAGGGCTCGATCGGCACCGGCTGGGCGCATGGCGGCTCCTGCGAAACTGTCCGACATCATTCGTCATCGGCGGCGCGACCGGCGCGTTTGACACGGATCGCGCGGCCCCGCTACCGGGAAGGGATGTCACACACCGCCGTCATCCTGGCCGCCGGACAGGGCACGCGCATGCGCTCCCGCCAGCCCAAGGTCCTGCACCGGCTGGCAGGGCGCTCGATGCTGCGCCACCTGATCGAGGCCGCCGGGCCGGTGTTCGACCGCATCGCCGTGGTCGTCGGTCCCGGCATGGACGAGGTCGCCCGCGAGGCGTCGCCGCATCCCAGCGTCGTGCAGGTCGAGCGGTGCGGCACCGCCCATGCGGCGCTGCAGGCGGAGGCGCTGTTCGGCGACGGCGACGTCGCGGTGCTGTACGGCGACAACCCGCTGATCTCGGAGGCCACGCTGCGCCGGCTGCTGTCGCGGCGGCGCGAGCCGGGCGTCGGCCTGGCGCTGCTGGCGATGCGCCCGGTCGAGCCTGGGCGCTACGGGCGCGTGGTCGAGAGCCCCGGTGGCGGCGTGCTGCGCATCGTCGAGTATGCAGACGCCGGCGAGGCGGAGCGCGCCATCGGCCTGTGCAACGCCGGGGTGCTGTGCGCCGACGCCGCGGACATGGCGCGCTGGCTGCATGCGGTGCGTCCGGACAACGCGCAGGGCGAGTTCTACCTCACCGACGTGGTGGCGCTGGCCGCCGCGGAGGGCGCGGGGGTGGTCGCCGTGGAGGCGCCGGAGGCGGAGCTGCGCGGCGTGAACTCGCGCGCCGAGCTGGCCGCCGCGGAAGCCGTGGTGCAGTCGGGCCTGCGCCTGCGCGCCATGGAAGGCGGCGCCACCCTGACCGCGCCGGACACCGTGTTCCTGTGCGCCGACACCCGGCTCGCGCCCGACGTTTGCGTCGGGCCGCACGTCGTGTTCGGGCCGGGCGTGCAGGTGGGCGAGGGGGCGGAGATCCGCGCCTTCAGCCATCTGGAGGGCTGCGTGGTGGGCGAGCGCGCGGTGGTCGGTCCCTTCGCGCGGCTGCGCCCCGGCACCGTGCTGGGCGAGGCGTCGCACGTCGGCAACTTCGTCGAGCTGAAGGCCACCACGCTGGGTGACGGCGCGAAGGCGAACCACCTCTCCTACCTGGGCGACGCGGAGGTCGGCGCGCGCAGCAACGTCGGCGCGGGCGCCATCACCTGCAACTACGACGGCTTCGCCAAGCACCGCACCACGATCGGCGCGGGGGCGTTCATCGGCTCGGACGCCGTCCTCGTGGCGCCGGTGCGGATCGGCGACGGCGCGCTGGTCGCGGCCGGCAGCGTGATCGTGTCCGACGTGGCCGACGACGCGCTGGCGTTCGGCCGCGCCCGGCAGTCGGCGGTGCCGGGCGGCGGGGCTGCGTTCCGCGCCCGCCGCGCGGCCGCGCCTGCGGCGGCCGTGGCGGGTGGCCCGGACAACGCTTCGGCGGCGCGGCCCGGCGACCCGGGTGTCTCGTCATCGCCGGAGGGCGCTCCCTGATGTGCGGCATCGTCGGCGTGATCGGCGCGCGTCCCGCGTCCGGCGTCCTGCTGGAGGCGCTGCGCCGCCTGGAGTACCGCGGCTACGACAGCGCCGGCATCGCCACCCTGGTCGACGGCCGCATCGAGCGCCGGCGCGCGCCGGGCAAGCTGGTCCACCTCGCCGAGTCGCTGGCCGAGCACGCGCTGCCCGGCAACACCGGGATCGGCCACACCCGCTGGGCCACCCACGGCGCGGCCACCGAGGGCAACGCCCACCCGCATGCGACCGCGCGCGTCGGCGTCGTGCACAACGGCATCATCGAGAACCACCGCGAGCTGCGCGCCGAGCTGGAGGCCGCCGGCCAGGTGTTCTCCTCGGAGACCGACACGGAGACCGTGGTGCAGCTGTGCGACTTCCATCTCGCGCGCGGCCTGCCGCCGGTCGAGGCGGCGCGCGCCACCTTCGCCCGGCTGCACGGCGCCTACGCGCTGGCGCTGATCTTCGCGGGGCACCCCGACCTGATCGTCGGCGCGCGCCATGGCGCGCCGCTGGCCATCGGCTACGGCGAGGACGAGATGTATCTCGGCTCCGACAGCCTGGCGCTGGCGCCGCTGACCAGCCGCGTCGCCTTTCTGCTCGACGGCGACTGCGCCGTGCTCACCCGCGACAGCGCCAGCGTCCTCGGCGCGGACGGCGCCGAGGCGGTGCGCGAGATCCGCCTGACCGCGCACGCCGGCGCCGCGATCGGCAAGGACGGCTTCCGCCACTACATGGAGAAGGAGCTGCACGAGCATCCCTCCGTGATCGGCCAGACCCTGGCGCGCATGATCGATCCCTCGACGCGCGCGATCACCCTGCCGCCGATGCCGTTCGACCTCGCGTCGGTCCCGCGCATCACCGTCTCGGCGTGCGGCTCCGGCTTTTACGCGGGGCTGGTGGGGCGCTACTGGCTGGAAGCGGAGGCGCGCATCCCGGTCGACGCCGACGTCGCCTCCGAGCTGCGCTACCGCGAGCCGCCGCTGTCGCCGGGCGGCCTCGCGCTGCTGCTCAGCCAGTCGGGCGAGACGGCGGACACGCTGGCGGCGCTGCGCTCGCTGCGCGCCGGCGGGCAGCACATCCTGTCGATCCTCAACGTCGCGGAGAGCACCATCGCGCGCGAAAGCGACGCGGTGCTGGAGACCGTCGCCGGCCCGGAGATCAGCGTCGCCAGCACCAAGGCCACCACGGCGCAGCTCGCCGTGCTCGCCGGCCTGGCGCTCGCCTTCGGCCGCGCCCGCGGCACGCTGTCGCAGGACCGAGAGGTCCGGCTGGTTTCCGCGCTGCTGGAGGTGCCGGGCCGGGCCGCGGAGGTGCTGGCCGAGGCGGCCCAGTTCGCCCCGGTGGCGGCCGCGGTCGCGGACGCGCGCGACGTGCTCTACCTCGGCCGCGGCGCCTGCTTCCCGGTGGCGATGGAGGGGGCGCTCAAGCTCAAGGAGGTCACCTACATCCACGCCGAAGGCTACGCCGCCGGCGAGATGAAGCACGGGCCGATCGCGCTGATCGACCGCACGGTGCCGATCATCGCCATCGCGCCGTCAGGCCCGCTGTTCGACAAGACCGCGTCCAACCTGCAGGAGGCGGCGGCGCGCGGCGGGCGGCTGATGGTGTTCTCCGACGCCGCCGGCGCGGCGCGCCTCGCCCACATCGCCGAGCACACCGTGGTGCTGCCCGAGGTCGACCCGTTCGTGGCGCCGATCCTGCATGCGGTGGCCGTGCAGATGCTCGCCTATCAGGTCGCGGTGCTGCGCGGCACGGACGTCGACCAGCCGCGCAACCTGGCCAAGTCCGTCACCGTGGAGTGAGGCCGGACGGCGCGCCACCGTTGCTG
>CAXSFU010000053.1:0-21341 GCA_964236695.1 uncultured Acetobacteraceae bacterium | reverse complement strand
GCAAGGAAGCAAGGCTGGGCTCTGCCCAGACCCGCCAAAGGGCAGGGCCCTTTGGAAACCCGCCCGTTGAAGGAAGACGGCCAAGGAGCGCGCCGGGGGCTTGACCGTCAAGTTCCCCGACCGGCCCGCCAACTCGCCTTGCCCGGTCGCCCATGGCGCCCGCAGGAGCGACGACGCTTGCCCATATCTGCGGCTCGATCCTAATTGTTATTTTTTCTAACTTGCAGGGCCGTCGCCACATGGGCTGGGAAACGCAGGGTCGTCAGGACCACGGCTGGTTCGGAAACGGCACCGGCCCGGGCAGCCCCGCCACGCCCTCGGACCGGACCGGGCGCTCCGCCGACACCGGCACCCTCGACCAGCGGATCGGGGCCCTGGTCGGCAGCCTGCTCGGCCACTTCTCGCCCGCCGACCGGAAACATGCCGCGCTGCGAGCCGAAGGCCCGGCCGCCGCCCACATCGTCAAGGCCATGCGGGTGTGGATCGGCGCCGCGCGGCTGGGCGGGGACGCGCTCGCCAACGCCCTGCCGGGGACGACCAGCGACAAGGTGAAATCCCTGCTCCGCGACACCGCCCTCCTTATCCTGGACGCGCACGACGTCGCCTCCCTCAACAAGGCCGGCACGGCGCTGGCCTCCGCGGTGAGCGTGATGGGACTCGACCGCTGGGGACGGTTCGCTGCTATGGCCGCGCAGACCGCGGAGGCCGCGATGGCGGCGAGCCCGGCCCTGCGAGGCGCGGTGGTCGGCGCCGGGGAGGGCGCAGCGGCAGGCGCGGAAACTGGCCCAGGCATGGTCGTCACGGCGGCAGCGGGCGGCCTGATCGGAGCCGGCATCGGCTACCTTGCGAGTCATCCGAGACCGGACCTCTTCACCAATCCGGGGCCGCCTGCGGGCAGGAAGGCGTTACCAACTCCGGCGCAGATCGGGCCGAATGGGGCGGCGGGCACCGGAACTCCACCGCTGACAAAAGTGCCGCAAAACCCAGGCTTTCCAGGGGCGCGGAATTCACCGCCGAACACCGTGTCAACCCCAGCCGACGCGCCGCAAATCGGGACAGTGCTGGAGGCAAGGCAGGTCTCGCCGGAGGAGGAGGCGAAGCGACGGGCGATCATCAAGGGCAAGGGTCTGCCAACCGAAGGCGAGATGCCTTACGTTCCTCCGAAGAGTTGGACCTCTTCGCAACCGCTACCCCGCGGTCCTCAAGACGGCTACATGGATGCGGATGGTTATGAGTGGGTTCGCCCAAAAGGGCTAAAGTCCGGCACTCCACATTGGGATGTTCAGTCACCAGACGGCGGCCACTTAAACATCGGTGCAGATGGGAATGAGACACACGGCACGCTGAGGCCAGCTCAAGCAGAAAAGAAACGACAGACATGAACAATGCTCCCAAGACCCCAAAGCAGATTCTCTGGGAAAAGCACATGATCAAGGACGAAGATCTCGTCATGAAGCTGGGCGATCACTTGCGTCTGATTGCCGAGATAGATGCAAGCGACGAGGAAGAGGGCATTTCCGTGCACACGAAGCCTGCCGGCCAGATCTACGAGGCCGCCGGCCGCAAGGGCGCAGGCTGGGACCTCGTCAGGCTTTCCGGCGACGGACCAAACCCGCTTCGCGTCCTGAACGGTGACATCCTGACGTATTTCGAAATTCTTCCCAGCCAGGATACCTCACCCAGCCACGCCAAGCCCTAGCCTGCCTCGCGCGCGAGCGCCGTCGCCAGCCCCTCTACCACCGCCCCCCACTCCTGCGGCCGCTCCTGCCGGAACAGCCGCAGCGACGGATACCACGGCGACTCCACCCGCCCGTGCAGCCACCGCCAGTCCGCCGGCCTTGGCACCAGCACCCAGCACGCCACCCCCAGCGCGCCGGCCAGGTGCACCACCGACGTGTCCACGCTGACCAGCAAATCCAAGTTCGCCAGCAGCGCCGCCGTGTCCGCGAAATCCGCCAGGTGCGCCGACACCTCGCGCACCTGCGGATATCCCCGCAGCCACGCCTGGTCCGCCTCCGACACCGGCTTCTGCACGGTCACGAACTCGATCCCCTCCACCCCCAGGATCGGCGCCAGCTCCGCAAGCCCCACCGAGCGCCGCGCGTTGTTCGGGTGCGTCGGCCGCCCCGCCCACGCCAGCCCCACCCGCCTGTGCCCCGTCCTCGGCCCCAGCCGTGCCGCCCACTCCGCGCGCTTGCCCGGGTCCGCGTGCAGGTACGGCCCGCTCCACGGCACGCTCTCCAACTCGGTGCCAAAAATCCCCGGCAGCGACGACATCAGGCAGTAGGCGTCGTGCGGCGGGATGTCCGCGAACCGCACATACGCCGCCGCCACCCCCGGCGTCCCCGCCAGCAGCGCCACCACCTCCGGCCCCCACCCGACCACCACCTCGCCCACCCGCTCCGCCACCCGCGGGATGTAGCGGGCGAACTGCATCATGTCCCCGAACCCCTGGTCCGCGACCAGCAGCACCCGCGCGCCGGGCATCCTCATGCCGTTCCACGCCGCCGCGTTCATCTTCGGCAGCGTCCCCTTCGCCTGGTCGAGCTTGTTGCGCCACTCGTACTCCAGCCACCCCGGCCGGAACTCCCCCAGCGACAGCAGCAGCTCCCCGAGCGCCATGTGCGCGTTGGCGTTCTCCGCGTCCCGCCCCAGCGCCGCCACGAAACACCCCAGCGCCGCCTGGTTCTCCGAGCGCGTCAGGTGCACCAGCCCCAGATCCACCCGGTGCGGCGCATTGTCCGGCGCCAGCCGCACCGCCTCCTGCCCCGCCCGCAGCGCATCGTCGAGCCGGTTCGTCGCCCGGTACAGCGAGCACAGGTTCGCGTGCCACGACGACACCTCCGGCAGCCGCGCCACCGCACGCTCCAGCAACGCCGTCGCCTCGTCGAGCTGCCCCGCCCGCCCCGCCAGGCTGCCCATCAGCGCCAGCGCCGCCGGATGCTCCGCATGCGCCGCCAGCACGTCCTGGCAGATGCCCCGCGCCTCCGACACCCGCCCCGCCGTGCCCGCCTGCACCGCGCGCGCCAGCGCCTGCTCCGGAGTCTCCGCCGTCGCCTGGCTCATCCCGCTCTCCCGATCCCTCGCGCGAGAATGTCAGCCGTTCCGCAACCGAGGCAAGGCCCCGCCCGGCGGAATGCGCCCCGCCAAGGCAAGGCCAGGGGCTCTGCCCCTGGACCCCGCCAAAGGCAGGGCCCTTGGAACCCCTTGCTGAAGTCAAGCCGTTCCAGGGGCGGCTCCCTTCGGTGGCCTTTCCAACGATCCAGGCGGATCGTCGGAACCTTTGGCCACCTCCGCCTGGCGGGTCCGGGCGGAGGTGCCCAAAGGGTCCGATGGCCCGCTTGGGCCATTGGAATGGGCACCGGAGGGAGCGCCTAGCCTTGCTTCCTGCCTACCCCTTCCCTTCCCGACCCGGCATGGTGCCGCCGATGACGATCCTGATCCTCCTCCTGGCCGCCCTCTGGGCCGGCGCCCAGAACGCGCTCGCCGGCGGCGGCTCCTTCATCACCTTCGCGGTCCTGCTGCTGACCGGCGTGGATGCCCGCGCCGCCAACATCACCTCCACCATCGCCCTGTTCCCCGGCCAGGTCGCCACCGGCTGGGCCGTGCGCCACGGCACGGCCGACGCCGGCCCGCTGTCGTTCCGCGCCCTCTTCACCCTCAGCCTTGTCGGCGGCGCGATCGGCGCGGTGCTGCTGCTCGAAACGCCCGCCGGCTTCTTCGCCCGCCTCGTGCCTTGGCTGGTGCTGTTCGCAACCGGAGTGTTCGCCTGGGGCAGCGTCCGCCGCCCCGCCGCCTCGCCCGCGCAGCCCCCGCGCCGCCCGGCCAGCCCCTGGCCCGCCGCCACAGCGCAGTTCGCGATCTCCGTCTACGGCGGCTACTTCGGCGGCGGCATCGGCTTCCTGATGCTCGCCGCCCTGACCATCGCCGGCCAGACCCTGCGCCAGGCCGGCGCCACCAAGAACGTGCTCGCCGGCGCGATGAACGCCTCCGCCATGCTGATCTTCGCGTTCTCGCCCTCGGTGCGCTGGGGCCCCGCCGCCATCCTCGCCCTCGGCTCCATTGCCGGCGGGCAGCTCGGCGCCTGGCTGCTGCTGCGGGTTCCCGAGCGCCTGCTGCGCGCCGGCGTGGTGCTGATCGGGCTTGCGCTGACCGTCGGCCTGTTCGTGCAGGCGTCCTGAGCGGTGCTGTTCTCCACCCAGTTCTTCCTGCTCGGCTTCCTGCCCCCGGTCCTGCTGCTCTTCCACCTGGTCGCCAACGACCGCAGGCTGCGCCAGCTCGTGCTGGTCTCGACCTCGCTGGTGTTCTACGCCGCCTGGAGCCGGCCCTACGCGCTGATGCTGGTCGCCCTGACGCTCGCCAACTGGCTGCTGGTCCAGCTCTGGGCCGGCCGCTCCGGCGTCTGGCGCGGCCTCCACCCCGCGCGCCGCGAGGCCCGCTGGATCCTCGACGCCGCCATCGCGCTCAACCTCGCGACCCTCGCCTGGTTCAAGTACGCGAACTTCGCGCGCGCCAACGTCGACAGCCTCGCCGGCATCCCCTTCCAGCCCTGGGACATCGTGCTGCCCCTGGGCATCAGCTTCTTCGTGTTCCAGAAGCTGTCCTACCTGCTCGACCTGCGCCGAGGCGACCGCCACGTCTACCGCCTGCTCGACTTCCTCGAGTTCGTGACCTTCTTCCCCCAGCTCATCGCCGGCCCGCTGGTGCGCCACAACGAGATCGTGCCGCAGTTCGCGTCCACCCCCCGCGGCCCCCACATGGCCGAGCTCGCTGCCCGCGGCGCGGTCCTCTTCACCATCGGCCTCGCCAAGAAGGCCGCGCTCGCCGACACCCTCGCCCTCGTCTGCGACCCCCTGTTCGCCCGCGCCGCCACCACCCCGCTCAACCTCGCCGAGGCCTGGGCCGCAGCCCTCACCTACACGCTCCAGATCTACTTCGACTTCTCCGGCTACTCCGACATGGCGATCGGCCTCGCCCTGCTGTTCGGCCTGCGCCTGCCCTACAACTTCGACGCCCCGTACCGCGCCGCCTCCATCCGCGAGTTCTGGCGCCGCTGGCACATCACCCTGAGCCGCTTCCTCCGCGACTACCTCTACATCCCGCTCGGCGGCAGCCGCGTCCCCGCCTGGCGCCAGCCGATCAACGTCGTGCTCACCATGCTGCTCGGCGGCCTGTGGCACGGCGCCGCCTGGAGCTTCGTCGCCTGGGGCGGCCTGCACGGCATCGCACTCGCCGCCAACGCCGCCTGGAACCGCACCGGCCTGCGCCTGCCCCGCGCGCTTGGCTGGCCGGCCACCATGCTGTTTGTGATCGCCACCTGGGTCGTCTTCCGCGCCCCCGCCTTCGGCACCGCCGCCTCCGTCCTGCGCTCCATGGCGGGCGGCGCCGGCACCGGCCGCGTCCACGTGGAGAACCTCCCCGTGGTGGCAATCGCCGCCCTGGTCGCCGTCCTCGGCCCGACCAGCCAGCAGGCCGCGCTCGCGGCGCTGCGCCCGAACCCGTGGCTGGCGCTGCCCGCCGCCGCCGCCTTCGCCTTCCTGCTCCTCCTGATCGGCGGCCGCGTCCCCAACGAGTTCATCTATTTCCGTTTCTGAAGGCTGCCATGGATCTCGTCCCCGCTCGTCGCCTCAGGCAGGAAGGCAAGAATCTTCTTTTTCTGAAGAAAAAGAAGCAAAAAGACTTTGCCCATGGGGTTCCCGGCGTGCGGGCGGCGCCGCAGCCCAATTTGCAAAAGTTCTTTGGTTCTTTCTTTCAAGAAAGAACATGCTTTCTTCCTGTCTTAAGCAGACACCTGCGGCCGGCAGGTCCATGACAGCCCCCAGGCGCCCGCCCGGCCGCAAGCCTCCGGCGCCCGCACCTTCCGCCATGGCCCGGCTCCGCTCCGGCGCTGGATACGGCCCGGGCTCCGGCGGCGGCCGCGGCGCCACGCCTCCCTCTCTGCCCCCGCACCGCGCCGACGGCTTCGCGGCCGGCCCGCCCCTGTTCACCACGACGGCCGACGCCGCGCGCTGGCGCCGCTTCCTGCGCGTGCTGGCGCTGGCCACCCTGGCCGCCACAGCCCTGCTGTACGGCGCGATCGTCGCCATCGACCCGTGGAACGCCCTGCCCGGCTCGCCCGCCCTGCCGCGCGTGCCGGTGACCACCAACGCCCGCTTCACCTTCCCCGCGCTGGCCCGCTCGCCACGCTTCGACTCCCTGGTGCTCGGCACCTCGACCAGCCGCCTGCTGCGCCCCCAGGTGCTCGACGCCACGCTGGGCGGCCACTTCGCCAACCTTTCGATGAACAGCGCCACCGCCTGGGAGCAGGTCCGCCTGCTGGAGGTGTTCGCCGCCGCCCACCCCCGCCCCGCCACCGTGCTGATCGGCCTCGACGACAGCTGGTGCCGCTTCGGCGACGAGATCGAGCGCACCGCCCGCCCCTTCCCCGACTGGATGTACGAGCCTTCCCGCTGGCCCGGCTACGGCCGGATGTTCAACCTCTACGCCCTGCAGGAGTCCGTCAGCGAGCTGTGGACCATGCTCGGCCTGAAGCGTCGCCGCTACGGCCTGGACGGCTACACCGACTTCCTGCCGCCCGACACCGCCTATGACCCCGTCAGGGTCGACGCCAGCTTCGCCGCCTGGGGCGACCCTGCCGCCGACCCCGCCCCCGCCGCCACGCCTCCGCAGCGCACCCTGTCCCTGCTGGCGCCCGCCCTGCGCCTCCTGCCGCCCGCCACCCGCAAGCTCCTGTTCTTCACCCCGAACAGCCTGGAGCAGCAGGGCCGCCCCGGCACAATCACCGCGCAGAAATGGCAGGCCTGCAAGCGGGCCGTGGTGCACGACGTGGCCGCCATCGCCAACGTCACCGTCGCCGACTTCATGATCCCCAGCCCGATCACCCGCGACCGCGCCCACTACTGGGACCCGATCCACTACCGGGTGCCGGTCGCCGACCAGCTGATGCGCGACCTCGCCCTCGCCGCGCGCGGCGAGGCGACCGACGACGACGCCCTTCTTCTCCCCTAGGGTCTGTGGCAGCCTTGGTACCAGTTCGTTGCATGGGCAGGAAAGCAAGGCTCTTCTTTTTCTGAAGAAAAAGAAGCAACGAGACTTTGTCCCTGGGGTTCCGGGCGCGCAGGCAGCTCCGGAGCCAAATGAGCAGAAGTTCTTTGGTTCTTTCTTTCAAGAAAGAACATGCTTCCTTCTCACCACGACGTAGGAAGCTGGGGCTTCGCGATCCACGACAGCATCCAGGAAGCCGGTCACGTCCGAACCCGCCAGACGCCTCGGACCCGTGGCGAACCGCTTCCAGGCTCAAGGCCCGCAAAGGCGGCCCTTCGACGAAGCATTGGGCGGACTCCCAATTCCGCTCGCTCCACCAGCCCCGTTCACGTTGGCGCGAGGGCGCTCCGGCCCAGGCGTGCGGGCGGCCTGCCGCCTGACGTGCGCGGTGCCACCATGATAGGGGGTCGCAGCCGGACAGACCGGGCGGAGCAGGGATGGACATGACAGGACGTGCCGCTCGCCTGCGAGGCCCGCAAGGGTGCGCCTGACCCCCGCCGGGCCGGGACGCCGCCTTCTCGCCACCGCAACGCACCCCGACTCCCACCCGGCAAAGCCTCCTTCGGACAGGGAAACAGGCGATGCCCGGCCGCCTCCCGCCACGATCCAGGCACCCGCCCTGGCAGCCACGCTGCGCCTGGCACCCGCCGTCTGCCTGCTCTTCGCGCCCGTCTCGCCGGCCTCCGCCCAGGCCCCGTCCCGCCTCGCCCCGCACGTGCTGGTGCAGCGCGCGCCCGCGTCCGCCGCCGCCATGCCTGCCGGCCCGCTCGCCCCCGGCATCGCACCCGCCCCGGAAGGCGGCCAGACCCTGCTGCAGGCGCTCGTCCTCGCCTACCGGACCAACCCCCAGCTCCTCGCCGCCCGCGCCCAGCTCCGTGGCGTCGACGAGGGCGTCACCCAGGCCGCCGCCGCCTGGCGTCCCCACGTCACCGTCGACGCCCAGGCCGGCTTCAACACGCTGGACAACAGCATCGACACCCTGCACCGCCCGGAGAACCGCACCCCCCAGCAGTTCGAGCTGGAGGTCGACCAGTACGTGTTCACCAGCGGCCGCATCGCCTCCGAGGTCGAGCAGAGCAAGGCCCGCGTGCTCGCCCAGCGCGGCAGCCTGCTCGCCGCGGAGTCCACCGTGCTGCTGCTCGCCGGCACCGCCTACCTCGACGTCGCCCGCGACCGCAGCATCGTGGAGCTGGAGCGCAGCGAGGACGCCATCCTCGCCCGCACGCTCCGCGCCAGCACGGTCGAGCTGAACGCCGGCGCCGTCACCCCCGCCGACCTCGCCCAGGCCCAGGCCCGCCTGTCCGACCAGCAGGCCGCCACCGCCTCCGCCCTCGCCACCCTGCAGACCTCCGAAGCCAGCTACGAGCAGCAGGTCGGCACCACGCCGGGCCCGGTCGCCATGCCGGCGGGCGACTTCCCCGTCCCCGCCACCCGCGAGGCGGCCATCGCCCGCGCCATGGCCGACAACCCCGACGTGCTGGCCTCGCGCGGCACCCTCGTCGCCACCCGGCTCGGCGTCGACATCGCCCGCGACTCGCTGCTGCCGCAGGTCTCGCTGCACGCCCTGCTGGAGCGCCGCCGGCAGTACGAGTACGAGATGTATGCGCAGAGCTACAACGTCGCGCAGGGCCTGCTGCAGATCACCTTGCCGCTCTACCAGGGTGGCGCCGAGTACTCGCGCATCCGCCAGGCGAAGGAGCAGACCATCGACGCCGAGAACCTGGTGCAGCAGGCCGGCCGCGCCGCCCGCCAGCAGGCCATCTCCGCCTGGGCCACCCTCGAGGCTGCGCGTGAGCGCCTGAACCGCTACGGGCTGTCCGAACGCGCCAACCGCATCGCGCTCGACGGCATCGCCCGCCAGCAGCGCGTCGGCGCGCGCACCGTGATCGACGTGCTCAACGCCGAGCAGGCCGTGCTCGCCAGCGCCGTCTCCGCCGTGATCGCGCGCCACGACGTCCTGACCGCCACGCTGCGCCTGCGCGACGTGACGGGCAGCCTCGACGCACGCGATCTCGGCCTCGACACCCCGGCCTACGACCCGGACCGCCACTACACCGAGGTCCACGACAAGTGGATCGGCACCGCCCCGCCCCCGGAACCGGACGCCACCGGCCAGGACCCGATGCGCTTCGTGCCCGACCCGACAACCTATGTGAACCGGCTGCCAAGATAGGAAGCAAGGTTGAGGTTCTGCCTCGAACTCCGCCAGAGGCGATCCGCCCCTGGACCGGCCTCTCTTGAGGTCAGGGTTTCCAAAGGGCTCGGCCCTTTGGCGGGTCTGGGCAGAGCCCAGCCTTGCTTGCTTCCGCCGCAGGCTCAGACCTTCGGCGGCTCCGTCACCGCCGTCTCCCTCTGCAGCAGCACCAGCAGCAGCGCCGCCACCGCCAGGATGCCCACCCAGCCGTAGGCGTCGGCGAACGCCATCACCGTCGCGTTGGCCCGCCCGATCCCGTACAGCCGCGAGGAGATCCCGGGATCCTGCAGCCGATTGATCACCGCCTGCCGCCCCGGATCGAGATACGCGACGATGTCGTTGTCCGAGTGCACCCGCTCGCGCACCGTCACGATCGCGCCCAGCACCGCACTGCCCGTCGTGGTGCCGAGCGAGCGGAAGATGTTGAACATCGCGCCCCCGGTCAGCGCGTCCTTCTTGCGCAGCGCCGACGTCGTGATGAACGCGAGCGGCACCAGCACCATCGGCCAGCCGCACGCCTGCACCACCAGCATCGGCATGAAGTCGTCGCCATCCCACACCGGCGTGATCCACACGCACAGCCAGGCGCCGATGCACACCAGCCCGAGCCCGGTCGCCAGCACCAGCCGCGCATCGAGGTGGCGCAGCACCCATGCCACCAGCGGCCCGACGATCACCTGCGGCAGCAGCAGCCACAGCGTGATGTTGCCGATCTGCAGCTCGCGCAGGAAACGGATGCGCATCTGGTCCTGCGGCATCAGGGTGCTCACCCCTAGCACCAGCGAGGTGAACGCCATGATCATCGCCAGCCCGATCGCGAAGTTGCGGTTCTCGAACAGCGACAGCTCGTACAGCGGCTTGGCCCGCAGCCACTCGTTGAGCACGAACGCCGCCACGAAGAACGCCACGACCACGACGGTCGCGTCGATGAACCCGGAGTCGAACCAGTCCAGCCGCTGTCCCTGCGTCAGCCCGACCGAGACCGCCACGCATGCCGCCACCAGACAGAAGATGCCGAAATAGTCCGCTCCCCAGAACTGCGGCCACTTCGCCGGCTCGACCGGCAGCCCCGCCAGCACCATGAACAGCGCCACCGGCCCCAGCGCCGGACTCACGTAGAACAGCCCCCGCCAGGTGAACAGGTCGGTCATCACCCCCGCCACGCTGTCGGCGAGCAGCGGCACGCAGGTGATCACCAGCCCGTACAGCACCAGCGCGTCCGGCCTGCGGTACGGCGGCACCTTCTGCAGCACCGACATCAGCATCAGCGGGATCAGCCCGCCCTCGCCGAGCCCCTGCAGGCAGCGGCACGCAACCATCCAGGCATAGTCGCGATGCAGCGGAACCGCGGCCGAGGCCACGCAGAACAGCACGATCTGGAAGGCCGCCATCCGCCGCAGCGACAGCACCTGCCCGAGCCACGGCATCAACGGCACGATCGCAATGTCGCCCACTGTATATGCCGTGGTGATCCACGACCCCTCGTCCTGCCCGTAGCCGAAGTTGCCGATCAGGTCGGCGCTCGCAACCGTGGTCAGCCGCTGGTCCAGCGAGGCCAGGAACGCCGCGAACACCAGGCCGAGCAGCCCGAGCAGCAGCCGCCCCGACGGCATCGCCGGCTCCAGCAGCGGCGCCGCCTTGCGCTCCGGCGCGACCAGCGACAGCAGCCCCACCGCCGCTACCTGGAGGCCAGCGGCGACGCGGACAGCGACGCCGGCAGAACCGTCGGCGGCCGCGACGGCGCCGGCACGGACCGCAGCGGCGGCGTCGACCCAGTCCGCACCGAGGTCTCCACCGACAGCCCGGGGATCAGCCGCGCGAACTCCGGCACCGGCGCCACGAAGGTGATCTTGACCGGCACCCGCTGCACCACCTTGGTGTAGTTGCCCGTCGCCCGGTCCGGCGGGAACGCCTGGGTCCAGGCCTGGCTAGTCGGCTCGAACGAGTCGATCCGCCCGGCGAACACGTGGTCCGGATACGCGTCGACATGGATGTCCACCGCCTGCCCGACCCGCATGTCGGTGATCTGCTCCTCGCGGTACCACGCCACCACCCAAACGTCCGGCAGCGGCACGAACGAGATCAGCCGCCGCCCCGGACCCACCAGCTGCCCGGGCCTGACCAGGCGCTCCGTCACCACCCCGTCCGCCGGCGCCACCACCCGCGTCCACCCCAGCGAGATCCGCGCCAGATCCAGCGCATGCCTGCGGCTGTCCAGCAGCGCCTGTTGCTGCACCAGCTGCGCGCGCAGCGTGCGGAGCTGCGCGACGTTCGCCCCGATCGTGCTGCGGTCCGCGTCCAGCGTCGCCTCTTGCGTCTGCGCCGCCATGTTCGCCCGCTGCCGCTCGCGCAGCAAATCCCCCGGCGTGCCGGCCAGCGCGTTGTAGCGTGCCTGGTCCTCGCGCGCGAAGGTCAGCGTCGCCGCAGTGGCGTCCGCGTTCTTCGTGGCCGTGTCCACCGTCGCGCCCTGCACGCCGATGCGCGCCTGCGTCTCGTGCACCTGCGCCACCGCCTCGGCCACCTGCGCCGCCGCCCGGTCGACCTCGGCGCGATAGGTGTCGTCCTCGATCCGGTACAGCAGCTGCCCGCGCTTGACCGCGTCGTAGTCGTTGACCGCGACCTCGGTCACGTAGCCGCTCGCCTGCGCCTGGACGAACACCGGATCACCCCGGGTCTGCGCGTCGTTGGTGCCTTGCGGCCCGCCCAGCCACACGAGGCTGTTCCAGTCCACCAGCATCACCGCCACCAGCAGCAGCCCCAGCGCCGCCACCAGCGCGCGCACCACCATGTTCCTCATCGTCCGGCGTGCGTCATCGCGCCGTCTGCACCGTGGTTGGCCCGTTCGTCTCCACCCGCACCAGCGCCGACAGCCCCGGCCGCAGCACGCCCCACAGCGGATCACCGGCCTTCATATCAAGCACGACCTTCACCGGCACGCGCTGCACCACCTTGGTGTAGTTGCCGGTGGTGTTGTCGGGCGGCGCGTCGGTCTCCTGCTGCCCGGTCAGCGGCGACAGCCCGACCACGTGCCCCACCAGATCGATCGTCGGATACGCGTCGAAGCGGATGCGTGCCACCTGTCCCACCCGGATGTCGGTGATCTGCGTCTCGGCGAAGGTCGCCGTCACCCACACGTTGGACAGCGGCGTGATCGGGATCACCTCGACGCCCGCCCGCACCAGGTCGCCGACCCGCACCGAGCGCTGCCCCACCACGCCGTCGAACGGCGCGCGGATCGTCGCATACTCGAACTGGATGCGCGCCAGCGCCAGCTCCGCTTCCAGCTCCTCGATCCTCGCCCGCGCGCCCTCCGCCTGCGCCGCCAGCACGTCCAGGCTGCGCCTGCGTTCCACCACCACGCTGCCCTGCGCCGCGGTCTGCGCCGCCATCCTGCGCCGCTCCGCCACCGCCTGCTGGAACATCCGCGGCACGCCCAGGTCGGTGCCCACCACGATGCGCTGGCGCACCGCCTCGTCCGCCGCGAACGCCTGCTGCGCCCGCGCCGCCGATGTCCCCGCCTCCGCCTGGCGCACCTGCTCGCGCGTGCTGCGCTCCTGCTCGCCGATCTCCGCCAGCGCCGCGCGCGCCGCCTCCACCCCGGCCTCCGACTGGCGCACGGAAGCCGCGAAGTTGTCGTTCTCCAGCACCATCAGCACCTGCCCGGCGCGGACCTGCTGGTTGTCGTCCACCAGCACCTTGGACACGTAGCCCGCCACCCGCGCCGACAGCGGCGTGTAGTCGCCGTTGGCATAGGCGTCCTCGGTTTCCGGATTCCGCCGGTCCGCCAGCACGTGGTCCCAGCTGAAGAAGTACACCGCCGTCCCGCCGATCAGCACCGAGGCTGCCACGAACAGTAGGAAGGCAGCAACGCCGCGCCGGTTGCCGGGCGTTGCCGCCGGCGTCGGCTTCGAGGCCTCGCGCCGGCGCACGCCGGCGAACAGCAGGCCCGCCCCCAGCACAACGAGCGTAACAAGACCACGGCGCCGGCGCCTGCCCCGATCTGGTTCGCCGCTCTCGCTCATGCCCTGACCCCGGTCCCGGCTGGCACGGCACTCCCGCCCGTGATGGCGGCCACCCGCCCGGCCTGGGTAGAGGAAGCCAGCCCGCCCGCCGGCGCAAGCCGCCGCATCCCCCCGGCCCCGCCGTTCACACGCGCTTGAACGCCGCCCCGCTCAACCGGCCCGCGCGGCCCCGCCGGGCGGCCGCCTACTCCCCCTGCCCGTCCGCCCCGCTGCCCGACCCGGTGATCCCCGCCCGCGACGGCGCGTCCGACCCCGGCTCGATCTGCCGGCTCATCAGCTCGACCTCCCGGTCGCTGCCCGCCGCGTCCACCACCGCCGGCTCGTCCGGCGCCAGCTCGTGCGGCCCGGTCTCCATCAGCAGATCCTCGACCGCCTGCGGATCGGTGCGCCGCGCCTGCTCCATCAGCTGGTCGGCCCGGTCGTCCTCGCCCTCGCGCCGCGCCCGCAGCGCCGCCTCCGCCAGCGAGCGCGCCTGGCCATGCTTCTCCGCGCCTGCATCGCCGTCGCCATCCATCAGATCGGACATGCATCCCTCCCGTGCCGGCAGCAGGAACGGAGCCCTCGCCACACGGTTGCCAGCAGAAAGCAAGGCTGGGCTCTGCCCAGACCCGCCAGGGGCGAGCAGCCCCTGGACCGGCATGGGAAAGGCAAGCTCAGGCGGCGTTTGGCGGATAGTGTCTCGGCTCGAAATCCAGGAAGGAAGGCCAGGGGCTCTGTCCCCATGCCTGGAAGCGGGGACCTGCCAAAGGCCGAGCCTTTGGCGCCTGCTTCCTGAATAAGGCCGGGTCCAGGGGCGGCTCGCCCCTGGCGGGTCCAGGGCAGAGCCCTAGCCTTTCCACGCTGACCCACGACCACGTGCCGGGAAATCCTTGACCCCGCCGCCTTAGCCCCCGGCCCGCCTGAGCACGAACAGCGCCTGCTCCCCGAACAGGTTCGCCAGCCACGCCGCCCGCCGCCACGGCGCGCGCCGTCCGCCCTCGTCCGCCGCCAGCCACCTCTCCACCACGTAGCCATCCTGCGCGCACAGCGCGAAGAAGTCCGCGATCGTGCACGGATGGATGTTCGGCGTCTCGTACCACGCCCGGTCCCACCCCGCCGTCATCGGCATCCGCCCGGTGCTCAGCAGTTGCCAGCGCACCTGCCAGTGCCCGAAGTTCGGAAAACTCACCACCGCCCTCGTGCCGATGCGCAGCATCTGGCGCAGCACCTCGCGCGGCTTCTCCACCGCCTGCAGCGTACGCGACAGCACCACGTAGTCGAACGCCGCATCCGGGTAGTGCGCGAGGTCGTTGTCCGCGTCGCCGTGCATCACCGGCAGCCCGTGCGCCACCGAGCGCGTCACCTCCGCCATGTCGATCTCGATGCCCCGCGCGTCGCACCCGCGGTCCCTGAACAGCAGGTCGATCAGCGACCCGTCGCCGCTGCCGATGTCGAGCACCCGCGTCCCCGGCGCGATCAGCTCGGCGATCAGCCGCAGGTCGACCCGCATGTTCTTCGCGACATACTGCACCGGCCCCGCGTCAGCCGCCCGGCTCACGCCAGCCCCTCCCTCAAGCCAGGCCGGAGCGTTCCGCCGCCCCGGCCAGGAACCCCGCGACCGTGCGATGGAAGTCCGGCTCGTCGAGCAGGAACGCGTCGTGCCCCTTGTCGCTCTCGATCTCGACGAAGCTGACGTTGGCCGCCGCCCGGTTCAGCGCCCGCGCCAGGTCGCGCGACTGCGCCGTCGGGAACAGCCAGTCCGACGAGAAGCACACCACGCAGAACCGCGTCGGGCTGCCCGCGAACGCACGCGACAGGTCCCCGTCGTGCTCCGCCGCCAGATCGAAGTAGTCCATCGACCGCGTGATACTCAGATACGAGTTGGCATCGAAGCGCCGCACGAAGCTGCTGCCCTGGTGGCGCAGGTAGCTTTCCACCTCGAACATGTCGCTCAGCGGCCCGAGCGGCGTCTCGCCACCCCGCGACGGCCCCGCGACCGGCGCCGCCTGCTGCAGCCTGCGCCCGAACTTGCGGCTCAGCGCCTCCTCCGACAGGTAGGTGATGTGCGCCATCATCCGCGCCACCGCCAGCCCGCGTGCCGGGATGCGCCCGTGGTCGCGGTAGTGCCCGCCCTGCCAGTCCGGGTCGGCGAAGATCGCCTGCCGGCTGACCTCGTTGAACGCGATGTTCTGCGCCGAATGGAACGTCGCCGTCGCGATCGGCACCGCCGCGAACACCAGCTCCGGAAACGTCGCCGCCCACTCCAGGACCTGCATCCCGCCCATCGACCCGCCGATCACCGCGAACAGCCGCCCGATCCCCAGATGCCCGACCAGCCGCTGCTGCGCGCGCACCATGTCGCGCATCGTCACCGTCGGGAACTCCGTCCCCCACGCCGCCTCGCCCTCGCTGCGCGCGGACCTGGGCCCGGTCGACCCCATGCACCCGCCGAGCACGTTGGCGCACACCACGAAGAACCGGTCCGTGTCGATCGGCAGCCCCGGCCCGACCAGCGCCGCCCACCACCCCGGCCGCCCCGTCACCGGATGCGGCTCCGCCACGTACTGGTCGCCGGTCAGCGCATGGCACACCAGGATCGCGTTCGACCGCGCAGCGTTCAGCGTCCCGTACGTCCGGAACGCCACCACCAGCTCCGGCAGGTGCACCCCGCATTCCAGCGTCAGCCCGTCGCCGAACCGCACATGGCTGTGCTCGACGTCCGGCAGCGGATCCGGGGATGCCACGGTCTGGTCCATGCCGGCTGTATGGAACCCGCGCCCGGACCGCGCAACCGACGCCACCGTGAAGCAGCCATGGTGGAGCCTGCGCCCCGAACTCCGCCAAAGGCTCGCCCCGCTTCCTGGCCCGCCAGGGTTCTCAGCCCTCCCCGCATCCGCTATCAGTCTCCCCCTCCCGGTGGACCAGCGATGTCGAGCCTCCCCCAGCCCCAGACCGACCACCCCGCCGCAAGCCCCGGACCCGCCGCCGCGACCCCGGCCGAGGAGCTGGCCGGCCTGCGCGCGGAGCTCGACCGCCTCGACGACGTCCTGCACGACACCCTGCGCAGCCGCGCCGCGGTCGTCGCCCGCATCGGCGCCAGCGCCGCCAAGGGCACGCTGAAGCTGCGCATGGGCCGTCAGGCCGAGATCCTGCGCCGCATCCTTGCCCGCCACGACGGCGCCTACCCGCCCGCCGCCGTGGTCCGCGTCTGGCTCGAGCTGCTGTCCGGCACCATCGCCATGCAGGCCCCGTTCTCCGTCGCCGTCGGCCAGGCAGAAGGCGACGCCACCCTCGCGGCCACCGCGCGCGAGCAGTTCGGCGCGCTCGCCCGCCTGCGGGCCTGGGGCAGCATCGGCCAGGCGATCGGCGAGGTCCGCGCCGGCACCGCCAGCGTCGCCGTCCTCCCTCTGCCGCACGAGGGCGAGGCGATGTCCGCCGCCTGGTGGACCGGCCTGCTGAACCGCAACGGCCCGGATCGCACCGAGGGGGGCGCCATCCCCCGCCTGCACGTCGTCGCCCGCCTGCCGATCTGGTCGCCCCGCCCGGAAGGCGCCCCCGCCGCCCAGGCCCTCGTCGTCGCCGGCGTCCCCCCCGACCCGAGCGGCGCCGACCGAACGCTGCTCGGCCTGGAGCTGGCCCCCGAGGGCAGCCGCGCCCGCCTGCTCTCCGCTCTCCCCGCCGCCGGCCTCGTCCCAGGCCGCGTCCTGCTGCGCCGCGACCCCGGTGCGCCCGCCCGCGCCCTGGTCGAGGTCGAGGGCTTCGTGTCCGACGGCGACCCCCGCCTGTCCGCCGCCTCCCTGCACGCCCTGGGCGACGCCCGCCACGGCCCGGTGGTGCTCGGCGCCTACGCCATCCCCTTCGGCGACCCCGGAGCCACGCCCCGATGAGCCCCCGCCCACGCCCAGAGATCATGGCGATCGCCCCCTACGTCGGCGGCGAGTCCCACCTCCCCGGCATCAACCGCGTGCTCAAGCTGTCCTCCAACGAGGGCGCATTCGGCCCGCCGCCCGCGGCCCTGGCCGCGATCGCCGACGCCGCAGCCACCGCCCACCGCTACCCCGACGGCGCCTGCACCGCGCTCCGCCACGCCATCGCCGCCCGCCACGGCCTCGACCCCACCCGCATCGTCTGCGGCAACGGCTCCGACGAGCTGCTCGCCGCCCTGTGCACGATCTACGGCGGCCCCGGCACCGGCCTGCTGATGACCGAGCACGGCTTCTCCATCTACGCCATCGCCGGCCAAGCCGCCGGCATGCGCGTCACCCACGTCCCCGAGCGCGACCTCCACGCCGACGTCGACGCCCTGCTCGCCGCCGTCGCCGCCGACACCACGCTCGTCTTCCTCGCCAACCCCAACAACCCCACCGGCACCCTGCTCCCCGCCCCGGAAGTCCGCCGCCTGCGCGCCGGCCTGCCCGCCGACACGATCCTGGTGCTCGACGCCGCCTACGCCGAATACGTCGACGACCCCGATTACGAGGCCGGCGCCGCCCTGGTCGAGGCCGGCGACAACACGGTGATGACCCGCACCTTCAGCAAGATCTACGGCCTCGGCGGCCTGCGCGTCGGCTGGGCCTACGCCCCCGCCCCGGTCGCCGACGCCCTGAACCGCCTGCGCGCGCCCTTCAACGTCAACGCCCTCGCCTCGGCCGCCGCCATCGCCGCCCTCGCCGAGCCCGGCTGGGTCGAGCACGTCCGCCGCCACAACACCGCCCAGCGCGCCCGCCTGTCCCGCCTGCTGGAACAGGCCGGCGTCCAGACCCGCCCGGGCCACGCCAACTTCCTCCTCGCCGACCTCGCCTCCCCGGAGCGCGCCCGCGACGCCGACGCCTTCCTGCGCACCCGCGGCATCATCGTGCGCCTCGTCGCCTCCTACGGCTTGCCCACCTGCCTGCGCATCACGATCGGCACCGCCGAGGAGGTCGACCTCGTCGCCGACGCCCTCGCCGGCTTTATGGCCCAGCCGCGCCCCGCCGCATGACCCGACCCTGCGGCAGCAAGGCCAGGAGCTCTGCCCCTGGACCCCGCCAGGGGAAGCTCCCTGGACAGCCTTACTTGAGGAATGGGATCAAAGGGCCTCGAACCTTTTGCGGGTCTGGGCGGAGCTGCCCAAAGGTTCCGACGACCCGCTTGGGTCGTTGGAATGGGCAGCGGAGGGAGAGCCCAGCCTTGCTTCCTTGCTCCCCCGCCCTCGCCAGATGACCGCCCCGCCCGACCCGCCGATCCGCCGCGAAGGCGGCGCGCCCCCCACCCTCGGCGCCCGCCCCCCAGTGTTCCGCCGCCTCGCCATCATCGGCCTCGGCCTGATCGGCAGCTCCCTCGCCCGCGCCGCCACCCAGCGCCGCGAACTGGCCGCCGAGGTCGTCGCCTGCGACCGCCCCGACATCCTCGCCCGCGTCGCAGCCCTCGGCATCGCCGACCGCACCGACCCCGACCCCGCCTCCGCCGTGCGCGACGCCGACTGCGTGATCCTGTGCGCCCCCGTCGGCGCCTACGCCGAGATCGCCGCCGCCATCGCCCCCCACCTCGCCCCCGGCTGCATCCTCACCGACGTCGGGTCCACCAAGCTCTCCGTCCTGCGCGACGTCGGCCCCCTCGTCCCAGCCGGCGTCCACTTCGTCCCCGCCCACCCCATGGCGGGCACCGAGCACTCCGGCCCCGACGCCGGCTTCCCCACCCTCTTCCAGGGCCGCTGGGTTCTGCTCACCCCCCCCGCCGGCACCGACCCGGACGCCACCGAGCGCGTGTCCGAACTCTGGCGCCGCTGCGGCGCCATGATCGAGGTCATGGAAGCCAGCCACCACGACCGCGTCGTCGCCGTCGTCAGCCACCTCCCCCACCTCATCGCCTTCACCATCTGCGGCACCGCCGACGACCTGGAAGCCGAGACCCGCGACGAGGTCCTGAAGTTCGCCGCCGCCGGCTTCCGCGACTTCACCCGCATCGCCGCCTCAGACCCGACCATGTGGCGCGACGTGTTCCTCAACAACCGCGAGGCCCTGCTGGAGATGCTCGCCCGCTTCACCGAGGACGCCCAGGCCATGGCCCGCGCGGTCCGCTGGGGCGACGCCGCCTACATCGAGGACAAGGTCCGCCGCTCCCGCGAGATCCGCCGCAGCCTCATCGAGCTGAACCAGGCATGAGCGACCCCTCTGCCCCGCCGCCCGTCACCATCTACGTCGACGGCGACGCCTGCCCCGTCCGCGAGGAGACCTTCCGCGTCGCCGCCCGCCTCGGCGTGGCCGTGGTCGTCGTCTCCAACGGCTCCCGCCCGATCCGCCCGCCCAACCTGCCCTTCGTCCGCATGGTCGTCGTGGACCAGGGCGCCGACATCGCCGACGACTGGATCGCCGAGCGCATCACCGCCGCCGACGTCTGCGTCACCGCCGACATCCCGCTCGCCGCCCGCTGCCTCGCCCGCGCCGCCCGCGCCCTGTCGCCCACCGGCCATGTCTGGTCCGGCGACAACATCGGCACCGCCCTCGCCGGCCGCGAGGTCGCCCGCCACATGCGCGAGACCGGCCTCGCCACCGGCGGCCCCCGCCCGCTCGACAAGGCCGCCCGCTCCTCGTTCCTCAACGCGCTCGACACCGCGGTTCAGGCGGCCAAGCGTAGCAAGCAAGGTTGAGGCTCTGCCTCAAACTCCGCCAGGGGGAGCCCCCCTGGACCGGCTTCCCTTAAGTGAGGCCGGGTGCAGGGGCGGCTCGCCCCTGGCGGGTCTGGGCAGAGCCCAGCCTTGCTTCCTACCCAGGCTCCCACCCCTCCGCCGCCATCTCGAAGCCCTCGAACCAGAACGCCGGCGCCACCACGCAGCTCACCAGCGTCCACGCCCCCAGGCTCCGCGCGTCCTGCCACGCCATCGCCGGCACCACCCCCTGCAGCACCTCCCCCGCCCCCAAATCCGGCCCGAGCCGCACCTCCCGCGACGCCACCCCGTCCTCGCTGATCCCCAGCGCCAGCGCCGCCCCCGCCTGCCACAGCCACAGCTCCGCCCCGTCCACCCTGTGCCACCGGCTGCGCTCCCCCGCCTCCAGCACGAACAGGATCGCCGTCCCCGCGCCCCGCCCGCCGTCCGCCGGCCGGTCCCGCCAGGTCTCGCGGTAGTGCCCGCCCTCCGGATGCGCCGCCAGCCCCAGCGCCGCCCGCACCGCCGCCGCCGACACCCCCGGATCGCGCAGGTCCACACTCACGCGCGCCCGCCGCCAGCCGCAATCCCGCACCGCCCGCCGCCGCATTCCCAACCCGTCACGTGCATCCCCCCTGCCCCGAGCCGCAGCACGGTTGCATCCGCCCGCCGCCCCCGCCACAAAAACCGCCGCCAACCCGCCTGCGCCCCACCCACCACGCCACGCCGCACGACCGCCGCACCCGCAAGACGCCGGAGCCCGCCATGCCGCCTGCCCCCCCGATCCGCTCGGTCGCCGTGTTCTGCGGCTCGCGCACCGGCCACGACCCCGCCCTGGCCCGCGCCGCCGCCGCCCTCGGTAACGGCCTGGCGGAGCGCGAGCTGCGCCTGATCTACGGCGGCGGCCGCATCGGCCTGATGGGCGTCATCGCCGACGCCGTGCTCGCCGGCGGCGGCAACGTCAGCGGCGTGATCCCAGAGTTCCTCACCCGCACCGAGGCCGCCCACGAGCACGTCCACGATCTGACCGTGACCGACAGCATGCACACCCGAAAGCAGCGCATGTTCAGCCTCGCCGACGCCTTCGTCACCATGCCCGGCGGCCTCGGCACCCTGGACGAGACGGTGGAGATCGTCACCTGGCGCCAGCTCCGCCTGCACGACAAGCCGGTGCTGATCTGCAACGTCGGCGGCTGGGCCGACGGCCTGCTCGCCGCCTTCGCCGCCTCCGTGCGCGACGGCTTCGCCGACGAGCCCCGCGGCACCCTGTTCGAGGTCCTCCCCGACGTCGCCGCCGTGCTCCGCCGCCTGGAGAACGCCCCGGTCCCCGCGTCCGGCCAGGTCGACCGCATGTAGCCCCAGGCCGGCAAGCCGCTTGCCCCCTGCCGACGCAGCGGCTATAGCCGCCTCACGGTCGGAGTATAGCTCAGCCTGGTAGAGCACTGTGTTCGGGACGCAGGGGCCGGAGGTTCGAATC
>CAXSFU010000052.1:0-22104 GCA_964236695.1 uncultured Acetobacteraceae bacterium | reverse complement strand
TGGCATCTCCTGCGGCGCCCGGGCGCCGGTGGCGACGGCCGTGGCCGTTCGCGAAAGGGGTAGGCGAGTGCACCGTTACCCAAGCATTCCTCCCCGAGGCAACCCGCCAGGACGACGTCTGGTTATGGCGCGGAGAGGGCGGGCAGGTTTCTGTCGGTCTGCAGGGGCGCGTGCCCTTGCATGCTTCTCATCCCTGAATCATTGCCAGTCCAGGGCGGCTCGCCCTGGCGGGTCCAGGGCAGAGCCCTGGCCTTCCTTCTCTGCCCCTTCCCTGCCCTTCAGACCGGGCACACCCCCGACGCGCACTGCAGGTGCGCCCAGTCCACGGCCTCGCGGACCGCGCCGTCCTTGATGCCTTCGACGAGCGAGGCGAAGCGGCCGGTGGCGACCTCCTCCTCGGGCAGGTACTCGTAGCCCAGCTCGCTGTCGGGGCGGCTGGGGAGGACGGAGCAGCAGCGGACCTGGGGCTGCTCGGTGAGCACGATGCGGCGGAAGGCGGCGAGGTCGAAGCGGTCGGTGTAGACCTTCAGCGTGTAGCTGACCTGGTTGCCCTGCTCTGCGCCGATCCAGTGGCGCTCCAGCAGGCGCAGCCACTGGTACTGCTGCTCGGGGCTGGCTTCGGGGGCGGTGACGAGGCGCTCGCCGAGGCCGAGGCGCAGGGCGAGGGGGACGGTGGGGAAGCCGACGATGGACATGCCGGGGAAGGTGCGCAGCTCGCGGACCGGGTAGCCGCGGGCCTCGTACTCGCCGAGCAGCGGGTCGGAGCCGAGCGACCAGTTGCCGGTGGCCTGGTCGCGCTGGCCCTTGAACTGGACCCAGCGGAGGTACTGGCGGCGGGCGGGGAGGTGGGCGCCCTCGGTGAGGCCGAACAGCTTGGAGGTGGTGCCGGCGGGCTTGACGGTGGTCACGGTGACGGGCCGCGCCATGCCCAGCTCGGCGGCGTAGTGGTCGGCCTCCTGCTTGGCGGCGTCGGAGAGGGCGTGGAGCATGCGCCAGAACGGGGCGGAGCGGGCCTCGTCGAGGAGGTCGTGGAAGTCGTAGCCGAAGCGCATCCAGGCCCACTCATGCAGGCCGGTGGGGCCGATGCCGATGCGGTTGGTGCGCGCGACCTCGGCGGCGTAGAGCGCGTCCATGCGGTTGGCGCGCAGCAGGAAGCGCACGCCGAGGCGCACGGACTCCTCCACGCGGGCGTCCCACTCGCGCAGCACGTCGGCGTCGGCTTCGCCGGGAGCGAAGCTGTCGAGGTCCGCCGGGCAGGCGAGGAGGGGAGCAAAATCGCCGATCACGCAGTAGCCGCCGGTGACGTGGAGCGTGATCTCGCCGCAGGGGTTGGTGGTGACCGGGAAGCGGGCGGAGGCGGCGCGGGCGGACGCGTCGGCCATCAGGCCGGCGGCGTGGTCGAGCTGGTAGCGCTCGGAGCGGAAGTCGCGGCCGTCGACGTAGACGGGCTTGTCGCGCGCCGAGCCGGTGCGGTTGTCCTCGAGCTGGTCGCCGTTGATCAGGCCGGGCTCGCCGTTGACGTAGGCGCAGCGGGTGACCTCGTCGAACACCTGGCGGGCGTGGGCGGCGACGGGGTCGGTGGCGGTGAGGCGGAAGGTGGCGGCCTCGTCAGCGGCGGGGTCGGTGCGGGCGACGGCGTCCCAGAACTCGCGGTCGACCATGACGGAGTGGTTGGCGGTCCACAGGCCGCCCTCGGACTTGGAGCGGATGAAGCGGAGCACGCCCTGGTCGCGCCAGCACTTGGTGGCCATGCGGGCGGCGCGGCGGGCGCCGCCGACCTGGACCTCGACGGAAAGGTGGTGGTCGACGAGGAGGGCCTGCTCCCAGGGCTGCAGGGTCTCGGAGTCCGGGTCGCGGTCGCGTGCGGGCTCGATGACGTGGCGGCGGATGTTGAGCAGGCCGCGCAGCAGCGAGATCGGGCCGGAGGCGGGGCGGCCCTGCATGCCGGCGATCGGGCTGCCGGCGGGGCGCACGTCCGACAGGTCGAGGACGAGGACCTGGTCGCGCTCGCGTCGGAAGGCCATGGCCTCCAGCAGCTCGACGGCCTTGGCCCAGCCCTCGCGGCTGTCGGCGATGGTGTGGACGATCGCGCCCTCGGGGCGGGCGTCCAGCGTGGGGAGCAGCTCGGCGGCGAGGAAGGCCTCCAGGCGGGCGCGGTCGTCGGCGGCCAGGGTGGCGGCGGTGGTGCCCCAGGCGAGCACGCCCAGCTCGACGCCGAAGCGGCACATGGCCTCGGGGTCGGAGGGGTAGTCGCGGTGGGCTGCGTCGAGGTGGAGCATCAGGGTGGGGGCGAAGGTCCAGTCGACGTTGACCAGCTCGTCGTCGTAGGCGCGGCCGACGCCGGAGCCGTTGAGCAGCAGGTAGAACTCGGCGAAGGAGGCGATCGCCGTCGCGCAGTTGGTGAACACCTCCATGTTGCGGCCGGCCTGGCCGGCGTCGCCGTGCTGGAGGTGGCGGCCGGAGGCGAGGAGGGCGCCGGTGGCGATGGCGTTGCGCAGGCGGGCCTGCTCGGCGTCGCAGGCCCAGGCGGAAGGGGCGGCCATCGCCGGCACGGCGGGGTGCGGCGCCGCGGCCAGGGTGTCCGAGCGCAGCGCCGCGGGCCGCGCCGCCTCGGCGCGCAGGGCGGCGGTGCGCACCAGCGACAGGTTGCCCTCCGCCACGCGGTCGGCGACGCGGCCGAAGCACTCCTGGTCCTCGGGGCGGAACACGGTGCGGCGGCCGACGGCCACGCCCATGCCGCGGTCGAGCAGGCGCGGAGCCAGCGGGGCCTCGCCGAATCCGGAGGCCGCGTGCGACTCGCCGATCACCCGGCCGCCGTGCTCGTCCGACGCATAGCCCTGGAAGGATCCATCCATTTCGCGTGCTCCGGCCAATCTCGCCACTTCCCTAGATATAGGGAGTTTACGATCTGATAACACTACATCTGGCAGGCTCCGGGGGCTGTCAAACGCCAAATCTTGGGCCGTACGCCGGATTGCGCTTGACGAATCGAACGCGTCCCCCTGCACCCCGGCGTCCCGCCCGGCCCGGGCGGCGCGGCCGGCCGGGCTGTCCCGGCGACGAAGGCGAGTGGTTTCAAGCGACTCCGCGATCTGGCGGAATCCGCGCCTGAGTCGCCCACAGCCCCGGCCGGCGGCCCGCGGCGGGACCTGCCCTGCGCCGTTCACGGTGGCGAGATGTCGCCGGCGCGGCGAGAGTGGCGCCAGCGACACAGGGAGATGCGCCATGCCGATCCACGCCCTGGGCGAACACACGCCCGAGACGCCCCCGCCCGGCCGGTTCTGGGTGGCCCCCGGCGCCCACGTGATCGGGCAGGTGCGGCTCGGCGAGGACGTCGGCGTCTGGTTCGGCGCCGTGCTGCGCGGCGACAACGCCGCCATCGAGGTCGGCGCGCGCAGCAACGTCCAGGAGAACGCGGTGCTGCACGTCGATCCCGGCACCCCGCTCCACGTCGGCGAGGGCGTCACCATCGGGCACGGCGCGATCGTCCACGGCTGCACCATCGGCGACAACGTGCTGGTCGGCATGGGGGCGGTGGTGATGAACCGCGCGGTGGTCGGGCAGGACAGCCTGGTCGCGGCGGGCGCCGTGGTCACGGAAGGCAGGATGTTCCCGCCGGGGTCGCTGATCGTCGGCAGCCCGGCGCGGGTGGTGCGCGCGCTCACCGAGGCGGAGATCGAGGGGCTCAGGCGGTCGGCGGGGCACTACGTGGAGAACTGGAAGCGGTTCGCGGCGGAGATGAAGTAAGGCCAGGGGCTCTGCCCCTGGACCCCGCCAGGGCGAGCCGCCCTGGACCGGCACACGAAAGGAAAGGGCCGGCGTTGCCGCCGGCCCAAGTCGAGGGTTCCAAGGGCTCGGCCCTTGGCGGGGTCCCCACCTTAAAGCATGGGGGGCAGAGCCCTGGACTCGCTTCCTTCAGAGCGCCTGGGTGACGGCCTTGCACTCGGTGTAGTTGTGCAGGACCTCCTCGCCCATCTCCCGGCCCCAGCCGGACTGCTTGTAGCCGCCGAACGGCAGGTTGGCGTCGAACACGTTGTGGCAGTTCAGCCAGACCGTCCCGGCCCGGATGCGCCGGGCCATCTTGTGCGCGACGCTGCCGTTGTTGGTCCACACGCTCGACGCCAGGCCGAAGATCGTGTCGTTGGCCTCGCGGGCGATCCGGTCGAGGTCGTCGTCGTCGAAGCGCTGCGCCACCAGCACGGGGCCGAAGATCTCCTCGCGGACGACCTTCATGTCGCGGTTGGTGTCGGCCATCACGGTGGGCTGCACGAAGTAGCCGCCGTTGCTGTTGTTCGGCACGCCGCCGCCGGCCAGGATCGAGGCGCCCTCCTTGCGGCCCTCCTCGATGTAGCCGGTGACGCGCTGGTGCTGCCGCTCGGAGACCAGCG
Source organism: uncultured Acetobacteraceae bacterium (assembly GCA_964236695.1). Taxonomy (GTDB): domain Bacteria; phylum Pseudomonadota; class Alphaproteobacteria; order Acetobacterales; family Acetobacteraceae; genus CAXSEF01. The sequence goes on along the minus strand of CAXSFU010000052.1, from coordinate 17,716 downwards.
GGCCCATCTGCGTGGACGGGTCGAGGCCGGCGCCGACCTTGATGGTGTTGGCGATGTCGGTGACGCCTTCCAGCACCTGGTCGAAGATGTTCCTGTGCACGAACAGGCGCGAGCCGGCGCAGCACACCTGGCCCTGGTTGAAGAAGATCGCGGACGCGGCGCCGGGCACGGCCTTGGCCATGTCTGCATCGGGGAACACGATGGTCGGCGACTTGCCGCCCAGCTCAAGGCTGACCTTCTTGAGGTTGCCGGTGGCCGCGCGGGCGATCTGCTTGCCCACGTCGGTCGAGCCGGTGAAGGCGATCTTGTCCACGTCCGGGTGCTCGGACAGCGCGGCGCCCGCGGTCGGGCCGTAACCGGCGAGGATGTTGAGCACGCCGGGCGGGAACTCGGCCTCCAGCACCAGCTCGGCGAGGCGCAGGCCGGTGAGCGGGGTCTGCTCTGCGACCTTGAGCACGACGGTGCAGCCGGTGGCGATCGCCGGCGCGATCTTCCACGCGGCCATCAGCAGCGGGAAGTTCCACGGGATGATCTGGCCGACCACGCCCACCGGCTCGCGCAGCGTGTAGGACAGGTAGTCGCCCGGCAGCGACAGCGGCAGGGTGGAGCCGCGGATCTTGGTGGCCCAGCCGGCCATGTAGCGGAACATGTCGATCGCCAGCGCTACGTCGGCGGCGCGGGCCACGGTCACCGGCTTGCCGTTGTCCAGCGCCTCCAGCTCGGCGAACTCGTCGGCGTTCTGCTCCAGCAGCTCGGCGAGGCGCCACAGCAGCTGGCCGCGCTTGCTGTGCGTGACGCTGGCCCAGGAGCCGTCGTCGAAGGTGCGGCGGGCGGCGGCGACGGCGCGGTTGACGTCGGCGCGGTCGGCCTCGGCCACGCTCATGACGATCTGGCCGGTGGCGGGGTTGTAGACCGGGATGGTCTTGCCGGACTCCGCGTCGCAGAGCCTGCCGTCGATCAGCATCTTGCCGCCGCGCGCGAGGAATCCCTGCGCGGCGCTCCCGAGGCGGGAGTCCTGTGCAATCACGTCCATGGTACACTTTTCCCTGTTCTGGTACCCGCTTGACGCGGCTTCGTGATGGGGCGGGGACATCCGCCTGGCGCAGTTGTCGCGCAACACCGGTCCGCGGGCTAGTGCAATCGAGCGTGCGGCCCCGCGCCTTGCCGCAGGCGGGGTTCGCGCCGCCCGCATCGGCAGCTCCGGCGGGTGCGGCACGGAGGACGCAGGTCCGCCGCGATCCGCGCGCCGCGCGCACGAGGACGCCCGAAAGGCTCGCATGACCCCGGTGTACCGTTACATGCTGGCGACAGCGTTGCCCGGACGGGCAGCAACAAGTCGAGGTCTTGGTCTTTTCGCAAGCATTGGCACGCTATCCTGCCGGCATCCCCTGCGCATTCGCGATCCTGGAGCACGACGTGACGGACGCATCCTCGCTTCTGACCTGGTTCGGCACGCTATTGTACTTCGACGAGGACAGGCAGGCCCTGCGCCACGGGCCGCCCGCCACCTCGCCGCGCAACGTGGTGCTGCGCGACGGCGCCACCCGGCCAGAGGTGCTGCGGCCGGACCGAGGACCACCGGACGCCGCCCGGGATCGGGATGCCCAGGCTCGGGACACCCTGGAAGGCTGGGGCCTCCACGGGGACGCGGCGCACGGCCAGGGCCCGGGCGTGGTCGCGCAGCCGGGCGAGCGCCGCATCGGCCTCGCCTTTGGGGCGGGCTTCCTGCGCATGCTGCCGGACGGCGGGGTCGACGCCGGCGCGGCGGTGCTCGACGACTGGGAGCGCCTGCTGCCGCTCGACCAGGGGCGGCTCGACCTGGTGCTCGACCTGCTCTGCACCGGCTGGTACATGCCGCGCGGCGCCCTGGTGGTCCGTCGCGACCAGGTGGCCCTGCTGCCCGGCCTGCGCCTCGGCATCGGCGGGTTCGAGGCCGAGCTGGCCGCCGCCACCTTCCCGCTCCTGCCGCAGACCACCGGCACCGCCGGCGGTCGCAGCGTGGTGCGCACCCTGGACCTGCTCTACGACGGCTGGAAGCTCGAGCGGTTCGAGCGCTTCGCCCCACTGGTCTACTTCACCATCTTCCGCGACGCGTTCTTCCTCGAGTCCATGCAGCTCACCGTGCAGTCGCTGGAGCAGGTCGGGCGCTACGAGGGCGACTACCTGCTGATCACCGACGTCTCCGAGGAGGAGGGCCGGCGCTACTTCCCCGGCATCGACCCCCGGCGCGTGCACTACAGCCACGACCCGGCGCCGGCGCTGGCCGACATCGCCGCCGCGCGGCGGCTGTTCGACCCCGCGATCGTCGGCCGCTTCCAGCCGGTGCTCTACCTCGACGCCGACATCGTCGCCGATGCGCCGATCGAGCCGATGCTGCGCGACGTCATGCACAGCGACGAGATCTTCTTCGCCACCGAGTTCCCCGGCGCCGACCTGCACGGGCCCGACGAGCCCGCCACCCACTGGTTCGGCCGCTTCCTCGAGGAGCAGGACAGGAACTGGGACTACCGGCTCGCCCGCTGCATCAACTCGGGCATGATCGCCGCCCGCCACGCCGACCTGATGATTGCCCCCTTCGCCACCGTGAGCGCGAGCTGGGCGGCGTGGCGCGCGCGCAACGGCACCGACCACCACGCCTACCTCGACCAGCCGTTCATCAACTACGTGCTGCAGAAGACCCGCGCGGCCAACGTCACCACGCTCGACCACTACGCGCGCTGCGTGCACGCCGGCAGCCCCGGGGACGGCGACCCGCGGCTCGGCTTCGTGCACTTCAACAGCGGGGTCGGGCACAACAAGTACGACAGGATGCGGGCATACCTGGAGACGCTGCTGCGGGAGCAGGAAGGATAGCAAGGCCAGGGCTCTGCCCTGGACCCGCCAGGAGCGAGCCGCCCCTGGACCCGGCCTCACTTAAGTGGGGGTTCCAAGGGCCCTGCCTTTGGCGGGGTCCAGGGGCAGAGCCCCTGGCCTTCCTTCGCTACTGCGCCGCCTGCAGCTCCCGCTCCAGCGTCTCCGGCTCCAGCAGCCCGTCGACCACCAGCCCGCCCACCGCGTTCTGCCACAGCCACAGCCCGTTCTGCTGCCCCACGAAGCTCGCCTCGCCGCCCAGCTCGCCGCGCGGCTGGAACCCCGCCGCCAGCCCGATCGCGAACAGCCCCGGCAGCGGCCGGCGGTGCGCGTCCATCACCCGGCAGGCCCCGTCCACCAGCGGCGGCAGGCCCTCGCCGTGCGCGTGCAGGGCGACGTCCACCCCGTCGCGGTCCAGCACCGGCAGAGCGTGCGGCCGGTAGCCGAGTGCGGCCACCACCACGTGCGCGCCGTCGAGCAGGGCGCGCGCCTCCGGGTCCGCGCCGTCGCGCAGCCGCTGCAGGCGCAGGCGCGGCTCCGGCGGCCGCCCGCCGATGCCGCGCGCGCGCATCACCAGCTCGCGCGAGTCGAAGCGCAGGCCGGCGAAGCGGAACACGCGGCCGCTCACCGGGCAGATGTCGTCCGGGCCGAACTCCAGGTAGCCGTCCGCCTCCGCCTCGGCAGGGGTGACGTAGAACACGCGCAGCTCGCGTCGGTGCAGGATGGTGATGGCGCCCTCGCCCAGGTGCGAGCGGGGCAGACGGTGGAGCAGCGCGTGCGCCGCCGACACCGCGCTGGTCGAGCCGCCCACCACGACGATGCGCGGCTCGGCCACGCCGTCGAGGACGTCGGCGATGCGCTCCAGCCCTTCGCGGGTGAGCGCGTCGCCGGACTGCACCAGCGTCGCGTCGTAGCGCGGCGACAGCGGCTCGCCCGCCACCGGCTCCAGGGTCAGACGCCCCGCCGGCTGGTGGCCGCCGGTGGCCAGCACCACGGAGCGCGCCAGGATCTCGCGCACCGGCCCGGTCTTGTTCGCAGGCCTTCCCTCGCCCGCCGGATCCGCTTCGCCTGCCGGCGCGGCCGCGCGCACCCGCACCGACCAGGTGCCGTCGTGGCGCTGCTGCACGGAAAGCGCCTCGTGGCCGGTGAGCACCTCGCCGCCGGCGTCGCGGATCAGTTCGGCGATCGCCTCGCCGATCAGGTCCATCAGGCCGCCCACGGTGCGCAGCGGGATCGCCTGGCCGCGCATGGCCCTGATCTCGCACACCAGGGGATGGCCGCGCAGCGCCACGAGGCGGGCGTGCGAGTCGCCGTCGATGCAGCTGATGAAGGTCTCGGCCGCGCTGTCGGAGTTGATCGCGTAGCGGCCGATGGTGCCGGCGCCGATCCGTTCGCCGCGCTCGACCAGGACCACGCCCTGGCCGGCCAGGCTGTCGAACCGCCCGGCCTGCAGCGCGGAGATCAGCGGCGACAGCCCGCCCGGACCGCCACCCACGAACACCATGTTCCGCATCGTCGCCCTGCCCCGTCTGGTTTCGTCACGCACGCGGCCCGTGCCGCCACGCCGCGCCCCGCTCCCGGCGGCGCCCTTGATCCGCATCATGGATCGCAGACTTTAACGCTTCACATAGGTCCTCGGGGCAGGATACTGCCGGCGACACCGGACGGACCGGCAACGACGGCCTGCGCCGGGGATGACGCCCAGACCCCAGGGGAAGTGCTCCATGCCAGACCTGCCCGCCTCCGCACGTCACCGCAGCCCGAATCCGCTCTACGACACCCTGGCCGCGGGCTACGACGCTACCTACGCCGTCCCGGGCCACCGCAAGGCCTACGACGTGCTGGCCTGGGAGCGCGTGCTCGGCTTCCTGCCGGCCTCGCGCGGCACGGTGATCGACGCCGGCTGCGGCACCGGGCGCTGGGTCGAGAAGTTTCTCGACCTTGGCCACGACGTGGTCGGCATCGAGCAGGCGCCGGGCATGCGCGAGGTGATCGCCTCGCGCGGCCTGGGCGACGGCTTCACCCTGGTGGCGGACAGCATGGAGACCGCGCGCATCGCGCCGGACAGTGCCGACCTCGTGGTGGCGATGGGCTCGACGCAGTTCACCTCGGACCCGGCGGCGACCCTGCGCCGCTTTGCCAAATGGGTGCGCCCCGGCGGCCATGTCTGTGTCTACGTCGACTCCCGGCTGGCGCTGGTGCTGGAGCTGCTGCGGCTCGACCGGCGCGAGGAGGCGCTGCTGCGCCTGCGCACCGGGCGCGGCATCTGGGCGGTGGACGGCGTGGAAGCCGACGTGCACCTCTACGACCACGCCGAGCTGCGCCGCGACTTCCTCGCCGCCGGGCTGGAGGACGTGTCCGGCCACGGCCTGCTGGTCAGCGCGTCGACGGTCGGCAGCGCGGGCTGCACGAAGGCGATGCAGGACGACGAGGCCGCCTTCCTGGCGCTGGAGCGCGTGCTGTCCGACGACCCCCTGATGATCGACGCCGGCAAGCACCTGTTCATGTCCGGGCGGCGCCCCTGACGCCGCGCGGGCGGCCGGCGCGGCCGGCCATGCCTAGTCCCCCGCGCTGAGCGCCGCGACCCCGGCGAGCAACTCCGCAGCGACCCAGGCCGGCGTGGCCGCCGGCACCAGCTCGCGCAGCAGTTCGCAGACCAGCGTCACGTGCGCGCAGGTCAGGGCGTCCGACATGGGCAGCGCGATGATCCGCGCGGCAACGCGCTCGGTGACCCGCAGGTCGCCCATCGTGCAGGTGTCGCGGAAATACGGCTGCTCGGCCAGGTGCGGGGAGAAGTACGTCGACGCCCCGATGCCGTGGTGGCGCAGCTCGTCGAGGAACCCCGCCCGCGTGCCCTGCAAGGACTCCGGCAGCAGCATCGGCATGAACTGGTAGGCGTGGCGCTCCCCGGTCATCTTCTGGAACGTCCAGCCCGGCAGCCCGTGCAGGTACTGCCTGGCCAGCGCCACGCGGTGCGCCACCACCGACGGGAACTCCTCGAGCTTGGCCAGCGCCTGCAGCGCCGTCACCTCGCAGAGCTTGGAGTTCAGCCCGGGCAGCCGCGCCACCCTAGGCTCCGTGAAGCCGAAGTTGCCCATCGCCCGCATCGCGGCCAGCGCGTCGGGGTCGGCGTTGTAGATCACCCCGCCCTCGGCCACCGCGAACGTCTTGGTGGCGTGCATCGAGAACACCACGGAGTGCTGCGATCCCGTGCCGAAACCGCGGCCCTGCGCGTCCAGCGAGCCCAGCGAGGAGGCGGCATCGACCACGATGCCGACGCCGTGCTCGCGCGCGATGCGATCGTAGCGGTCCATGTCGAGGCAGTTGCCGAAGGTGGCGTAGGGCACGATGGCCGCGACCTGGCCCTCGTACTGGGCGAGCAGGGCGTCCTCCGCCTCGGCCGAGGGCAGCCAGGTGTCGGGGTCGATGTCGCACAGCAGCGGGGTGAGGCCGCACCACAGGGCGGCGTGCGCGGTGGCGGCGAAGGTGAAGGAGGGCATGATGACGTAGCGGCGTCGCTGGGCCTCGCCGGCGCGGTGCGCGGGATGGCCTGCGTCGCGGGCGGCGGCGTCGAGGGCGTGGCGGATGGCCAGCATCAGGCCGATGGTGGCGTTGCACACGGTGAGGCACCCGCCGGTGCCGGCGAACAGCGCCCCGGTGAGCGCGTCCTCGAAGCGGGTGTTGACCGGGCCGTAGTTGGAGAACACCCCGCTTTCCTCGATCCGGGCGAGCTCGGCGCCGAGCTTGCTCAGGCGGCTGGGATTGGGCTGCAGGAACGGGATCTTCATGGCCTGTCCTCGTGTCACGGCCGACGTGCCGGTACTGTATCCCGCCTGAATGTCTCACGCTGCGAGAATATGTCTATATTATCGCCTTTTGATTGCCCGAGCAATCAGGAAATTCCCTATTTCGATCCTGTTTCCCGCTTCGCCTTAATTTAGAGACAGCAACCATCCTGGGAGGCGAATACGGCGGGGGCAAGGCAAGCGGAATGTCCCGCGTCTCCTCGTTGCTCAATCCATCCGTTCCGGTCTTGCCATCTGTGTCCCGCCGTCATCCCTTCAAGCATCCACCGGCCCCGGCGCGCGCCCGACCGGCCGTGGCGCGCCCGCCGGCGCTTCGGACCGGAACCGCATGCGGCCTACTACGTTGAGTCCGTTCCAGTAGATGCGCAGCACTGCCGCGCGCATGGCGTCGCCGTCGGGGCGTCTGGCAACCGCGCCGAGCGCGCCGTTCAGCGAAAGCCTTACGCCGTGCCGGCCGGCGGCATCCTTGACGCCCAGGGACACCGGCACCCCTTCGCGCACCAGCGCGCCAAGGATGTCGAGGCTGGCCGGGCGCGCCAGGACCTCGGCCCCGGCGCCGGCCGCCGCCGGCACGACGTTGAACACCAGCCCGGCGCTGCCCGGCGCGTCCCCCGCCTCGACCAGCACCAGCAGCCCGGACCGGTCCGGCCGCAGGGCCTCCGCCAGCCACGGCAGCGAGCGCCAGCCGCAGTGCCAGTCCCGGCAGGTCGCGGGCCGCGCCGCATACACCGCGCAGCCCCGCCCGGCGATGCAGTGCACGCAAGGCACCGCCGCCGGCTTGCGCAACGCGGGGTCGTCGATGGTCAGCTCGCGGCAGCAGACGGTACAGGCGCCGCAGACACGATCCCGGACCAGCTCCACCCTCGCCTCCCACGCCCTGGAGGCCATGGTGTAGCACCTCGTCGCCCGAAGCCGGGTGCGTGATACCGGCGGCCGGCTGCTCTGGCCGGTCAGGACAGGAAGGCCAGGGGCTCTGCCCCTGGACCCCGCCAAAGGCGAGCCTTTGGAGTCCGCTTCTTAAGGGAGGCCGGGTCCAGGGGCGGCTCGCCCCTGGCGGGTCTGGGCAGAGCCCAGCCTTGCTTGCCTCGACAGATCGAGACTTTCGACCGCTGATACAAGGAGTGTCACGGGAACGGCCAGGGCCAGAGTTCGAGGCCCCGAGTTCGGGCCTTGGCAGGGGCGCCCCGGAGCGTGTCCGAAGGCCGCGGGGCATACTGCCCCGCAGCCTCCGGCCGGATTCAGTTCGGGTGGAACACGACCTTGACGCAGTTGTCCTTCTTGTCGCGGAAGGTCTCGTACAGCTCCGGGCCGTCCTCCAGCTTGGTGGAGCGGTGCGTGATCAGGAAGGTCGGGTCGATGGTGCCGTCCTGGATCAGCTTGGTCAGCGGCTCCAGGTAGCGCTTCACGTGGGTCTGGCCGGAGCGGATGGTCAGGCCCTTCTGCACCACCGCGGCCATGTTCACCGGGATCGGACCGGCGTAGACGCCCGGCACCGACACGATGCCGCTCGGCCGCACCGCCTGGATCATCTGCTCCAGGGCGTACGGGCGCTGGGTGCTGGTCAGCTTCTCCTGCACCGCGCTGATGGCGCCCAGCAGGCCGTGGCCGCCGCCGCTCGACTCCATGCCCACGCAGTCGACCACGCAGTCGGCCCCCTGGCCGCCGCTGATCTCGCGGATGCGCTCCATCACGTCCTCGCTGGCGAAGTCGATGACGTCGGTCGCGCCGGCCTGGCGCGCCAGGGCGATGCGCTCCGGCACCGTCTCGATGGCGATCACCCGGCCCGCGCCCATCACCACCGCCGACCTGATGGCGAACAGCCCGACCGGCCCCGCGCCCCAGATCGCGACGATCTCGCCGCCCTTGAGGTCGCAGTGGTCGATCGCCTGCCAGCCCGTGGGCAGGATGTCGGTAAGGAACAGGGCGTGCTCGTCGTCCATGCCCTCGGGCACCAGCATCGGCGCCACGTCGGCCATCGGCACGCGCACGTACTCGGCCTGCCCGCCGGCGTAGCCGCCGGTGAGGTGCGAGTAGCCGAACAGCCCGGCCGTGGGGTAGCCGAACATCTTGGCCGCCATCTCGCCGTTGCGGTTCGAGCGCAGGCACGACGCCCAGTTGCCCAGCTTGCACATGCGGCACTCGCCGCAGCAGATCTGGAACGGCACGACCACCCGGTCGCCCTTCCTGAACTTGGTGATGCCTGATCCGGTGTCCACGACCTCGCCCATGAACTCGTGGCCGAGGACGTCGCCGCTCTCCATCGTCGGCATCTGGCCGTCCATCAGGTGCAGGTCCGAGCCGCAGATCGCGCAGGCCGTCACCTTGAGAATGATGTCGCGCGCATCCTCGATCGCGGGGTCGGGGACGGTGTCGCAGCGAATGTCGCCGCGGCCGTGCCAGCACAGTGCCTTCATGTCGCAGTCCCCTTCTGGGTTGGTTCGGTCGAAGGAAGGCCAGGACTCTGCCCTGGACCCGCCGGGGGCAGGCGCCCCCGGACCCGCATCCAAAAGGCCGGTCCAGGGCGGCTCGCCCTGGCGGGTTCAGGGCAGAGCCCTGGCCTTGCCGTCACGCCCGCTTCGTCGTCACCACGTCGAGCCTGTCGATCCGCGCCGGCCTCGCCAGCACCGCGTTCGACCGACGCATCAGCAGCGCCGCGCCCCTGCCGGACAGGTGCGCGCGCCGCGCCGCCTCGTTGGGGAACGTCTCGAAGATCTCGTACACCCGCCGGCTGAGCTGCGCGCCGAACCAGGGCCGCGTGCCCGGCTCGCGCTCCACCTCGGCGCGGATGCCGCGCACCAGCGCCTCCAGCTCGCGCTCCTTGCCGCGTCGCGCTTCCAGACGGATGTGCAGCGCCTTCTCGCCCGCGCGGCCGCGCCGGCCGCCGACCTGCGCCGGCCTGTGCGAGCCGGAGAACAGCGCGCGGTAGAACGCGAACCCCAGGCCCAACGCGCCGGCCGCCGCCAGCGCCGGATGCATCGCCGCCTCCGTGTAGAGGCTCGTGCCCATCACGTGGCCCTCGTAGTTACCGCGCTGCTTCAGCACTTCCGTGGGGTGCTCCAGGCCGTTCTCGGCGTCGCCGCGCCGCGCCGGCCGGCCGCTGGGCGTGCCGGGGATCACGAACGCCTCCATCACCTTGTCCACCAGACCCGGCGCCAGGTGGCCGAGGGCGGCCATCACCCGGCCGCCGCCGCCGGCGAAGATCTCCTTCCTCGGCGTCGTGGCGCAGAACAGGATCGCGCGGGCCACCACGTCGGCGGAGTACACCGGCGGCACGTGGTGCGGCTCGGACGCAAGCTCGCTCTTGGCGTTGACGGTGAACGGCGTGTCGATCTGCCCTGGCTTGACCAGGCTGACGGACACCGGCGCGCCCTCGTCCTCCAGCTCCATGCGCAGCGCCTCGGTGAAGCCCTTGATGGCGTGCTTGGACGCGGAATAGATCCCCTGCAGCGGCACCGCGCGCTCGCTCACCTCGCTGCCGAGGTTGACGATCGCCCCGCCGCGGCTGCGCAGGTGCGCCGCCGCCACGCGTGAGCCGTACACGAGGCCCCAGAAGTTGGTCTCGAACACGTGGCGCATCGGCTCCAGCTCGCCGGTGGCGACCCGCGCGTACATGCCGACGCCCGCGTTGTTCACCCAGGTGTCGAAGCCGCCGCACTCGGCGACCGCGCGGTCGGCGATCGCCTGCACCTCCGCCTCCACGCCCACGTCGGCGACCACGGCGATCGCCCGCCCGCCCGCCTGGGTGATCTCCGCCACCAGCTGGTCCAGCGCGTCGCCGCTGCGCGCGGCCAGCACCACGCGGGCGCCGCGCGCGGCGGCCATGCGCGCGGTCGCCAGGCCGATGCCGGAGGTGGCGCCGGTGATCACCACGGTCTGCCGGTCCAGCGGCTTGAGCGTCGGCATGTCGGCCATCGTTGTTACTCCTTGAAACCTCGCGCGGCTCCGGGCCGCAACCATTGTGCCGTGCAACGCCGTGCGCACGGCGCGGATTTGGCCGCGGCCGGGATGGAACCGCCGTGGGCGCACACAAGCGTGTCATTCGGCGGAGGACAGGCAGGGAAGCAAGGTCGGGCTCTGCCCGAACCCGCCAAAGGGCGGAGCCCTTTGGAAACCCTCGACTTAAGAAGTGGATTCCGAAGGCTTGCCTTTGGCGGGGTCCCCGCCTTCAAGCATGGGGGCAGAGCCCCTGGCCTTGCTTCCTTTGGCTGGGCACCCGCCCCGGATGCGCTACCCTGCCGCCATGAGCGCGCATCCTCCCCGCCCCGATCCCGACGCGCCGCTTTGGCAGGTCGTCGCCGGCCTCGACGACGGGGTGATCCTGGTCGCGCGCGGCGGCGCGATCCTGTCGGCGAACCCGGCCGCGCTGGCGATGCACGGCGTGACGGCGGGCGCCGGGCTGGGCCGCACGCTGGACGAGTACCGCGCCCGCTTCCCGATGCGCGCGCTGCGCCAGCCGGCGGCGGGGCAGGCGCCGCTCGACCGGCTGGCGCGCGGCGAGGCGTTCGGCCACCTGACCGTGACCCTGGAGCGGCCGAACGGCGCGCCGCGCTGGACCTGGCGCATCCACGCCCTGGCGCTGGCCGGCACGGAGGCCGGCCCCGCCGCCGGCCAGCCCGCCGGCACGGACCGCGCGGGCGGGGCGCCGCGCGACGGCCTGGCGGCCAGCGGCCCGGCCAGCGACTGCCTCGCCCTGGTGATGCGCGACCTCACGGAGGAGGTCGACGCGGAGGAGCGCTTCGAGGACACCTTTGCGGCCAACCCCGCGCCGGCGGTGATCTGCCGGCTGTCCGACCTGCGCTACGTCAAGGTCAACGCCGGCTTCCTGGAGATGACCGGACACGCGCGCGACGCGGTGCTCGGCCGCTCCGCCTACGAACTGGACGTGCTGGAGGACGCCGCCCACCGCGACGCCGCCATCGCCCATCTCCGGGCGGGGAAGACCATCCGGCAGCAGGAGGCGTGCCTGCGCTGCGCCGACGGCGGGCGCAAGCTGGTGGTCGTGGCCGGGCACCCGATCTGCGTCGGCGACGTGGCGTGCATGCTGTTCACCTTCGTCGACCTCGACCCGCGCCACCGCGCCGAGCTGGCGCTGAAGCAGAGCGAGCAGCGGTTCGCCAGCGCCTTCCACCTGGCGCCGGCGCCGATGCTGGTGGTGGCGCTGGACGGGATGCGCGTGGTCAGCGTCAACGACGCGTTCTGCGAGGCGACCGGGTGGCGCGCGGAGCAGGCGTGCGGGCGCACCACGGCGGCGCTGCAGCTCTGGGGCGGCGGCGAGGCGCAGGCCAGCGTGGAGCGCCAGGCGCGCGAGGTCGGGCGGCTGCGCGGCGTCGACGTGCCGCTGCGGGCCAGAGGCGGGGCGCTGCTGGACCACCTGCTGTCGGCCGACACGGTGGACATCGGCGGCGAGCGCTGCGTGCTGTGCGTGATGCAGGACATCGCGGAGCGGCGGCGCACGGAGACCGAGCTGATGGACGCGATCGAGGCGGTGATGCGCGACGGGCCGTGGCTCGGCCAGAAGATCGTGGAGAAGATGGCCCGACTCACCGCGCCCGGCCGCGAAGGCGACACCGGGGCGCTGCCTTCGGACCTGTCGGTGCGCGAGCGCGAGGTGCTGTCGCTGCTGGCGCGCGGCCTGGACGACGCGGCCATCGCCGGGACGCTGTCGATCGCGCGCAACACGGTGCGCAACCATGTCTCGAAACTGTACCGCAAGATCGGTGTGGCCCGGCGTGGTGCCGCCGTGGTCTGGGCGCGCGAGCGCGGCCTCGCCGCGGCACACCCTCCCGCCGGGACGGGCGCCACGGCCGGGAAGACGGAGGGTGGAAAGGCGGGGGCGAAAGCGGGCGCGGCCCTCGAGGCCGGCGACGGCGCGGCCAGTGGGCGGCGCGCCGCGGGCCGCCCTGCCGCCGGCTAGTGCGGATCTCACGCCAGCCTGGTGCAGAAGTAACGGTTCTGCGGATCATTTGACGCCGCTCTGAAATTCCGCCGAATACTGCGGAACGCCAGACGGTCGCCGGCGTATCTCCCGCCGTCCGGCCACGACTGGATGCGCGAGAAACGCCGCGACGCCCCCCGGCCCGTGCGGACGACGCGGCCACGCTGCGCCCCGCGTCGCGAAGCCTGGCCGTCGCGAAGCCTGGCCACGGCGACAGGCGGCGGCAACGACGCCGGCTCGGGCGCGTTCCATCCCGCGTGCCCCCTGTCAGGGGCCGCAACCACAGGCCGCGGGGGACAGACGCCCCGCGGCCCAATACCGGGGCAGCACGCCATGTGCCGCCCCGAACCAGCACGCAGAGGCACCATGAAACCCGCAGCACACGGCCTTGCCGCAGCCACCCTCGCCGCCGCCCTTGCCATGGCACCCGGCCTCGCCCTGGCCCAGACCACCTCCACCCAGAACACCACCGGCCAGACCGCCGCGGGCCAGGCCGGCATGAGCCAGCCTGGAATGAGCCAGACGGGCATGGGCCAGACCGGCACCACCGCCCACACCACCGGCATGGCGGCACCCGCCGGCCAGGGCACGTCCTCGGGCATGACCCCGGGCACACCGTCCGGCACCGCCGCCGCCTCCGGCAACGACAATCAGGCGGTCGTCACCACCCCGGCCAATGCCACCACGCCGGCGCACGGCGCCAACTCCTTCACCCGCGGCGAGGCGAGCCGCCGGCTTGCGGCGCGCGGCTTCAGCCACGTGTCCGGCCTGAAGAAGGACAACAACGGCGTGTGGCGCGGCCAGGCCATGCACGACGGCGCCACCACCGCCGTGTGGGTCGACTACAAGGGCAACGTCGGCGCCGGCGGCGCGCAGTAGCCAGGCTGCGGCCGACGTTCGCTGCGGCGGCGGCCGCCCCCACCCGAGCAACCGAGCACCAGGAGCACTCCCATGGCCATGCGCACGATCACCCACCTCTATGACAGCTACGACGACGCGGTAAGCGTCGTGAATGCGCTCGAGGCGTCCGGCATCGCCCACGACCGCATCAGCCTCGTCGCCAACAGCCAGGCCGCCGGCACCGGCACGACCGCCGGCACCACGGGCACCACCACCGGCAGCCCGCGCCTCGGCACCGGCGATCCCGACACCGTGGCGCCGACCACCGACGAGGGCGCGGGCACCGCGACCGGCGCCAGCGTCGGCACCATCCTCGGCGGCGGCGCCGGCCTGCTCGCCGGCATCGGCGCGCTCGCCATCCCCGGCGTCGGCCCCGTGGTCGCCGCCGGCTGGCTGGTCGCCACCCTGACCGGCGCGGGCGTCGGCGCGGGCGCCGGCGGCCTGCTCGGCATGCTGACCGGCGCGGGCGTCCACGAGGACGACGCCCACGTCTATTCCGAGGGCGTGCGCCGCGGCGGCACCCTGGTCAGCGTCCAGGCCGACGACGCAGAGGCCGCTCAGGTCGAGTCGGTGATGAACAACCAGAGCCGCCTCGACCCGACCGCGCTGCGCTCCTCCTACCAGTCCGAGGGCTGGGAGAAGCACGACACCGCCGCGCCCGCGATGACCGAGGCCGAGATCGCCGCCTCGCGCGAGCGCTACCGCAGCCTCTGAGCCACGGCCCGGCGGCGGGCCTCGTCCCGCCGCCGGCTCCTGCCATCCCTGCCGCGAACCATTCCTGCCAGCGGCCAGCCTCGCCGATGCCGGCGCACGCCTGCGCACCAAGTTCCCTCTGACCGACCCATCCCCGCCAACCCATCCCGCCCGGCGACCGCCCCTGCGGCCCGCGCGCCCCGGAGACCGCCATGTCCATCATCGCCTGGATCATCCTGGGGCTCATCGCCGGCTTCATCGGCAGCAAGATCGTCAACCGCTCCGGCCAGGGCCTGGTGCTCGACATCGTGCTCGGCGTCGTGGGTGCCGTCGTCGGCGGGTTCATCTTCAACGCAATCGGCGAAGTCGGCGTCACCGGCCTCAACCTGTATAGCCTGATCGTCGCGGTGATCGGCGCGATCGTGGTGCTGGTGATCTACCACGCCGTCGCCGGCCGCCGCGCCCTCTGAGCCTGGCGGCCAAGGACAGGAAGGCCAGGGGCTCTGCCCCTGGACCCCGCCAAAGGCCGAGCCTTTGGAATCCAATTCTTAAGGAAGGCCGGGTCCAGGGGCGGCTCGCCCCTGGCGGGTCTGGGCAGAGCCCAGCCTCGCCTGCCTTGCTAGATCAAGACCCTCCGCCGCTGGCACAAGACCGCCCCTGCCCGGCGGTTCAGGCCCCGTCAGGACCTCCCTTCCGATCAACCTCGCGGCATCCCGCCGCGCTGCCCGCTCGCAGGCGCCCGCCCGTTCTGCCGGACGGTTGGCCGCCTCGGCCGATGCCAGACCTTCGCTGCCGCATTGCGGCCGCGGACGGTCTGGCAAAGGCGTTGCGGGCCCTGTCCTCCGTCCGGGAGTTGCGCCGATGCTCACTCTGTACACCTTCACCACGCCGAACGGCCGCAAGGTCTCCATCATGCTGGAGGAGCTGGGCCTGCCCTACGTGGCGCGCGCGGTGGACATCACACGCGGCGAGCAGTTCGCCCCGGACTTCCTGGCGATCTCGCCGAACAACAAAATCCCCGCCCTCGTGGACGACGAGGCGGACGACGGGCCGCTGTCCATCTTCGAGAGCGGCGCCATCCTGGTCTACCTCGCCGAAAAGACCGGCCGCTTCCTGCCACGCTCCGGCCCCGGGCGGGTCCGCGCGCTGGAGTGGCTGGCCTGGCAGGTCGGCGGTCTCGGCCCGATGCTCGGCCAGCTCGGCTACTTCGGCATCTACGCCAAGGAGAAGAACCCCGCCGCGATCGAGCGGTTCCGGGCCGAGGGCGACCGGCTGCTCGGCGTCCTGGAGCGCCGCCTCGCCGCATCGCCCTTCCTCGCCGGCGACGAGTACGGCATTGCCGACATCGCGAGCTATCCCTGGGCGGCCAACGCCGGAGGCTCGCTGAAGGCGCTGCTCGGCGACAGCCTGGCGGCGAAGCCCGCCGTGCGGCGCTGGCTGGACACGGTGGGCGCGCGGCCGGCGGTGCAGCGTGGCATGGGGGTGCCGAAGCTTTAAGGAAGGCCAGGGGCTCTGCCCCTGGACCCCGCCAAAGGCGAGCCTTTGGAATCCGATTCTTAAGTCGAGGGATCAAAGGGCCTCACGGCCATTTGCGGGTCTGGGCATAGGTGCCCGAAGGTTCCGATGGCCCGCTTGGGCCATTGGAATGGGCACCGGAGGGAGAGCCCAGTCTTGCTTCCTTCAGTCGTGCTTGCGGTGCCCCCGCCCATCCTGCGTCTTCGTCAGCTCCGCGTTGCGGGCTGCGGCCTCCTTCTCGGCCTTGCCCACCGTGGCGCTGCTGGTGCCGGCCTGCTCGTTGCCTTCGGCGGCCGCGCGCGACGCGGCCGGCATCGGCTCGCCCTTCCTGTGCAGCGGCGACGGCGCCACGCCGCCCTCCGGCACGAAGTCCTCGCCGTGGGCGCCGCCCGCCTTCGCGGTGCCGGCCGCCTGGACCTCGTCCGCCTTCTGCGCCTTGGCGGAGCGGGCATGGCTGTCGTTGTGGCCGCCCGCGTTCGGATCTCTGCTCATGCTCTCGTGCCCCTGTGCCGGCGCCGTGCCGTTGCGGCCGGCAGCCTGTCGCTGCGGCGGTGACACCCCGGTGCCCCGCCATCCGCGGTTCCTAACCTGCCTCGCCCGGCACAGTTGCCGCGCCCGGGCCCGGCCGCGCTAGCGTCCGCGCAGCCGCACGGTCCAGCCGCCGGCCAGCGCCACCACGGCGCACAGGGCCCCCGCCGTCGCCAGCGCCGTGCCCACCGAGCTGGCCTGCGCGATCAGCCCGAACATCGGCGGCCCGCCCAGCACCCCGGCGTAGCCCAGGATCGACGCGACCCCGACCGCCTCGCCGGTCGCCCTCGCCTCGTCGATTTGCCGTGCCGAGGCCGACGTCCGGCCGTGCGCGGCGCCGGTCCCGTGCCCGCCCGCGCCCTGCGTCCCGGCCAGGGCGAACAGCACCGGCACCACGTTGGCCACCCCCGCCCCCGCCAGGGCGAAGCCGAGCAGCGAGCGCCACAGCGGCCCCGGCCACAGCAGCAGCGCGAACCCCGCGGTGGCCGCCAGCGACGACCGCAGCACCCAGCCGTCGCCCAGTCGCGCCCGCACCCGGTCGCCGCCGAAGCGCATCGCCATCATCGTCACGGAGAACGCGCTGTAGCCCGACGCCGCCAGCGCCACCGGCACGTGCCGCACCTCGCGCAGGTACACCGCGCCCCAGTCCAGCACCGCCCCCTCCACCGCGAACGACAGCGACATCATCGCGCCGACCAGCAGCAGCCCCGGCCGCGCCCAGAGCCGCGCCCCGACCGGAGCGCCGCGCCGCGCCGCCGCCGCACCCGCGCTGCCGACGCCCGCTGGCCCGGCGTCCGCCAACTCGGCCGCCGTTTCTCCCCGTGGCCGGCGCAGCATCGCGCCCGCGGCGAGCAGCGCCGCGCCGCACGCCCCCGCCACCAGCCCGACCTGCGCCGACGGCGGCACCATGCGGAGCAGCGCCGCCCCGCCCGCGGAGCCGCAGAACGAGCCCAGGCTCCACATCCCGTGCACCGACGAGAGGATCGGCCGCCCGGCGCGCTGCTCCACCCGCACTGCCTCTGCGTTCATTGCCACGTCCACCGTGCCGAAGCCCGCGCCGAACCCCAGCAGGCATGCGCACAGCGCCCACACCCCCGGCGCCGATACCGCGCCCGTCAGCGCCACGCAGCTCGCCACCGCGCCGGCCTGGATCACCTGCCCGGTGCCGAAGCGCGCGATCAGCCGCCCGGACAGCGGCATCGCCGCCAGCGCGCCGGCCGCCCCGCACAGCAGCACGCCGCCCAGCGCGCCTGGCGACAGGCCGAGACGCTCGCGCAGCGGCGCCACCTCCGTCGCCCAGGCGCCGAGCAGGCAGCCGTTGAGCAGGAACACCAGGGTGGTCGCGATGTGGGACATGCGGGAGCAGGTGCCGGCAAGCGGACAAGGAAGCAAGGTTGAGGCTCTGCCTCAAACTCCGCCAAAGGCGAAGCCTTCGGAAACCTCGACTCAGGGCCTGCGGCACGCCCCCGCGGGACGTGCCGCCAGGAAG
>CAXSFU010000051.1:0-22741 GCA_964236695.1 uncultured Acetobacteraceae bacterium | reverse complement strand
CCAGGGGCAGCGCCCCTGGCCTTGTCTGCGTCATTGTCCGGTGCGGATGGTGGCGGGGCCGGAGCCGGCCTCGATGCGGCCGATGACGTGGACGGTCTCGCCCAGCTCGGACAGCAGGGCGGTGGCGGTGACGACGTTGGAGACGACGAGGGCCATGCCGATGCCGCAGTTGAACACGCGCAGCATCTCGTCGTCCGCGACGCCGCCGGTGGCAGCGAGCCAGTCGAACACGGGGGGACGGGGCCAGGCCGCGAGGTCGAGAACGGCGACGGTGTCGTCGGGCAGGACGCGGGGCAGGTTGCCGGGCAGGCCGCCGCCGGTGATGTGGGCGGCGGCGCGCAGCAGGCCGGCACGGTGCAGGGCGAGCACGGCGCGGACGTAGAGGCGGGTGGGCGTCATCAGGGCGCGGGCCAGCGGGGTGCCGGGGGCGAAGGGCGCGTCGTCGTGCCAGCCGAGGCCGCTCCGCTCCACGATGCGGCGGACCAGGGAGAAGCCGTTGGAGTGGATGCCGTCGGAGGCGAGGCCGAGGATGGTGTCGCCGGGAGCGATGTCGCGGGGGAGGAGATGGCCGCGCTCTGCGGCGCCGACGGCGAAGCCGGCGAGGTCGTAGTGGCCGGGGCCGTAGAGGCCGGGCATCTCCGCGGTCTCGCCGCCGACGAGGGCGCAGCCGGACTCGGTGCAGCCGCGGGCGATGCCGGCGACGATGCGCGCGGCCTGGGCGACGTCGAGCTTCCCGGTGGCAAAGTAGTCGAGGAAGAACAGGGGCTCGGCGCCCTGGCAGACCAGGTCGTTGACGCACATGGCGACGAGGTCGATGCCGAGGGTGTCGTGCAGCGTGGGGTCGGCGTCGCCGGCCTCGATGGCGACGAGGAGCTTGGTGCCGACGCCGTCGGTGGCGGACACGAGGACGGGATCGTGGAAGCCGGCGGCGCGCAGGTCGAACAGGGCGCCGAAGCCGCCGAGGCCGCCCAGGGTGCCGGGGCGCTCGGTGGCGCGGGCGGCGGGGGCGATGGCGTCGACCAGGGCGTCGCCGGCGGCGATGTCGACGCCGGCGTCGCGGTAGGTGGCGCCGTTCGGGGCGGGATCGGTCATGCGGCGGGGCCTGGGCGTGGGGTTGGTGTCGGAGGACAGGAACCATGCGGGGGGGCGGCAGGCAAGCAAGGCCCGGCTCTGCCCGGACCCGCAAAGGGTACAGGGACCCTTTGATCCCTTGCCTTAGGAGTGGATTCCAAAGGCTTGCCTTTGGCGGAGTTTGAGGCAGAGCCTCAACCTTGCTTGCTGTGCCTTGCTGCCGTTGATTGCGGCGGTGATGTCAGAGCATTCCTGGCCCGAGTCCGGCGCCCGTCAGCTTGCGCTGCCGTTCGCGCACGAGGCGCATTTCGGGGACGATTTCCTGCCGGGTGCCGCGAACGCGGCGGCGCGGGCGTGGGTGGACCAGGGCGGGTGGCCGGGGGGGCGGCTGGCGCTGTGGGGCGGGGCGGGGAGCGGCAAGACGCACCTGCTGCACGTGTGGGCGCGGGGCGCGGGGGCGGCGGTGGTGGACGGGGCGGCGGTGCGCGGGGGGTTCGAGGGGCTCCGCGGCGGGGGCGGGGTGGCGGTGGACGACGCGGACCTGGCGGGGGAGGAGGCGTTGCTGCACCTGCTGAATGCGGCGGGGGAGGCGGGGCGGCCGGTGCTGCTGGCGGCGCGGGGGGCGCCGGCGCGGTGGGGGACGCGGCTGGCGGATTTGCGCAGCCGGCTGCGAGCGGTGGCGGCGGTGGAGCTGGGGGCGCCGGACGACGCGCTGCTGCGGGCGCTGCTGGCGCGGCTGCTGGCGGAGCGGCAGCTCGTGGTGGGCGAGGGGGTGCGGGAGTGGCTGCTGGCGCGGCTGCCAAGGACGGGGGCGGCGCTGCGCGAGGCGGCGGCGCGGCTGGACCGGGCGTCGCTGGGGCAGCGGGGCGGGGTGACGCGGGCGCTTGCGGCGCGGGTGCTGCCGGGGATGGAGGGGAGCGAGGAGGCGGAGGAGCGGGGGGCGGTGCTGCTGTGAGGGGGAGCGATTGCTCTGAGCAGTTAGAACAGGAAGGCCAGGGGCTCTGCCCCTGGACCCCGCCAAGGGCAGGCCCTTGGAACCCTCGACTTAAGTAAGGCCGGGTCCAGGGGCGGCTCCCTCCGGTGGCCTTTCCAACGATCCAAGCGGATCGTCGGAACCTTTGGCCACCTCCGCCTGGCGGGTCCAGGGCAGAGCCCTGGCCTTGCCTGCCTTGCGCCGTGTCACGGTGGCGACGCTGACAGCGGTTGCGGCTTCGGGCTAGATTCCGCCGATGACCGACACAGTTGCCGTTGCCGCTCCCTCGACCCGTTCGCGCCGGGCGCGTGCCGTGCCGGAGGCGGCTCCGGCCGCGGTGGAGGTCCGGGCGGCGGCGATCGGGCCACAGGACCCGGAGCGGTTCATCAACCGGGAGCTGTCGTGGCTCGACTTCAACGGGCGGGTGGTGGAGGAGGCGGAGAACGCGCGCCATCCGCTGCTGGAGCGGCTGCGGTTCCTGTCGATCAGCGCGTCGAACCTGGACGAGTTCTTTTCGGTGCGGGTGGCGGGGCTGATCGGCATGGCGCGCGAGGGGGTGGTGTCGGTGTCGCCCGACGGGCGGACGCCGGGCCAGCAGCTCGCGGTGGTCAACGAGCGGGCGAAGCGGTTGCTGGACGCGCAGGCGGCGGGGTGGGACGGGCTGCGGCGCCAGCTTGCCGGGGCGGGGATCGTGGTGTGCGAGCCGGGCGCGCTGTCGGCCGAGGACCGGGCGTGGCTGGACGGCTGGTTCATGGAGCGGGTGTTCCCGGTGCTGACGCCGCTGGCGATCGACCCGGCGCACCCGTTCCCGTTCGTGCCGAACGGCGGGCTGGTGATGGCGCTCAAGCTGGTGCGCGACGAGGACGGGCAGCCGATGCGCGGGCTGATCCCGCTGCCGTCGCTGATCGGGCGGTTCATCCGGCTGCCGGCGCCGGTGGCGGCGCGCGACGGCGGGCGGGACGGGGCGGGGCGTGACGGCGTGGGGCGCGACGGCGTGGCGCGGGACGGGGTGTCGCGCGACGGCGGGGGGCGCGAGGAGGCGGGGCCGATCCGCTTCGTGATGCTCGAGGAGCTGGTGGCGCTGTCGATGGGGCTGCTGTTCCCGGGGTTCCATGTGACGGGGCGGGGCTTGTTCCGGCTGATCCGCGACACGGACGTGGAGTTCGAGGACGAGGCGCAGGATCTGGTGCGGTCGTACGAGACGGCGCTGAAGCGGCGCCGGCGGGGGGTGGTGATCCACCTCGCGGTGGATGCGGCGATGCCGGACGACCTGGTGGAGCTGGTGGCGGGCGAGCTGGGGGTGGCGCGCGACGAGCTGGTGGTGCAGGCGGGGTTGCTGGGGGTCTCCGACCTCAAGCAGATGATCGTGGACGACCGGCCGGACCTGCTGTTCCGGCCGTACACGCCGCGGTTTCCCGAGCGGGTGCGCGATTTCGCGGGGGACTGCTTCGCGGCGATCCGGGCGAAGGACTTCGTGGTGCACCACCCGTTTGAGAGCTTCGACGTGGTGGTGCAGTTCCTGCGGCAGGCGGCGCAGGACCCGGCGGTCGTCGCGGTCAAGCAGACGCTGTACCGCACGTCGCGGGACAGCCCGGTGGTCAAGGCGCTGATCGAGGCGGCGGAGTCGGGCAAGTCGGTGACCGCGATGGTGGAGCTGCGGGCGCGGTTCGACGAGGAGGCGAACATCACGCTGGCGCGGCTGCTGGAGGCGGCGGGCGTGCAGGTGGTGTACGGGTTCGCGGAGCTGAAGACGCACGCCAAGCTCAGCCTGGTGGTGCGGCGCGAGGGGGGGGCGATGCGCTCCTACGCGCATTTCGGGACGGGGAACTACCATCCGATCACGGCGCGGATCTACACGGACCTGAGCTTCTTCACCTGCGACCCGGCGCTGTGTCGCGACGCGGCGCGGCTGTTCAACTACATGACGGGGTATGCGCGGCCGGACCGCATGGAGCAGGTGGCATTCAGCCCGCTGACCACGCGGCCGACGCTGATGGCGCTGATCGCCGCCGAGGTGGCGCACGTGGCGGCGGGGCGGCCGGGGACGATCTGGCTCAAGCTGAACAGCCTGGTCGATCCGGAGCTGATCGACGCGCTGTACGACGCGTCGCAGGCGGGGGTGACGGTGATGGCGGTGGTGCGCGGCATCTGCTGCCTGCGGCCGGGCGTGGCCGGGCTGTCGGAGAACATCCGGGTGAAGTCGATCGTCGGGCGGTTTCTGGAGCACAGCCGGATCTGCGCGTTCGGCGGCGGGCACCGGCTGCCGAGCCGGCAGGCGCGGGTGTTCATCTCGTCGGCGGACTGGATGGCGCGCAACATGGACTGGCGGGTCGAGACTCTGGTGCCGATCCACAATGCGACGGTGCACGCCCAGGTGCTGGACCAGGTGATGGTGACGAACCTCAAGGACACGCTGCAGTCGTGGGAGCTGTCGAGCGACGGAGGCTGGCGGCGGCTGGAGGCGGGGAGCAAGCCGGTGTCGGCACACGAGTACTTCATGACGAACCCGTCGCTGTCGGGGCGGGGGTCGGCGCTGCACGGGCCGGTGGTGAGCGTGCCGCGGCCGCTGCCGAAGCGGGCGGACCGGGTGACGCAGGACTGAGGAAGGCAAGGCCAAGGGGCTCTGCCCCTGGACCCCGCCAGGGCGAGCCGCCCTGGACCGGCGTTTTGGAGGAGCCTTCGTTGCGCCGGTCCAGGGGCGCTGCCCCTGGCGGGTCCAGGGCAGAGCCCTGGCCTTCCTTTCCGCCTTCCGCCACGGTGCCGCCCAACAGCGTCAGAGCCATGCCATGCCGCCTCGCTGCGCCGTCGTCGACCTCGGGTCCAACTCGGTCCGCCTCGTGGTGTTCGAGGGGCGGGGGCGCAACCCGCAGGCGATCTTCAACGAGAAGGCGGTGCTCCGGCTCGGGCGGGGGCTGCAGGACACCGGGCGGCTGAACGAGGCGGGGGTGGCGCAGGCGCTCGACGTGATGCGGCGCTACCACGCGGTGGCGCGGGCGATGCACGCCGAGCCGTTCGAGGTGCTGGCCACCGCCGCGGTGCGCGACGCGAGCAACGGTGCGGGGTTCGTGGCCGCGCTGGAGGCGATCATGCCCGGGGTGGCGATCCGGGTGCTGTCGGGCGAGCAGGAGGCGGCGTTCTCGGCGGCCGGGGTGCTGTGCGGGATTCCGGAGGCGGACGGGGTGCTGGGCGACATCGGCGGAGGGTCGGTGGAGCTGGTGCGGCTGGAGGGCGGGCGGGCGGCGCGGGCGCAGACGCTGCGGCTGGGCGTGATCCGGCTGTCGGACCGGGCGGGGGGCGACCTGGGGCGGGCGCGGGCGATCGTGGACGCCGACCTGGCGGGGGTGGACTGGCTGGCGGGGCGCGACCTGTACCTGGTGGGGGGTGCGTGGCGGGCGCTGGCGCGGGTGCACATGGCGCAGACCGGGTATCCGCTGGCGATCGTGCACCACTACACGATCGCGCGCGACGAGGCGGTGGCGCTGGCGGAGATGGCTGGCGGGCCGCGCCGGGTGCTGGAGCGGCTGGGCGGGGTGCCGAAGCGTCGCGTTGAGGATCTGCCGTTCGCGGGGCTGGTGCTGCGCAGGCTGCTGCAGATGATGCCGGCAGAACGGGTGGTGTTCACGGCGAACGGGCTGCGCGAGGGGTGGTACATGCAGCACGTCCCCGAGGCGGTGCGGGTGGAGGACCCGATGCTGGCGGCGTCGCGGGCACTCGGCGAGCAGCTCGGGCGCGACCCGGAGCTGCCGCGGGCGCTGTTCGGGTGGACCGCGCCGCTGTTCGCGGCCGAGGGACGCGACGGGCGCAGGCTGCGGTGCTGCGCGTGCTGGCTTTCGGACATCGGCAGCCACGACCATCCGGAGTACCGGGCGCAGCAGAGCTTCCTGCGGGTGCTGGAGCAGCCGGGGGTGGCGCTGGACCACCGGGCGCGGGCGTTCCTCGCGCTGGCGGTGGCGGGGCGCTACGACGCGGCGCCGGGGCTGGCGCTGCTGGCGCCAGCGCGGGGGCTGCTGGACCACGCGGACCTGCGCACGGCGGAGGCGCTGGGGGCGGCGCTGCGGCTGGCGTACGTGCTGTCGGCGGGGACGCCCGACCTGCTGGCGCGCACGGCGCTGCGGGTGGAGGGGGGGCGGCTGGTGCTGACGCTGGCGGGCGGTGGGGTGTTCGCGGGGGAGAGCGTGACGCGGCGGGTGGAGGCGCTGGCGGGGGCGCTGGGGCTGGTGGCGGCGACGGAGGTGGCGGGGTAGGGGGGCGGTTCAGGCAAGGAAGGCTGGGCTCTCCCTCCGCCTGCCCTTCCAACGACCCAAGAGGGTCGTCGGAACCTTTGGCAGGCTACGCCCAGACCCGCACAGGGTCCGAGGCCCTTTGATCCCGTGACTTCATCCTTGTTCAGGATCGCGGACTTCGGGGGAGTGCGGGGGAGAGCTTGAGGTGTTGGGCGGCGGCTCGCCACGCCTCCGACCTGATCTCCTTCGGGCACGCCGCGAGACCGCGGTCCGCACCGCGTCGTCAGCACCGCCGCAGCCGCCGCCGCACCGCTCCGCCCAGCCTGTCCAGCCACGCCGTCGCCCGCGACGAGCGCGAGGTCCGCGTGTCCCGGACCGTTGCCCGTGGCTCCGCATCCTGCGCCAGGCCTCGGGCTGTGCGCGACGGCTCGCGGTATCCTGCCGGCTCGACCACGGCCGGACCGGCCGCCTCGAACCGGAAACGCTTGTGGGCCACCAGCCGGAACTCGCGGGCATACGCGTCCATCGGCGACACGCCCTGCGCGAACACGAACGGCGGCGCCGGCTTCGCATCGTGGCGCAGCTCGAAGCGGTGGATGTCCCAGGGCACCTGCCCGACGGCCGCGAGCAGCCTGCTCACCGTCAGCCCGTTCAGCGTGTCCCGCCCCAGGCCGCCGGGCGACACGGTCCTGTAGCCCGGATGCGACGGGTCGAGGTGCTCCCAGTTCCCGAGGGCGGTTGGCACCGATACGTGGCTGCCCGACGCGGAGAAGTACAGCGGCGAGACGGTCAGGAACGCGTAGCCGCCGACCCGCAGGACGCGATCCACCTCACGCAGCGTCTGCGCGACATCCTCGACGTGCTCAAGCACCGAGTGCGACACCACCATGTCGACGCTCTCGTCGCCGAGGGCGAGCGTGTGCCCGTCCGAAAGCACGAACTCCATTCCGGGATAGGCGGCGGAGAAATCCGTCACGTCGACGCCGATCACCCGCGCCACCCGCTCGGCGTAGAACGGCGCGAACCCGGCGGGTCCCACGCCCAGCTCCATCAGCGTCCAGCCCGGGTCGGGCACCAGCACCCGCTCCAGCCACCCCCAGAGATCGTCGAACAGCGCCCGCGCGTCCTCTGCCACCGCAGCTCCCTCGCCGTTCTTCCTCACGCCCGCTCCGGCTCTGCGGTCACGACCGCCCGCATGACCCGCTGCCGAAAGAGCTGCGGTCCCCGTCCTGCCCGAACCGATCCTGATCGAGCGGGTCGTAAACGCAACGGGCAAAACCGGAGACAAAGAATTTTTGCCTGTTGGGGTTCGAAGCCCCCAGGCGCCCCGAGCCTTACGGACAAAGTCTCTTTGCTTCTTTTTCTTCAGAAAAAGGAGACGCTTGCCTGCCTGCCGTCCTCAGTCCGCGGTGGGGCCCAGCCCTGCGCCCGGCTGCCAAAGGACGTCGCCGCCGGCGTTGAGGCGGCGGCCGAGGACGAACAGGTGGTCCGACAGGCGGTTGAGGAAGCGCAGGACGCAGGGGTTGACGGTTTCCTCCTGGGAGAGGTGGACGACCAGGCGCTCGGCCCTGCGTGTGACGGTGCGGGCGAGGTGGGCGTGGGCGGCGGCGGGGGTGCCGCCGGGGAGCACAAAGCTCGTGAGCGGGGGGAGGGCGGCGTTCATGGCGAGGACCTCGGCCTCCAGGCGGAGCGAGGGGGCGTCGGTGAGGCGGAGACGGTCGCCCTGCTCGCCGGGGACGCAGAGGTCGGCGCCGGTGTCGAACAGGTCGTTCTGGATGCGCGCCAGCATGGCGTCGGCGTCGTGGGCGGTGTGGAGGCGGAGCAGGCCGATCGTGGCGTTGGCCTCGTCGACGGTGCCGTAGGCCTCGACGCGCAGCGCGTGCTTGTGGACGCGGGTGCCGTTGCCGAGGGAGGTTTCGCCGCCGTCGCCGCCGCGGGTCACGATGCGGTCGATGCGTATCGCCATGGCTGCGCTCCTTGTTGGGTGTCGTCGCAAGGAGGAGGGCGGCGGGGCGGGATGCGCAAGGGACTTTCGGCAAGGAAGGCCAGGGGCTCTGCCCCTGGACCCCGCTCAAGGCGAGCCTTGAGAAGCCATTTGCTAAGTCAAGGGATCAAAGGGCCTCACGGCCCTTTGCGGGTCTGGGCAGAGCCCAGCCTTGCTTGCCTCGCTTCGCTGCGTGCGGCATCCCGGCGGCTGCAATTCGGCGGGATGCGGTGTCATGAGCCCTGGGTATCTTCCGTTCGCGGGCGCGCTGGAGCTGCCGGCGTTCCTTTGCGACAACTGCGGCTACTGGCAGCGGCATTTCGCCGTGCCGCCGTCGTGCCCGATGTGCCTGGACGCGCGCCACGTGGTGCCGCAGGACGGCTGGCGGTTCTGGACGCGGGCGGAGGCGCAGGCGCGATTCCCGTGCCACTGGGCGGAGTTGGAGCCGGGGGTGTGGCGGTTCTGGAACGAGCCGGTGGGCGGGATCGGGCCGAGCGGCTACCTGATCCGGACGGAGGCGGGGAACATGGGGTTCGAGGGGTGCCCGGTGTTCAGCGAGGCGGCGCTGGACTTCATCGCGTCGCTCGGCGGGATGGCGGTGCTGTCGGCGTCGCACCCGCATGCGTACGGGGCGCTGTGGCAGCTGCAGGACCGGTTCGACCCGGAACTGGCGCTGCATCCGGGGGACCTGGCGTGGTCGGGGGCGCTGCGGGTGAGCTGGCCGTGGGACGAGGTGCTGGCGCCGCTGCCGGGGCTGTCGCTGCACCTGACGGCGGGGCATTTCGACGGCCATGCGGTGCTGTTCGACGCAGGCAGGGGCATCCTGTTCTGCGGCGACGCGCTGAAGTTCGAGATGGCGGCGGGGGATGCGCGGGAGGCCGTGACGATCTCGGCGCACAAGGCGTTCGTGCGGGGCATCCCGCTGACGCCCGGGGAGCTGCGGCGGTATCGCGCGGTGTTCGCGGGGCTGGATTTTTCGCAGACGTGGACGCCGTTCGAGCAGGCGCGCAACAGCGGGCGGGCGGAGGCGCTGGCGCTGATCGACTCGATGCTGGACACGCGGCCGCATGCGGCGCCGGTGCGGCTGGACGCGCTGCGGTAGGGCGGCGGGGCCGGGTGGGCGCTGAGGGCGGGCGACGGGACGAACGCCTTCGGGATGCGCGAGCGGGGGCGCGGGGCGGTGCGGCGGATGGGGCAAGGAGGCGGCCGTGGACTTGGGAGCGGGCGTCCTGCACCGTGCGCCAGGTCATCAGGAGCCGTCATGCCCGCACCCTCGTCGCCGCTGCGGATTGCCGTTCTCGGGGGCGGGCGGATCGGCAGCGCGTTCGCCTTCCAGCTGGCGCGCACCGGAGGGCACGATGTCACCGTGGTCGCGCGGCCCGGGTCGGCGCGGCTGCGGCAGCTGGAGCGCGACGGGGCGGTGGTCGACGTCAAAGGGGAACGGGCGGGCGTGCGGGTGCTCGACGCGCTCGACGAGGCGACGCCGTACGACCTGGTGCTCGTCACGCTCCCGGCGCATCAGGCGGCGGCGCTGCTGCCTGCCCTGGGGCGCAGCGCGGCCGTCTGCGTCCAGTTCATGTTCAACACGTTCCATCCGGAGCGGCTGTGCGAGGCGGTGGGCGCCGGGCGGTGCTGCCTCGGCCTGCCGTTCGTGCAGGCGACGCTGTCCGCGGACGGCAGGCTCAGGGCCGTCATCGGCGCTGGCGGCCAGAAGACCCTCCTGGACCGGCAGCGGTGGGTCGACGTGTTCCAGGCGGCGGGGCTGCCCGCGGCGCTGGAGCCGGAGATGGCGCTGTGGCTGCGCTGCCACGTTCCGATGTGCGTGGCGTTCGAGAGCGTGTCGGTGGCCGGCGAGCGGCGCGGGGGCGGCGCGTCCTGGGGGGAGGCGCTCGTCGTGGCGCGCGGCGTCCACGCGGGCTTCGCCCTGGTCAGGGGGCTCGGGTTCCGGGTGTATCCGGCGTCGAAGCGGCGCATCGACGCGAGCCCGGCGCGGGCGGTGGCGGCCCTGCTGTGGGTCCTGTCGCGTGTCCGTCCGTTCCGCACCCTGCTGGCGACGGGCGAGGCGGAGTGCCGCGCCCTGGTGGACGTCCTGGTGGCGGATGCGCCGCTCGCCCGGCCGCCGGTCGCGGTGGGTGCCCTCGCGGCGATGCGGCCGTCGTAGCGCGGTTGCGCCCGGGGCAGGGGGCCGGCCCGGGGCCCAGAAAGGAAGGCCAGGGGCTCTGCCCCTGGACTCCGCCAAGGGCAGGGCCCTTGGAACCCCTTTCTTGAGGAAGGCCGGGTCCAGGGGCGGTTCCCTCCGGTGGCCCTTCCAACGATCCAGGCGGATCGTCGGAACCTTTGGCCACCTACGCCTGGCGGGTCCAGGGCAGAGCCCTGGCCTTTCTCCTGCCGAGGCGTTCCCCACCCGGCGCCGTCCCGTAGCCAGGGCGGCCGCGCGGCGCTAGAACGCGCCGTGGCGGCCGGCCGGTGCGGGTCTGCCCGGTTTGCGGGGCGCCCGGCGCCTGATCGGACCCCAGCTTGAAGGCTTCTGTTCGGACGCTGCTGACGGCGCTTGGCGACACGTTCTGGCTGCTTCCGGGCGGCATGGTGGCCGGCGGCATCCTGCTCGGCGTCGGGCTGGTGGCGGTTGATCGCAGCGGCGCGGTGCCGGCCTGGCTGATCGCGAGCCCCTGGCTGTACAACGGCGGGGCGTCCGGCGCGCGCACGCTGCTGGGCGCGGTGGCGTCGTCCACGATCGGGGTCGCGGGCACCGTGTTCTCCATCACCATCGCGGCGCTGTCGCTGGCGGCCGGGCAGATGGGGCCGCGGCTGCTGCGCAACTTCACCCGCGACCGCGGCAACCAGTTCGCGCTCGGCGCCTTTCTCGGGACGTTCTCCTTCGCGCTGATGGTGCTGCGCTCCGTGCGCACCGAGGGCGAGGGCGCGTTCGTGCCGCACCTGGCGCTCAGCGTAGGCATCCTGCTGGCGCTGGTCTGCGTCGCGACGCTGGTGTTCTTCGTGGGCCACATGGCGGGGCGGATCAACGTCGACACGGTGATTGGCCTGGTCAGCGAAGACGTGCGGCGGGCGATGGCGCGGCTCATGCTCGACGCGCCAGGGGCCGGGCCGCCGCGCGACGCGCACTGGCGGGGGGCGGAGCCTGTGGCCGACGCGCGGCGCGGCTACCTGCGGCAGCTCGACCGGGCGGGGCTGGCCGGCTGGGCGGCCGCGCACGGCACGAGCCTGCGGCTGCTGGTGCGGCCGGGCGACTACGTGTTTCCCGGCGCGGCGATCGCCCTGGCCAGCCCGCCGGTCGAGGGGGCGGGCGACGCGATCCGGCGCGCGACGGCGGTGGGCGGGGAGCGGGCCAGCGCGGACGACCTGGAGTTCGCGATCCGCCAGCTGGTCGAGGTGGGGGTGCGCGCGCTGTCGCCGGGGATCAACGACCCGAACACCGCGATGAGCGTGCTCGACCTGCTGGGCGCCGCGCTGTGCGAGGCGGTGCCGCGCCACCTCGACAGCGGGGTGGAGGTGCGGGACGGCCGGGCGGTGCTGGTGGTGCCGGCGGTCGAGTACGGCGGCCTCGCGGACGCGATGTTCCACATGCTCCGGCAGAACGCGGCCGGCAGCCCCGCGGTGCTGGCCCACCTGCTCGACGTGCTGGCCGCCGTGGTGGCGTGCGAGCGCGCGCCGGCCCGCCAAGCGGAGCTGCAGCGCCACGCAGACCTGGTGCTCGGCGACGCGGAGCGCGCGGTCGAGACTCCGGCCGACCTGGAGGACGTGCGCGCGCGCCACCGCCGGTTCGCCTCGGCCCGACGGCATGGCGCGTGGGTTCCGGTCGGGGAGGGCTGAGGTGGCGCTGCCCACCGGCGGCGATCCTGCGCCAGGGCGGGAAGAAAGCGTGTTGTTTCTTGAAAGAAAGAACCAAGGAACTTTTGCCGGATTGGCGGCGGTGGCGCTCGCGGGTACGGGTCCTTGTGGGCAAAGTCTTTTTGCTTCTTTCTCTTCAGAAAAAGAAGAGCCCTGCCTGCCTGACGCACCGGGCTGGCACCCATTCCATCGCAGCTTTTAGGACCGCACCATGCATCTGCTTGGCATCGACTGGGTGGGGGTCACGCCCGAGAACGGGCGCAAGCTGTTGCTTTCGGTCGTGTTCGTCGCGGTCGTGCTGGTCGCGAGCCGGGTGCTGGGCGTGCTGGCGGGCCTGCTGGCCGGGCGCGGCAAGGGCACCGGGCTGCAGGTGAGGTTCTGGGCCCGGCAGGGCGTGAGCCTGCTGGCGGCGGTGGTGCTGATCCTCGGGTTGCTGTCGATCTGGTTCAGCGACCCGGCGCGGCTGGCGACCGCGTTCGGCCTGGTCTCGGCGGGGCTGGCGTTCGCGCTGCAGCAGGTGGTGACGTCGATCGCCGGGTATTTCGTGATCCTGCGCGGCAGCACCTTCACCGTGGGCGACCGTATCTCGATGGGCGGGGTGCGCGGCGACGTCATGCGGCTGGGATTCATCCAGACCACGATCATGGAGATGGGCCAGCCGCCCAGCGTGCAGGGTGCGGCGCCGGCGATGTGGGTGCATTCGCGCCAGTTCACCGGCCGCATCGTCACCGTCAGCAACAGCAGGATCTTCGCCGAGCCGGTGTTCAACTACACACGCGACTTCCCGTTCATCTGGGAGGAGATGGTGATCCCGATCACCTTCACCGCGGACCGTGTGCGGGCCGAGGCGATCCTGCTCGAGGCGGCGCGGCTCCATGCAACCGAAGCGAGCGAGATGGCGGCGGAGCGCAAAGCCGAGTTGCAGGACAGGTTCGGGGTGGCGCCGATCGAGCTGGACCCGCGCGTGTACTACCGCATCACCGACAACTGGCTGGAGCTGAGCGTGCGCTTCGTGGTCGGGACGCACCGGGTCCGCGGCGCCAAGGACGCGATGAGCCGCCACATCATCGCAGAGCTGGACAGGGCCGGCATCGGCATCGCCTCGTCCACCTACGACATCGTGGGTTTCCCGCCGATCGAGCTGCGCCGGGCGCGCGGCAGCGGCGCGGCGGCGCAGGGGTAGCGGGTGTCAGGGGGCTGGGGCCGGGCGGTTGCCTTGGGCAGGAAGGAAGAATTCTTCTTTTTCTGAAGAAAAAGAAGCAAAAAGACTTTGCACATGAGGTTTGGGGGGGCGCGGGCGGCGCCGGAGCCCTATGGGCAAAGTTCTTTGGTTCTTTCTTTCAAGAAAGAACATGCTTCCTTCTCGCATTGGCCCAGGAAGGCGGGCTGCTGCGCGGCGCGGGCTTGTGTGGCAGAAGCGGCGCGGCCGCCGTGGCCGGCGGGCGGGAGCGTGCATGATCAAGATCGTGAGCTGGAACCTGCTGCGCCTGGTGGGGGCGACTCTGGACGAGCTGTGCCGGCTGATCGAGGCGGAGCGGCCGGACCTGCTTTTGCTGCAGGAGGCGACGGCGATGGTGGACGCGTTGCCGGGGCAGGTGGGGGGGCACTACGCGCGCATCCCGCAGCCGGGGCGCATCCACGGGCTGGCGACGTGGAGCCCGGCGGCGCCGGTGGCGGCGCCGGTGGTGGTGCGGCTGCCGTCGGGAGCGCTGTTCCACCGAGTGTCGCAGATCACGGCGATGGGGGGGTTCAGCGTGGCGAACGTGCATCTGTCGCACGGGCAGGTGCTGAACCGGCGGCAACTGCGTGCGGTGGCGGCGCACCTGCCGGCGCATGCGGCGGTGCTGGGGGACTTCAACCTGGTGGGGCCGGTGCTGCTGCCGGGATTTCGCGACGTGGGGCCGCGTCGGGCGACGCATGTGGCGGGCAGGGTGGTGCCGCTGCGACTGGACCGGTGCCTGGTGCGGGGGATGGCGTGCAGCCACCGCGAGGTGCTGGGGCGGCACTCGTCGGACCACCACCCGATCGTGGTGCGGCTGGAGATGGCGGAGATGCGGCGGGCGGGGTGAGGCTCCGCCTCATGCCGGCGGCCGGTTGCTCTGGCCGGTCGGGAAAGCAAGTCCAGGGGCTCTGCTCCTGGACCCCGCCAAAGGCCGAGCCTTTGGAATCCACTTCTTAAGCGAGGCCGGGTCAAGGGGCGGCTCCCTCCGGTGGCCTTTCCAACGATCCAGGCGGATCGTCGGAACCTTTGGCCACCTCCGCCTGGCGGGTCAGGGCAGAGCCCAGCCTTGCTTCGTTCAGAGATACGGCTGGGTCAGGCGCATGGCCGCGTCGCGCAGGCGGACGGGGACGGAGCGGGCGCGCAGTTCGCGGCCGTGAACGCGGTGGCCCTGCTTGGATGCCACGAGGCGGTCGAGGTCCTCGGCGAGGTCGGAGTGGTAGACCTCGAGGTTCAGCTCGAAGTTGAGGCGGAAGGAGCGGGAGTCCCAGTTGGTGCTGCCGATCAGCGTCCAGGTGCGGTCGACGACGAGGATCTTGGAGTGGTCGAAGGGCGGGGGGTTGAGCCAGATGCGGCAGCCGGCGTCGATCAGGGGGCCGAAGTTGTTGCGCGCGGCCCAGTCGACGGGGCGGTGGTCGCTCTTCTCGGGGACGACGATGTCGACCTGGAGGCCGCGCATGGCGGCGAGGCTGAGCGCGGTCATCAGGCGCTCGTCGGGGAGGAAGTAGGGGGTCATCAGGCGCACGCACTGCTGCGCCGAGGCGATGGCCTGGAGCATGACCAGCTCGATCTTCTCGATGTCCTGGTCGGGGCCGGCGGTGATGACGCGCGCGGTGGCGGGGCCGTCCTCGGGGTTGGGGTGGAACCAGGCGTCGCCGTCCAGCTCCTCGTCGGTGGCGAACATCCAGTCGGCGGCGAAGGCCTCGGTGAGCTGGCCGACGACCGGGCCCTCGAACAGGAAGTGGGTGTCGCGCACCGGGTCCTTCGGCCTGGTGGCGACCAGGTTGTGGACGGAGATGTTCATCCCCCCGGTGAAGCCGAGGCGGCCGTCGACGACGAGGATCTTCTTGTGGTTGCGCAGGTTGATGAACGGCATGCGCCAGGGCAGGACGGAGTGCAGGAAGCGGTCGACGGGGACGCCGGCCTGGTGCAGGGCGGCGGCGGCGGGGCAGCGGAAGTAGCCGCTGCCGACGCCGTCGACGAGCACGCGGACGGCCACGCCGCGGGTGTGGGCGCGGATGAGGGCGTCGATGAACGGGCGGCCGCCGGCGTCGTCGAAGAAGATGTAGGAGGCGAGGCCGACGCTGGTCCGCGCGGCGTCGATGGCGGCGAGCATGCGGGGGTAGGCCTCGTCGCCGTTCTCGAAGCGCTCGACGCGGTTGCCGGCGAGCGCCGGGCGCTTGGTGATGGTGCGGGCGGCGGCTTCCAGGGGGGCGAGGTGGTCGTCGCGGCCGTCGCTGTCCGGGACCGCCTCGCCGGGATCGTGCAGGCGGCGGCGCAGCTTGCGGGCGCGCCGGCTCACGCGGTTGATGCCGAAGCCGAAGTACAGGGCGGTGCCGACGACGGGCGAGATCCAGGCGAAGCCGATCCAGGCGATGGAGGAGCGGGTGTTGCGCATGGTGAGCAGGACGTGGGCCGTGGTGGTGAGCGCCAGGGCGAGGCGCAGCAGGGCGAACAGGTCGCCGGGCACGGTGCCCAGGGTCCCCAGCATCCAGTCCATGTGCATCGGCGGTCGGTCCCGGCGTGGTTGCGTCGGGGCAGGTATAGCGGCGGGGCTGTTAAAGAACAGGGTGGAGCGGCGGGCGTGCCGGCGCCAGGAGGCTGTTACGAACCCCGGAGCAGCTCGCTGCTCCGGATAGAAAGGCAAGACTCCTCTTTTTCTGAAGAAAATGAAGCAAAAAGACTTTGCACATGGGGCTCCGAGCCCGCGGCTGGCTCCGCTGCCCAACAAGCAGAAGTTCTTTGGTTCTTTCTGTCAAGAAAGAACATGCTTTCTTCCTGCTATGCTGCAAGAGATCGGGGATGGCAGGTCAATAACACCCTCTAGGGGGCTGTTCCTGCGGGGGCGAGGAGGTCGGCGGGGACTTCGCCACGCCGCTGCCCAGCTTCCAGCTCCTCGAAGTAGCGCGCGACCTCGGGGGAGGCGCCGCCGAGGTGCAGGTAGGCCTTGTCGAAGGCGGCGATGTCCTGCAGGCCGGCGACGTCGAGGACGTGGAGCTGGCGGCGCGCCATGGCGATCAGGCGGCGCTCGCGGAACTCGCGGAGCACGCGGTTGACGTGCACCGGGGTGAGGCCGAGCGCGTCGCCCAGCTCTGTCTGGGTGAGCGGCAGGGGGTATACCTCGCCGTCGGCCAGGCCCATGGCGGCGTGGCGCCAGAGCAGCTCGCACAGCAGGTAGGCGATGCGGCCGCGGGCGTCGCGCCGGCCCAGCGAGACGATGCGCTCGCGCAGCATCGATTCCTCCTGCAGGGAGGCCCACCACAGGGCGGCGGAGACCCTGGGCCGGGTGGCGAAGGTCTGCATCAGGTCCTCGCGCGAGATCGGCGAGACGCGCACCGGGGTCAGGGTGCCGATCGAGTGGTCCATGGTCCTGAGCAGGAACACGTGCGGGTCGCACAGGTCGCCGGGGATCAGGAAGGTCATGATCTGGCGCCGCCCGTCGGGCAGGTTGCGGTAGCGCACCGCCATGCCCTCCTGGAGCAGGAAGACGGAGCGCGGCACCATGCCCTCTGTCACGATGTCGGTGTCGGCGGGGAACGTTTCGCCGGTGGCGGTCAGGTTGTCGAGCACCCCGCGGTCGGAGGTCGACAGGGGCACGAACAGCGAGAGCTTGCGGGCCAGGCGGTTCTCGCCGGACGGCGGGGCGGACGAATCGTCACGTCCGGAGGCGGAACGAGGCATTGGCTGTCTCCGGCGCCTTATACCAGTTGAAGGCCGTGCCAGTCTCGGGTTGCTAGACGGGTACGGCGCCGGGCGGGTGCGCCGGCCGGGGGGCATGATGGCAGGATGCCACGGAGCGGGGTGCAGGGAAGCCGGAATTGCGCCTGCTCATGCCGGAACGGGCTCGCCGGGGAGCGAGGCTGCGGACAGGCTCTGCGCGACGGCGCGCAGCAGGACGATCGAGGCGACGCTGACGACGACGCCCTCGCTGGTGCCGGCGATCTCCTGCTTGACCTCGATGACGCCGTCGATGGCGTCGATCAGCGCCTCGCGGGTCAGGGTGCCGCGGGCGATGAGCAGGTAAGCGAGGCTTTCGCAGAGCATGAGCGCGGCCTGGCCATGCGGGTCGGGGGTCAATGTCATCGTGCACCATAGGGTTGGAGCGCCGCGGCTGTTGCACACACAGTTTAGTTCCGGGCGTGGACGGATCGCGGCGGCGGGGCCTGGCGATGGTGCATGACGGTCCGCGGCGGCCGGTCTGGCCGAGGCGCCAGTCACGTTGCCGGAGAGGAATTAGGAAGCAAGGCCGGGCTCTGCCCGGACCCGCAAAGGGCCGTGAGGCCCTTTGATCCCTTGACTTAGGAGTAGGACTCCAGAGGTTCCGCCTTTGGCAGAGCCCCTGGCCTTGCCTTCGTCAGACCGAGAAGTACTTGGCGTTCGGGTTGAGCACGACGATGGCGGAGGTGGACTGTTCCGGGTGGAGCTGGTGCTCGTCGGAGAGGGAGATGCCGATGCGCTCGCCGCCGAGCAGGGCGAGCAGGGGCTCCTGGTCCTCCAGGCGCGGGCAGGCGGGGTAGCCGAAGGAGTAGCGGCTGCCGCGGTAGGACTGCGACAGCATCTTCTCCATGTCGCGGTCGTCCTCGGCCGCGAAGCCCAGCTCGGCGCGGATGCGCTTGTGGGTGTATTCGGCCATCGCCTCGGCCATCTCGACGGACAGGCCGTGCAGGTAGAGGTAGTCCTGGTAGCGATTGTCGTTGAACCAGTCGCGGGCGGTGTCGGAGGCCTGCTGGCCGACGGTGACGACCTGCAGGCCGATGACGTCGCGGTGCTCGTCGTCGACGTCGCGGAAGAAGTCGGCGATGCACTCGCCGTCCTCGCGCGGCTGGCGAGGAAGGGCGAAGCGGGCGACCTCGGTGGTGCCGTCCTGCTCGAAGACGAGGAGCTCGTTGCCCTGGCCGGCGGCCTTCCAGTAGCCGTAGATCGCCTGGGGGTGGAGGATGTCGTCGGCCTCGCACAGGGCGAGCATGCGCTTCATCACCGGGCGCAGCTCCTGCTTCGCCCAGCCGAGGAATTCTTCAAGTGTGCGGCCCTGCTTCCGGAAGCCCCACTGGAACTGGTAGAGGCTGCGCTCATTGAGGAACGGCAGGACGGCGCGCGTCGTGGCGGACAGGGTGCGCGGGCCCCAGAACGGGGGCACGAGCACCGGGGTGTCCTGGGTCAGGCGGCGGCGGCGGGTGCGGGCGGCGTTGACGTCGACGGGGGCGAAGGCCTTGACGTCCGCCTGGCCCAGCGTGCGCGCAGTGTTGCGGGCCTTGCCGACGCGCTTGGACTGGATGGCGGCGAGGTAGTCGTCGAAGCCGTTGCCGGTGACGCGCTCCATCAGGTTCAGGCCGTCGAAGGCGTCGCGGGCGTAGACCACGCGGCCGGACGCATAGGCCTGGACGCAGGTGTCCTCGACGTAGTTGCGGGTGAGTGCCGCGCCGCCGAGGAGGACGGGGACATCGACGCCCTGGCGGCTCATCTCCTCCAGGTTCTCGCGCATCACAACGGTGGACTTCACCAGCAGGCCCGACATGCCGATGGCGTGGGCGTGGTGTTCCTTGACGGCAGCGACCATGTCGGCGAGCGCCACCTTGATGCCGAGGTTGACCACGCGGTAGCCGTTGTTGGTCAGGATGATGTCGACGAGGTTCTTGCCGATGTCGTGCACGTCGCCCTTCACGGTGGCGAGCACGATGGTGCCCTTCTGCTGGCCCTCGACCTTCTCCATGTGCGGCTCCAGGTGGGCGACGGCGGCCTTCATGGTCTCGGCGGACTGCAGCACGAAGGGGAGCTGCATCTTTCCGGCGCCGAACAGCTCGCCGACGACCTTCATGCCGTCGAGCAGCACGGTGTTGATGATGTCGAGCGGCGCCATGTCGCGCATCGCCTCATCCAGCTCGTCGGCGAGGCCCTTGCGGTCGCCGTCGACGATGCGGTCCTTGAGGCGGCCGGTGACGGTGTCGGCGCGGACCTTCTTGGTGGCGTCGGCGAGCTTGCGGTCGGCGAACATCGCCAGGACCTTCTGCAGCGGGTCGTAGCCCTCGGCGCGGCGGTCGAAGATCAGATCCTCCATGACCTGCACTTCCTCGGCGGGGATCAGGTGCAGCGGGCGGATCTTGCTGACGTGGACGATGGCGGCGGTCATGCCGGCGCGGACGGCGAGGTCGAGGAACACGGAGTTCAGCACGGCGCGGGCGGCGGGGTTGAGGCCGAAGCTGACGTTGGACAGGCCGAGCACGATCTGGACGTCGGGGTACTTGTCGCGGATCGCCTTGATGCCCTCCAGCGTCCACTGGCCGAGCTTGCGGTCGTCCTCCATGCCGGTGGCGATGGTGAGCACCAGCGGGTCGATCAGCAGGTCGGACTGCGGCAGGCCGTGCTTGGTGCACGCGAACTCGACCAGGCGGGTGGCGATGGCGAGCTTGCGGTCGGGGGTCTTGGCCATGCCCTGCTCGTCGATGGTCAGCGCGACCAGGGCGGCGCCGAACCTGCGGGCGAGGACGAGGCGCTCCTCGGCCATGTGCTCGCCGTCCTCGAAGTTGATCGAGTTGATGATCGGCTTGCCGCCGTGCAGCTTCAGGGCGCTCTCGATGACGTTGGTTTCGGTGGAGTCGATGACCAGGGGGGCGTTCACCGAGGAGGTGAAGCGGCGGATCACCTCGTCCATCTCCATCACCTCGTCGCGGCCGACGAAGGCGGTGCAGACGTCGAGCGAGTTGGAGCCCTCGGCTACCTGCTCGCGGCCGACGGAGACGCAGCCGTCCCAGTCGGCGCGCTCCTGCAGCTCGCGCCACTTCTTCGAGCCGTTGGCGTTGCAGCGCTCGCCGATGGAGAAGTAGCTGTTCTCCTGGCGGAACGGCACCTGGCCGTAGAGGCTGGCGACGGAGGGGACCCAGACGTGGGTGCGGCTTGCCGGCGCGGGGCGGGCAGTGGCGCCGGCGCGGCGGCGCAGCATCTGGTCGAGCGCCTGGATGTGGTCGGGGCCGGTGCCGCAGCAGCCGCCGATCAGGTTGATGCCGTCCTCGGCGACGAAGCGCTCCACCCAGGTCGCCATGTCGGCGGCGTTGAGCGGGTAGTGGGTCTGGCCGTCGACCAGCTCGGGCAGGCCGGCGTTGGGGAGGACGGAGATCAGGCCGGGCCAGTTGCGGCTGATCCAGCGGACGTGCTCCGCCATCTCCTGCGGGCCGGTGGCGCAGTTCAGGCCGAGCAGCGGCACGTCGAGCGAGTGGATCACGGTGGCGGCGGCAGCGATGTCGGGGCCGACCAGGAGCGTGCCGGTGGTCTCGACCGTGACCTGGACGAAGATGGGCGTGTCGGTGCCGGCGCTCCTGCGGGCGAGCTTGGCGCCGTTCACCGCGGCCTTGATCTGCAGCGTGTCCTGGCAGGTCTCGATCAGGATCGCGTCCACGCCGCCGTCGATCAGGCCGGCGCACTGCGCGGCGAGTGCCGCCTCCAGCGGGTCGTAGGCGATGTTGCCGAGGCTGGGCAGCTTGGTGCCGGGGCCGACGGAGCCCAGCACCCACCGGTTCCGGCCGTCGGAGAAGCTGTCGGCGGCCTCGCGGGCCAGCTCGGCGGCGACGCGGTTGATCTCGTGGGTGCGGTCCTCCAGGTCGAACTCGGCCAGCGTGATGGGCGAGCCGCCGAAGCTGTTGGTTTCCACCATGTCGGCGCCGGCGGCGTAGTAGCCGCGGTGGATCTCGCGGACCAGCTCTGGGCGGCTCAGGTTGAGCACCTCCGTGCAGTTCTCGCGGTTCCAGTAGTCGGCTTCCACGTCCAGCGTCAGGGCCTGCACGCGGCTGCCCATGCCGCCGTCGGCGAGAAGGACCTGGTCACGGAGCGCGTCGAGGAGGTGGGGGCGGGTCATGGGCGGAGTGCCTCCGGGAGGAAAGGAAGGCCAGGGCTCTGCCCTGGACCCGCCAGGGCGAGCCGCCCTGGACCGGCTTTACTTAAGTGGGGGTTTCAAAAGGCGAGCCTTTGGCGGGGTCGCCGCTTTCAAGCAGGGGGGCAGAGCCCCGGCCCTGCTTCCTGTCACGCGACGCGTTCCAGGGCGACGGCCGCGGCCTCGGCGGACCAGAGGCGGATCTCCAGTGGGCCGGGGACGCTGCGGGCGGGGCGTGCCGCGAGGCCGGCGCCGGCGAGCAGGCCGGCGAGGGCCGCGTCGTCGAAGCCGGGCCAGCGGTGGGCGAGGGCGAGGGTCCGGGGGCTGGCGGCGTAGGCGGCGAGGTCGATCACCACCAGGCGGCCGGACGGTGCGAGGACGCGGGCGGCCTCGGCGAGCACGGCGGCGGGGTCCTCGGCGTGGTGCAGCACCATCTGCAGGACCACGAGGTCGAAGGCAGCGTCGGCGAAGGGCAGGCGGTACATGTCGCCGAGGCGGACGGCGCAATTGGGGAGCTGCAGGCCGGCGAGGCGGGCGCGGGCGAGGGCGAGCATGGCGCGGCTGGCGTCCAGGCCGGTGGCGGTGGCGGCGCGGGCGCCGAGCAGCTCCAGCAGGCGACCGGTGCCGGTGCCGATGTCGAGCACGCGGCCGAGGCCGGCGTGCGGCAGCAGGGACAGCAGGGCGGCCTCGACGTCGGCGGCGGGGAGGTCGAGGGCGCGCATCTCGTCCCAGCCGGCGCCCTGGCGGTTGAAGGAGGCGGAGGCGACGCGGGCGCGCTCGGCGAGAACGCGGGCGGCGCCGCGGCGGTCGGCCTCCAGCACGGCGTCGTCGGCGGGCAGGTGGGCGAGCAGGGCGTGGGCCAGCGTGCCGGCCTCGGTGCCGTGGGGAACGGTGAACCAGACGTTGGCGCCTTCGCGGGCGCGCTCCAGCAGGCCCGCGTCGCACAGCAGGCGGAGGTGGCGCGACAGGCGGGGCTGGGACTGGCCGAGGATCTCGACGAACTCGGTGACGCAGAAGGCGCCGCGCGCGGCCAGGGCCAGCAGGCGGAGTCGGGTGGGCTCGGCGGCGGCGCGGAGGGAAGCCAGCAGCGCGTGCATGGCTTGCCATACACATAAAGATATCCTTATGTCCAGGGGGTGATTGTTGCCGGGGGAGTGGCGATGGGAGACGGGCGGATCCCGGTGGTTCTGGGCGGTGTGGGGGGCGAAGGGGACGCGGTGCTGCTGGAGGGCGAGGGGGCGCTGCCGGCGGGAGCTGCGGCACGGTTCGTGGTGAGCGAGGGGGGGCATACGTTTGGGTGCGCGTGCTGCGTGCCGCGGTCGGACGCGGGACGGGCGCTGGGGCGGCTGTTCCTGGCGCGGGCGCGGGGCGAGGTGGCGGCGTTCGGTCGGGTGGTGGCGGTGACGACGAGCGAGGCGGGGCGGGCGGCGGTGGAGGCGGCGGTGGCGGGGGACGTGGTGGCGTCGGCGCGGTTCAGGCTGGGGGAGTGAGGCCGGCGGCTGGTTGGGACAGGAAGGCCAGGGGCTCTGCCCCTGGACCCCGCCAAAGGCAGGGCCCTTGG
>CAXSFU010000050.1:0-23046 GCA_964236695.1 uncultured Acetobacteraceae bacterium | reverse complement strand
CCTACCCAGGTTCACCGCGGTGGCCGCCTCCTACACCACGCCCTGGGACACGACCCGCCACGATCTCTGGCTTGAAGCCAACACAGCCTTGCTCCTCATCTCCAGGTCTCGCATCGCTGTAGCTTCAAACCTTCTCCTGAATTTTGTCTCAGCCAGCATTCACGTCCAGGGCATCGTGGCACCGGGTACTTTGAACGCAAGAACGAGACATACAGCAAGGCGTTCACCACCCCGCTCGCGACTGAGACGAGCAACAAGTCTGGAGAAACGGAAATCGGCAACAGCACCCCACACTCTCAAGGAACTCTACACGGCCGACATGCGCAATCTCTGGTCGTCCAATGACCAAATGCGCGCGATCGTGCAGTCCTTCAGCGACAAGGCGACCGATTCGAAGATCAAGCAGCTTTTCGAGCAGTCAGTGAGCGGCATCGAGACGCACACCCGGGCCTTGCGTGAGTTGGTGGACGCCGACGAGAGCAGCCCCTGTCCGGGGATGCAGGGTCTGATCAGCGAGGCCACGAAGCATGCTCTTGAGTCCGACCTGCGCGACCGGGAGATGGTCGCCCGGTACCAGCGGATGTCGCACTACGGTCTCGCCGGCTTTGGCACCGTTGCCGCCTGCGCCAAGGCACTGGGTATGACCGAGGAAGTCGGCAAGCTGAAGGCAATGGTCTCGGAAATCCACAAGGGCGATAAAATCTCTAGCACCGTAGCCGAAAGCGCACAGAAAACAGTGGGTAAGTAGAGATCGTCGACAAATACAAAGCAGAATTTACATTTAACAAACTCATACCCATGTTCCACACATAGAGTATATTTTGTTACTATTTCGCTAAATGACGTCATAATCTATCCGATTAAAAGTGAACTGTCTAATAATGTTAAAAATTTGTTTGCTGACGTCTTGCATTTCTGTTGAGTGTCGGTAGCGTCTCAAAGACTGTTTGATATCGCTGGAGCTGTGGTGACGATAACCCAATTCCAATCCCTAAAGGCCGTATCACCCTGTCAAACGGTGCTGACACGAAGGTAGGTGACGAACCACCTGGCTTAGGCTTGGTCGTGAGGGGCGTCTTTGCAATCGAGTTGTCGGAGCGGCTACTCATCCCACGGGTTGACGATCGCTAGATCCAGACCCTCGAAGTCGGCCACGTTGCGGGTGACAACGCTCGCCCCCTGGGCGCGCGCAATCGCGGGACCTGGAAAGCCCGAAAGCGTGAATGCGCCATCGCCCGGACGCCGGACGAGGATCGGCGTGCCTTGCGCAAGCAGCAGCATGCGGGTCGACGGCCGTGCCCGTCCGGAGCGGACCATTCCGGCAGACCCAGACCGAAAGGAGCGGTGGTCGCACGACACAACCCTTTACGAGGAAGGCAACCTCATCGCGCGCTTCTCCGGCACGCC
Organism: uncultured Acetobacteraceae bacterium; assembly: GCA_964236695.1. Taxonomy (GTDB): domain Bacteria; phylum Pseudomonadota; class Alphaproteobacteria; order Acetobacterales; family Acetobacteraceae; genus CAXSEF01. The sequence goes on along the minus strand of CAXSFU010000050.1, from coordinate 21,639 downwards.
GAAACAGCTCTGCCACGTCGCCACCCGCCACGACAAGCCCCTCGCCAAAATCGAAGATTTCGTCCAACTCGCCACCATCACAATCCTGTTCCGGCGAAATCGTCACCACGACCTAAGTAGAGGGTTTCCAACGGGCTCGGCCCTTTGGCGGGTTCGGGCAGAGCCCGACCTTGCTTCCTTCCGCGCTCCACCCAGCCCCGCGATTTCGCGCCTCGACAACGCCGCCCCACCTGCCGAAAACAGCAGGGCAGGCAGGAGACCGACATGGATCGCATCAGCGCGGGCGGGTTGCAGGTGGCCGGGGTGCTGCACCGCTTCGTGGCTACCGAGGCCCTGCCCGGCACCGGCCTCGACCCGGACACCTTCTGGGCCGGCTTCGCTGCCCTGGTCCGCGACCTCGCCCCGCGCAACCGTGCGCTGCTCGCCCGCCGCGACGAGCTGCAGGCCCGGATCGACGCCTGGCACGACGAGCACGGCGCCGGCGAGCCGGAGCCCTACCGCGCCTTCCTGCGCGAGATCGGCTACCTGCTGCCACGGCCCGCGCCGTTCTCCGTCTCCACCAGCCGCGTCGACGACGAGATCGCCGCCGTCGCCGGCCCGCAGCTCGTCGTGCCGCTGAGCAACGCCCGTTACGCGCTCAACGCCGCCAATGCTCGCTGGGGCAGCCTGTACGACGCGTTGTACGGCACCGACGCCGTCGCCGAGACTGCCGGCGCCGAGCGGGTGCGCAGCTACAACCGCGTCCGCGGCCGCCGCGTGGTGGCCCGCGCCCGGCAGGTGCTGGACCAGGCCGCCCCCCTCGCCCAGGGCAGCCACGCGGACGCGGTCGCCTACGCCATCGCCGACGCCCGCCTCACCGTCACGCTCGCCAACGGCGCCGCCACCGGCCTGCGCCAGCCCGGCCGCCTCGCCGGCTACACCGGCGACAAGGCTGCGCCCTCGACGATCCTGCTGCGCAACAACGGCCTGCACCTGGAGATCGTGTTCGACCGCACCACCCCGGTCGGCGCCGACGACCTCGCCGGCATCTCCGACGTCGTGATGGAGGCCGCCGTCAGCACCATCATCGACTGCGAGGACAGCGTCGCCGCGGTCGACGCCGACGACAAGGTCGAGCTGTACCGCAACTGGCTCGGCCTGATGCGCGGCACCCTGTCCGCCGCCTTCTCCAAGGGCGGCGAGCGGCTTGAGCGCCGCCTCAACCCCGATCGCAGCTTCACCCGTCCCGGCGGCGGCACCCTCACCCTGCGCGGCCGCTCGCTGCTGCTGATCCGCAACGTCGGCCACCACATGTACACCGACGCCGTGACCGACGAGGCCGGCGATGAGATCCCGGAGGGCATGCTCGACGCCGCCATCACCAGCCTGATCGCGGTCCACGACCTGCGGCCCCAGGACGGCGCCACCGCGGCCCCCGGCAGCGACCTGTCCGCCTCCGTCGGCCTGAACAGCCGCGCCGGATCTGCCTACATCGTCAAGCCGAAGATGCACGGCCCGGAGGAAGTCGCCTTCGCCGCGGAGATCCTCTCTCGCGTGGAGTCCATCCTCGGCCTGCCGCAGACGACCCTGAAGATGGGCATCATGGACGAGGAGCGGCGCACCAGCGCCAACCTCGCCGCCTGCATCGCCGCCGCCGCCGACCGCGTCGTGTTCATCAACACCGGCTTCCTCGACCGCACCGGCGACGAGATCCACACCTCGATGGAGGCCGGCCCCGTGGTGCGCAAGGCCGACATGAAGGCGACACCCTGGATCGCCGCCTACGAGAACAACAACGTCGACACCGGCCTCGCCTGCGGACTGCGCGGCCGGGCCCAGATCGGCAAGGGCATGTGGGCCGCGCCCGACCAGATGGCCGTGATGCTGTCCATGAAGGGCGAACACCCCCGCGCCGGCGCGTCCACTGCCTGGGTCCCCTCGCCCACCGCCGCCACGCTGCACGCCCTGCACTACCACGAGGTCGACGTCGCCGCCCGCCAGGCCGAGCTCGCCGGCCATCCCCGCCCCGCCATGGACGCGCTGCTGACCCCGCCGCTTGCGACCGGCACGAACTGGGACCCCGCCGAGGTGCAGGCCGAACTGGACAACAACTGCCAGGGCATCCTCGGCTACGTCGTGCGCTGGATCGACCAGGGCGTCGGCTGCTCCAAGGTCCCCGACATCCACGACGTCGGCCTGATGGAGGACCGCGCCACCCTGCGCATCTCCTCCCAGCACATCGCCAACTGGCTCCGCCACGGCGTCACGGACGAGGCCCAGGTCGAGGAGACCCTTCGCCGCATGGCCGCGGTCGTCGACGGCCAGAACGACGGCGACGCCGCCTACACGCCGATGGCCCCCGGCTTTGATGGCATCGCGTTCCGGGCGGCGCACGACCTGGTGTTTAAGGGCCGGGAGCAGCCGAACGGGTATACCGAGTTCATCCTCCACGCGCGCAGGCGCGAGGCGAAGGAGGCGGTGGCGTAGGCAAGAAAGGCCAGGGCTCTGCCCTGGACCCGCCAGGGCGAGCCGCCCTGGACCGGCTTTCGTTTGGGACACGAGTCAAAACCAGGGATTTAGATCGTTTTTGTGATAGGGTATTATGTCTAAATCCACACATTAGTTTCACCGGAGTTCTGTAATGGATTATTTTACATTGCTCATTGGTATATGCACTATAGGCCAAACTCCTTTCGTTATTCTTCAGACTTTTATTACTAGAAAACAGCTTCTAGAGTCACGTCATTTAGTAGATAACACTATGTACTCCCCAATAAGACCTGTGAAGCAAGCAGATGAGAGCTACTCTGATAGATTTGAGGATACAAAAATTAAATCTATATCTATAAAGGAGGTTTTTAAGCTCCATAAAGATAAAAGGCGGGCCATTCGACAAGGTGATATGCTAACAGATTACGAGTTTGTAGAAGATTTCTGGCAAAGAGTTAAAGCTAGTGGTACGCTGGTATTTGTGGCATCCATATGTTTTATTTCAGGTGCTCTCTCACCGTTATCGCAAAATCTCTTAGTGGTTGTTAGCGCATTACCAGGAATCACTGGTTTCTGCATCTTCCAACTGTCTTTTGCTCGGCTTAGGCGTCGCTTTCCAGCGCGAGCAAAGGCATCATCAATCAAATAATTGGTGTCTTACAGACTAAATTTGCAAACTCCGCACCAAACACTCGCCGGTCCAGGGGCGGCTCGCCCCTGACGGGTCTGGGCAGAGCCCAGCCTTGCTATTTTTCCACCCGCCAGGGGTGCGTGAACACCTCGAACCCGTCCTGCCGCGCCACGCCCACCACGGTGATCCCCGCCGCCTCCGCCACCCGCAGCGCCAGCGCCGTCGGCGCAGACACCGCCACCAGCACCGTCGCCCCCAGCACCGCAGCCTTCTGCACCAGCTCCACCGACACCCGGCTGGTCATCAGCAGCACGCCGTCCGCCGCGTCCTCCCCCGCCCGCGCCAGCGCGCCCGCCAGCTTGTCCAGCGCATTGTGCCGCCCGACGTCCTCACGCAGCGCAACCAGCCCCACGCCGGCCCGCCAGAATCCTGCCGCATGCACCGCCCGCGTCGCATGGTTGAGCACCTGCGCCGGCTGCAGCGAGGCCGCCGCGGCGAACACCTCCTCGATCCGCACCGCGCGCCCCCCGCCCACCCGCGGCGGCGGCCGCACCGCGTCCGACAGGCTTTCCAGGCCGCACAGCCCGCACCCGGACGGCCCCGCCATCCGCCGCCGCCGCTTCTCCAGCACCCCCATCCGCGCCGGATCGATCCACATGCGCAGCTCGATGCCGCCCCCGGGCGGATCATCGGGCACCACGATCTCCAGCTCCTCGATCTGCTCCGGACCGCCCAGGAGCCCCTCGTTGAGGCTGAACCCGAGGGCAAAATCCTCCAGGTCCGCCGGGCTGGCCATCATCACCGCGTGCGACACCCGGTTGTAAGACAGAGCCACCGCGCACTCCTCCGCGATGTCGCGCCCCCCGGCCACCAGCACACCGCCCCGGCACGCCACGCCCGCCACCGCCACGACCGGCGGCGGCAGCCCCGCCCCCCGCGCCGAGGACACCACCAGCCGGTCGGCGCCGGACGCCCCGCCAGAACCGGCACCGCCGGCCGGCATCGCGTCCGGCACCGTCTCAGGCACCCTTGCCGGTGCTCGCCGCGTCCTCGTCCAGCTCCTCCACCACCTCGACCACCGCGGAGCGGTCGATCTTCTTCGCCTGCTCCGCCAGCGCGTCGCCCTTCTTCTCGTCGCCCTTCGCGTAGGCGCCGAGCGCCTCCTCGGCGAGGTCGCGCGCCTTGTCGTGCTCGGTCCCGGTCTTCTCGTCGGCCATCGTCGCTCTCCCTTGTGCGTTCCGGATCACAACTGCCGTAGCCGCTGTCGGTTCCGGCATCACGGCAGGCAAGGCCAGAGGCTCTGCCTCTGGACTCCGCCAGGGGCAGCGCCCCTGGACCGGCCTCCGTCGGTGTTTCGCGCCGCGGAGCCGGGGGCCAAGGGGCGGTTCGGGCAATGGGCTCTGGCCTTGTCCTGCGCGCGTCCCCATCCTCCCGCGATGACCCCGCACGCCCGCTTCGCCAGCTTCGTCGCCATCCTCGGCCGCGGTCCCGGCAGGTCCCGCGCGCTCACCCGCGACGAGGCCCGCGAAGCCTTCACCATGGTGCTCGACGGCACCCCGGACCCCCACCAGGTCGGCGCCATGCTGATGCTGCTGCGCTACCGCGGCGAGGACCCCGACGAGATCGCCGGCCTCGTCGAGGCCGTTCGCGCCCAGGCCCGCATGGGCCGCGCCCACGGCGCCCCGGCGGTCGACCTCGACTGGCCCTCCTACGGCGCCGGCCGCACCCGCGGCGCCCCCTGGTTCCTGCTCTCGGCGCTCGCCCTCGCCCGAGCCGGCACCACGATCCTCATGCACGGCAGCAACGAGTTCACCAGCGGCATCCCCGTCGGCGACGCCCTCCCGGCGCTCGGCCTCCAGGCCTCCCCGGACCGCGACCATGCCTGGGCCGCCCTGCGCGCCACCGGCTTTGCCTACCTGCCCGCCGCCGCGCTGTCGCCCGACCTCGACCGCCTGCTGGCCATGCGCGCCCTGTTCGGCCTGCGCTCCCCGGCCAACACCATCGCCCGCCTGCTCGACCCGGCCGACGCGAGCGCCTCGGTCGACGGCGTGTTCCACCCGCCCTACATCGACGTCCACATCGGCGTGGCCGAGCGACTCGACCGCCCCGCGCTGCTCGTCCTCAAGGGCGGCGGCGGCGAGGCCGAGCGCCCCCCCGCCAAACCCACCGCCGTCCACCTCTGGCGCCGTGGCCAGGGCCGCGCCGAGCTGCTGCTCCCCGCCACCGGGCCCAGCGGCACCCGGACCGCTGATACCTCAGCCCTGCTCGCCGCCGTGTGGCGCGGCGAGGCCACGCCGGAGGACGCGCTCGCCACCGTGACCGGCACCATCGCCATGGCCCTGCTCGCCCTTGGACGCGCCCATGACGCGGCCCACGCCGACACCCAGGCGCGCGAGATCTGGGCCGCACGGTAGAACGGCGGCGCCGCTTGATATGCGAGCCGCCTGAAGGATGTTGTTGACCTGCCGTCGCCGATGTCTTGCCTCACAGCAGAAAGAAAGCGTGTTCTTTCTTGAAAGAAAAAACCAAAGAACTCTTGCTCGTTGGACACCGGAGCCGCCCGCGTGCCCGGACCCCGATAACCAAAGTCTTTTTGCTTCTTTTTCTTCAGAACAAGAAGACTCTTGCTTTCCTGCCCGAAGCAACGAGCCGCCATGAGGTCCCTGACAGCCTCTGGACGCACCACCAGCCTTCCGGTCACAGCCGGCTGATCACCGGACCACCCTGCCCGGGCCGGCGCCGTCAGCCGCCCGTGACGCTCATGTGCCGTGCCACCGCCGGGTCGCGCCGCTGCCGCTCGATCACGAAGTCATGCCCCTTCGGCTTGCGCGCGATCGCGCCGAGGATCACTCCGCGCAGCTCCTCGTCGGACGCCCCGTCGCGCAGCGGCGCGCGCAGGTCCACGGCGTCGTCCTGCCCGAGGCACAGGAACAGCGTCCCCGTGCAGGTCAGCCGCACCCGGTTGCAGCTCTCGCAGAAGTTGTGCGTCATCGGCGTGATGAAGCCGATCCTCTGCCCGGTCTCCGCGACGTCAAAGTAGCGCGCCGGCCCCCCCGTCGTGTGGCCGCTCTCGTCGAGAGTCCAGCGCAGCCGCAGCCGAGCCCGCACCACCGACAGCGGCAGGTACTGGTCCGTCCGGTCGCCGCCGATGTCGCCCATCGGCATCGTCTCGATCAGCGTCAGGTCGAAGCCGTGCCGCCCGCACCAGGCCAGCATCTCGTCGAACCGGTCCTCGTTCACCCCGCGCAGCGCCACCGCGTTGATCTTGACCGCGAGGCCGGCGTCGCGCGCCGCCATGATCCCGTCAACCACCTGCTCCAGCCTGCCGCGCCGCGTCACCGCCGCGAACGCCGCCGCGTCCAGCGTGTCGAGGCTGACGTTGACCCGCCGCACCCCCGCCCGCGCCAGCTCCGGCGCGAACCGCCCGAGCTGCGTGCCGTTCGTGGTCAGCGTCAGCTCGTCCAGACCCTGCCCGAGCCGCGCCCCCAGCGCCGCGAACAGCTGCATCACCCCCCGGCGCACCAGCGGCTCGCCCCCGGTCAGCCGCAGCCGCCGCACGCCAAGCCCCACGAACACCCCGCCCAACCGGTCCAGCTCCTCCAGCGAGAGCACCTCCGGCTTGGGCAGGAACTCCATGTCCTCGGCCATGCAGTAGACGCAGCGAAGGTCGCAGCGGTCCGTGACCGACACGCGGAGATAGGTGACGGACCTGCCGAACGGGTCGATCATGCGGAAAGCGGGTCCTTGTGAGGCACTGCCGGCGGGCAACGCGGCGGGGATGTCCCGACGAGCGCCGGCAGACCCATCTCATGTCGCGATTGCCCACCCCGGATCAAGGCGCAATGCCGCCCAGGGCGCCAAACCCTGCCCTGCGGCCCTGCAATCGCCCGCCCGCACGCGGCGCCCCCGTCATTCCGTGATCTCCAGCGAGACGACCGCGGCGTTGACCAGCACCTTGCCCGCGTTCTCGAAGTTCACCGTCACCCGCCATCCCACCACGGACTGCACCTGGCCCACGCCCCAGTCGGGCTGCCCTGGATGACGCACCCACTGCCCCGGCTCGAACGAAACCGCCGACCTGTCGACCATCGTGCCTCTCCCGCATCCCAGGCCCCCGCGTCCCGGACTGCCACGCCCCAGGTCGCCTAAACGGGCCCACAGACAGCAGAGCGCGCCCGGATTGTCGACGCCGCACCCTGCCACGCCCCGCTCGGCACACCCGCAGACCCGTGGCAGCCTCCGCGCCTCACCGCGACCGCCACCCTGGCCACCACACCGACAGGATGCCGCCCGATGCCCGAATCCGCCGACCCGCCCCCGTCGCCGACAGATGCGTCCGACCGCCTGCGGTTGTCCGAGCTGCTGGTTGCCCGCCTGAGCCACGACCTGTCCGGCCTGGCAGGCGTGCTCGCCGGCGCCCTCGACCTCGCCGCCGACGAGCCGGACCCCGCGGAGGCGCTCGCCATCGCCCGCGATGCCGCAGGCGAGCTGGCCGCCCGCCTGCGCCTGCTCCGCGCCGCCTGGTCCGGCGACACCGGCCCGCTCCGCGCCGCCGACCTCGCAGCCCTGCTGCCCGGCCTCGGCGGCGGCGGCCGGCTGCGCGTCGACCTGTCCGGCCTGGGCGACGCGCCGTTCCCGCCCAAGTTGTCCCGCCTGCTGCCCAACCTGCTGCTGCTCGGCGCCGAGGCCCTGCCCGCAGGCGGCACCCTGCACCTGTCCGGTTCCCCCGACGCCGGGATCACCCTGTCCGTGGCCGGCCCCCGCCTTGCCTGGCCGCCCGCCCTGGCCGACCACGTCGCGTCGCCGGACTCCGCCTGGGCCGTCGCCTCGCCCCGCGCCCTGCAGCCGGCCCTCGTCGTGCTGCTCGCGTGCGCGGCCGGCCTGACCCTGTACCCCGGCCCGGCCTCCCTCCGCGTCACGCCGGCCTGAGACAGGCAAGGCAGCAAGGTTGAGGCTCTGCCTCAAACTCCGCCAAAGGCAAGCCTTTGGAATCCATTCCTTAAGTATAGGGTTTCCAAAGAGCTCGGCCCTTTGGCGGGTTCGGGCAGAGCCCGACCTTGCTGCCCTTCGGCCCCACGCCCCTCAGTGCCGCCCCGCCCAGTGCCCGCTCGCCCACGCGCCCATCGGCCCCGCCACCATCCACCACGCCGCCCACGCCACCAGCAGCGTCACGATCACCACCTCGCGCGCCGAGCCGGTCCGGCACAGCGGCACCGCCCAGTGCCGCCGCAGCGGCCACGCCAGCCGCAGCCCGCGCGGCGTCACCAGGTCCGCCGCCAGATGCGACAGCCACCCCACCGCCAGCGGCGCGCACAGCCAGCGGTGCGTGCGCAGCAGCGCCACCCCCAGCACCACCGCCAGCAGCGAGTGCGTCACCCCACGGTGGCTCACCAGCCGCGCCAGCGGGAGCGAGACCACCCTCGCCCGCTGCCCCACCCACGACCGCGGATGGTCGATGTCCGGCAGCAGCGACCCCAGCCCCGCCAGCCCCAGCCCCAGCGGGTTGGCCGGGGAGAACCCCAGGTGCGGCGCCGCCCACGCCCACCCCGCCAGTCCCAGCGCCAGGTGCGACCCCGCCATCATCGCCGCACCGCCCGCGCCCGCCGCGCCGTCCGCCCCGGGCAGGCGCGGCGCTTGACGGCCGGCGGCACCCGCGCTTGCCTCGCCCCCGGGGCGTCGCAAGACGGCCCGCCACGGCGCACGCGGCCGCGCGACCCGAGCCGCAGGAGCCCGCCATGCGCATCGTCGCCGTCACCCGCATCCTCAACGAGGACGACATCGTCGAGGCGTTCGTCCGCCACCACGCGAGCCTCGTCGACCACCACGTCTTCCTCGACAACGGCTCCACCGACCGCACGCTCGACATCCTGCGCGCGCTGCACGCAGAGGGCGTGCCCCTGACGGTGATGCAGAATCGCTCCGTGACCTTCTGCGAGGGGCAGCACAACACCTTCCTGTTCCAGATCGCGGTGCAGGCCTGCGGCGCGGACTGGGTGCAGTTCCTCGACGCAGACGAGTTCGTCAACCCGCGCGGAATCTCACTACGCGAGCTGCTGTCCCATGTCGCGCCCGAAGTCGCGGCGATCCGCCTGCGCCTGATGAACTACCACGCCGACGCCCGCGACGACCCGGCCGAGCTCCTCGTCCCCGCCCGCATCACCCGGCGCGCCCGCGACATGCCCGAGGTCTGGAAGGTCTGCGTGCGCGGGCAGAACGACCTCGGCCGCACCACCATCGGCGAGGGCAACCACGACGTCCTGCTCGGCGGCCAGAACGTCCCCGCACAGCAGGCCGACGGCCTCTGGCTCGCCCACTTCCCCGAGCGCCACCCGCTCCAGCTCATCACGAAGGCGGTCATCGGCCGCCTGAAGGTCCTCGCCGGCGGCGAGCAGGTCGAGCGCCTCGGCTTCTCCGCCCACTACACCCGCTTCCTGGAGACCATGCGCGACAGCCCCCAGGACCTGCTGCGCAACCCCGCGCTCATGGGCAGCCTCAACCCCGGCACCGCCCTCGTCGACGACCCGATGGACTACGCCGGCGGCCCGCTCACCCTCACCCAGGCCGACGACCCCACAATGCGCGCCATCCGCTTCTTCTGCGCGGCCGCGGAGCAGGTCGCGCGACGGCACGGGCGGCTGCTCGACGAGAACGCGTCGCTGCGGGCGCAGACGCAGTTCTGGAACGCGGAGTTCTTGCGCATCACGTAGGTTTAGGCAAGTAAGGCCGGGCTCTGCCCGGACCCGCCAGGGGCGAGCCGCCCCTGGACCGGCGCATATAAAGGGCAGGAAGCGTCGAAACTACATAGCCGTTAGTATCGTCAAACAAAAACCGAGATCTATATGATTGTGTTTTTATAATAATTAACAATAGCTTACATAAAAAATATATGGGTATGTTGTTAATTTTAATAGTGTGGTCCATTTATATCAAAGATGTATGGGATAATATTCTTTTTTACTGTTAGATAACCCACACATGGAAGTAAGGCGTCATCGATGAAATCACTTGGAGCTATCATTCGTCCAGGCCAGCCGTCGGATGCACGATTTATATTTACTAGAACTGACCATATAAGGCTAGAGCGTACATATTTTTTTCTAAACCTAAGACGCTCTATAAATGAGCAGATTCCTACTACAAATTTATATAACGATGCATAATGGGGAACACCATGGCATAAAGCAATTTCGATTGCCCTTATAAAGTCGTAGTCACTACCACAACTATCATTCAGATACTTATAAACCTTTCTCTTTGCTGCCTCATTCTTATTTATATATGGATCTCTTAAAACTACAACATACTCAAAGCTTGGCAACCAACTGTCAACATCTAAACTACGAACACCATCTAGAGTTGCTTCATAAATCTTCTTTTTTCCTCCCATTATAGCAGCGTGTGTGAAAATACCTCGCGTGAGTAATCTGATATGGTCAGTCCTAATGTCAAGCTTTATCTCAGCGCCACTTACGCCTTCTAGATCAGGGCAACATATTAGTATGTCACCAAGCATAATGTCTTTCCTGTATAGTCTCTCTATTCTAGGTTGCTCCTCTCCAATTGATATTCCGTCGCCAAAAACTTTTATCCAGCGTTTTGTGTTAAATGGGAATGTTTGACGTAGGATTACGTCTGGTACAAGATATCTTGGCAGCACCTTGTGTCTACGTAGATCATAGAGAGGAATCTGCCCGATGCTGTCAGATTACCGCTTCAGAATCCATTTGAGAGCAAAACGCTTTATCATTAAAAGCTAACTCGGAAAATCTCGTATTTTACGAAACGTGACGTATAGAGGCCCTTTTGCTGTCTCAATCTGGACTGGTGTATCATTTTGTAAGTTATTAGGTAAATCTACTTGTACTGAGAGTGTCATTCCAGACTGTATGGCTTCACCCGTTTGAGCCAAAAAACCCGGCACACCTCCAGCCGTCCAAACAATGTTTGAACATAGAACATTTCCTCGCACATCATAGATAAATGATCCGTCAAGAGTGCCCCCGAGAATTTCAACACCGGCGATAACTCCTGTATCGAACGCAAGTAGACCGATACCTTCTCCGCCGGCTCCACGATATCGGATCATCCAAAAGCCCTCCTTAGCCATCTACACACCCTTCACTTACAAGCAAGCAATGTTGCCATTCTGATATTAGCAGTAACTATCTGACACTACCCGTCAGATTTTAATATGGTGAGGCCTAGAGATAGCCTTCTGGTCTACTTGCCCTCTCAATGCCCCGCGTTCTCCCCCGAGAAGTCCGGCGCCGCCAGCCCGCTCGCCTCCAACTGCTCCACCAGCGCCCCCTTCAGCCGCTTCAGCCCCTCGTCCGAAGTGGCCTCGCACCGCGCCACCAGCACCGCCTGCGTGTTCGACGCCCGCAGCAGCCACCAGCCATCGTCGGTTGCCACCCGCACCCCGTCGATGTCGGACACCTTCGCCCCGCTCTCGCGCAGCCGCTCGGCCACCTCCTCGATCACCGCGAACTTGCGGGTGTCCGCGCAGTCGAACCGCAGCTCCGGCGTGTTCACCACGTGCGGCAGCGCCTCGCGCACCGCCGACAGCTTGCCCGCCATCCGCGCCACGATCCCCATCACCCGCACCCCGGCATAGAGCGCGTCGTCGAACCCGTACCACTTGTCCGCGAAGAAGATGTGCCCCGACATCTCCCCCGCGAGCGGCGAGCCCACCTCCGCCATCTTTGACTTGATCAGGCTGTGCCCGGTCTTCCACATCACCGGCTTGCCGCCGGCCCGCCCGATCTCGTCGAACAGCACCTGGCTCGCCTTCACGTCCGCGATGATCGTGGCGCCTGGCCGCTCGCGCAGCACGTCGCGCCCCAGCAGCACCAGAAGCTGGTCGCCCGCGAAGATCCCCCCCGTGTCGTCCACCACCCCGATCCGGTCCGCGTCCCCGTCGAACGCGATCCCCAGGTCCGCGTGGTGCTCCGCCACCGCGTCGATCAGCTGCACCAGGTTCTTCGCCACCGTCGGGTCCGGATGGTGCGCCGGGAAGGTCCCGTCGATCCGACCGTTCAGCACGACATGCTCGCCCGGCAGCACCGCCACCAGCTTCTCCAGCATCTCGCCGGCCGCTCCGTTGCCGTTGTCCCACACCACCTTGAGCGTGCGGTCGCCCCCGTCCCAATCCTTCACCAGCCGCGCGATGTACTCCTCCGACACGTCGACCGCCCGGTCCGACCCGCCCTCCGCCGCCACCGCCCCGCCGGAGGCCGCCATCGCCCCGATCCTCTGGATCTGCTCGCCGAAGAACGGCTTGCGCGCCAGCATCATCTTGAAGCCGTTGTAGTCCGGCGGGTTGTGGCTGCCGGTGACCATCACCGCCCCGTCCGTCTCCAGCGTGGTCGACGCGAAATACAGCAGCGGCGTCGGCCCGAGACCCACCCGCAGCACCTCCATCCCCGCGTCGCGCAGCCCGTCCACCAGCGGCGGCTCGAGGTCGGGCGAGGACAGCCGCCCGTCATACCCCACCGCCACGGTCTTCCCGCCGTTCTGCGCCACGACCGTGCCGAAGCACCGCCCGATCGCATAGGCGTCCGCCGGGTGCAGCGTGCGCCCGACCACGCCGCGGATGTCGTACTCGCGCAGCGTCGTGGGATCGAAGTCGTGGGTGAACGACGCGCTCTCTGCCATGCTCAGCACTCGCAATACTGTTTGAGGAAGTCGCGCACTGCCGGCGCCAGGTCCGGCCGTTTCAGGGCGAAGGCGAGCTGCGCCTCCAGGAAGCCGACCTTGTCGCCGCAGTCGAAGCGCCGGCCCTCGTAGCGCAGCCCGTGGAACGGCCCGTGGCCGATCATGCGCGCCATGGCGTCGGTGAGCTGCACCTCGTTGCCCGCGCCGCGCTCCATGCGCGCCAGGTGGTCCATCACGTCCGCGGTCAGCACGTAGCGCCCGATGATCGACAGGTTCGACGGCGCGTCGACCGGCAGCGGCTTCTCCACCAGCCCGGTGACCTCGACCAGGCGGCCGTCGTCGGCGCCGATCGCCAGGATGCCGTAGCGGTGGGTGTGCTCGCGCGCCACCTCGGTGACCGCGACCACGCTGCCCCCGGTGGCCTCGTAGGCCTCGGCAAGCTGCTGCAGGCACGGCGTGTCCGACAGCACCAGGTCGTCGGGCAGCAGGATCGCGAACGGGTCGTCGCCGATGAAGGCGCGCGCGCACCAGATCGCATGCCCCAGCCCGAGCGGCTCCTGCTGGCGCACCGTGACCACGGAGCCGGGCGGCATCTGCGCCTCGCGCAGCATCGCCAGCGCGTCGGCCTTGCCGCGCTCCTTGAGGGTGGCCTCGAGCTCGTAGGCGACGTCGAAGTGCTCGACCAGCGCCATCTTGCCGCGCCCGGTGATCATGCAGAACTGCTCGATCCCGGCGGCCCTGGCCTCCTCGACCGCATACTGGATCAGCGGCTTGTCGACGACCGGCAGCATCTCCTTGGCCATCGCCTTGGTCGCCGGCAGGAACCGCGTGCCCAGACCCGCAACCGGCAGCACCGCCTTGCGCAGCTTCTTCATCGCCCTGGAGCTCCCCCTGCAGCGCCCGCCGTGCCGGTGGCCGGACGGGTCTCGTTCCTCATGGCATGGAACAGGTGCCATGCCGCGGGAGTCCCGGCAAGGAGTCGCGGCCTCACAGCCCGTCCATGCCCGGCGCCAGGCTCGGCTCCGCCACCGGCGCGAGCTCTGCCGCCACCCCGGTGTCCAGCTCCGTCATGTCCGTGTCCGGCTCCGCCTCGGGCCCGAGGTCCGGCTCCGCCTCCACGCCCTCGCCGGACCCGACGCCGGCGTCCTGCCCGCGCGCGGACCCGCCCTGCCCGCCCTGCGCCGCACCGCCCGCGGCCGTCCCACCTGCCGCCGGCCCCTTGAGCCCGCCCTGTGCCTGCAGCGCCGCCAGCGCCGTCATGTTGACAATGCCGCGCGCCGTGACCGTCGGCACCAGCACGTGCAGCGGCCGCGACAGCCCGAGCAGCAGCGGCCCCACCGGCAGCGCCTCGCTCGCCGCCTTGAGCAGCGTCACGGCGATGTTGGCCGCGTCCAGGTTCGGCATGATCAGCAGGTTCGCCACCCCCGACAGCCGCGAGTCCGGCACCGCCCGGTCGCGCAGCGCCTCCGCCAGCGCCGCGTCGGCGTGCATCTCGCCGTCCACCTCCAGCTCCGGGTCGGCGTTGCGGATCAGCTCCAGCGCCCGGCGCATCTTGCGCGCCGAGGGCGAGGCCGAGCTGCCGAACGAGGAGTGCGACAGCAGCGCCACCTTCGGTGTCACTCCGAAGGAGCGCACCGTTCCCGCCGCCAGCAGCGTCATTTCCGCCACCTCCTCGGCGCTCGGCTCCAGCACGACATGCGTGTCGCAGAAGAACAGCGCGCCGGCCTGCAGGATCAGGCACGACAGCCCGTAAAGCTGCCCCACCCCCGGGCCACGCGGGATGATCGGCTGGATGTGCCTCAGCTGGCGCGTCCAGTCGCCGCTGCCGCCCACCAGCGCCGCATCCGCCTGCCCGGTTTCCAGCAGCATCGCCGCCGCGACCGTGGGCCTGGTGTGCAGCCAGCGCTCCGCGATGTCGGGCGGCGTGCCCCGCCGCCCGACCAGCCCGCGGTAGCGCTCCACCAGCGGCCCGAACACGTCGTGGTCGCGCGCCGGTTCGAGCACCCGCACCGTCTCGTCGAGATCGAGCCGCAGACCCATCTCGCGCACCTTCTGCGCGATCACGTCGCGCCGCCCGAGCAGGATCGGCTCTGCGAGCTGGTCGTCGACTACCGTCTGCACCGCGCGCAGCACCCTGGGGTCCTCGCCCTCGGCATACACCACGCGCTGCGAGCGCCCGGTCCGCGCCGCCTCGAACACCGGGCGCATCAGCTGCCCGGAGCGGAACACGAACAGCTCCAGCTCCTCGCGATACGCCGCGAAGTCGGTGATCGGCTTCTCCGCCACCCCGCTGTCCATCGCGGCACGCGCCACCGCCGGCGCGATCTGCAGGATCAGGCGCGGGTCGAACGGCTTGGGGATGATGTATTCCGGCCCGAACACCGGCGCCGCCCCGCCATAGGCCGCGACCACCACCTCCGACGCCTCCGCCCGCGCCAGCGAGGCGATCGCCTCCACGGCCGCGATCTTCATCGCCTCGTTGATCGTCGTCGCGTGCACGTCGAGCGCGCCGCGGAAGATGAACGGGAAGCACAGGACGTTGTTGACCTGGTTCGGGTAGTCGCTGCGCCCCGTCGCCACGATCGCGTCCGGCCGCGCCGCCCGCACCGCCTCCGGCAGGATCTCCGGCTCCGGGTTCGCCAGAGCGAGGATCAGCGGCCGAGGGGCAAAGTGGTGCAGCCACTCCGCCTTCAGCACCCGCGGCGCGGACAGCCCCATGAACACGTCGGCGCCGTCGAGCACCTCCTCCAGCGTGCGCGCGGGCGTGTCGCGGGCGTAGCGCGCCATGTTCGGCGGCATCTCGGTGTTGCGCCCGGCATACACCACGCCGTGCAGGTCGGTCAGCGTGACGTTCTCGGGCCGCAGCCCCATCGACACCAGCAGGTCGACGCAGGCCAGCGCCGCCGCCCCCGCCCCGGAGGTGACGAGCCTGACCTCGTCGAGCGACTTCTGCTGCAGCACCAGCCCGTTGCGCACCGCGGCCGCCACGATGATCGCGGTGCCGTGCTGGTCGTCGTGGAACACCGGGATGCGCATGCGCTCGCGCAGCGTCCGCTCGATCACGAAGCATTCCGGCGCCTTGATGTCCTCGAGGTTGATCGCCCCGAAGGTCGGCTCCAGCGCCGCCACCACCTCGATGAACCGCTCCGGGTCCTCCGCGTCGACCTCGATGTCGAACACGTCGATGCCCGCGAACTTCTTGAAGAGCACCGCCTTGCCCTCCATCACCGGCTTGGAGGCCAGCGGCCCGATGTTGCCCAGGCCCAGCACCGCGGTGCCGTTGGTGATCACGCCCACCAGGTTGCCGCGCACCGTGTACTCGCGCGCCTTGGACACGTCGTCGCGGATCGCCAGGCACGCCGCCGCCACCCCCGGCGAATACGCCAGCGCCAGGTCGCGCTGAGTCGCCATCCGCTTGGTTGGCTCGACCATGAGCTTCCCGGGCCTGGGCAGGCGGTGATAGTCCAGTGCCGCCTTGCGGAAATCCTCGTCCATGGCCGTGCTCTCCTCCCCCGGCCAGGGGCCAGGACGTGCAAGCCGCAACGATGCCCCAGGGGCGGACCGCCAGGAAGCCGGCATCCTGCAATACGGCAACGCCCGAGGCGCACGCGGCACGGAACCGGGCCGCAACGATGCTGTCTCATGCCGGCTGCCGGTTGCCCTGGCCGGTCAGGAAAGGAAGGCCAGGGGCTCTGCCCCTGGACCCCGCCAAAGGCAAGCCTTTGGAGTCCGATTCTTAAGGGAGGCCGGGTCCAGGGGCGGCTCGCCCCTGGCGAGTCTGGGCAGAGCCCAGCCTTGCTTGCCTCGAAAGGTCAAAGCTTTCGGCTGATGATATCAGGAGGACGCGGCAGCAGCGCCGCACAAGGCCATCCCGGAAAGGGGCGACAACAGACCCGATCAGGCACGCCTCACGAGGGCAGAAATCCCCTCGCCGGTCGGATATGCGGTCGAGAAGACTCGAACTTCCACAGGGTTTCCCCCACAAGCACCTCAAGCTTGCGCGTCTACCATTTCGCCACGACCGCACAACCGACGGACCGCCGTATAACCGATGCCCCCAGGCACGACAACCGCGAACAGGATGGGCGACACCGGCGGCTTCCCGCCCGACGCCCCGTCCATGGAGTGGCGCACCGAGCCCGGCCTGCTCGCCTATCCGGACGCGATCGCCGCGATGCAGGCCCGCGTCGCCGCGATCCACGCCGGCACCGCGCCGGAGCTGGTCTGGCTGGCCGAGCACCCGCCGCTCTACACCGCCGGCACCTCGGCCCGTCGCGAGGACCTCACGGCGCCCGGCCGCTTCCCCGCCTTCGAGACCGGCCGCGGCGGCCAGTGGACCTACCACGGCCCCGGCCAGCGCACCGCCTACGTCCTGCTTGACCTGTCCCGCCGCCACGGCCAGGTCGCGCCCCGCGACGTCCGCGCCTACGTCCACGGCCTGGAGTCCTGGCTGATCGCCGCCATCGCCCGCCTCGGCGTCCGCGCCGAGCGCCGCACAGGCCGCGTCGGCCTCTGGGTCGCCGACCCGGCCACCGGGGCGGAAAGCAAGATCGCGGCGATCGGCGTCAGGGTGACACGCTGGGTCACGTGGCACGGCGTGGCGCTGAACGTCAGCCCGGACCTGTCGCACTACGGCGGCATCGTGCCGTGCGGCATCGCGGCGCACGGCGTGACCAGCCTGGCCGACCTCGGCGTCGGCGCCACCATGGCCAAGGCCGATGCGGCGCTCCGCGCGACCTGGCCGGAAGTGTTCGAACGCCTCGACTGATCCCGGTCGGCTGATCCCGCCCGGCGGCTGCCGCCCGCCAGGGCCGCCCTGGCCGCGCTCAGCCGGCCACGCCCTCCCGGCACTGCTGCTGCACCGCCTCGTCCGGCATCCGCACCGTGTTGCGTCCGCCGCGCTTGGCCTCGTACAGCGCCGCATCCGCGGCCGCGACCAGACGCCCCGGCCCGTCCTCGTCGCCGGCGAGCCGCGGCAGCCGACTCGCCACCCCGAGGCTCGCTGTGACGACGCCGAACGGCGGGTTGCCGGCGTGCTCGACGCCTTCCGCCTGGATCGCGGCGCGGATCGCCCAGGCGATCTCTTCCGCGCCGGCAACCAGCGTGCCCGGCAGCAGCACCACGATCTCCTCGCCGCCATAGCGCGCGACCAGGTCGCCGGGCCTGCGGGCGAAGCGCGCCACCACGCCCGCCACCGCCTGCAGGCAACGGTCGCCCTGCTGGTGGCCGAGCATGTCGTTGTATGCCTTGAACCGGTCGACATCGATCATCACCACCGACAGCGCATTGGCGTCCCGCGCGGCCCGGCGCCACTCCTGATCGAGCAGGTCGTCAAAGCGCCGCCGGTTGGCCAGCCCGGTCAGGGCGTCTGTGTTGGCCTGGGCGACCAGCTCGCGGTTCAGGGCCGCGACCTCCGTTTCCGCGGCGACCCGCTTCGAGATGTCGCGGAGGTTGGCGATGAACGAGCCCGCCTCCACGTCCTCGCCCTGCATGCGCTGCACCCTGGCCTCGACCCACAGCGCCGAGCCGTCCTTGCAGACGTAGCGGAGGCGTGCGCTTACCTGCCCCGCCCCGGCCAGCAGCTCGTTGTGGATGTCGGACGCGTGCTGCCGGTCCTCCGGATGGATGAGGCTGCCCCAGGCCGCACTCGCCACCTCCTCCTCGCTCCAGCCGGTCATCCTGGAGAACGCGGGCGAGACGTAGATCCGCCTGCCGTCCAGGCCCGCGCAGACGATCGCATCCGACGAGTTGTCGGCCAGCAGGCGGTAGCGCAGTTCCGCCTGCTGGCGCACCCTGACCTGGCGCGCGAGATGGCCGCCCAGCAACGCGAGGCCGGCCGCCACAGCGGCGCAGACCAGCAGGTGGCGCAGCGCGTCGGCCCGCCAGCCCGCCAGCAGCTCGTCAAAGCCGTGCGAGACGATCACGACCAGAGGGCAGCCCTCGATGCGCTGGTAGCTGCCCAGGCGGGCGATCCCGTCCAGGCTGGCGACGTAGCGGAAGCTGCCGCGCGGCGCCGCAGCCATGACGCGGCGGAACGCCTCGCTGCCCGACACGTCGGCGCCCATCATGGCCGGCCCGGCGGAATGGCGAGCGACGACGATCCCCTCTGTCGAGAGCAGGGCGATCGAGCCGTGCCGGCCGACATCGAAGGTGCGGTAGTAGTCCTGCAGGAAGGCGTCTGCGATCGTCACCATCACGATGCCCGCGAACCGGCCGTCCGCAGCGTCGAGCCGGCGCGAGGCGACCAGGATCCAGCTCCCGTCCGCCTTGCTGCGCACCGGACCGGCGAGGTGCAGGCCGCGGTCGGCATGGGTGCGGTGGTGCTGGAAATACGCCCGGTCGGCGTCGCTGGCGTCGGGCAGGCCGTCCGGCGCAGAGCTGACGACGCGCGCGCCGGCGGAGTCGAGCACGAACAGCCCGGGACCACCGGCAGGTTGGCGACCGTGGCGACCATGGCCACGTGCAGCGACCCGAGCCCGGACGCGGGCACGCCCTCGGCCTCCACGCGCTCGCGCATCGTGAACAGGGCGGCGTCGGCGGTCTGCACGAGATCGTGGGCGTGCTGGGCCAGGGAACGGGCGAGAGTGGCGGTCTCCACCGTGTCGGCGGTGATCGCGGCGCCGCGCTCCGTCCACGTCCGCCAGCCGTCGAGCCCGACCATCAGCACGCAGGTGCCGAGCACCAGCGCGAACAGCCCGACCCGCAGCGAGCGGACCCCGTCGGCGAGGTGCCTCAGCTTCTTCGCCACGTCCTGCCTCCCTCGCCGGCCCGCGCCATACTAGGGTGACGCAGGGTTTCC
Organism: uncultured Acetobacteraceae bacterium; assembly: GCA_964236695.1. GTDB lineage: Bacteria > Pseudomonadota > Alphaproteobacteria > Acetobacterales > Acetobacteraceae > CAXSEF01. The sequence goes on along the minus strand of CAXSFU010000050.1, from coordinate 2,086 downwards.
CAATCGTTCACGCCGGCACCGCGGCCGGCCCGGGACGACCCGTCGCCCCTCCCCCGCACCGTGCGCGCGTGCTACCCCCGCCCGATGCCGACCCCAGACCCGGACACCGCCGCGCGCCTGCGCCTGCGCCGCGCCAAGGCCCTCGCCACCTCACTGCTGGGCGGGACCGCAGGCCTCACCCTCGCCTCCTACGCCCTGCCCGCCGGCTGGCCCGCCGACCTGCTGCAGTCCGCCGCCAAGGCCGGGCTTGTCGGCGGCCTCGCCGACTGGTTCGCGGTCACCGCCCTGTTCCGCCACCCGATGGGCCTGCCCATCCCCCACACCGCGATCATCCCCGCGCAGAAGGCCCGCCTCGGCGCCGCCCTGGGCCGCTTCGTCGCCTCCCACGTGGTCACCGAGGCAGAGGTCTCCCGGGCGCTGGCCCGCCTCGACGTGCCCGACCTGCTGCGCCGCTTCCTCGGCGACCCGGACACCATCCGGCCGCTGGCCCGCGCGCTCGCCACCGCCGTCCCCGCGCTGCTCGTCACCGTCGAGGACGGACGCGCCGGCCGCGTCGCCGGACGCGTCGCCTCGCGCCTGCTCGGCGGCCCGGGCGGCAGCCGCGTCCTCGCCCGGGCGCTGCGCGGCCTGGTCGATGGCGGCCGCCACCAGGACGTCCTCGCCTTTCTTCTGGAGCAGCTCCGCGCCACGCTGGCCGCCAAGCAGGACCAGCTCCGCGCCCTGATCGAGGACCGCGTGCGCGAGCAGGGCGGCCGCGTGCTCGGCTGGGCGATCGGCGCCTCCGTCGCCACCCGCGTCCTCGCCTCCGTGTCCGCCGAGCTGGACAAGATCGACCCGGAGAACTCCGAGATCCGCGACGCCTTCGACGCCTGGATCCGCCACGAGATCGGCCGCATGGAGGACGACCCGGAGCGCGCCGCCGACATCGGCCGCACGCTGCGCGACGTGGTCCGCCACGAGACGGTGCAGAACTGGGCCGGCGACGTCTGGCAGCGACTGCGCCGCACCGCGGAAGCCGACGCTGCCCGCCCCGGCGGCCACATCGTCGGCCTGCTGGAAGCCAGCCTCGCCCGCCTCGCCACCGTGCTCACCGAAGGCCCCGACGCCGAGGCCCGCGTGCGCCGCGGCGCCGACACCCTGGTCGCCCGCCTGCTGCCGATGATGCAGGAGCGCCTCGCCGACTTCATCAGCAGCGTCGTCGCCAACTGGGACACCGCCACCCTGGTCGAGCGCATCGAGCTGCGCGTCGGGCCGGACCTGCAGTACGTGCGCGTCAACGGCACGATCGTCGGCTTCCTCGCCGGCGGCGTGCTCTACGGGGTGCTGAAACTGCTGTTCGGGCACGCGACGCCCTGAAGGCAGCAAGGCCGAACTCTGCCCGGACCCGCCCGGCGGAGGTGGTCAAAGGTTCTGACGATCCGCCTGGATCGTTGGAAAGGCCACCGGAGGAAGCCGCCCCTGGACCGGCGTTCGAGAGAAGGCTCTAGGCCCGGGTCACCGCGCGGCCGCGGCGCACGCGCCACACCTGCACCTTCAGCGCCACCCACGCCACCAGGCCCGCCAGCAGCACCACCGGAAGCAACGTGGCCACCAGCCACACCGCGAGCGCCGCGCCGATCACCGCCAGCCCGAGCACCGCGACCAGCGCCGCCGCGACACCGATGCGCAGCCCCCACGCCGGCCGGGCGCGCGGCGCCCTGAAGCCGCCGTCCAGCGTCATCTCCAGCGTCGGCGCGGCCGGCTGCGACCAGGGTGACGGGCGGGCTGGGCCTTGCTTGATCATGCCCACCGAGGTGGTCGGCCCTCGCCCCGCAGTCAAGCCCGCCCCGGCGCCGGCACCGCCCCCGGACAGGATGTCGCCAAAGGCAGGTCCGCGGCGGCGTTCAGAAGCACGGCTTCCCGCCTAGAATGCGTTATCAACTTGCAAGCCTCGGTTTCTGACGCCGTAGCAAAAAGAAAGCGTGTTCTTTCTTGAAAGAAAGAACCAAAGAACTTTTGCAAATTAGGCTCCGCAGCTCCATTAACACCCACATCTTAGGGTCAGGACCCATTAACGGTTGACCCGGCTCGATCGGATCTGATTCTG
>CAXSFU010000049.1:0-23781 GCA_964236695.1 uncultured Acetobacteraceae bacterium | reverse complement strand
GTCGAGGTTTCCAAAGGCTCGCCTTTGGCGGAGTTTGAGGCAGAGCCTCAACCTTGCTTCCTACTCCCGATACCCGGCCACGAACGCCTCCAGCCGGTCCATCGCCTCGTGCAGCCGCGCCGGGCTCTTGGCGTAGCACAGCCGCACCATCGCCTCCGCGCCCGGCCCGAACGCCTCGCCTGGCGCCGTGCCGACCTTGCCCTCGACCACCAGCCGCTTGCAGAAGCGCAGGGTGTCGTCGACGCCGTCCACGCGGAACATGCTGTAGAACGAGGCGCTGTTCGGCACCGCCCGCACCCGCGGCATCGCGGCCAGGCGCGCCTCCGCGATCGCCCGCCCCGCCCGGCAGTAGTCCAGCAGGTCGGCCACGAACGGCTCGCCGTCGCGCAGCGCCGCGACCGCGCCGGCCTGCAGGAAGGTGGGCGCCCCGCTGGTGTTGAACTGGATCAGCTTCTCGAATGCCGCCGCCTGCCCCGCGGGGTAGGTGACCCAGCCGAGCCGCCAGCCGGTCATCGCCCAGGCCTTGGAGAAGCTGTTGACCACGTACACCGCGTCCCCGGGTTCGGCCAGCTCCAGCATCGAGGGCGCGACCGGCCGGTCGTACACCAGCCGGTGGTACACCTCGTCGGCCACCACGGAGATCCCGCGCGTCCGCGCGAAGGCCAGCACCGCCTCCTGCTCGGCGCGCGCCATCACCCAGCCGGTCGGGTTGCCGGGCGAGGCGAAGCAGATCACCCGCGTGGTCGCGTCGCAGGCGCCGAACAGCGCGTCCAGGTCGAGCGACCAGCCCGCCTCGCCGGCCGCGAGCGTCACGGTGCGCACCTCCGCGCCCGCGATCGCCATCGCCTTCAGCAGGTTGGGCCAGCACGGCGAGACGGCGACCACGCTGTCGCCCGGCCCGACCAGCGCCTGCGCCAGCAGCACGACGCCGTTCATCCCCGAGCTGGTCAGCGCGACCCGGTCCTCGGCCACCGGACGCCCATACAGCCGCTGCAGGTACTCGCACAACGCCTCGCGCAGCGCAGGAACGCCGCGACCATGGGCGTAGAAGGTGTCGCCGGCGCGCAGCGAGGCGATGGCGGCCTCGCTGATGAATGCGGGTGTCGGCAGGTCGATCTCGCCGGCCCACAGGCCGATCACCTCCGGATCATGGCGGCCAAGCCCCCACACCTCCGCGATCAGGGAGTCCTGAAGGACGTCGATGCTGTGGCGGATGGCGCGCAAGGTCGGTGTCTCCGAAAGACGGCAAGGCCGGATGCCCGCAGGAGCCCCTGTTCTTCAGGAAGGCCGGTCCAGGGGCGCTGCCCCTGGCGGGTCCAGGACAGGGCCCTGGCCTTGCTTGCGCCCGCCGTTGAATTTTGGCCACCCATGCCCAGACCAAATCGCTATGATCCTCCCGATGGACCCCTCAGAAATCCCGGTGTTCGAGGCCGTGATCGTGCCCCACCGCAGCCTGTCGCGCCGCGGCACGCTGGTCCTGGTGGGCGCGATGTGCTCGCTGGGCCTGGCGGTGACCGTGGTGTTCCTGCTGCTCGGCGCCTGGCCGGTGGCCGGGTTCGACGTGATCGACGTGGCGCTCGCGGTGGCGCTGCTGCGAATGAACGCGCGCGCCCGGCGGTCGAGCGAGACCCTGACCCTGACGGAGCGCGCGCTGCACGTGGTGCGGCGCGACCCCGTCGGGCGGGAGGTTCGTCGCAGCCTGCCGCAGGGCTGGCTGAACGCGGTGCTGGAGGAGCGCGCCGGACGGGTGCCGGCGCTGTGGCTGGTGGCGCGCGGCACGCGCGAGGAGGTCGGCGCCGCCCTAGGCGAGGCGGAGAAGCGCGACCTCGCGGCCTCGCTGCGCGCTGCGCTGCACCGCAGCCGCAACCCGGTGTTCGACAACGTGCAGCTCCGCGGCGACGGCCCTGCCGGCGAGTCGCGGGCCGTCCAGGTCGCCACCCAGGAGTCGCGGTCGTGGGACGGGCAGGGCGCCGTGGCACGCCCCGCGGAGCCCGACGGCGCAACGTCGTAGCGGAGGCCGGTGCGGCGGACCTTATGGGCACATCCCGGTCGGGTCGCCGCCACGCAGGCTTCCAGGATCAGCCTTCCCCGGCCCATGTCAACTGCCGGAAGTCCTGGCCTGTCGAGGCAAGCAAGACTGGGCTCTGCCCAGACCCGCCAGGGGCGAGCCGCCCCTGGACCCGGCACAACTTAAGTGTTGGATTCCAAAGGCTCGGCCTTTGGCGGAGCCCCTAGCCTGCCTGTTTCTGACCGGCTGCCGGGATCAGGCGTCCTGCGGCGTCATCGACTTGATCAGCTCGAACACCCGCTTGCGCACCGTGGTGTCGGTGATGCGGTAGTAGGCCCGCACCAGCTCCAGCGTTTCGCGGCGATTGAGCGTGTCGTCGCCGCCGCCGAAGCCCTGCTGCTGTTCTGCGAAGCCGCTGTAGGCGGAGCGCGGCGGCGCGCCGTGCGACGCGGTGAGCTGGTCGGGCATGTCGTCGAAGAAGAAGCTGATCGGCACGTCGAGCACCCGCGACAGGTCGAACAGCCGAGAGGCGCCAACCCGGTTCACGCCGCGCTCGTACTTCTGCACCTGCTGGAACGTCAGGCCGAGCGCCTCGCCGAGCCGCTCCTGCGACATGCCCATCAGGGTGCGGCGCAGCCGTATCCTGCTGCCGACATGGACGTCGATCGGGCTGGGCCGGCTTTCGCGCTCGCCGGTCTCGCCGGGGAGGGTGTCCTTGCCGAGGTCTGAGGGACGCGCCATGAGCAAAAAATCCTTCGCGGAGACGCGCCAAACCGGGTGCGCGGTATCAGGTTGTGACTCTGTCGTTTTGATGAGTGCAAGAAGGTTAACGACACAACCCTGAATTGTCAACGATCTCACGCACTGGCAGGCGCAGTCTAAAAAAAGTAACTTTCCGTTAAATCCTGAACGCCGCCGCCTTGCGACGGCCCATGCCCAGGCCGAGGCCAGCCGCCGCCAGCGACAGCAGGATCGGGATCAGCAGTCCGAGGCGGGCGTAGGCCGTGGTCGGCAGATGCCCCGCCAGCGGCAGCACCAGGGTGCCCGCGACCTGGAGCCCGAGTCGGCCCTGCTCGCGCCCGAAGCTGTCGAATGCCGCGCTGATGCCGGTGTTGGCCGCGCGCACCAGCGGCAGGCCCTCCTCGACCGCGCGCATCCTGCCGGCGGCAAGGTGCTGCCGCGGGCCGGTGCCGAGCCCGAACCAGGCGTCGTTGGTCACCTCGACCAGCCAGTCCGGGCGGTCCGCCTCGTCCACCACCTGGCTCGGGAAGATGGTCTCGTAGCAGATCAGCACCCCGAACGGCGGCACCGTGGCCACGTGCTGCGTCACGATGCCCGGCCCTGGCGCGAAGCCGCCGCCCGGCACGAGCTGCAGCAGCGGCAGCCAGGACGGCACGTACTCGCCGAACGGCACCAGGTGCGACTTGTCGTAGGTGGCGCCGATCGAGCCGTCGGGCAGGATCGCCACCACGCTGTTGCGTGGCCGGCCCGCGGCGTCGAAGCGCACCGTGCCCACCAGCGAGACCAGCGCCGGGCCGCCGGCGGAACGCGCCGCCCCGGCGATCGCCAGCCTGGCGTCGGCGTCCTGGGCCAGCAGGAACGGGCTCGCCGTCTCCGGCCACACCACCACCCGCCGTCCCGGCCCCGCGTCCGCCTCCGCCATGCCCTGACGGGTGAGGTCGAGGTAGCGGCGGAAGGTGGCGACCGCCCAGGCGCGGTCGTGCTTCTCCGCTTCCGACACGTTGCCCTGCGCCACCACCACGGTCACGCCGGGCGGGGCCGGCTGCGGCTTGGCGAGGCGCACGATGCCGAAGCCCGCCCAGGACAGCAGCACCGCGACCGCGCCCAGCACCGCCCGCCGGCCGAGCCCGGGCGTCATGGCCAGCAGCACGGTGGCCAGCGTCAGCCCGTGCACGCCCACCGCGGAGGCCGGCTGGATCATGATGTCGCCGGGCGGCCCGGACAGCGCCCAGACGCTGCCCAGCGGGTTCCACGGAAAGCCGGTGAGCACGAACTGTCGCGCGATGTCGGCCAGCGTCCACAGCCCGGCGAGCAGTATCGCCCGCCGCCACCCCGCGGGCGCCAGCCGGCAGGCCGCGCAGGGCAGGGCGATGAACGGCGCCAGCCCGGCCGCGGTGACCGGCACCGCGAACGGCACCAGCCACCAGAACTGGTCCGCCTTCACCAGGATCGCCTCTGTGATCCAGTACAGCCCGACGAGGTGAAGGCCGAAGCCGAAGGCGAAGCCGCGGCGGAACGCCGTCCCGGGGCGCGGCGCCGCGTCGAGCAGCGTCAGCAGCCCGGGAAAGCCGACCAGCAGCAGCGGCAGCACCCCCAGTGGCGGCAGCGCCAGCGCCGACAGCGCGCCCAGGCCCAGCGCCACGAGGTCGGCGCGCCAGCCCTGCAGCAGCCACAGCCGCCGTCGCAGCCGCCCGACCGGCCCGACGCCCAGCGCCCCGCGACCATGGCCGGGCGCCCCCGGCGTGCGCTCCGCCGCCAGCGCCGCCGGCCGGCCGGTCTCAGACATCGCGGCACCGCCGCAGCCCGCGCCGGTCCGGGACGTGCTCGGGCGGGCGCAGGCACGGGACGGGCGGCACGGACCCGAGGCGCGGGCCGGCGGCACCGGCGGGAGGCGGCACGAACACCCTCACCGCTCAGTCGTGCGCGTCGCGCAGCTGGTAGTGGCGGTAGTACTTGTCAGTGACGAGGTCGGTCTTCACCACCACGGCGACGTCGGTGGTGTTGAACTGGCGGTCGATCACCGCCCCGTCGCCGACGAACCCGCCCAGCCTGAGATAGCCCTTGATCAGCGGCGGCAGCAGGGCAGGCGGCTTGCCCGCCTCGATCAGCTCCGGCGCCATGCGTCGCATGTCGATCCTGCGCTCCGGCAGCGCCACCGGGCGCAGCGCCGGCGGCGCCAGGTGGTTGTAGTACAGGTAGGACAGCTCGGTCGCCAGGCGCTCCGGGTCGGTGCCGGGCAGGCTGGCGCAGCCGAACATCACCTCGATGTGGTGCAGCGACACGTAGGCCGCGATGCCCCGCCACAGCAGCTGCATCACCGCCCCCGAACGGTACGCCGTGGTCACGCAGGACCGCCCCAGCTCCAGCGACTGCCCGAAGCGCAGGATCGGCGAGATGTCGTACTCGTCCTCGGAGTAGAACCGCCCGAGCTGCGCCGCGGCGTGCTGGCGGATCAGCCGGTAGGTGCCGACCACCCCCTCCGGCCCCGGCCCGATCGCGTGGTCCACCACCAGCAGGTGGTCGGCGACCTCGTCGTAGGCGTCGGTGTCGCGTCGGCTGGCGCGGGCCTCTGCGCAGGGCTCCGCACCCATCTCCTCGTAGAACACCCGGTAGCGCAGCGACTGCACCGCATCGACCTCGTCGGCCGAGGTGGCGATGCGCACCCCCAGGTGGCCGGCGCGCAGCTCGCCGAAGCCGCGCGGCCGCCCGTGGCCCGGCCCACCGTCCACGCGCGACTGCGCCGTCACCGCGCCCTGCCCAGACGCGGCGCGGCGCCGCCGTCCGGCGCGGCCGCCACCGTGCCGCGCTCCCCGTCTCGGGCCGGACGTGCGGCCGACGCAGCCCCCGCGCGGCGCCGTCCCGCCGCCGGCGCGGCGGCCGCGGCCGCCACCGGCTTGCGGCCGTACAGCTCCAGGCGCAGCGACACCAGGTCGAAGCCGAGACGCGCCGCGATGCTGGCCATCAGGGCGTCGTGCTCCTCGTCCTCGAACTCGATGACCCGCCCGGTGTCCACGTCGATCAGGTGGTAGTGCCGGCCGTGCTCGGTCGGCTCGTAGCGCGCCCGACCGCCGCCGAAGTCGCGCCGCGCCAGGATGCCGTTCTCCTCCAGCAGCCGCACCGTGCGATACACCGTGGCGATCGAGATCCGGTCGTCCAGCGCCGCCGCCCGGCGGTACAGCTCCTCGACGTCGGGATGGTCCTCGGCATCCGACAGGACGCGGGCGATCACGCGGCGCTGCCCCGTCATCTTCAGGCCCTTGTCGACGCACAGGCGCTCGATGCGCGATTCCATCGGGATTCCAAGCAGTCGGTGACGCGGTCCGGCGAGCAGGATCGCGGGACGCAGCCCGGCGCAGCCATGCCCCGCCACCGGGTCCGTCCCGCGCACGGGCGGATGGCCCGGCCTCAACGGGGTAGCCGATCCGGCGCCGTGTTGTCGACTCAGGCGCGGCCGGGCCCGCGGACCCGGCCGACCGCCGACCCGGCCACAGCGCCGCCCGGCAAACCCGCGCGCACGACAGGGTCCGGGAGCACCGCCCGCCCTGCGGGAATCCCCCGACGCGCCGCGAAAACCACCCGTCGCGCCGCGGAAATCACCCGTCACGCCGCGGAAATCCTCGGCTGCGCCGCGCCCACCACCCTTGCCGGCGTCCCGTCGCGCCCCCCATGTCTCCCGCGCCAGCACGGGCAGAACGCCGGAGGGACGGGGGTTGCCGGAAACATGCGCCGCCACGGCCCACGCGACGGGCTCCGGCACAGCCAGGGGCCATACCGCCCCGCCCGCCCGCTTCTCGGACACGAGGTCCGCCCGCACCGCGCCGCGGCGCGCACCGTGCCGCCCGGCCAGGGTGCGCCGGTGACGCCGGAGATCGTGCCGGACCTGGCCGTCGACATCACGCGCGACACCTGCCCGATGACCTTCGTGCGCACCCGCCTGGCGCTCGACCGCCTGTCGCCGGGACAGGTGCTCCAGGTCACGCTGCAGGGCGACGAGCCACGGCGCAACGTCCCGCTCACCGCGACGGCACAGGGCCACGCGGTGCTGGCGCAGAGCACGGACGCGGCAGGGATCATGACGCTGCTGCTGCGCAAGGCATAGGCGCGGCCAGCGCCGGTTGCCTGCGATCAAGCGAGAAGAAAGCGTGTTCTTTCTTGAAAGAAAGAACCAAAGAACTTTGGCCCATTAGCTCCGAGGCCACCCGCGCCCCCGGAACCCAATGAGCAAAGTCTTTTTGCTTCTTTTTCTTCAGAAAAAGAAGACTCTTGCCTTCCTGCCTGAAGCAGCAACCTGACACGAAGCCCATCACAGGCCTCAGCTCAAGGGATCAAACGACGTCCCGGCCCGCGTCCTCGCCGCGCCGCATCACCAGCGCGTCCCCCCCGTCCGGGTAGTAGCCCCGCCGCACCCCGACCTCGCGGAAGCCGGCCCGCCCGTAGAGCGCCCGCGCCGCGACATTGCCCGGCGCGACCTCCAGCAGCACCGTGGCGGCGCCCCGCCGCGCCGCCTCCGCGAGCCCGGCCGCCAGCAGGGCGCCGCCGATTCCCCTGGCCTGCGCCGACGGCAGCACCGCCAGGGCGAGCACCTCCGCCTCGTCGCCGGCGACGCGCAGCATCGCCATCCCCCCCGCCTCGGCCAGCACCGCGAAGCAGCCCGGCGTCGCCAGCAGCGCCGCGATCGCGCCGGCGTCCCAGCGCTCGCCCGGCGGGAACGCCGCGCCATGGACCGCGGCCAGGACCCCGGCGTGGGCAATGCTCGCGGCGGCGATGCCCGCCGGCAGACACGGCCCGCCCCACCCCGCGGTCACGCCGGCTCCGGACGCAGGCCGCTGCGCGGCAGGCTGGCCTCGGGCGCGTCGACGTAGAGCGGCAGAACCGGGCGCGGCGGCAGCGTGCCCTCCGCCCGGCGCTGCCCGGCGGCGGCCAGCGCCGGCGCACCCGGCCCGCGGCACGGACCCGTGCGGACGTCCTCGCCCCGCAGCGCCAGATGCCGCGCGACCTCCTCCGCGGCGGCGCCCGCCACCAGCACCGCCCGCCCCGCCGCAGGCAGCGCGTCCAGCGGCACCGAGCACGCAGAGCCATCCCGCTCCAGGAACACCCGCCCGGCGCGCGCCGGGGTGGCCACCCAGAGCGCCCGTCCGTCGAACAGCCACCCCCCGGCCGCCGCTGCCTCGGCCAGCGCCTCGCCGCCGGTGACGCCAAGCAGCGCCGCCCCGCTCGCCAGTGCCAGCCCGTGCGCCAGCGACAGCGCGGCGCGCAGCCCGGTGAAGCTGCCCGGCCCGACCCCCGCGACGATCCGGTCCAGCGCCCGGCCGTGCGCGGCGAGCAGGTCCGCCACCAGGCCCGACAGCAGCGACGCCTGCCCGTGCCGCGCGTCCAGCGCCCGTTCCGCGAGCACCGCGCCGCCGTCCAGCAGCGCCACCCGGCACAGCGGCAGGGCGCAGTCGATCACCAGGACGCGCGGCGGCGGCACCGGCCCGGCACCGGGAGTCAGTGGCACGGCATCACAGCAGGACGCAGGCCTCGTCGAATTCCAGGCGCGGCGCGCGGTCGTGCTCCGCGGTGGCGTCGGCATGGCCGAGGCAGACCAGGAAGTTGGTGCGCCAGCCGCGCCCGGCCATGAAGGCGGCGTCCACCCGGTCGCGGTCGAAGCCCGACATCGGCCCCGCGTCCAGGCCGAGCGAGCGCGCCGCCAGGATCAGGTAGCCGCCCTGCAGCGTCGAGTTGCGCGTCGCCGTCTCCTCCGCCAACAGCGCGTTGCCGGCGAACCAAGCGCGGGCGTCGCCCTGCGGGTAGAGCCGCGGCAGCTGCTCGAAGAACTCCGGGTCCTGCGCCACCACCGCGACCACCGGCGCCGACATCGCCTTGTCGACGTTGCCCGCCGAAAGCGCCGGGCGCAGCCGCTCCTTGGCATCGCCCGAGCGCAGGAACAGGATGCGCGCCGGGCTCGAGTTCGCCGAGGTCGGCCCGAACCGCATCAGCTCGTACAGCGCCCGCAGCACCTCGTCGCCCACCGGCTCCGCCGTCCAGCGGTAGCGCGAGCGCGCGGTGCGGAACAGCGTGTCGAGCGCCGCCCCGTCCAGCGCCGGCATCGGCTACAGCTCGACCTGCTCCACCGAGACCACCTCGGGCACGTAGTGGCGCAGCATGTTCTCGATGCCGTGCTTCAGCGTGGCGCGCGACGACGGGCAGCCGGAGCACGCGCCCTGCATGTGCAGCAGCACCACGCCCTTGCTGTAGCCGTGGAACACGATGTCGCCGCCGTCGCCCGCCACCGCCGGTCGCACACGGGTGTCCAGCAGCTCCTTGATCTGCTCGACGATCTCGCGGTCCGCCGGGTCGATCTCCGTCGTGGTCGCGGCCACCTGCTCGCCCTCAATGGTGGCGCGCCCGGACACGAAATGCTCCATCACCGAGCCCAGCACCTGCGGCTTGAGCGACGGCCAGTCGGTCGCGTCGCTCTTGGTCACGGTGATGAAGTCCGCGCCGAGGAACACCCGCGCCACGCCGGGCAGCTCGAACAGCGCGGTCGCCAGCGGGCTCGGCACCGCGGCTTCGGCGCTGGCGAAGTCGGCGGTGCGCGCGCCCATCACCTCGCGGCCGGGCAGGAACTTCAGCGTCGCGGGGTTCGGGGTGTCTTCGGTCTCGATGAACATGGACGGGCTCCGGCAGCGGACCGACGCGGTCCTCGTCGCGTTATCTGGACAAGGACGCGGGCGGGGGCAAGGTCCAGGGCAAGAAAGGCCAGGGGCTCTGCCCCCATGCTTGAAGGAGGGGACCCCGCCAGGACGAGCCGCCCTGGACCGGCGCAACGAGGCACAGGCCCCCGCCGAGGTTTCCAAAGGCTCGCCTTTGGCGGGGTCCCCGCCTTCAAGCATTGGGGGCAGAGCCCCTGGCCTTCCCTACTCCCCGAGCGTCGCCTCCACCGCCCCCGCCACCGCGAGCAGCCTCCGGTCCCCCATCGTCTCGCCGACCAGCATCAGCCCCGCCGGCGCGTCGCCGCCGCGCTGGCACGGCACGCTGATCGCGCAGCGGTCCAGGAAGTTGGCCAGCGCGGTGTTGCGCAGCACGAGCTGGTTGACCCGGACGTACTCCGCCGGATCGTCCAGCGAGCGGATCGGCGGCGCCGCGATCGGCACCGTCGGCATCAGCACCGCATCGAACGGCGCGCTCAGCCCGTCCATCGCCGCGCGCAGCCGGACCCGGGCGGCCAGCGCGTCGACGTAGTCCGCCGCCCCGAACCCCTCGCCGCGCTGCAACCTAGCGCGCACCTGCGGGTCGAACGAGTCGCCCGAGTCGCGCAGCCGCGCGCGATGCACCGCATACGCCTCCGACGTCACCATCACCGCGTTGGCCTGCGACCGCACGACCTCGGCGAACACCGGCACGTCGAGCGCGGTGATCCGCGCCCCCGCCGCCTCCAGCCGGAGCAGCGCCGCCTCCCACGACGCGGCGGTCGGCGCGTCCAGCCCCTCCAGCACCAGCCCCTGCGCCACCGCCAGCCGCAGCCCGGACACGCCCGCCCCGGCCGCCGCCGCCCCGTTCGCCGCAGCATCGGGCGGCGCCTCGCCCGCCAGCAGGGCGTCGACCGTGGCGCAGCACGCGACGCTGCGGCCCAGCGGCCCGATCGAGTCGAGCGACGGCGCCAGCGGGAACGCGCCCGACAGCGGCACCCGCCGCGCCGTCGGCTTGAACCCCACGACGCCGCAGAACGCCGCCGGGATGCGGCACGAGCCGCCGGTGTCCGTGCCCAGCGCGGCCAGCGCCATGCCGTCGGCCACCGACACCGCGGCGCCCGACGAGCTGCCGCCGGGGATGCGCCCGGTGGCCCGGTCCCACGGGCTCGATGGCGTGCCGGAATGCGGGTTCAGCCCCAGCCCGGAGAACGCGAACTCCGTCATCCCCGTCCGCCCGACCGCGACCAGCCCCGCCCCCAGCATCCGCCGCACCGACTCCGCGTGGCGCACCGCGGGCGCCCCGCCGGCCAGCACCCGCGAGCCCGCCGTCGTCACCTCGCCCGCCACGTCGAGCAGGTCCTTGAGGCTGAACGGCACCCCGGCCCAGGGCGTGGCCGCGCGGCTTGCCCGCCGCAGCAGGTCCGCGGCGTCCGCCGCCGCGCGCGCCTGGCCGGCGTACACGGCGACGAAGGCGCGCCCCCCTTCGCCGGCCGGGTCGGCGATCCGCGCCAGGCACGCCTCCACCAGCGCGCGGGATGTGGTGCGGCCGGCGTCCAGCGCGCGGGCCGCTGCGTCGATGGTGTCCATGCCCCACCCTGGCCATCGCCACCGTCCGCGGCAAGCCGCCCGGCCCTCCCGGACCGGCCCATCACGGCCTTGTCGCATCCCCGGCCCGTCACCCGCGCCGCCACGCCGTCACCCCGAAACGCCCGGCCCGTTGCGCCCAAGCCACGCGATGTTCGTGGAACATGTCGCGTAGAACATTCGTCCCGACACGCGCCGACACCCAGCCCCGCGTCAGGGGCGGGCGGGGCGGCTTTCACCCCGCCGCCCACTCGGGCAGGGTGGCGCCATGCCGCGCCGTCTCGTCGTCACTCCGGAGCTGATGCTGCGCGCCTACGGCGCCGGCCTGTTCCCGATGGCCGAGTCGCGCGACGACCCCACCCTGCACTGGTTCGACCCGGAGGAGCGCGGCATCCTGCCGCTCGACGCGTTCCACTGCCCGCGCCGCCTCCTGCGCACCGTGCGCGCCGGCCCCTACCGGGTCACCACCGACCGCGACTTCCCCCTGGTCATCCAGGGCTGCGCCGCCGCCGCCCCGGGCCGCGAAGGCACCTGGATCAACGGCGACATCGAGTCCCTGTTCACCGAGCTGCACCGCCGCGGCCACGCCCATTCCGTGGAATGCCGCGACGGCGACGCCCTGGTCGGCGGGCTGTACGGCGTCTCGCTCGGCGGTGCGTTCTTCGGCGAAAGCATGTTCAGCGTGGCGCGCGACGCCTCCAAGGTGGCGCTGGTCCACCTGGTCGCGCGGCTGCGCCTCGGCGGCTTCCGGCTGCTCGACACCCAGTTCGTCACCGCCCACCTGTCGCAGTTCGGCGCCCGCGAGGTGCCGCGCGCCGAGTACCACGCCCGCCTGGACGCCGCGACCCGCCTGCCCGCCCGCTGGCCCGACGCGCCGGCGGCGGACGCTCTGGCGGCGGAGTTCGCGGGGTTCGCCGCCGTCTGACGGGACAAGCAAGGCCAGGGCTCTGCCCTGGACCCGCCAGGGCGAGCCGCCCTGGACTGGCCTCATTTAGGGAGCGGTTTCCAAAGGCCCGGCCATTGGCGAAGCCTCAACCTTGCCTCACGCCCCTACCATCCGCACCAGCTCCCGCCGCACCCCCGCCGCGTCGTCGACCGGCAGCGAGAACGCCACCCGCCGCACGTCCTCCACCAGCGCGAGGTCGAAGCCGTCCGGGTCCACCGCCACCATCCGCCACGCTCCCGCCGTACCCCCCGCGCGCCCCGCGATCACCGCCAGCGCGTCCGCATGGTCGTCGTTGCAGTGCGCCATCAGCCCCGGCCCCGCCGCCTCCAGCGCCGCCGCCGCCGCCGCGCCCGGCACCAGGTCCTCGCGCGTCAGGCGGAAGGCGCGGGCGAAGCCGCCGATGAAGTTGGCGCCGGACGGCTCGACCCGCCACAGCACAAAATCCGGCAGGTCGGCGTAGAACGCCGCATACGGGTGGCGCGCCAGCCAGCGCGCCCGCAGCGCCGGGTCCGCGGTGGGCGCCGCCGTGCCGCTCACCGAGACGCGCGGTCCTGCCTGCGGGTTGGGGTCGTCGGTGCCGCCGCAGACCAGCAGGGCGCAGCGGCCGTCGGCACGGAGCTGGCGGGTGTGCTCCGACAGCCCGGACAGCAGCACCAGCAGTGCCCCGTCCACCGCGGTCGCCGGCGTCACCAGGGCGGCGAACGGCTGGCCATCCGCCTGGGTCGCCAGCGTGGCGCTGCGGCCGGCGCGCACGATGCGGCGCGCTTCCCACCAGGCCGGCTCGCCGGGGGCGCGGAAGTCGGGTTCGTCTGCCATCGCGGGCCTCGCCTGTTGCCTTGCAGGCAGGATCGGATGCGCCCGGAGAAAAGCAAGGCCAGGGCCCTGCCCTGGACCCGCCAGGGGCGGCGCCCCTGGACCGGCCTCCATCGGCCCTGCGGCACCGGCCAACCGCCCCGGGAACCGGAACAAACAGACGGTTTCCAAAGGCCCTGCCTTTGGCGGGGTCCAGGGGCAGAGCCCCTGGCCTTCCTTCGCCCCCTGGCCCCGCCCCGCGATATCGGACGCGACACCGCCCACCCATTTGGGCCACAATCCCGGCGCACGCTGCCGCCGGCCCCGCGTCCCGGGCCGCCATCCGGACACAGCCCGCATGAAGCACACCATCGCCCTGGTCGACGACGACCGGAACATCCTGACCTCCGTGTCGATGACCCTGGAGCAGGAGGGCTTCGCCGTGCGCACCTACACCGACGGCGAGAGCGCGCTGCAGGGCATCACTGCCAAGCCGGTCGACCTGGCCGTGCTCGACATCAAGATGCCGCGCATGGACGGCATGGAGCTGCTGCAGCGACTGCGCCAGCGCTCGGCGCTGCCGGTGATCTTTCTCACCTCCAAGGACGAGGAGGTGGACCAGCTGATGGGCCTGCGGCTCGGCGCCGACGACTACATCACCAAGCCGTTCAGCCAGCGCCTGCTGATCGAGCGCATCCGCGCCCTGCTGCGCCGCAACGACGCCTCGCGCGCCGAGGGCTCGGGGGCCGCGCCGGGCGGCGTGATGGTGCGCGGCGCGCTCAGCCTCGACGAGACCAAGCACCAGTGCCTGTGGGAAGGTGCCGACATCGCGCTCACCGTCACCGAGTTCCTGCTGGTCAAGGCGCTCGCGGCCCGGCCCGGCATGGTCAAGTCGCGCGACCAGCTGATCGATGCGGCCTACGGCGAGAACATCTATGTCGACGACCGCACCATCGACAGCCACATCAAGCGGGTGCGCAAGAAGTTCAGGCAGGCCAGCGAGAGCTTCGACCACATCGAGACGCTGTACGGGATCGGCTACCGCTACAAGGAAGGGTAAGGCCAGGGCTCTGCCCTGGACCCGCCAGGGCGAGCCGCCCTGGACCGGCGCCTGAAGGAAGCCAGGGGCGTCGCTGCTCCGGGATGGCGGGTTTCCGGAGGCCTCCGGGCCTTTGGCGGGTCCGAGCAGAGCCCGGCCCTGCCGTCTTTCTGCCGCAGGAGGCCCGAGCGTGCCCGACAGCCTTCCGCCCCGCAGCCTCCCCACGACCCTGGCGCCGCCGCCGAGCCTGCGCCCGCGCTGGGTGTCGCCGCTGCTGCGCCGCATCCTGCTGGTCAATGCGCTGCCGCTGGCGCTGCTGGTCGTCGGCCTGCTCTACCTCGACCAGTACCAGAACGGCCTCCTGGAGGCCGAGGTGCTGGCGCTGCGCGAGCAGGCCAAGATCTACGCCGGCGCGCTCGGCGAAAGCGCGGTGCGCACCTCCGATCCCGCCAACCCCGTGCTGCTGCCCGAGCTGGCCAAGCCGCTGCTGCGGCGCCTGACCGACCCGACGCCGAACGCCCAGGCGATCCTGTACGCCGCCGACGGCCAGGTGATCGCCGACAGCCGGGTGCGCGCCGGCGCCGGCGGCAGCGTCACCACGGAGCCGCTGCCGCCCGCCGTGGACCGCGGCGTGTTCCTCGGCCTGGTGGAGCACGTCTACGACACCGTGCTGAGCCTGCTGCCGCACGACCAGGACAGCGCGGTGCAGATCAGCCCCGACGCCGCCGGCCCCGACTGGCAGCCCGACGCGCGCGAGGTGCGGATCAGCAGCCCGTCCGACAGCCGCGAGCTGCCGCCCTACATCCGCCGCCAGGGCCACCGCCTGCTGGTCACCGTGGCAGAGCCGGTCGAGCGCAGCCACCACACCGTGGGCATCGTGGTGCTGACCCGCGCCGCCCGCGAGGTGGACAACGCCCTGTTCACCATCCGCATGTCGATCCTGGGCCTGACCGTGATCGCGCTCGTGCTCACCGTGGCGCTGTCGTGGTACCTGTCGCGCACCATCGCCCGCCCGCTGCTGCGGCTCGCCCGCGCCGCGCACGACATGCGCGAGGGCAGGGGGCGCGCCGGCACCGTATCGCGCCGCCTGCTCGGCCGTCGCGACGAGATCGGCGAGCTGGCGCAGGCCCTGTCCGACAGCGCCGCCGCGCTGTGGGGCCGCATGGACGCCACCGAGCGCTTCGCCGCCGACGTGGCCCACGAGATCAAGAACCCGCTGACCTCGATCCGCTCGGCGATCGAGACCCTGCGCCGCATCGAGGACCAGACCCAGCAGCGCCGCCTGCTCGCGATCATCAGCGAGGACGTGATCCGCCTCGACCGGCTGATCAGCGACATCTCCGACGCGAGCCGCGTGGACGCGGAGCTGTCGCGCACGGTGACCGAGCCGGTGGACGTGGCCCGCATGCTGGCGCTGCTCGCCGAGATTCACGAGGCGACCCACGACTCCAGGGACGGCCACCCGCGCATGGTGCTCGACGCGCCGGCCGAGGGGCTGTCGGTGATGGCGGTCGAGGACCGGCTGGTGCAGGTGCTGCGCAACCTGATCGGCAACGCGCTGAGCTTCTCGCCGCGCTCGGGCACCATCACCCTGCGCGCGGCCGAGGCCGGCGCCTCAGTCGAGATCGCGGTGGAGGACGACGGGCCGGGCATCCCGGAGGCGCGGCTGGAGCACGTGTTCGACCGCTTCTACACCGAGCGCCCGCCCGGCGAGCAGTTCGGCAAGCACTCCGGCCTCGGCCTGTCGATCAGCCGGCAGATCGTCGACGCGCTGAAGGGGCAGATCGCGGCGGAGAACCGCCGCGGGCCGGACGGCACCGTGGTGGGAGCAAGATTCGTCGTCCGCCTGCCGAAGGCGTAGGCCGCGCGCCGACAATCGCGCGGCTGCCGGCGCAAAGGCAGGAAGAAAGCGTGTTCTTTCTTGAAAGAAAGAACCAAAGAACTTTTGTTCATTGGGCTCCGCAGCCGCCCACGTGCCCGGAACCCAGTGGGCAAAGTCTTTTTGCTTCTTTTTCTTCAGAAAAAGAAGACTCTTGCTGTCCTGTCTTGAGTCAGCAACCTGGTGCCAAATCCACACCAGCCCCAGGCGCCCCCGACCCGGCGCCGCGGCATGGCGTGCCGCAGGCCGACGGCGAGGCGTCCTGCCGGCGCAGCCTTGCCCCCGGACCGGCGTTTGCGCAGGGTGCGCCGCTCAGGAACCGGAAAGTCACTGCCTTGAAGGACGACGACGCCCAGGAGATCGCCAAGGAGCGCGACGAGACCCGCCAGGCGCAGGCCGTGATGGCCGCCGCCACCTTCGACGCCCGCACCGTGTCGATGGTGATGCTCGCGGTGCTCGCCGTGTTCTACACGCTGTACGCGGCCGCCGAGATCGTGCTGCCGCTGACGCTGGCGATCGTGCTGAACCTGCTGTTGTCGCCGGCGATGCGATTCCTCACCAGCCGGCTGCACGTCCCGCGCCTGCTGGCGGCGCTGCTGCTGATCGTGGTGCTGTTCGGCGTGATCGCGGCACTGATGTTCGCGATCTCGTTCCCTGCGTCGGACTGGATCAGGCGCGCCCCGGAGGCCTGGCCGGAGATCCAGAAGAAGGTCTCGGTCCTGTCCGGCCCGATCGACGCCGTGCGCCACGCCATGACGCAGCTCAGGCAGTTCACCGAGCAGGGCGGCGGCGGCGCGGCACCCACCCCGGGCGGTGCCGCGGCGCCGGCCTCCGCCGGCGGGATACCGCCCGGCGTGGGCGCGGTCGGCGGGGCGATCCTGTCCGGCACCAAGGCGCTCCTGGGCCAGGTGTTCACCGTGGTGCTGATCCTGTTCTTCCTGCTGTCCGCCGGCGACAGCCTGCTGCACCGCCTGGTCGAGGTGCTGCCCTCCTTCGCCGACAAGCGCCGCGCGGTCTCCATCGCCCGCGAGATCGAGGGCAACATCTCGATGTACCTTGCGACCATCACCGTGATGAACCTGCTGGTCGGCGTGCTGAACGGGCTGCAGGTCTGGCTGTTCGGCATGGGCGCGCCGCTGCTGTGGGGCACGGTCGCGTTCCTGCTGAACTACATCCCGATCCTGGGGCCGCTGACCGGCGTGGTGATCTTCCTGGTCGTGGGGCTGCTCACCTTCTCCTCGCCGCTGTTCGCCCTGGTGCCGGCCGGGGCCTACCTGCTGATCCACATCATGGAAGGCGAGACCATCACGCCGATGCTGCTCGCCAAGCGGTTCACCCTGAACCCGCTGCTGGTGATCCTGTCGCTGTTCTTCTGGGACTGGCTGTGGGGCGTGCCGGGCGCGTTCCTGTCCGTGCCGCTGCTCGCGGTGTTCAAGATCTTCTGCGACCACATCGAATCCCTGACGCCGATCGGCCACATGCTCGGCGAGAGCCAAGCGCGCCCGAAGAAGGCGTAGTGGCTCTCGCGGTCTCGGGCAGGAAAGCAAGAATCTTCTTTTTCTGAAGAAAAAGAAGCAAAAAGACTTTGTCCATAAGACCGCGGACGCGCGGGCGGCTGCGGAGCCCAATGAGCAAAAGTTCTTTGGTTCTTTCTTTCAAGAAAGAACACGCTTTCTTCTCGCTTTCGCGCAGGACGCCGGGACTGGCAGGTCCACGACAGTTCGGCAGAGCCTCAGCCCTGCGTCTCGCCGAGCCGGTTCTCGTCGCAGCGGTCGCTGGTCAGCCCGACCGTCCGCACCAGCGCCGGGAACAGCGCCCACGCGTCGAGCCGCTCCGCCCGCGGCACCCTCCGGCGCAGCCCGTCCATCCGCGCCCACAGCACGCTCTGCCGCGGCAGCGCGGCGCATTCCTGCTCCGACAGGCTCCAGGCCAGCAGCCGCCAGTCCACGTCGTTGCCGCAGCCGTCCGCCGCGGCCCACGCCAGCAGCCTGCGCGCGCCCTGCTCGGTGACCAGGTAGCCGTCCGCGCCCGGCGCGTTGGCCTCCGGCGCGAAGTCGCGCAGTGCCTGCGCCAGGGGAACCGCCTCGAACCCGTCCGTGCCGGCCAGCGCCGGCTGCAGCCGGTCGTTGACGAAGCACAGGTCGAACTCCGCGGGCAGGCCGAGCCCGCCCAGCCCCGCCGGCAGGTCCAGCAGCGCCATCACGTCGTCCTCGACCACCAGGCAGTGCGACAGCCCCTGCGCCAGCATCCACCGCCACGCCGCGACATGGCTCAGGAAGCACCCCAGCGTGCCCCGCATCCCCGGATCGCCGCCCAGGCGCCGCACCTCCCCGTCCGGCAGCGTGCTGCCGAGCACGCCGGGAATGCGGTGCAGCGCCGGCGCCGAGCCCGCGAAGCTGCGGCGCAGCTCGACCATCCGCTCCGGGTTGCGGTCCAGGTTGATCACCGCGACCGCATACGACGGCCCGCCGCCGGACGCCCGTCCGACCCGCTCCGCCGCGCGACGATACACCGCCAGCGCCGCTCCCCGGCTCGCCCTGTCCGGCGCGTCGCTCAGCGCCAGATGCGCCGCCGCGGCCGCCCAGTCCCGCTGCTGCTCGGCGATGCGGCTCAGCAGCCCGTGCACCGCGGTATCGTCCGCGCCCCCCGCCAGCAGGCGCTCCGCCCGCGCGCGCAGGTCCGCAAGGTCGGCGGGGTGGAACAGCGCGAGGTCGCGGTAGTGCGCGAGCCACACGTCGTCGGGCATGCGGCGCGTGCTGGCCCGGAACGCCGCATCGCAGTCCGGATAGTGATAGCCGGCCAGCAGCGCGCGCCTGAGCCCGAGCCCGTGCTCCCAGCACTCCGGCTCGTCACGCAGCCGGCGGCGCCACGCCGCGGCCTCGGCGTCGTGTTCGGCCTGCGAGGTGTCCGCCATCGTCGCTCCCTGTGCGGGCGGTCCCTGCCTGACAGGAAGCAAGGCTGGGCTCTCCCTCCGCCTGCCCTTCCAACGACCCAAGAGGGTCGTCGGAACCTTTGGCAGGCTACGCCCAGACCCGCCAAAGGGCGGAGCCCTTTGGAAACCCATCACGCAAAGAAGGCATTCGAAAGGCCCGGCCTTTGGCGGAGTTTGAGGCAGAGCCTCAACCTTGCTTCCTGCCGAGCAGTGTCTCGGAAAGGAAGGCCAGGGGCTCTGCCCCTGGACCCCGCCAAAGGCCGAGCCTTTGGAATCCGACTCTTAAGTTGTGCCGGGTCCAGGGCAGAGCCCTGGCCTTCCTGACTGAGACACTGCCTCCCTGCCGCCCCTCGCCGTCAGTGCCCCGCCTTCGGCGCCGCGCGGGTGAACAGCCGCGTGGTGCGCTCCCGCATCCCCTGGAAGAACACGTAGAGCATCGGGATGATGAAGATACCCACGCCCGACGCCGCGATCATCCCGGCGAACACCGGCGTGCCCACGTCGCGCCGGCTGATCTGCGCGGCGCCATGCGCGATCACCAGCGGCACCAGCCCGAGGATGAACGCCACCGACGTCATCATCACCGCGCGGAACCGCGCGCGCGCCCCGTCGATCGCCGCCTGCCGGATGGTCTCGCCGGCCTCGCGGCGATCCTTGGCGAACTCCACGATCAGGATGCCGTTCTTCGCCGCCAGCGCGATCAGCACCACCAGCCCGATCTGCGCGTACAGGTCGAGCGACAGCCCGGCGATCCAGATGCCCACGAAGCTGCCCAGGATGCCCACCGTGACCGACAGCAGCACCGGGATCGGGATCACCCAGCTCTCGTACAGCCCGACCAGGAACAGGAAGGCGAACAGGATCGCCATCGCCAGGATCGCGCCGGTCTGCCCCGACGCCGCGACCTCCTGGAACGCCGTGCCGGTCCACTCGTAGTCGTAGCCGCCCGGCAGGGTCCTGGCCGACAGCGCCGCCATCGCCGAGAGCGCGGTGCCCGACGAGACGCCCGGCTTCGGGCTGCCGTTGATCGTCACCGCGCGGTAGTTGTTGTAGCGCGTGATCACCTGCGGCCCGAGCTGGTAGTGCAGGGTCGCGATGGAGCGCAGCGGCACCACGCCGCCGGTGTTGTTGCGCACGTAGATGTTCCACAGGTCGTCGATCCTCGATCGGTCGGCCTGCTCGCCCTCGATGTTGACCTGCCACACCCGGCCGAACAGGTTGAACTGGTTGACGTAGATGCCGCCCAGCGTGGCGCCCAGCGTGGTGAAGATGTCGCTGATCGACAGCCCCAGCGCCTGCGCCTTCTGCCGGTCGATGTCGAGGAACAGCGACGGGTTGGTCGCGGTGAAGGTCGAGAACACCCGCGTGAGGTCCGGGCTCGCGTTCGCCGCCCCGATCAGCCCGCCCATCACGCTGCCGAGCGACGCCGGGTCCTGGCCCTCCAGCGCTTCCAGCTCGTACTCGAAGCCGCCGGTGGTCGACAGCCCGATGATCGGCGGCAGGTTGAACGGCAGGATCGTGGCGGTGCGGATCTGCTGCGAGGCGCCGAACAGCCGGCCGATCAGCGCCTGGGCGGACTCCGAGGCCGCCGTGCGGTCGGCGAAGTCCTTCAGCTTGACGAACATGAAGGCGGCGTTGGACTCCGCCGCGCTGTCGAGCAGCGAGAAGCCGACGAGGGCGAAGGTGTCGCGCACCCCCGGCATCGGCTTGACGACCTTTTCGAGCTGCTCGACCGTGGCCTTGGTGCGCGCCACGGACGCGCCGTCCGGAAGCTGGATCGCCACGAAGAAGCCGCCCTGGTCCTCCTCCGGCAGAAATCCGGTCGGCGTGATCAGGGTGAAGCCGTAGATCGCCGCAGCACAGCCCGCGACCACCGCGACCGAGAGGATGCTGACGCGCACCAGCCGCGCGACGATCCCGGCGTAGCCGTCGCGCACCCAATCGATGCCGCGCATCACCCGCGCCATGATGCCGCGCTTCGGCCCGCCGTGGCGCAGGAACACCGCGCACAGCGCCGGCGACAGCGTCAGCGCGTTCAGCGCCGAGATCAGCATCGCCACGCTGATGGTCACCGCGAACTGTCGGAACAGCTCGCCGGAGATGCCGGGGATGAACGCCAGCGGCACGAACACCGACAGCAGCACCAGGGTGATGGCGATGATCGGCGCGGTGATCTGCTCCATCGCCTTCTTGGTGGCGTCGGCCGGGCTGAGGTCCGGCTCCTCCTCCATCACCCGCTCGACGTTCTCCACGACCACAATGGCGTCGTCGACGACGATGCCGATCGCCAGCACCAGCGCCAGCAGCGACACGGTGTTCGCCGTGTAGCCGAGCGACAGCAGCCCCGCGAACGCGCCGATCAGGCTGACCGGCACCGCGATGGTCGGGATCAGCGTCGCGCGCAGGTTGCCGAGGAACAGGAACACCACGACCACGACGAGCACGAACGCCTCGGCCAGCGTCTTGAGCACCTCGGTGATGGTGTCGTGCACGAAGGTCGTGGAGTCGTAGGTGACCTGGTAGGTCAGCCCCTCCGGAAAGCGCTTGGCCAGCGCCGCGATGCGCGCGTTCACCGCCGCCGCCGTGCTCACCGCGTTGGCGCCGGGCGAGAGATACAGCGCCATCGCCACCGACGGCTGGCCAGACAGCCGGCTCTCGCTGTCCTGGTTCTGCGAGCCCAGCTCGACCCGCGCCACGTCCTTGATGCGCAGCGTCGAGCCGTCCGGGTTGGCGCGCAGCACGATGTCGCCAAACTGCTCGGGCGTGACCAGGCGCCCCTGGGTCTGCACGTTAAACTGGAACTGCTGGTCGTCCGACGCCGGCCGCGCGCCGATGCGCCCCACCGCCGCCACCGTGTTCTGCGCCGCGATCGCCGCGATCAGGTCGGTGGGCGCGAGGCCGAGCTGGGTCAGGCGGTTGGTGTCGAACCAGACGCGCATCGAATACTGCTGCTGGCTGAGCAGGCGGGCCTGGCCGACCCCGGCGATGCGGCTGATCGCGTCGGTGACGTTGATCGTGAGATAGGAGGTGATGAACAGCGGGTCCTGCTTGCCGTTCGCGCTGTAGAAGTTGACGAACTCCAGGATCGCCGACGAGCGCTTCTGCACCGTCAGCCCCTGGGTCTGCACCTGCGCCGGCAACTGCGGCAGCGCGGTCTGCACCCGGTTGTTGACGTTGACCGTGTTGATGTCGGGGTTGGTGCCGAGCGCGAAGCTGACGGTGAGGTTGTAGGAGCCGTCGTTGCCGTTGGTGCTCTTCATGTAGAGCATCTTGTCCACGCCCACGACCTGCGCCTCGATCGGCTGCGCCACCGAGGACTCCACCACGGCCGCCGAGGCGCCAGGGTAGCTCGCGGTGACCTGCACCTGCGGCGGCACGATGTCGGGGAACTGCGCCACCGGGATGCGGGCCAGGCCGAGGGCGCCGGCGATGGTGATGATGATCGCGATCACGACCGCCAGGCGCGGCCGGTCGACGAAGACGGCGGAGATCATGTCAGTGCCCGCCGCCCGCGCTCGCCCCGGTCGTGGGATTGCTGGCGCCGATCGCACCGCCCGACGCCTGCCCGGCGGGCACCGGGCCGGCGGGGCCGGGCGCCGGCCCGGTCTGGGGGGCGGCGCCGGACGCCGGAACGCCGGCCCCCGGCGCGGTCGCCGGGCCGCCGGTCCCCGAGGCTGCGGTCCCCGGGGCCGCGGCCGGACCCGTCGCCCCGCCGGACCCGGACGCGTCGGTCAGCGCGCTGCCGCTGGGCGGCGGCGTGTTGGCAGGGCCTGGCGAGACCGCCTGGCCGGCGTGGACGCGCTGCACCCCGTCCACCACCACGGACTGGCCGTCGGCGAGCCCGGACATCACCGAGGCGTTGGTCCCGTCGGACTGGCCGAGCTGCACCCGGGTCTGCTGCGCCTTGTTGTCCGCGCCGACGGTGTAGACGTAGTCGCCCTGCTGGTCGGACAGCACGGCGGCGCGCGGGATCTGCAGCACCTCGACCGGCTGCGTCCCCTCGACCAGCACGGTGACGAACTCCCCGTCCACCAGCTCGTGCAGCTTCAGCTGGCCGACCGTCGTGTTGGGCAGCACCGGGTTGGCGACCTCGGCGCGCAGGGTGACGGTGTCGGTGCTGGTCGACACCGTGGGCGAGGAATAGTCGAGCCTGCCGGTCTGGCCGTAGATCTCGCCGTTGGGCAGGCGCAGCTTGATCACCACCGCGTTGTAGCCGCCCTTGCTGGCGTATTTCGCGCGCAGGTCGAGCAGGTCGCGCAGCGCGATCGGGAACACCACGTACTCCGGGTCCTGGCTGACCAGCGTCGCCAGCGTGCCGCTGCTCGGGCTGACGACGTTGCCCACGGTGACCGCGGTGGCGCTGATGCGGCCGTCGATCGGCGCCTTGATCTCGGTGTAGTCGAGGTTGATCTGCGCCTGCTGCAGCTGCGCCTGCGCGGTGAGCACCTGCGCGGCATACGAGCGCTGCGAGGCGGTGGCGTCGTCCACCGTGGAGCGCTGCCCGGCCGGCGTGTTGAGCAGCGACTGCGCCCGGCCCAGCGTGATCGTGGCGTTCTGCAGCTGCGCCTGCTGCTGGCCCACCGCCCCCTGCGCGGACTCCACGGCCGCCTGGAACGGCGGCTGCTCCAGCTTGTAGAGCAGGTCGCCCTTGTGCACCTCGCTGCCCTCGGTGAACAGCCGCTGCTCCAGGAACGCGGTGACGCGGCTGACCAGGGCGACGCGGTTGACCGCCTGGATGCGGCCGACGAACTCGCTGGTCTGGGTGATCCCCACCTTGCGCGCCTGCACCACGCCCACGGCGGGCGGCTTGCCCGAGGGCGCCTGCGCGCGCGCCTGGCCGACCCACGGCACCAGAACCCCCGACACAGGCACGAGCGCCACGGACAGCAGCAGCAGGCGGGCGAAGCGGGACATGGAACCTCGGTCAGCAGCGGGAGCCGGCGGCACCGCAGAGAAGCGGAGGCCGCAATCTAGGTCCCGCTGACCGATCGGTCAATTCTGTGCCCCGCGGGCACGCAGGGTGATCGGGCCTGGGCCTGACAGGAAGCAAGGCCGGGCTCTGCCCGCACCCGCCAGGGGCGAGCCGCCCCTGGACCCGGCGCAACTTAGAGCACGTTTGGGTCAGGTTGAAGCAACGTATCCGGCGGCGGTCAGGTAGTTGCCGCACTCTTCTGGTTTGAACTCGC
>CAXSFU010000048.1:0-24289 GCA_964236695.1 uncultured Acetobacteraceae bacterium | reverse complement strand
CGACCCCGCCCGCCCCGGCCAAGCCCACGCCCGAGCCGCCCCTGCCCACCGCCACCCGCCCGCCGCCCTCGCCGCGAACCGCGCGCACGGAAAGCCAGACCTCCCAGCCCAACGAGACGAAGAACCCCGCCCCCGACACCTCCTCCCTGCTCAACACCCTGGAGCACCTGCGCGCCAACCAGCAGCAGACCCGCGCCCCCACCGCCCGCGCCAACCCCTCGCGCGGCGGCGCCCCCAACGCCGGCGGCGCCCGCAGCGGCGACATCACCGGCCAGCTCACCCAGGGCCAGCAGCGCCAGATCGGCGACGAGGTCCGCGAGTGCTACAGCGAGGACACCGCCGCCCGGAACTACGCGACCTACTCCGCCCACATGATCGTCACCGTCGACGCGCAGGGCACCGCCCGCGAGGCCCAGTTCTCCCCCGAGGACTCCGGCCGCATGGCCGGCGACCCCGCCTTCCGCGCCTTCGCCGAGCGCGCCCGCCGCGCCGTCCTCGACGCCCACTGCGCCAGCCTGCCCGTGCCACGCGACCTGCTCGGGCAGACCGCGCAGCTCAAGTTCGTGTTCAAGCCGTAGAAGCAAGGCCAGGGCTCTGCCCCGTTGCTTGAAGGCGGGGACCCGCCAGGGCGAGCCCCCCTGGACCGGCGCACATGACGCGTTTCTCACGGGCAGGGCAGGGGGCACGCCACCCAGCACGCCGCAGCCTGGGCTTGCGCTGCACCGCCCGCCCCGGCCATCTCCTGCCGACAGCCGACCCTGTCCACTGCGGAGCCTCCCATGCCCCTCGCGACCCCCGACCTGCCCGAGAGCCCCGAGCCGGTGCTGATCGAGGACCTCCCCGCTCCTGGCCACCTGGCCCCCACCCGCCGCACCCTCCTCGCCGCCGGCGCCGCCCTCGGCCTCGCTCCCCTCCTCGCCCGCGCCCAGACCGCGCCCTCCGCCCCGGGAGCCGCCACCCCCGGCGCCGCCGCCCCCGGCAACGCCGAGATTACCGTCGATCGCGCCCGCACCGCCCCCATCCCGATCGCGCTCCCCCCCATGGGCGGCGGATCGGCGCTGGGCGGCCAGATCACCGGCGTGGTCGGCGCCGACCTGGCCCGCTCCGGCCTGTTCCGCACCGTCGACGCGGGCGTCGCCGACTCCGGCCCCACCCCCAACTTCGCCGCCTGGAAGTCCACCGGCGCCCAGGCGCTGGTCACCGGAACCGTCACCGGCTCGGACCCGCTCCGCGTCGAGTTCCGCCTCTGGGACATCCCCGCAGGCGCGCAGATCCAGGGCACCGCCTACACCACGTCGGCCGCCAACTGGCGCCGCATCAGCCACATCGTCGCCGACGTCATCTACGAGCGCCTGCTGGGCGAGAAAGGCTACTTCGACACTCGAATCGCCTACATCGCCCGCTCCGGCCCCAGAGGCCGCCAGACCACCCGTCTCGCCATCATGGACCAGGACAGCGCCAACAACCGCGTGCTCACCAGCGGCGAGTGGATGGTGCTCACCCCGCGCTGGCACCCCACGCGCGACGAGATCGCCTTCATGAGCTACGCGCAGAACCGCCCCCGCGTGTACCTCTTCGACCTCGGCAACGGCCGCCAGCAGGTTCTCGGCGAGTTCGAGGGCATGAGCTTTGCCCCCCGCTTCGCTCCCAACGGCAGCAACGTCGTCATGTCCGCCACCCACGGCTCCGGCTCGGACATCTACGTCGTCGACCTCGCCTCCCACTCGACCCGCCGCCTCACCAGCTCCGGCGCCATCGACACCAGCCCGTGCTACAGCCCCGACGGCAGCCAGATCGTCTTCAACTCCGACCGAGGCGGCGACCAGCAGATCTACGTCATGGGGGCCGGCGGCGGCGGCGCACGCCGCATCTCCTTCGGCCACGGCCAGTACGCCACCCCCGTCTGGTCGCCCCGCGGCGACCTCGTCGCCTTCACCCGCTTCGGCGGCGGCAGCTTCGCCATCGGCGTCATGCACCCCGACGGCTCCGGCGAGCGCATCCTGACCGAGGGCTTCTCCGTCGAAGGGCCGACCTTCTGCCCCAACGGCCGCGTCCTGATGTTCCAGAAGCAGACCGCCGCCGGCGACCGCTCCGGCGGCGGCTTCTCGTCGCGCCTGGTGTCCATCGACATCACCGGCTTCAACGAACGCCCCGTGCCCACCCCGGGCGACGCCTCCGACCCGGCCTGGTCGCCGCGCAACGCGTAGGGCAAGGCCAGGGGCTCTGCCCCTGGACCCCGCCAAGGGAAGCCCCTTGGATCGCCCTCTTTAGGTCAGGCGACCAGTGGCCCCCCGGCCGCTTGCGGGTTCGGACATAGCGTGGGCAAGGGTTTCGACGATCCTTCTTGATTTCGCCCATTGCCTTGCCGCCCGGCCAACGCGGGCCTTGGTCCTGTGATCGCCCGGACGGTATGCTTCGACCTAGCATCGCGCCCCGCGATGCGGCCCAGGGTCGCCCAATGCTCATCGACGCTCTTCTCGGCAGTCAGGTCGCCAGGGCCATGGTCGGCGTCTCGTTCGATGTCGCCGACGCGGGCCGGGCGGACAGTTTGGGCGAGCTTGAGGTCCTCGTGGCGGGCTTCAAGGTTCGCGTCGCGGAGGCAAGGGAAACGTTCGCCGCAGCCGCCGACCTAGCCGAGCGGGTTCGAGACGGCCTCGAAACGATATCCGATGCTGAGCGGCCGCCGGCCATCGAGGTGCTGCTCGGCATTGAGAGGACCTTCGCCGAGATGGGACGCCTGGTGGCGTTGCGGGCGCTGGCGAACGAGAACCGCGCCGCCGGTGTTGCGCCTCACCTCCTCCCGCTCCTGCGACGGATGACTGGGCTGATCGAGGACGAGATCCGGCTTCACGCCGAGGCCGTCCGTGACGTACGCTGGGCACTCCTGGAACTCGAGGCTGCCGCCGAGCCGCCCGCCGACGGCCCGGTCCTTGCGAGCCCGGCGGAGCTCGGTTCCTTCCTCCAGGGGTTGCGCGCCGCCCCGTGACGCGGATCGCGTTC
Source organism: uncultured Acetobacteraceae bacterium (assembly GCA_964236695.1). GTDB lineage: Bacteria > Pseudomonadota > Alphaproteobacteria > Acetobacterales > Acetobacteraceae > CAXSEF01. The sequence goes on along the minus strand of CAXSFU010000048.1, from coordinate 21,289 downwards.
GCCAGCCGCGCGACGAAGGCGCTGCGAGCCATGAACGAGACCCGCTTCCGCCAGGCCGGTTCAGCGTTCGAGCAGTTCGTCCTCGACCCACGTCGGCCCGGCCTCAACTTCGAGAAGCTGCGCGGCCGGGACGACCTCTACTCGATCCGCATCACGCACGGCGACCGAGCAATCCTGCGCCGGACTTTGGACGACGAGGGCGAGCTGTTCGAGGTCCTGCTGATCGGCCTTCACGACATCTGCAAGGCCATCGGACGGCTGTGATCCACCTCGCCCCCGCCCCGTGCCACGGGTCAACCCCCCCCCCGCCCGCTGCAACCGCCCCGCCACGGGTCAAGCCGCATCCTCCCCCCGTATCCGTCCTGCCGCGCAGGACCCCGCCCCGAAAAAGCCCCCCCGATGTCCCGCCCCGCAGGACACCCCCCGTCCTGCCGCGCAGGACACGCCGCAACGCCCGGCAACCCGCCCCCGCGTGCCCGCATTGCTCCCCCCGGTTGCAGACGCCTTGACCCCGGCAGGCCGCACGGGTAAGGCCCACGCCACCGGAACGATCGCCTCGCCCCAGGCGTTTCGCGGTCCCGGGCCGCTCCCGACCGCTGCCCCGCCCCGATCACCCAACAGGGACTCCCCGATGAACCTCCGCATCCTGGGCGCGCTCGCCGCCCTGAGCCTGCTGTCCGCCTGCGCCGACAAGGCCGACACCAGCGCCGCCAACACCGGCGCCGGCGGCGCCTCGTCCTCCGGCTCCATGACCGGCACCGCGGCGCCCGGCTCCGAGGAGGACCTGGTGGCCAACGTCGGCGACCGGGTGCTCTTCGGCCTCAACGAGAGCGCGCTGTCCCCCGACGCCCAGGGCGTGCTCGGCCGCCAGGCCGACTGGATGCAGCGCTACCCCCAGGTCCAGGTGCAGGTCGCCGGCAACTGCGACGACCGCGGCACGGAGGAGTTCAACCTCGCCCTCGGCCAGCGCCGCGCCAACGCCGCCCGCGATTTCCTGGTCGCCCACGGCGTCTCGTCCGGCCGCGTGACCACCATCAGCTACGGCAAGGACCGCCCCACCGCGCTCGGCGACGACGAGTCCGCCTGGGCGCAGAACCGCAACGCGATCACCTCCGTCCGCTGATCCCGCCGCACCCGCCAGGGGCGCCCCTCTTCCGGATGCCGGTCCAGGGGCGCCGCCCCTGGCGGGTCCAGGGCAGAGCCCTGGCCTTGCTTTCTCCTCCCCCCCGCCCCCGCTTACCCCGCCCCGCGATTCCCCCTAGAACCCCGGTGCGTGCCGGCCGCGTGGTCCGGCCGTCCATGGAGTGCGCGATGCGGCCACCGGTCTCCTGCGCCCCTGTCCTGATCGGCGGCCTGGTCCTGGCCCTGTCGCTCGCCCCGGCGCGGGCGCAGGTCGACAGCCGCGAGGGCATCGCCTTGCAGAACCAGATCCTGGAGCTGCGCCGCGAGCTGCAGGACCTGGAGCGCGGCGGCGGCGGTGCCCTCCAGACCGCGCCCTCGCGTCCGCCCCCGCAGTCCGCGCCGCCGCCCGGCGACCTGACCGCCCAGCTCCTCGACCGGGTGAGCCAGCTCGAGGACCGCACCCGCAGCCTGCGCGGCCGCGTCGACCAGCTGCAGAACCAGCTCGCCCAGCAGCAGCAGGACTTTGCCAAGCAGCTCGGCGACCTCTCGTTCCGCCAGCAGCAGGCCGGCGCCGCCCCGCCCGCCGCCTCCGCCGCGCCCGCCGCCACCGCCGGCGTGCTCGGCGTTGCCCCCCCGGCGCCGGCCGCCACGCACCGCCCGCCCGAGCTGTCGATCCAGGAAGCCAGCGCCGCCCTGGCGCGCCGCGACTACCCCGCCGCCGAAGCCGCCGCGCGCGAGGTGCTGGCCCACCCGGGCTCGCCGCGCGCCGTGGACGCCCAGTACATCCTGGCCCAGGCGGAGTCGGGCGAGCGCAACAACCAGCAGGCCGCCGTCGACTACTACGACGCCTACAACCGCGCCCCCAAGGCCGCCCGCGCTTCCGAGGCCCTGCTCGGCGTGGCCAACTCCCTGCTGGCGCTGGGCGACAAGCGCTCCGCCTGCCAGGCGCTGGACAAGCTGCGCGCAGAGTTTCCCTCGCCGCGGTCCGATGTGCGCGAGGGCGTGGCCGCGGCGCGGCGCAACGGTGGGTGCCGGGGGTGAAAAGGAAGGAAGGCCAGGGGCTCTGCCCCTGGACCCCGCCACAGGCGAGCCTTTGGAATCCACTCCTTGAGTCAAGGAATCAAAGGGCCTCATGGCCCTTTGCGGGTCTGGGCGGAGGCCGGCCTTGCTTCCCGTGAGGCACCGCCTCCGCGCCGGCGCCCGCCGCCTCGGCCTGCGCGGCGGCGTCGCCGAGGACGGCCTCCTGTTCGACGTGGGCCTGCTCCGCGCCCCGCCAGAACACGCGCACGAGGCCGCGATCCGGCGCCTGTGCCACGTGGTCCCGGTGTCCGCCGACACCGCCCTGTGCCGCGTCCTCGGCCGCTACAAGATGTATGTCGATCTCGCCGACCAGGGCCTCAGCCCGCACCTGATGCTCGACGGCACCTGGGAGCTGCCGACCACCCGGGCGCTTGCCGCCCGCGTGCGCGAGGGCATGACCGCCTTCGATGTCGGCGCCAACCTCGGCTACTACACGGTGCTGCTGGCCGAGCTGGTCGGCGCCCGCGGCCACGTCCACGCCGCCGAGCCCAACCCCGCCGTGATGGCGCGCCTGCGCGCCTCCGTGCGCCTGAACGGCTTCGACTCCCGCGTGACCCTGCACGCCTCGCCGCTCGCCGCCTCGCCCGGCGAGTCGGTCGTGCTCCACGTCCCCGCCGGCCTGCCGCAGAACGCCTCGCTGCACGGCGGTCCTGGAGAGGGCACCCAGGCCCATACCCTGCACACCACCACCCTGGACGAGGTCGCCGGCGACCGCCCCGTGGACCTGATCAAGATCGACGCGGAAGGCGCAGAGCAGTCGATCTGGCAGGGCATGGCGCGCCTGCTGGCCCGACGCGCGCCGCTGACCGCGTTCGTGGAGTTCACCCCCGACCGCTACGCCGACGCCCCCGGCTTCCTGCGCCGCCTGCTGGAGACCGGGTTCGCCTTGTCGATCGTCGACGCGGATGGCGTGGTCCGCCCGATCACCTTCGACGCCGTGCTCGCCGGCCCGGGACACGTGGACCGGATGCTCATCCTCGAACGCTGATTCGCCCCGGGCGCCCGTGCACACCCCCGTCACCGCGGACGAGTTCGCCGCCCTGATGGCGCCGCTCGGCCCCTGGGGCGCCGGCCGCCCGGTCGCCGTGGCCTGTTCCGGCGGCGCTGACAGCCTGTGCCTGGCCTGGCTCGCCGCGTCCTGGGGCACCGCCCATGCTCTGGTCGTCGACCACGGCCTGCGCGCGACCTCCGCCGCGGAGGCGGCCGCCACCGCCGCGACCCTGGCCGGCCTCGGCGTGCCGGCGCGTGTGCTGCGCCTGCACGGCCTGGCGCGCGGCCCGGCGCTGGCGGAGCGTGCCCGCCGCGCCCGCTACGCCGCCCTGCTCGCCGCCTGCGCGGAATCGGGTCTCGCCGACCTCCTGCTCGGCCACCACGCCGGCGACCAGGCGGAAACCGTGCTGATGCGCCGCCTCTCGTCCAGCGGCCCGGACGGCCTGGCCGGCATGTCGCCGCTGGTCGCGCACGGCTCCTGCCGTCTGCTGCGGCCGCTGCTCGCCGTCGCCCCGCAGCGCCTGCGCGCCACGCTGCGCCACGCCGGGCTCGCCTGGATCGAGGACCCCTCCAACCGCGACCCCGCCGCGCTGCGCACCCGCCTGCGCGACCGCCTCGCCGCCTCCGGGGAAGCCGCCGCCCTGCTCGCCGACGCGCACCGCCACGCCCGCCAGCGCCAGGCCGCGGAGGCGGGAACCGCGGCGACTCTGGCCCGCATCGCCGTCCTGCGCCCGGAAGGCTTTGCGGTGCTGGCCCCCGGACCGTGGCCGCCCGCCGTTCTGGCCGCGGTGCTGCGCATGATCGCCGGCCGCGCCTACCCGGCCGACCCGCGCGGCGTGGCCCGCCTGGCCGCGGCCCCCCGCGCGGCCACCCTCGGCGGCGCGCGCCTGCTGCCCGCCGGCCGGCTCGGTCCCGGCTGGCTCGTCCTGCGCGAGGCCGCCGTGGTGTCCCCTCCGGTCGCCGCCATCGCCGGCGCCGTCTGGGACAACCGCTTCCGCGTTCTGGGGGACGGCGACCCGACGCTGACCCTGGGCGCGCTCGGCGTCGACGCAGGCCGCGGCGCGCGCGCGGGGCTGCCCGCCGCCGCCAGGGCGACGCTGCCCGCCCTGCGGCGCGATGGCCACCTGGTGGCGGTGCCGCACGAGAACGCTCCGGACTCCGGTGATGCTGGCGCGTGGCGCGGCCGCGTGGTGTTCGACCCGCCCGCGCCCGCCGCCGCCGCGTTCCACCCCGTCGGCGCCGAGGGTGACGCGCCCGGCTGAACGCACTACCGTGATCTGCTGATACCGCGTTAACCTGTGGGGCTGCATAAGAACGAAGCCGACCCCATCTCGTCAGTCAACGCGGCACCGCCGCCCCCGCCGGGCCTGGTACTGGATCATATGAGCAATTTCGGTCGGAACCTGCTTCTCTGGGTCATCATCGCGCTTCTGCTGGTGGTGCTCTTCAACATCTTTCAGCCAAGCGGGGCGCAACACCCCGCGGCCCAGGTCGCGTACTCCGACTTCCTCGGGGACGTGAACACCGGCCATGTCCGCGACGTCGTGATCCAGGGCCACACCGTGAGCGGCCAGCTCACCGATGGTCACGCGTTCCAGACCTACACTCCCGACGACCCCGCCCTGGTCAGCAACCTGACCGCCAAGGGCGTCCGCGTCATCGCCAAGCCCGAGGACCAGGACAGCAATTCCCTGCTGCACTACCTGCTGAGCTGGTTCCCGATGCTGCTGCTGATTGGCGTTTGGGTGTTCTTCATGCGCCAGATGCAGTCCGGCGGCGGCCGCGCCATGGGCTTCGGCAAGTCCAAGGCCCGCCTGCTCACCGAGAAGCAGGGCCGCGTGACGTTCGACGACGTCGCCGGCATCGACGAGGCCAAGTCCGAGCTGGAGGAGATCGTCCAGTTCCTCAAGGATCCGCAGAAGTTCCAGCGCCTCGGCGGCAAGATTCCCAAGGGCGTGCTGCTCGTAGGCCCTCCCGGTACCGGCAAGACCCTGCTGGCGCGCGCCATCGCCGGCGAGGCCAACGTGCCGTTCTTCACCATCTCCGGCTCCGACTTCGTCGAGATGTTCGTGGGCGTCGGCGCCAGCCGCGTCCGCGACATGTTCGAGCAGGGCAAGAAGAACTCGCCCTGTATCATCTTCATCGACGAGATCGACGCGGTGGGTCGCCACCGTGGCGCCGGCCTCGGCGGCGGCAACGACGAGCGCGAGCAGACCCTGAACCAGATGCTCGTCGAGATGGACGGCTTCGAGGCCAATGAGGGCGTCATCCTGATCGCCGCCACCAACCGCCCCGACGTGCTCGACCCCGCCCTGCTACGCCCTGGCCGCTTCGACCGCCAGGTCGTGGTGCCCAACCCCGACGTGAACGGCCGCGAGAAGATCCTGCGCGTGCACATGCGGAAGGTTCCCCTGGCGTCCGACGTCGATCCCAAGGTGATCGCCCGCGGCACCCCTGGCTTCTCCGGTGCCGACCTCGCGAACCTCGTCAACGAGAGCGCCCTGCTGGCCGCGCGGATGGGCAAGCGCACCGTGGCGATGAACGAACTGGAAGCCGCCAAGGACAAGGTGATGATGGGCAGCGAGCGCCGCAGCCTGGTCATGACCGACGCCGAGAAGAAGATGACCGCCTACCACGAGGGTGGTCACGCCCTGGTCGCCATGCACGAGAGCGAGTGCGACCCGGTGCACAAGGCCACCATCATCCCCCGCGGCCGTGCGCTGGGCCTGGTGATGAGCCTGCCGGAGAACGACCGCCTGTCGCATTCCAAGTCCTGGCTGCGCGCCAAGATGGTCATGGCCATGGGCGGCCGTGTCGCCGAGGAGATCATCTTCGGCGACGACAAGGTGAGCAACGGCGCCTCAAGCGACATCAAGCAGGCCACCGACATCGCGCGCCGCATGGTCACCGAGTGGGGCATGAGCACGAAGCTCGGCATGATCGCCTACGGAGACAACTCGCAAGAGGTGTTCCTCGGCCACTCCGTCACCCAGAACAAGAACGTGTCCGAGGTGACGGCCCGCGAGATCGACGCCGAGATCAAGTCGATCATCGACAACGCCTACACCACCGCCAAGCACATCCTCACCGAGAACATCGAGGAGCTGCACCGCCTCGCCAACGGGCTGCTGGAGTACGAGACGTTGTCCGGTGACGAGATCCGCACGGTGCTGCGCGGCGAGAAGGTGATCCGCGTCGTGGTTGACGAGCCGGCGCCGGAGACGCGGCGCGCCAGCGTGCCGAGCACGCCGCGGCCGTCGATGCCGACCGGGGGGCTCGGGCCGCAGCCGCAGCCGGGCTGAGGCAAGGAAGGCCAGGGGCTCTGCCCCTGGACCCCGCCAGGGGCAGCGCCCCTGGACCGGCCTTCATTAAGGAAGGTGGGAGTTGAGTGTTTGCACAGTCTTTTGGGGTCGTTCTGGCTTGCGCCGGGGCGGCCCTTTTCTTTGGAGGTGGCGATGGAGCCGATGGGCCTGCTGTCCGGCGAGGACGCGGCGGCCGCGGTGCGGCTCGGCCTGGCGCTGCCCCTGGGCGACGGGCTGGCGTTCACGATGGCCCGCATCGGCGGCAGCGTGGTGCCGGCGTCCGGGTTGGCCGGCCTGCCTGCTCCCGCGCCTTGGGCCGGGCTGCCGGGCCGCGCCCTGGTGATGGGCATCGTCAACGTGACCCCCGACAGCTTCAGCAACGGCGGCGAGCAGTTCGCCGTGGCGGACGCGGTGGCGTCTGGAGAGCGCATGGTCTCGCAGGGTGCCGATATCCTCGACGTCGGCGGCGAGAGCACGCGGCCGGGTGCGCTCCCGGTACCCGTCGATGAGGAGATCCGCCGCGTGCTGCCGGTGATCGCCGGCCTGGCAGGCTGCGGCGTGCCGGTTTCCGTGGACACCCGCAACGCCGCGACCATGGCGGCGGCGCTGGCGGCGGGGGCGGCGATCGTCAACGACGTGTCGGGCCTGGGGCACGACCCGGCCGCGGCCGCAGTCGTGGCGCGGGCCGGCTGCCCGGTGGTGCTGATGCACACGCGCGGCACGCCGGAGTCCATGGCCGGGCTGGCGGAATACGGCGACTTGGCGGCGGAGGTGGCGCGCGAGCTCGGCGCCAGCCTGGCGCGGGCTGAGGCGGCGGGCGTGCGGCGGGCGGACATCGCGCTCGATCCCGGCGTGGGCTTCGCCAAGCGGGCCGGGCAGAACCCGGAGCTGCTGCGCCGTCTGCCGTCCCTGCTCGGCTTCGGCTGCCGCCTCCTGGTGGGTGTGTCGCGCAAGCGGTTCCTGGATGAGGGCGCGATTCCGGTCGAGCCGAAGGCCCGGCTCCCCGGCTCCCTCGCAGCAGGCCTGTATGCGCTGTCGCGGGGCGCCTCGATCCTGCGGGTGCACGATGTCGCGGAAACGGCCCAGGCGATCCGGGTCTGGCAGGCGCTCGCGGGCACTCCTTCCCTCCCCTGACGCCGCCCGCGTGTGCAAAGGCCCACGGAACGGTTTCCAAAGGGCACGCCCTTTGGCGGGTCAAGGGCAGAGCCATGGCCTTCCTTCCAGGGCAACGGTTTGATGACCTTTCCCGCGTATGACAGGGTTGGCTGACACCCCTCCCCGGAGTCCGCGGCACGCCCGCAGGGCCGCGGCTGGTGCAAGACAGGAGCGCCCATGGCCGACGGCATGACACACGCGAGGACCGAGCCTGACGCGACGCCGGCCGACGCCCTGCCGGCGTCTGCCCGGATGCTGTTCGGCACCGACGGCATCCGCGGCACCGCCAACGTCGACCCGATGACCGCAGAGACGGCGCTGCGCCTCGGCCAGGCCGCAGGCCTGATGTTCATGCGCGGCGAGCACCGCCACCGCGTGATCATCGGCAAGGACACCCGCCTGTCCGGCTACATGATCGAGCCCGCCCTGGTGGCGGGCTTCACCGGCGCGGGGATGGACGTGATCCTGGTCGGGCCCCTGCCGACGCCGGCGATCGCCATGCTGACCCGCTCGATGCGCGCCGACCTCGGCGTGATGATCTCCGCCTCCCACAACCCGTTCGAGGACAACGGTATCAAGCTGTTCGGCCCCGACGGCTTCAAGCTGTCCGACACCCGCGAGGCCGAGATCGAGGCGCTGATGGCCTCCGACCTGTCCGGCCGCCTGGCCTCGCCGCGCGCCCTCGGCCGTGCGACGCGGCTCAACGACTCCGCCGGCCGCTACATCGAGAACGTCAAGCAGAGCTTCCCGCGCGGCCGCACCCTGGAAGGCATGCGCATCGTCGTCGACTGCGCGCACGGCGCCGCCTACAAGGTCGCGCCCACCGTGCTGTGGGAGCTTGGCGCTACGGTGATTCCGGTGGGCGTGGCCCCGGACGGCTTCAACATCAACCAGAACTGCGGCTCCACGGTGCCGCGCCACCTGTGCGCCCAGGTGCTGGAGCACGGCGCCGACCTCGGCATCGCGCTCGACGGCGACGCGGACCGCATGCTGCTCGCCGACGAGCGCGGCCAGCTCGTCGACGGCGACCAGATCCTGGCGCTCATCGCCGACAGCTGGGCGCGCGACGGCCGGCTGCGCGGCGGCGGCGTGGTCGCCACCCTGATGTCCAACCTCGCCCTGGAGCGCTTCCTCGAAGGCCAGGGCCTGGCCCTGCACAGGACCAAGGTCGGCGACCGCTACGTCGCCGAGCAGATGCGCGCCACCGGCATCAACGTCGGCGGCGAGCAGTCCGGCCACATGATCCTGTCCGACTTCACCACCACCGGCGACGGCCTGGTCGCCGCCCTGCAGGTGCTCTCCGTCCTGGTCGAGCAGGAGCGCCCGGCCAGCCGCGCCTGCCGCCTGTTCACCCCGCTGCCCCAGGTGCTGCGCAGCGTACGCTTCACCGGCCCCACGCCGCTCGGCCATCCCGCGGTGGTCGCGGCCGCCGCGGAGGCGGAGGCGGAGCTGGCGTCGGGCGGGCGGCTGCTGCTGCGCCCGTCGGGCACCGAGAAGGTGATCCGCGTCATGGCCGAGGGCGAGGACGAGCGGATGGTGGGGCGCGTCGTCGGCGCGCTGTGCGATGCGATCAGCCGGGTTGCGGGATAGCAGGGCCAGGGCTCTGCCCTGGACCCGCCGGGCCAAGGTGGCCAAAGGTTCCAACGATCCTCTTGGATCGTCGGAAAGGCCACCGGAGGGAGCCGCCCCTGGGTCGGCGCATGAAGGAAGCCACGCCACGTCGAAGCGCCAGGGAGGCACGCCGATGCGGCTGCGCGGACGGGTGCTGGTGGTCGCGGGCTCGGACTCCGGTGGCGGCGCCGGCGTGCAGGCGGACATCAAGGCGATCTCCGCCATGGGCGCCTACGCCGCCACCGCCCTGACCGCCGCGACCGCGCAGAACACCCTCGGCGTGCAGGGCGTCCTGCCCGTGCCGGCGTCGTTCGTGGCGCTGCAGATGCGCAGCGTTCTCGACGACATCGGGGCGGACGCCGTCAAGGCCGGGATGCTCGCCGACCAGGCCATCATCGAGGCCGTCGCCGAGGCGCTGGGCACGACGGACGCGCCGCTGGTGCTCGACCCGGTGATGGTCGCCAAGGGCGGCCAGTCCCTGCTCGCCCCCGGCGCGGTGGCGGCGCTGCTGCGCCTGCTGCTGCCCAGGGCGGCCGTGGTGACGCCGAACCTGCCGGAAGCCGAGGCGCTCACCGGCGCCGCGGTCGCCGACGTCGCCGGCATGCACCGCGCGGCCGAGCGGCTGCTGCGCCTCGGCGCGGCCGCCGTGCTGCTGAAGGGCGGCCACCTTCCGGGCGAGCGTCTCACCGACCTGCTGGCCACCCCGCACGGCACCACCGCCTTCGAGCAGGCCCGGGTCGACACGCGCCACACCCACGGCACCGGCTGCACCCTGGCCAGCGCACTGGCGGCGGGCCTCGCCCAGGGCATGGACCTGCCCGCGGCGGTGACGCGGGCGCGGAGCTACGTGCGCGCCGCGATCGAGACGGCACCCGGCCTCGGCGCAGGCCACGGTCCGCTCAATCACCTGGCCTGGACGGCAGTGTCCCAACTGGAAATCCAGGAAGGAAGGCCAGGGGCTCTGCCCCTGAGCCCCGCCAAAGGCGAGCCTTTGGAATCCGATTCTTAAGGGAGGCCGGGTCCAGGGGCGGCTCCCTTCGGTGGCCTTTCCAACGATCCAAGAGGATCGTTGGAACCTTTGGCCACCTACGCCTGGCGGCTCCAGGGCAGAGCCCTGGCCTTCTTACTGAGACACTGCCGCCTGGATCGGGGGACAGCGCCGCGCCCGCCGCTGCCGCGCAAGCCTCAACGGGGCAGGGAGTGCGCCGGAGGTCGGGCATCCGTGCTGAGCCCCGCGATCCGCGCCCCGATGTCCTGCATCGCGCCCGCCTGCTGCGCCAGTCCGCCCTGCAGTGCCACGAGCGCGCCCTCCAGCTCGACAAGCGAGGCCCGCCACGCCGCCAGCGTCGCGGCCTGCCGCGCCAGCGCCGCGCGCAGCCCGTCCAGCGCCTGCCCCAGCCGCTCGGGCTGTGTCACTCTCGCCGGGAGCGGCGGCGCCACCGTGGAGGCCGCCACAACCGCGCTCGTGGCTGCCATCGAGCGCAGGCCGCGAGTGCGTCGGCACGGTCCGGCATACAGTGCCGCGCGCACGGCACCCGTCGCCATACCGACCGGCGTTCCCTGCGCGGGCGGCAGCCCGGGGCGGGGATGCACCGCGACGCGCCCCGGGCCCGCGAGGCTGGCCTGTCCCGCGCCAGACGGCAGCGCCATCCGCCGCAGCGGTGCCGTAGCCCCCGTCGGCACTGCGCCCGGTGCGGCAGGGCTGCGGAGACCGCCGGACCCGCCGGCCGGGAAGGGTATGATCGTCGCCGTCATCGTGCTCGTCCCCCAGGCAATGTCTAACAACACATGAACGATCTCCTGTCATGGGACAAGCCTGTTCACAGCCGAACGACGATCCCCGACACCCGCGACAGCAGCACCAGCGCCAGCACCACCACCACCACCAGGGTCAGCCCCCAGCGCATCCGCATGTAGCCCGACGGCACCAGCCCGTCCGCCGCCGCCCGCGCCTCGACCGCGGTGGTCGCCAGGAACCCCGCGATCAGCAGCGCCAGGGCGATGGCCGGCGCCGCCGCCACCGACACCAGCAGCGCCGCCCAGCCAATCAGCGCCGGCAGCACGCCGAGCGCCAGACGCGCCCGCTCCGTCCCGCTCCGCTCCAGGCCACCCCGGGCCGCAACCCCCGCCCCGGCCAGCGCCAGCCCCCAGTGCACCGCGCCGAGGAAGCTCAGGATGATCGCCGCATACTCGACCAGAGCCAGCAGCGCCCGATCGGCCGGCACCGCCCCGCCCGCGACGACGCTGCCCAGCCCGCAAGCCAGGAACGGCACCAGGCCGCCCATTCCGAGCAGCAGGGCCAGTGGGGGAAGGCGTGTGGTCATGCGAGGATCCCTGTCCTGGGCGCACCGTCGCGCCAGGCGGCCGGACGTCGGCCACTGGCCGGGATAGCGCGCCGCATGCCGCATCGTTCGCCCGGCTTGTCCTCCGGAATCCGACCCGTCGTTGTCACACCGACGGCTGAAAGCCTTGAGCCAGCGAGGCAAGCAAGGCTGGGCTCTGCCCAGACCCGCCAGGCGGAGGAGGCCAAAGGTTCCGACGATCCGCCTGGATCGTTGGAAAGGCTACCGAAGGGAGCCGCCCCTGGACCCGGCCTTCCTTAAGAAACGGATTCCAGAGGCTTGCCTTTGGCGGGGTCCAGGGGCAGAGCCCCTGGCCTTCCTTGCCAGCAGCCGGCCACCGGCATTGCCGCCGCGCCACAAGCCGGGTTGGGCCGCGCACCGCCGCAGCGTAGTCTGCCGCCCATGGAAATCGCGGTCGAGATCGTCGTCATCCTGCTGCTGATGCTGCTCAACGGCGTGTTCGCCATGGGCGAGATGTCCCTCGTCTCCGTGCGCCGCGCCCGCCTGCAGGTGCTCGAAGCCAAGGGCGTGACCGGCGCCGGCACCGCGCTCGCGCTCTCCGACGACCCGCAGCGCTTCCTGCCCACGGTGCAGGTCGGCATCACCCTGGTCAGCATCCTGGCCGGCGTGTTCGGCGGCGCCCGCCTCGCCGCCCAGCTGCAGCCCTGGCTCGCGCGCATCGCCGTGCTGCGCCCCGTCGCCGACGAGCTGTCTCTGTTCCTGGTCGTCGTGCTGATCACCTACCTCACCCTGGTGGTCGGCGAGCTGGTGCCCAAGCAGCTCGCCCTGCGCCAGCCGGAGCGCGTCGCCTCCCTGCTCGCCCGCCCCCTGGCCCTCGTCGCAAAGGCCAGCGCCCCGGTGGTGTGGGTGCTGAGCCGCTCCTCCGACCTGGTGCTCGCCGCCTTCGGCTCCAAGCTCGCCGAGCGCGAGACCGTCACCGAGGAGGAGCTGAAGGCGATCCTGGCCGAGGGCGCGTCGACCGGCGTGCTGGAGACGGAGGAGCACGCCATGATCGGCCGCGTGCTGCGCCTGGCCGACAAGCCGGTGCGCGCGCTGATGACCCCGCGCACCGACCTCGCCTGGATCGACCGCGGCGACACGCGCGAGGAGATCGTGGCCACCCTGGCAGCCGCCGACCACAGCCGCTTCGTGGTGTGCGACGGCTCGATCGACAACGTCGTCGGCGTCGTGCAGGCCAAGGACCTGCTCAACCTGCTGCTCGCCGGCGGCGAGCTGTCCCTGGCCGCCGCCCTGCGCCAGCCGATGGTGGTGCCCGACACGGTGAGCGCGCTCGACGCGCTGGAGCGGCTGAAGTCGGACACCCTCGGCCTCGCCCTGGTGATCGACGAGTACGGCAGCTTCGAGGGCGTGGTCACCGCCGCTGACGTGCTGGAGGCGATCGTCGGCGACGCCGCCGAGCGCCGCGAGGACGGCGACGCCGCCGCCGTGCTGAGCGGCATCCTGCTGATGGATGGCATGATGCCGGTCGACGAGCTGAAGTCGCGCCTGTCGCTGCCCGACCTGCCGGCGGAGGGCAGCTACCACACGCTGGGCGGCCTGCTGCTGGCGCTGCTGCAGCGCGTGCCCAGGGCAGGGGACCGCATCGCCTTCGCCGGGTGGATGTTCGAGGTCCTCGCGATGGATGGCCGCAGGGTCGACCGCGTCCGCGCCAGCCGGGAGAAGCTCGCGGAAGCCTGATGCTTGAGCTGTCGAAGCAAGCACGGCTGGGCTCTGCCCAGACCCGCCAAGCGTAGGTGGCCAAAGGTTCCGACGATCCTCTTGGATCGTCGGAAAGGCCACCGCAGGGAGCCGCCCCTGGACCCGGCCTTGCTCAAGGAGTGGTTTCCAAAGGCTCGGCCTTTGGCGGGGTCCAGGGGCAGAGCCCCTGGCCTTCCTGTTCCTGACCGGCCAGGGCAGCCGGCCACCGGTATGGGCTCGAGGCAGGGCCTCGGCCCCGCTTCTCTACCCGACCAGCTCCTTGACCCGCGCCTCGAGCGCGTCGAGCGTGAACGGTTTGGTCAGGATGTGCATGCCGGCATCGAGGTGCCCGTGCCCGACCACCGCCACCTCCGCATACCCCGTGATGAACAACACCTTGAGGTCCGGCCGCAGCCGCCGCGCCGCATCGGCGACCTGTCGCCCGTTCAGCCCCCCCGGCAGCCCGACGTCGGTGATCAGCAGGTCGATCCGCCCGGCGCCGTCCAGCAGCCGCAGCCCCGTCGCGCCGTCCCCGGCCTCGATCGTGCGGTAGCCCAGTTCGCCAAGCACCTCGGCCACCAGCATGCGCACCGTCGCCTCGTCGTCCACCACCATCACCGTCGCCCCGGACACCGCGCGCGGCGCCGCTCCCGGCTGCGCCACCGCCTCCGCCGCCTCGCTTTCGCCGAGGTGGCGCGGCAGGGAAAGCCGCACGGTGGTGCCGTGCCCGGGCACGGAGTGGATCCTGGCCTGGCCGCCGGACTGGCGGGCGAAACCGTAGATCATCGACAGCCCGAGGCCGGTGCCTTCGCCGAGCGGCTTGGTGGTGAAGAACGGATCGAACGCCTTGGCCACCACCTCCGGCGTCATCCCGAAGCCGGTGTCGCTGACCGCAAGCGAGACGTACTCGCCCGGCGGCGGGTCGTCAGGCCCCGCGCCGGCGTCGATGCGGCGATTCTGCGTCTCCACGGTGAGGCGGCCGCCGTCGGGCATCGCGTCGCGGGCGTTGATGCACAGGTTGAGCAGGGCGTTCTCCAGCTGGCTCTGGTCGACCAGCGTGCTCCACAGCCCGGACGGGGTGACGAAGCCCACCTCGATCGCCGGGCCCACGGTGCGGCGCACCAGCTCCTCCATCCCCGACGCCAGCCGGCCGATGTCGGTGGCGCGCGGCGACAGGGTCTGGCGCCGCGAGAACGCCAGCAGCCGGTGCGTCAGCGCCGCCGCCCGACGCGCGGCCCCTTCCGCGGCCAGCAGGTAGCGCTCCAGCTCCGCGGTCCTGCCCTGGGCGATGCGCGTGCGCAGCAGCTCCATGCTGCCGGTGATCCCGGTGAGCAGGTTGTTGAAGTCGTGCGCCAGCCCGCCGGTGAGCTGTCCCACCGCCTCCATCTTCTGGCTCTGGCGCAGCTGCTCCTCGGCCCTGAGCCGCTCGGCCAGCTCCGCGGCGACGCGTTGCTCCAGCGTGTCGTTCAGCTCGCGCAGCCGCTGCTCCGCCTCCAGCTGCGCGGTGATGTCCGTGTTGGTGCCGAACCAGCGCAGCAGCGCGCCGGCCGCGTCGCGGATCGGCTCGGCGCGGGTCAGGAACGGCCGGAACCGCCCGTCCGCGCCGCGCAGCGGGACGATCGCCTCCCAGGCGGTCCCGTGCGCCCAATGGCCGGCCAGCTCGCCCGCAATCGCCTCGGCCCGGTCCGCGGGAAGCACGGCGCGCCAGCCCGACCCCTGCATCGCCGCCAGATCCGTTCCGGTGTAGGCATGCCAGCGACGATTGTACCAGAACACCCGCCCGTCCGGCTCCGCCATCCAGGCGAGCTGGCTGACGTTCTCGACCAGCGCCTCGAACTCGCCGGCGCGGCGACGCAGCTCCTGCTCGGCCCGCCGCCGCTCCACCGCCATGTGGGTGCGGTGCGCCACCTCGCGGACAAGATCGAGATCATCCGGCAGCCAGTCGCGCGGCGTCTCCTGCGTCAGGTAGAGCATCGCCACCAGGCCCTCGTGCTCGGTGACCGGCATGTTGATGAACGAGCACGCCTGGATCGCCCTGAGCGCCACGGTGCCGTCGCGGGTGCGCGGATCGTGCTCGGCATCTGCCACGACCACCGTCTCGCCACGCCGCAGCTCGTCGATGTAGGAGCCGTAGTCGCGGAACCGCAGAACCCCTGCAAGGCCGGCGCATCCCGGCGCCGTCCAGTCGCGCTCGATCGTGATCGTCTCGGCGGCGAGATCGACAGTGCCGTAGCCGACACGCCCGACGCCGAGGATGCGCCCGAGGGTCTCCGCGGCGGCGAACGCCAGCTCGCCCGGGTCCTCGTGCAGCAGCAGCTGCCTGTCGAGCGCGGCCATGGCGGCGGCGCGCAGCTCCGTGCGCTTGCGCTCGCTGATCTCGAACGAGATGCCGGCCACGCGCCACGGCGTGCCGCCGGGCGAGGCCTCCACCTCGGCGCGCATCTCGACCCAGCCGACGCTGCCGTCCGGCCGGACGATGCGGTGCTCCACGCCGTAGTCGCCGCCGGTGGCCAGGCTGGCCGCCATCGCCGCCTCGACCCGGCCGCGGTCCTCGGGGTGGATCGCCCGGCGCAGCTCGTCGAGCGGCAGCGCCAGCTCCGGGTCGCGGCCAAGGATGCGCCGGAAGCGGTGCGAGCTGGACAGGAGCTGGGAAGGCACGTCGAGGCTCCAGGTGCCCAGGCCGCCGGCCTCGGTGGCGAAGCGCAGCCGCGCAGCACCCTCCTCCTGCAGCCGCCGCCGCTCGCCCACCTCGGCCACCAGCGAGGCGTTGTCGCTTTCCAGCCCGACGAGGCGCTCGCGCTCCAGCGTCACGTCGAGCTGGCTCGCGTAGAAATACGCGAGCGCGCCCTCCGCGTCGCGCACCGGGCCGAGCAGCAGCCGGTTCCAGAACGGCGTGCCGTCCTTGCGGTGGTTGCGGATGTCGATCTCGAGCGTTTCCGCATCGCGCACCGCGGCCCGCAGCCGGCACAGCGCGTCCTGATCTGTTTGCGGACCCTGCAGGAAGCGGCAGTTGCGTCCGATGACCTCCTCGCGGTCGTAGCCGGTCAGCCGGCAGAAGGCGTCGTTGCAGAACACCACGGGGTTGTCCGCCAGCCGCGGGTCGCTGACCACGATCGGGACCGGCGTCGCCAGCACGGCCGCCACCAGCGGGTCGGTCCGCCCCGCCGTGCCGGCCAGGGTCGCGCCGATGCGCGCGGCCTCCGCGCCCGCGAGGCTCCGCACGACGACCGCAGACAGGACGCCGGGGTCCGTGTGCTCAGCCAAACGGCCGGTCCCGCATGGCGGTGCCGGCCGTCACGCCGCCTCCGGGGTGGTCCACTCGCGCCAGAGCATGATGAGCGCGGACATGATGGCCGGCCCGAGGAACAGCCCGATCAGCCCCCAGGTCTCCACCCCGCCCAGGATGCCGAGCAGCACCCACAGGAACGGCAGCCGGGTGGCACCGCCGATCAGCGCGGGGCGGATGAAATGGTCGGCGGCGAAGGTCACCACGAAGCCGAGCACGACGATCACCACCGCGGCCACGGTGGAGCCCTGCACCAGCAGCAGTAGGGCGGCGGCGCAGAACACCAGCGCCGCGCCGAACGGCACCATCGCCGCGATCGCCGTGGCCCCGCCCAGCAGCGTCGGGTGCGGGCAGCCCGCGACGGCGTAGGCGATGCCGAGCACCACGCCCTCGCCGAGCCCCACCAGCACCAGCCCGTCGACGGTGCCGTGCACGGACGCGATCACCTGCCGGCCGATGCGCTCGCCGCGCGGCCCGAACGCCCTGCGGCTGGCCACCAGCATCTGCGCCGACACCGCGGGCCCGTCGCGGAACAGGAAGAACAGGGTGAGCAGCGTGAAGCCGAACACCACGAAGCGGTGCGCCACCAGCGCGCCCAGCTCGCGGCCCAGCGACATCGCGTCATGGGTGCCGCGGCCGAGCAGCGCCTGCGCGCCCTGCGGGTCGGCGAGGTTGTGCTGCCACCAGGTCGCGACCTGCCGCTGCCCGAACGGAAGCTGGCCCACGACGTCGGGCACCGCGACGCCGTTGTTGCGCGCGTCCACCAGCCAGGCGATGGCGCCGTGCGCGTCGCTGCCGATCTGCACCGCAGCCAGCACCAGCGGCACCACGAACACCAGCGTGACCACCAGGGTGAACAGCGAGGGCACCAGGATGTTGTGCCGCCCCGGCGGCCAGCGGCGCTGCGCACGCCGGTACAGCGGCCAGATCGCGATCGCCAGGATCGCCGCCCACGCCAGCGCGGTCAGGAAGTCGTGCAGCGTCCACAGCCCGAGCAGGACCAGGAAGCCGGCCAGCACGCCGCGGGCGATCTGCTGCGAGGCGCTGGCTTCCGGGCCGGAGCAGTCGAAATCCATGGCGATGATCCTGTGGCGGCGCCGGGCCCGGGCCGGGCGCGCAACGGCGCTGTCCCCACCACATGGTGTCGCGTCTCGCGGGCCGCGTCCATCCGCCACGCCTCGCGCGCCGGGCGGCCGGGAGCGGCCGCGGCAACCCTTTGGGTGCAGCGGCCGTATGCACCGCATCGGGACGGCGGTCGGAGGCGGCGATGCGGGCGGCATGGATCGGGATGGCGGCGCTGCTGTCGGGATGCGGGGTGTCGGGGGGCGGCGACGCCTCCGCGCCGATGACCAGCGTGATCGGGGCGCCGGCCGCAATGCAGACCGACGGGATGATGATCCACTCCGCCGGCAGCGGCGCCTCGATCAGCTCGGACGGCGAGCCGGGCGGCGCAGGCGCCTCGCAGAGCGGCACCGCGATCGGCGCCGGCGGCATCGGCGGCGGCATCCCGCAATGAGCCGCGCGCCTCCGGCGCACGCCAGCCGGGCAGGGCGCCGCGCCGCGATCCGGGCCGCGGTGGCGGCGCTGCTCGCCGTGGCCCCGGCGGCCTGTGCGCGCCCCGTCGCGCCGGTGGCGGCGCTGGAGCCCGGCCAGTCGCCGATGGCGACCGGGCAGTCCCCCGGCACCTCGTTCACCGACGGCAGCAAGGAAGCGCCGTTCTCCTCCCAGGCCAGCTACCCGCCAGGCGCCGCCAGCTCGCCCGGGCGAGGTCCCTGACCCCGACGCGGTTCCCGGCGCGGAAGCATGCCTCGAACCGACGGCCGAAAGCCCTGGCCTGTCGAGGCGAGCAAGGCTGGGCTCTGCCCAGACCCGCCAGGGGCGAGCCGCCCCTGGACCGGCACTGGTTAAGGAAAAATCCCAGATGACTGGCCTTGGGCGGGGTCCCCGCCTTCCGGCATGGGACAAAGCCCTGGCTTTCCTGTCCTGACCGGCCGGGGCAACCGGCCGCGTGTCTCATTGGTCCTGGCGCGACTCCGCGCGGCTGGTGGATGGTCGCAGACCGATTGGAGCGTCCGCGATGAGCATCAGCATGCGAGGGCCCGGGGCAGGGCAGACCGTCCGGCTCAGGGCGCGGGTGATGGACACGGCCTTCGATCCGGAGCGTCGCGTGGTCGAGATCGAGCAGGCCGGCGGCGGCGCGGCCCGCTGCTTCGCCTCCGTGCGCCAGGTCGACGCGGACAGCGTGGACATCGGCTGGCCGGTCGGCAACCGCGCCGACGGGGCGATCCTGGTCGAGCTGCCGCAGGAGACCGAGGCCGGTCTGTGGCAGGTCTGGGTGCGCCCGGACCAGCTGCTGGTCACCGAGCCGGCCGGCCAGGAGTTCTGACAACCATCCGCGGATCGGAAGGCAACGCCGCGGGGATGCCGGCGCCCGGCCCGGGGCGCCCCTAGAGGCTGTTACGAATCTCGTATTGGTTTGCTGCTTCGGTCAGGAAGACAAGACTCTTCTTTTTCTGAGGAAAAAGAAGCAAAAAGACTTTGCCCATGAAGTTCCGGGCAAACGAGCGGCTCCGGCATTCAATGGGCAAAAGTTCTTTGGTTCTTTCTTTCAAGAAAGAACATGCTTTCTTCTTGCTTCTGTTACAAAAATCTGGGATTTAAGGTCGGCAACACCCTCTAGCGCGCCAGGATGCGCTGCAGGACGGCCTGGACGCTGGACGCGATCGCGAAATCCCCGGCATCGTTGGGGTGCGGCGCGCGCGCCCGGGACATGAACTCGGGCCGGATCGCGGCCGGCGACCCGCCGTCGCTCACGGCGGCGTCGAAGTCCACGTAGTCCCACCCGGAGCCGCGGATCTGGGCGTTGAACTGCCGGCGCACCGCGTCGGACTCAAGGGACTCGGCATACGGCATGGCGGTGCTGGCCACGGGATGGGTGCCGCGCCCGGCGCACCAGGTGCCCAGGCCGATCAGCCCGCCGAGGCTCGCGGAGTAGGCGGCGGCCGAGCCGCGCGGCAGGTCGTTCGGGCTCTCTCCCTTGATGATCGCCACGTTCGGCGAGCCCGCCACCACCATCTGCTGCAGGTTGGCCTGGAAGCTGGCGGACGACATGCCCTGGTAGGCGAGCTTGCACACAGTGACCGGCAGCGACGGTGTCGAGATCGCGCAGGCCGCGATGTGGAACGGGTCGTCCTGCACCGTGGCGGTGCCGAACCCCTGGTAGAGGCTGTCGCCGCCGACCATCACGGACAGCCCGGGCACGCTGGTGTGGAAGATCACCCCGGTGGGCGCCAGGCACTGGCCCGCGGTGCCGGCGGCCACGCCGGGGCTGCTGGCGGCGTCGCCCGCGATCAGGCCGGCGCGCACGATCCGACCGTTGGACACGCTGTCGAACGCGCCACCCCCCGGCGGATACTGGCCGAGCACGTCGCCGGCCTCCGCGCACGACATCGGCCCGGCGGAGAACGAGCGGGTCAGCAGCAGCGGGAACGCCCCGTCGGTGCGCGGCAGGGAGGCCAGCGGCATCACGTCGCTCACCAGCAGCCCGGCCACGCGGTCGTTCTGCGGGATGAAGCCCGTGGTGCCCTGCACCGCGGCCGGAATGGTGCCGGAGCGCGCGCCGCCAAAGGTGACCGGCGTCCACAGGCCCGGATCCTGCACCCCGGAGGCATTGATCGGGTTGGTCGCATCGTCCAGCGCCGCGGTGGACGCCGCGGCGGCGCTGCCGACCACCCGCGGCACGGTGTCGAAGTTGGTCCAGAACAACTGCACCGCCCGGAACGGCGTTTCCGCCGTCATCGCGGCGGTCAGGGTGACCCCGCCGTCGATCGTGCCCGCGGCACCCCAGAACGGCATCCTGGTCTGCAGGAAGCCGAGACCCGCGCCGGCGGACAGTGTGGCCCACGACCGACGCGGCAGCAGCGGCAGCGCAAGAGCCGCACCGCCCAGGCGCAGGAGGCTCCGGCGCGCCAGCGTCGTGCCGAACGGACTGAAGGGCATGATTTGTTCGTTCCCGTATCGTTTGAACCCCAGTAGCGTGTCCGCGTCACAGCGTCCAGGCATGCTGGCGTCCGAATACTACCGGGGTATGTCGCGATGGCGAATAAATACACTATCGAGCCGCGAGTATCCGCTTACCAAAGAAACGATCCGGGCGTATGTTTCGCCTGCATTGCAGGCAGTGGTGCCTCGACCTCGGCAGCCCTGCAGCCTGGACGACGACACCTCCGGCATCCGGCAGCCAACGGGCATCGTGGTGCCGAACCCTGTGGACAGCCGGCCGCTCGCGTTCGCCGCAACGAAGCTGGCGTAAGAATTGCAGACACTCATACCGATGGCCGGTTGCTTTGACCGGTCAGGACAGGAAGGCCAGGGGCTCTGCCCCTGGACCCCGCCAAAGGCCGAGCCTTTGGAATCCATTCCTTCAGTCAAGCCGGTCCAGGGGCGGCTCGCCCCTGGCGGGTCTGGGCAGAGCCCAGCCTTGCTCGCCTCGACAGGTCAAGACTTTCGGCCGTTGGTATCCCTGGAACAAATAAAACGGCCGCACAACAATCTACCCGCGTCCGTAACGCCACCCGCAAGTCTACAAGTCGCGCAGGTGCATCTTCACACGCCGTCCGTGAAAGCGGGAAAGCTCTTCGCCCCTGCAATGAGGCGACTTGTCAGACCCTTAGTTCAGCATAGCACGCTTGGCGGAGGGGATG
>CAXSFU010000047.1:0-24480 GCA_964236695.1 uncultured Acetobacteraceae bacterium | reverse complement strand
CTGGGCCGAATGCACATCCACGTTCAGCAGCAGGCCGAGCGTGTCGACGAGGACGGTACCGGACATACAGTTCGTGGTGGATGCATTCGATCGTGCCGTTCCACTCCCACGGGTCCAGGGTGTCCCAGACCGTGCTGCGCAATGGCAGGTCTGTCGGCAGCGCGTTCCATTGGCAGCCGGTGGAGAGCACGCAGAAGATGGCGTTCAGCACCTCGCGCACGTCCACCTTGCGAGGCCGCCCACCCCGTTTGGCCGGGGGTATCAGCGGGGCGACCAGGGCCCACTCGGCATCGCTCATACCAACGGCCGATTGCCCTGACCGGTCGGGACAGGAAGGCCAGGGGCTCTGCCCCTGGACCCCGCCAAAGGCCGAGCCTTTGGAAACCTATACTTGAGTCAAGCCGGTCCAGGGGCGGCTCGCCCCTGGCGGGTCTGGGCAGAGCCCAGCCTTGCTCGCCTCGACAAGTCAAGACTTTCGGCCATTGGTATCACCCGACTCAAAGTCTTTCCGGATGGACTCTGAGGCCGGGTCCAGGGGCGGCGCCTCTCGGCCTGCCTTGCTTGAGTCAAGGGATCAAAAGGCCTCACGGCCCTTTGCGGGTCTGGGCGTAGCTGCCGAAGGTTCCAACGATCCGCTTGGATCGTTGGAATGGCAGCGGAGGCAGAGCCCAGCTTTTCTTCCTACTGCACCACGATCCGCGGCGCCGCGCTCTCGATCTCGCGCAGCCGCCCCTGCGTCTTCTCCCATACCCGCGCCGCCAACGCCGTATACGCCCGCCCCGCGTCGCTGTCCGGCGCCTGCGTCACCACCGGCGTCCCGGCGTCCGCGTTGGTGCGGATCTCCAGCAGCAGCGGCACCTCGCCCAGGAACTCCACCCCGTGCGTGCGTGCCTCCTGCCGCGCGCCGCCGTGCCCGAAGATCTCCGTGCGCTCGCCGCACTTCGGGCAGCAGAAGAAGCTCATGTTCTCCACGATGCCGAGCACGCTCACCCGCGTCTTCTCGAACATCGACACCGCCCGCCGGGCGTCGATCAGCGCGATGTCCTGCGGCGTGGACACGATCACCGCGCCGGTGATCGCCACCTTCTGCGCCATGGTGAGCTGGGCGTCGCCGGTGCCCGGCGGCATGTCGACCACCAGGATGTCGAGCGCGCCCCAGTCCACCTGCCCCATCATCTGCTCCAGGGCACCCATCACCATCGGCCCGCGCCAGATCATCGCCGTGGTCTCGTCCACCAGGAAGCCGATCGACATCGCCTTCAGGCCCCACGCCTCGATCGGCTGCATCCGGTCGGCGATGACCGCCGGCTTGCGGTTCTGCCCCAGCATCCTCGGCAGGCTCGGCCCGTAGATGTCCGCGTCCAGCAGCCCGACGCGCAGCCCCTGCCGCGCCAGCGCCACGGCCAGGTTGACCGCGGTGGTCGACTTGCCCACGCCGCCCTTGCCCGACGCCACCGCCACGATCGAGCGCACCTCCGGCAGCAGCGACGCGCCCTTGCCGCCGGACAGACCCTGCGCCGGCCCCGCCTTCGCGCCCCCGGGCGCTGCGTGCGAGTGCCCGCCCGGCCCATGGCTGTGCCCGCCCGCCGCCGGCACCGGCCCGGGTGCCCCGCCCGACGAGCGCGCCACCGCCCCGTTCGGCCCCGGCGCCGCCGCCCCCCCGCGATGCGCGGTCAGCACCGTGGACACGTTGGTCACGTCCCCCTGGCGGGACAGCAGCAGTTCCACCTGCCGCCCGACCGCTTCCATCTCGCGCGCCCGCGCCTTGTCGGTCAGCAGCGTGACCTGCACCAGGCTGCCCTTCGCCTGGATGCTTTCCACCAGGCCGGCGGCCACGATGTCCTGCCCGCCGCCTCCCGGCGCTGCAACCGCGCGCAGGATGTCGCGCAGGGTCTCAATGTCTGGCTCGGCCATGGGCAGGCAGTCTCCGCACGGGAACACCGCGTCCCCCGCCGCTGATATGGCCCGCGCCGCCGCGCATGCCAACGCGCAGGCAGCCAGGGCCGGGCACCGCCTCCGCCGGCCTTCCCGCCGGCCCGGATGGGTCTTCGAAACTCTCGGCCGGCTCCGCCCGGCCCGCCGGACCCCTGGAAATCCCAGACGCCACCGCACCCTGCATGTCGCCCCAGGCCCGTCCACGGGCGCCTCGCCCCCGGGCCGGCCTGGGGACGGGGGCGGGACCCCCGGCCTTGCTTTCTCCCCCGCCCATGCCAGCTTCGCCCCGACCCCGGCGTGGCCGGCACAGCGGATCGGCGACCAACCATGCCTTCGGATGACGGACCCTGGAGCACAGGGGGCAACTCCACCCCGACGCCGCCGCGCCGGCCCGGCGCGCCAGAGCCGCACGACCCCTGGGCCCCCGACCAGGACCGCCGCCCCGCCCCGCGTCCCGGGATGCCGATCGCCGCCGACATCGAGCGCGCCCGCGCCCGCGCCCAGGACCTGCTGCGCCGGCTGCGCCAGACCGGCTTCGGCGGCGGCGGCCCCGGCGGGCGCGATCCGGCCGGGCGCGGACCCGGTGACCGCGACCCCGGCGACAGGCGGCGCGAGGACCGCAGCGGCCGGAACGGCGGCCAGGACGGCGACTGGCGCGCCCTGACCGGCGCGCGCGGCGCCGCGGCGGCGGCGGCCGTGCTCGTCGCGCTGTGGCTGGCCAGCGGCATCTACCAGGTCCAGCCCGACCAGCAGGGCGTGGTGCTGCGCTTCGGCGCCTACGACCGCACCACCATGCCCGGCCTGAACTACCACCTGCCCTGGCCGGTGGAGACCGTGCTGCGGCCCTCCGTCACCGTGGTCAACCGCATCGAGATCGGCGACGGCGCCACGGACGACGCCGACACCGACGGCGGCCCCGACGCGCGCTCCGGCGTCACCGGCTTCCGCGTCCCCTTCGCCACCGGCCGCTCCACCCACGCCCCGGCACCCGCCGCCGAGGGCCAGATGCTCACCGGCGACGAGAACATCATCGACATCTCCTACGCGGTGTTCTGGCGCATCTCCGACGCTCGCGCCTTTCTGTTCAACACCCGCAACCCCGCCGCCACCGTGCGCGCCGCCGCCGAAAGCGTGATGCGCGAGGTGCTCGGCCGCACCGCCATCCAGTCCGCGCTGACCGAGGGCCGCGCCTCGATCGAGACCTCGGTGCGCACCGGCGTGCAGGCGATCCTCGACGCCTACGGCTCCGGCGTGGAGATCAGCCAGGTCCAGCTGCAGCGCGTCGACCCGCCGCCCGCCGTCATCGAGAGCTTCCGCGACGTCCAGCGCGCCAACACCGACGCCGAGCGCATGCGCAACGAGGCCCAGGCCTACGCCCGCGACATCGTGCCCCGCGCCCGCGGCGAGGCCGCCGCCATCACCGCCGCCGCCGACGGCGACCGCCAGGCCTCCATCGCCACCGCCACCGGCCAGGCGCAGCGCTTCACCAGCGTCGAGTCCGCCTACGCCACCGCCAAGCAGGTGACGCTGCGCCGCCTCTACCTGGAGGCCATGCAGGACGTGCTGAGCCGCACGCCCACCATCGTCGTCGCCGACGGCGTGCGCGGCCTGCTGCCGTTCCTTGGCCTGCCCGGCCTGTCCCTGCCCGGCGCCGCCCCGCTCCCCGGCGCCGCAGGCATCCCGGCGCCACCGCCCGCCACCGCCGCCACGCCGTCCGCCGCGGCGACGGCCCCGCCCACGGCCACGCCAGCAGGAGCGGCCCGATGAACCCGCTGTCCTCGTCGCGCGCCGTGCTGCCGCTCGCGGCCGTGGCCTTCGCGCTTGCCCTCCTGGTCACCGCCAGCCTGTTCACGGTCCGCCAGACCGAGCAGGCCCTGATCACCCAGTTCGGCCGCCCGGTGCGCGTCATCACCGAGCCCGGCCTGCAGGCCCGCGTGCCGTTCATCCAGACCGTGATCGCCTTCGACCGCCGCCTGCTCGACTACGACACCCCCGGCGAGGAGGTCATCCTCGGCGACCAGCGCCGCCTGATCGTCGACAGCTTCACCCGCTACCGGATCACCGACCCCCTGCGCTACTACCAGGCCGTCGGCCCGTCCGAGGACGGCATCCGGGGCCGCCTCGCCTCCGTCGTGGAGTCCAGCCTGCGCCGCGTGCTCGGCCGCGAAACCCTGCTTGACGTGCTCTCCGCCCAGCGCGGCCGCATCATGGAACTGATCCGCACCGAGGTGGACGGCGAGATGACCGGCTTCGGCATCCACGTCGAGGACGTGCGCATCCGCCGCGCCGACCTGCCGTCCGAGAACACCGAGGCGATCCTGAGCCGCATGCAGTCCGAGCGCGAGCGCGTCGCCAAGCAGGCCCGCGCCGAGGGAGCCGAGGCCAGCGCCCGCATCCGCGCCGACGCCGACCGCGACCGCACCGTGCTGCTCGCCGACGCCCGCGGCACCGCCGACAAGCTGCGCGGCGAGGGCGAGAAGGCGGCCTACGGCATCTACGCCGACGCCTACGGCCGCGACCCCGCGTTCTTCGCGATCTGGCGCACCCTGGCGGCCTATCGCGCCGCCTTCGGGCCGAAGGACCGGCTCGTGCTCACGCCGGAGGACGGCATCCTGTCGCTGCTCAAGGGGCTGCCGGGGCAGTAGCAGGCAAGGCAGGGGCTCTGTCCTGGACCCGCAAAGGGCCATGGGGCCCTTCGCTTCCTTGACCTAAGGATCGGATTCCAAAGGCTCGGCCTTTGGCGGGGTCCAGGGGCAGAGCCCGTGGCCTTGCCTGCCTCCCGTCGCGTTCTTCGCCGCGCCCACCTTGGGCTGCGGCCGCCTCCCCCCATGTCCCCACCTCGCCATGCCGCTTGCTGCCCGTCCGGGCCCGCGCGCAGTATCCTGGCAAAGAGGGAACATCCGCCATGCGTCACACGGTCCGCGCCATCGCACTCGGGTGCGTGCTCTCGCTCCCCGCCGCCCCCGAACTGTCCCCCTTCGCCCCCGCCTACGCCCGCGGCGCCCCCGACAGCTTCGCCGACCTCGCCGCCGCCCTGCTGCCCGCCGTGGTCAACATCTCCTCCACCCAGGACA
The DNA here is from genome assembly GCA_964236695.1 of uncultured Acetobacteraceae bacterium. Lineage (GTDB taxonomy): Bacteria > Pseudomonadota > Alphaproteobacteria > Acetobacterales > Acetobacteraceae > CAXSEF01. Next base: position 19,471 of record CAXSFU010000047.1, on the reverse strand, counting down.
TGCCCGCTGAGTCCGCGATGGGCATGCCCCCCGGCCACGGCGGCGGCGGCCCCGAGATGCCGGTGTTCCCCCCCGGCTCGCCGTTCGAGAAGTTCTTCAAGGACTTCATGAACAAGAACCACCCGCACGGCCCCCAGGGCGGCGACGACGACAGCGACGCCACCCCCGACCAGCCGCGCCACACCCAGAGCGTCGGCTCCGGCTTCATCATCGATGCCGGCGCCGGCATCATCGTCACCAACAACCACGTGATCGAGGGCGGCACCAACGTCACCGTCACCCTGCAGGACAACACCACGATCAAGGCCAAGGTGCTCGGCCACGACGACCGCGCCGACCTCGCCGTGCTGCAGATCAAGACCGACCACAAGCTCGTCCAGGTCCCGTTTGGCGACAGCGACGTGCCCCGCGTCGGAGACTGGGTGCTCGCCATCGGCAACCCCTACGCCATGAGCGGCACGGTGACCGCCGGCATCGTCTCCGCCCGCGGCCGCGACATCCACCAGGGCCCGTACGACGACTTCATCCAGACCGACGCGCCGATCAACCGCGGCAACTCCGGCGGCCCGCTGTTCAACATGGCCGGCGAGGTCATCGGCATCAACACCGCGATCTACTCGCCCTCCGGCGGCTCCATCGGCATCGGCTTCGCCATCCCCTCCAACGCGGCCAAGACCGTGGTCGCCCAGCTCCGCCAGTACGGCCACGCACGCCGCGGCTGGCTCGGCGTGCGCATCCAGCAGGTCACCCCCGACATCGCCGAAAGCCTCGGCCTGAAGGGCACAGACGGCGCCATGGTCGCCGGCGTCAACGACGGCGGCCCGGCCGACGCCGCCCACATCAAGGGCGGCGACGTCATCCTCAAGTTCAACAACCAGGACATCAAGGAGCTCAAGACACTGCCGCGCGTCGTCGCCGAGACCGCGATCGACGTCTCCGTCCCTGTCGAGGTCTGGCGCGACGGGAAGGACCAGACCCTCCAGGTCAAGGTCGCCGAGATGCCGTCCGACGCCAAGATGGCCGACGCCGGCGGCGCGGGCGAGAAGAAGCCGTCCGCCTCCGCCGTCTCCGAGCTGAGCGACTTCGGCATGAAGGTCGCCCCCATCACCGACGAGTCGCGCAAGAAGTACAGCCTCGGCGACGACCAGAAGGGCGTCGTCGTCACCGACGTCAGCAAGGGGGGCCCCGCCGCCGACCACGGCCTCAAGGCCGGCGACGTCATCGTCGAGGTCCAGCAGGAAGCGGTGAACACCCCCTCCGAACTGCGCTCGCGCGTCGACGCCATCCGCAAGCAGGACCGCAAGGCCGTGCTCATGCTGATCCAGGGCAGCGACGGCGTCCGCTACGTGCCGATGCCGCTCGGGGCGGCTAAGAACGTCGAGCCGGGCTGAAGGCAAGAAGGCCAGGGCTCTGCCCTGGACCCGCCAGGGGCAGCGCCCCTGGACCGGCACACGTCAAGCAAGGTTCTTAAGTTGCGCGGGTCTGGGGACGCTGCCCCCAGCGGGTCCAGGACAGAGCCGTGGCCTTCCTTCCTCCCATGACTCCCCAGTCCCTCATCCGCGACCGCGCCCTCGGCCTCGGCTTCCACGCCGTCGGCTTCGCGCCCGCCTCCCTCGCCCCCGAGGCCCGCGAGCGCCTCGCCGCCTTCGTGGCCGCCGGCCAGCACGGCGACATGGGCTGGCTCGCCGAGCGCCAGGCGGAACGCGCCCACCCGCAGGCCCTGTGGCCCGACGCCCGCTCCGTGATCGCCCTCGGCCTGTCCTACGCCCCCGACGGCGACCCGCTTGCCACCCTCGCCCGCCCCGACCGCGGCAACGTCTCGGTCTACGCCCGCAACCGCGACTACCACGACATCCTCAAGGGCCTGCTTAAGCACCTGGCGCAGTTCGTGGCGTCCCGTTTCGACGCCGGCGTTAAGGTGTTCGTCGACACCGCCCCGGTAATGGAGAAACCGCTCGCCGAGCAGGCCGGGCTGGGCTGGCAGGGCAAGCACACCAACCTGGTGTCGCGCGAACACGGCTCCTGGCTGCTGCTCGGCGAGGTCTACACCACCCTCGACCTGCCGCCCGACCCGCACGCCGGCGCCTCCTGCGGCTCCTGCACCCGCTGCCTCGCCGCCTGCCCCACCGACGCCTTCCCCGCGCCGTACCGCCTCGACGCCACCCGCTGCATCTCCTACCTCACCATCGAGCACCGCGGCCCGATCCCCCCCGAGCTGCGCCCACTCATGGGCAACCGCATCTACGGCTGCGACGACTGCCTGGCCGCCTGCCCATGGAACCGCTTCGCCCACACCGCCCCGCCGCCCGGCCTGCGCGCCCGCAACGACCTCGCTGCCCCCCGCCTCGACGCCCTCGCCTCGCTCGACGACGCCGGGTTCCGCACCCTGTTCGCCGGCTCCCCGGTCAAGCGCATCGGCCGCGACCGCTTCGTGCGCAACGTGCTCAACGCGGTGGGCAACTCCGCCGACCCCGCCCTGCGCGCCACCGCGCAGCGCCTGGCCGATGACCCCGACCCGGTGGTGGCCGACTCGGCGCGCTGGGCCGCCGCCCGCCTCGCCTGACCCGCGCCGCCCGCAGCAGTGCCAAGTTTCTTCCGACCGTTTCGAACCTGCCGCGCACCGCCGCGTTGTCCGCAAAACATCTGGGGAGGACAATTCCAATGACCTACGCTCGTCTCGTCTGTGGCGTCGCGGTCTCCGCGGCCCTCGGCCTCGCACCGCTCGCCGCCCGCGCCGACGGCGGCTGCTCGGCCGACATCGCCTCGCTCGGCAAGAAGATCGGCTCCATGAGCGGCCTCGGCGCCCCGGTGTCGCAGCCCGGCACCGGCCAGGACGTCGGCAAGGACAACGCCGGCCAGATGGGCCAGCAGGCGTCCGGCGCCGGCAAGGCCGGCACCGACAAGGCCGGCACCAACCTCGCCACCGGCGGCTCGGCCGGCACGGTCGGCGGCGCTGCGGGCGCGGTCGGCGGCGGCGGCGCGAACAAGCAGGCCGACGCGGTCGCCAGCGGCCAGGTCGCCACCTCCTCGGCCGACGTGCGCCGCCAGTCCGCCGGCAAGCCGACGATGGCGCAGCAGGCAGTGCAGGATCAGGGCAAGGGCAACGGCAACGCCACCATGGCGTCCGACGACAAGGTGTCGCAGGCCAAGGCGGCGCTGCAGCGCGCCACCGACCTGAACGCCAAGGGCGACAAGTCCTGCGCCAAGGCGGTCACCGAGGCCCGCAACCTGATGCCGCAGCACTGACCTCGAACCGCTAGAGCGTACCCACCCGGACCGACCCGCGACACGGTCGGGACCGGACACGAGAACGGGAGGCGGCCGCAGGCTCGCCTCCCGTTCTGCTGTTCGGCCCCAGGCCGCCCGGCCGCGCCACCACCCGCGCGACGACGCAGGCGCGTCCCGCCACCCCCCCTGCCACCGCCACGATCGCGGCCAAAGAAAATCCGTCTGGCCCTCGCATCCGAACGCATCCAAATACCGCAGCCGCCCGTAGCTGGGGCGGGAACGGTCTCACGGAGCTTCAGACGATGGCCTCTGACATCCGCCGCCCCGACGCGCACCCCTCCCCCTCGGTGCCGATCGGCATCGACGCATCCGGCACCCGCTGGGAAAGCGACAGCATGGGCCGCGTGCAGGTCCCCGCCGACCGCTACTGGGGGGCGCAGACCGCGCGCAGCCTGATCCACTTCTCCATCGGCCGCGACATCATGCCGATCCAGGTCGCGCACGCGATGGCCGTGGTGAAGAAGGCTGCCGCCCTGGTCAATGCCGACGCCGGCCGCCTGTCGCGCGACAGGTGCGACGCGATGGCGCAGGCCGCCGACGAGATCATCGCCGGCCGGCTCGACGCCGAGTTCCCGCTCTACGTCTGGCAGACCGGCTCCGGCACCCAGTCGAACATGAACTGCAACGAGGTCATCTCCAACCGCGCCATCCAGCTCATGGGCGGCGAGATCGGCTCAAAGAAGCCCGTCCACCCCAACGACGACTGCAACATGGGGCAGTCCTCCAACGACACCTTCCCCACCGCGATGCACATCGCCGCCCGCCTGGAGATCGAGCACGTCCTGCTGCCCTCCCTGGAGCAGCTCGCCGCGGCGATCGAATCGAAGGCGGAATTGTGGATGGACGTGGTCAAGATCGGCCGCACCCACCTGCAGGACGCGGTGCCGCTCACCGTCGGCCAGGAATGGTCCGGCTACGCCCACCAGCTGCGCCACGCGATCGCAGGCCTGCGCGCCGCCCAGGATGGCCTGCTGGAGCTGGCCGCCGGCGGTACCGCGGTCGGCACCGGCCTCAACGCCCCGCCCGGCTTCGCCGACGCCATCGCGGCACGGATCGCCGAGCTGACCGGCCAGCCGTTCCGCACCGCGCCCAACAAGTTTGCGGCGCTGGGCGGCCTCGACGCCACCGTCGCCTCCATGGCGGCAATGCGCGGCGTCGCGGTCGCGCTGATGAAGATCGCCAACGACGTGCGCTGGCTGGCGTCGGGCCCGCGCTGCGGCCTCGGCGAGCTGATCCTGCCGGAGAACGAGCCGGGCTCGTCCATCATGCCGGGCAAGGTCAACCCCACGCAGTGCGAGGCCATGGTGATGGTCTGCACCCAGGTGATCGGCGAGGACGCGGCCGTCGCGTTCGCGGGCGCGCAGGGCAACTTCGAGCTCAACGTGATGCGCCCCGTCATCATCATGAACGTCCTGAACTCCGCGCGGCGCCTGGCCGACGTGAGCGGCACCTTCCGCCGCTACACGATCGAGGGCACCGAGCTGAACAGGCAACGAATCGCGGAGCTGCTGGACCGGTCGCTGATGCTGGTCACCGCGCTGGCCCCGGTCATCGGCTACGACCGCGCGGCCCACATCGCCCACGAGGCGCATGTGCACGGGCAGACGCTGCGCGAGGCGGCGCTCGCATCGGGCGATATCGATGCCGCAACCTTCGACCGCGTGGTCGATCCCAGTCTGATGACACACGTCTGATGACACACGTCTGACGACACACTTCGAGGAACCGCAATGAGAACGATCCGCGCCCTGGCCAAACGCTCCTTCACCCTGGCCGGCCACCGCACCAGCGTGGCGCTGGAGCCCGAGTTCTGGGCAGCGCTGTCCGCGATGGCGCAGGGCCGCCGGCAGACGCTGTCGTCGCTGATCGCCGACGTTGACGCCGCGCGCGACCCGAACCGGCCGCTCGCCTCCTCGCTGCGCGTCCTCGCCCTGACCGGCACTGCGAAGTCCCCCCAGGAGCTCGCCTGCGCCTAGCGCACTCCGGACCTGCGGCATATCGTTACAGAAACGCAAGATTATGCACACTGAGGCGCACGCAGGAAGTCAGGCAAGCCCGGGGTCTGCCCGTCCTTCCGACGGCCCAAGCGGGCTGTCACAGTCTTCGGCAGGCTACGCCCGGACTCGCAGGCCGTGAGGCCCTTTGGCCCAAGACCAGCGGCGGAAGCCTCGACCTGCCAAAGGAAACAAGGCTGGGCTCTGCCCAGACCCGCCAGGCGCAGTTGGCCGAAGGTTCCGACGATCCGCCTGGATCGTTGGAAAGGCCACCGGAGGGAGCCGCCCCTGGACCCGGCCTTACCTAAGAAATGGATTCCAAAGGCCCGCCTTTGGCGGGGTCCAGGGGCAGAGCCCCTGGCCTGGCCTTGCCTTGCCTGACTTCGCGCGCGACCGCAGGATTATCGCGCCCGCGTTAACCTCGCGGAAACCATGCCCGGGCCAGGATCGCGACGCGGCCAATGAAGGCCGCACGGCACGGGAAAAACCTCCATGACCTGCATGACCCAGCTCGCGTTCCGCGGCTTTGCCTCCCCCGTCGTCACCCCGCTGTCCGACCACCAGGTCAGCCCGCTGGTGCTGTCCGACCGCCTGCTGACCCTGGCCCAGGACGCGGAGCGCGCCGGCTTCCCGCTCTCCGCCGGCCACCTGGTCAGCCTGGCGCACGCCGTGTTCGACGAGATCCCGACCCGGCGCTGACCCGTGCATCGCACAGGGCGGCGCACCGCAGGAAAGGCGGGCAGAACCCGTCAGGCTGCCTGCCCACCGCCGCACCTCGCATGACAGACCCGGGCCATTCGGCGCCGTGACGCTCAGCCCGCCACCACCCGCGCGATCAGCGCGTCGTAGGCGTCGAGATAGTCCGGCATCGACAGCGTCGCCTCGGCATGGACCCGCGCCGCGCGACGCAGCCCCGTCGCCAGTGCCCGGTCCTCCAGCATCTCCAGCACCCGGTCCGCGAGCGCCCCAGGGTCGAGGAACGGCGACAGCAGCCCGGTCGAACGGTCGGTGACGAACTCCAGCACCGGCGCGGTGTCGCTCGCCACGATCGCGCAGCCGCACGCCAGCGCCTCGCGCAGCGACCACGACGCCACGAACGGGTAGGTGAAGTACACGTGGCAGTCCGAGCGCTGCAGCAGCCGGATGTAGCTGTCGTAGTCGAGCCGCCCGGGGAACAGCACGCGCTGCGGATCAAGCGGCCCGACCTCGCCGAGCAGCCGCTCCTTCCAGGTCCCCTCCGCCAGCCGCGCCCCGTACGACACGCCGTCGCCGCCCACCATGACCACGTGCAGGTCCGGCCGCTCGCGCAGCAGCCGCGGCAGCGCGCGCATCACGATGTGAAAGCCGCGGTACGGCTCCAGGTCGCGCGAGACGTAGCTCAGCAGGGCGGCACCGGGCGGCACGACGAACCCGCCCAGCGCGAACGGCCGCTGCGCCGCCCCTGGGTCGGGCCGGCAGACCTCGAGGTTCACGCCCTCCGGCAGCACGGTGATGTTGTTCTGCGCCCAGTCCGGGTAGGTCGAGCGCTGGAACAGCGTCGGCGACTGGCCGTGCCCCGGATTGGTGAGCGTCAGCAGGTTGACCGCGTTCTTTGCCCTTACCCGCGACAGCGCCGGCACCGGCGTCGGGAACTCCGGGTCGAAGCCGACGTCGGTGCCGCTCACCCGGTAGTAGAACTCCTGGTAGCCGAGCAGCGGCACGTCGGGCCACACGTCGGCGATGTTGAGCAGCTCGCCCCAGCCGTGGTGGCCGATGATGACGTCCGGCTCGTAGCCGAGCGCCTTGAGGTTGGCAGCCGTGCGCGCCACCGCCTCGGCGCGCAGCATCGCCAGCTCGAACTCCTGCGCGTCGCGGTGCGCCTCGGGGTTGAGGCCACGCGGCATCTGGTAGACGACCTTGCGCACGCCGCGGATCTGGTTGGCGTTGGCCTCGCTGATGAACACCACATCGTGCCGGTTCTCGGCGACGAGGCGGCGCACCAGGTGCAGGAACTGCGCCGGGAAGTTCTGGTGGACGAACAGATAGCGCATGATCCAGCCCCGCCGGGCCGCGCGACAGGGTCGCGCGCCCGGACCGGAGTCCCTGCCCCTATCGCTTGCCGCGGCCGACCGGCGCGGTCTTGCCGCGCGGCGGCGGCGCCGGCTTGAAGGTGGCCCGCGCCGGCTTGCGCACCGCGGCCGCCGGCGTCGCGACGCCCGCCGTGGGCGAGGTCGCCACCGCGGGCGCCAACCCGGCCGCAGCGACGGGGGCCACGGCCTCCGGCACCGCAAGCCCAGGCCTGGCCGTGATCTCGACGCGGAACGCTTCCAGCGGCGCGAGGCTTTCCGCCTCGCAGGCCTCGCCGGTGTCGCTCGGCCCGACCGAGGTGCCGTCCACGAAGGTGGCGGACACCCGCAGGTCGAACCGCTCGGCCGCAGGACCGCGCAGCCTCACCCGCAGGCCGAGGATCGGCAGCGCCATGCCACGGCTGCCGCAGTAGTGCCCGCCGTCGGACCAGGGCGACAGCCAGCCGCGCCCCAGCACCGCTTGGTACTCGAGGTCGTCGCGAGTCACCGGCTGGCGCGGCGCGATCGCGAACCCCTCGATCCAGCGCTGCGAGCCGCGCTCGCCCATCCACTCGTCGAGGCGGGTCAGCACGTCGCCGCGCCCCTGCACGTGGGCCGCGACCTCGGCCTCCGCGGCCGACACCCCCGAGCCCGACGCAGGCACCTCGGCACGCGGCCCGTCGGCGGCGTGCGGCTCCGCATCACGGGCCGCCGCCCCAGGCCCGCCCGGCGCCGCCTGGGCCACGGCCGCCGGCACGGCGCCACGAACCGCGGGCGGCACTTCCGTGCCCTGCCCCGACGCGACAGGCACAGCCGGCGGCTGCGGTGCGGCCGCCGCCTGCTCCGGCCCGCCGCTCAGCCGCATCACCTGCAACCGCGGCGCGTCGTGCCGCCCGTCGGTGTCCTGGTACACGGTGACCAGCACCTGCGCCGGCCCGCGCGTCACCCGGATCAGCGCCGCGCTGTCCTCGCCGCCGAGCCAGCCGTCCTCGCGGAACGTGCTGATCGACAGCGCGCCCGCCCCGTGCGCCGCCGGCTCCGGCGGCAGCGACAGCCGCACGCCAGGCAGCCCGGTGGCGCTGCTCGGCGGCGCGGAGCCGGGCGCGTAGAACAGGCAGAACACCCCGCGGTCGAGCGTCATCAGGTGACCCGACACCTTCAGCTCCGTGATCACCCGTTGCGAGGCGGCGTCGGCGTCGGACATGCTCGATACTCTTTCACGCAGGCACAGGGTCAGCGGCCGGTCACGCCGGACAGGGGTCCGGCCGGGCCGGCGGCCGGAGAGTGCGATGGCCGGTTGTGCTCCGCAACCCGTGCCAGGCCGAGCAGGGCATTGTTCACCGACGCCGCAGGCAGCCCGAGCGGCAGCAGCCAGCCGCGCCCGGTGCGCCGGATGCGCTCTGCGGGCGCGCCCAGGTCGAACGCCGCCACCCCGAGCCCCGCACGCATCATGTGCGTCAATGTATAACACCAGGTTTCCGGCCAGATCGACGGCAGCAACCCCAGGTCGCAGTCCTGCGCGCGGATCAGCGAGCCGACCTCGGAGTCGCGGTAGTCTCCTGTCACGAACACCGGCCCCGCCCGCATCAGCCGCTCGTCGTCGATGCTCGGCCCGACCACGACGAACTCCAGCGCCAGGGCGCGCGCCCGCGCATCCCGCGCGCAGGCCAGCAGCACGTCGTAGCCCTTCTCCAGCCCGATCGCGCCCACCACCGCCACGCGCAGCCGCCCTCCCGGCCGCGGCAGGCGCATCGCAGGCAGCCCGGACTCGTCCTCCCAGGGCCTGACCTCAGGGCGCACCGACGGAAAATGCCGGCGCAGCCGCGATGCCGCGTCGGCAGACGGCGCCACCACCGCGCGCGCCCCGCCCAGCTCCGCCGCAGAGCGCGCCAGCAGCGCCGGCATCGCGATCTCCTCCTCGAGGTTCGTGCCCAGGTCGGCGACGCAGGCCTCGCACCCCGCCAGATCCGGTTCGCCGCAGTAGCGCCGCCCCGGCCCGACCAGGGCGATGCGCTGGCAGAACGACGCATAGTCATGCACGTAGACGTCGTACGGCACGCCAAGCCTGCGGCACAGCACCATCACTGCGCGATGGTGCCCAAGCAGGTGGTGCAGCTCCGCGTGCACGACTCCCTCGCCGCGCAGCAGCCGCGCCAGCGACGGCAGCTCCGCGGGCAGCGCGAACCGCAGGTTGGGGAACAAATCCGCCACGTCGGCCTCGCGCCCCGCCTGCTCGGACACCAGGCACGCCGCCCCGCCCTGCGCCAGCGCCACCGGCCGCAGCACGATCGGCCGCAGCCCCTGCGCACGCAGCGCCGCGCAGCGCTCGCGCACCACGCGCTCCACGCCGCCGCCGCCCTCGTGCGTCACCAGCAGCGCGGCGCCGGCCGCCACCCGCCCCTGCTTCCAGCGCACCACGTCCATGCGCCGCCGCGCCGCGAACAGCGGATCGGCCGCGACATGGCGCGCCACCAGCGCGTCATAGCCCGGATGCAGCCGGTTCAGCACCACGAGGTTGCGCCGCACCAGATGCGCGCGCGCCGCGCCGAAGCTGACGCCGCCGACATGGCCGACATAGACCCCGGGCACCGCGACGTGACGCCAGCCCCGACGCGCCGCGCGCAGGCAGAACTCGTTCTCCTCGCCATACCCTTGCGCGAACAAATCCTCGCGCAGCGGCCCGGCCGCCTCCAGGCAGTCGCGCCGGATGTACAGGCAGAAGCCGTGCCCGGTCGGGATGTCGACCACCAACGCGTCGTTGGCCGACGCCGCCAGCCGCGCCAGCCGACGCACCTCCGCCAGGTCCGGCACCGCGTTCGCATGCTCGCGCGACGGGTACGAACAGATCGTCGCGTCGTTGGACAACGGCGTCGCGGTGCCGATGTCGGGCGCGGAATGCGCCGCCGCCCGCAGCCGCTCCAGCCACCCCGGCGCCACCAGCGTGTCGCTGTTCAGCAGCACCACGTCGCGCCCCGCCGCCGCCCGCAGCCCCGCGTTCGCAGCCCCGGGAAAACCGGTGTTGCGCGCCTGCCGCAGCAGCCGGATGCGCCGCGCCCGCGCCATCCCGCCCAACGTCGCCACCAGCGCCGAGTCCGGCGAGGCGTCGTCGACCACGTGCAGCCGGCTGCCCGGCGGCAGCGTCGCCAGCACGCTCTCCAGGCAGTCGAGGGTGCGCCGCAGCCCGCGATGGACCGGCACCACGACGTCGACCTGCGCCGCCCGCCGCCCCGCCGCCCCGGACGACGCGGGCGGCACCACCGCGAGATCAGCCCAGCTCGGCGACCACAGCGCCGCGTCCTGCATGCCGCGCGCCACCCGCGCTTCCAGCCCGGGCTCCAGCGGGCTGCCGAGCAGGTCGCGCCCGCCCGCGTCCAACACCCGCACCGCCCCGGCGAGCGCCAGCCCGCCCAGCGCCGCCGCCGCCACCGAGAAGCCGCGCGGCCGGGACAGCGGCGCCGCCCCCTCCACCGTGATCGACAGGTCGGCCGCATCCAGCGCCCACGACGCCCCATCCACGCGCTGCACCGTCAGCACGGGCTCGCGGTCCGGATCGGCGGGCTGCCACGCCCAGCCCGCCAGCCCGCCGTCCCGCCCTTCCACCACCCCCTCGACCCGCCCGATCGCCGCGACATCGACCGGGCTGCCAAGCAGCGCCCGACCCTCACGCTCCACCACGAGCGCCCGCCCGCCGCGCCACCCCGCCGGCAGCGACTCCACCGCGCCGACCCCGTGCAGCGCCGCCCCGTCCAGCACGACCGAGACCCCCTGCGGCTGCGCCGGCGACAGCCGCCCGTCGCCGCCCACGCCGCACCAGCCCGCCAGCCCGGCCCGTGCCACCACCAGCCCCGCCAGCATCGCCACCGACTCGTCCGGCGCATGGCGCGACAGCAGCGCCTGCAGAGCCCGAACCGCATCCTCCACCCGGCCCCGCTGCAGCGCGCACACCGCAAGCCCGCTCCAGGCCTCTCGCAGGTCGTGCGCCTCCGCCACCGGCCCGAGCACGCGCTCTGCCGCCTCCGGATCGCCCTGGCGCAGCAGCAGCCCGCCCAGCGACACGGCGATGGTCGCGTCCGTGGACGCGAGACAGCGCGCCCGCTCCAGCCAGCGGCGCGCCTCGCCCAGATCGCCGCCGGCCTCCGCGGCCCGGCCACGCGCCAGCGCGTCGCCCGCCCGCCCGCGCGCCCAGCGCAGCCAGTCCGCACGGTCGGCCTCGCTCACCACGGCATCACCCGCCCCGGTCCCGTCGCACCACGCCGCAACCAGGAGCCTGTTATGGACCTGCCAACCTCGATATTGTTCGCCGCAACAAGAAAGAAGCATGTTCTTTCTTGAAAGAAAGAACCAAAGAACTTTGGCCCATTGTGTTCCGGAGCCGTCCGCGCGCCCTGAACCCCATGTGCAAGGTTTTTTTGCTTCTTTTTATTCAGGAAAAGAAGGGTCTTGCTTTCCTGCCTGAGGCAGCGAGCTGCTGCGAGGTTCATAACAGCCTCAACGCGACACCCACACAGGCCGCGCGGACCCGAGCCTACTGGGCAGCGACAGGGGCGGCCGCACCACGCGGCACGGCGCCGGCCGGGGACAGCCGCGCCAGATCCGCCGCCGCCTCTGCCACGCCCTGCGACTGCGCGCGCTCCAGCCACAGCCTCGCCTCGGCGGGATCGCGCCGCCCGGCCAGCCCACGCGCCAGATAGCGCCCCAGCATCATCTGCGCATGGCCATGGCCGCGCTCCGCCGCCTTGCGGAACCACTGCTGCGCCACCGGCCGGTTTTCCGGCACCTCGTGCCCGCCGCCATGCATCGCGGCCACGGCGAACATCGCCGCCACATGGCCCTGCCCCGCCGCCTGCTCGAACCAGCGCAGCGCCTGCGGATGGTCGCGCGGCCCGCCGCGCCCGCCCAGCGCCATCTCCGCCAGCGCCACCTGCGCGTCCGCCATGCCGGCCTGCGCGGCGCGCTCGAACCACGCCCGCCCTTCCTCGACGTTGGCGTCGATGCCGCGCCCCTCAACCAGCATCCGCGCATACCAGTACTGGGCGTTGACCACCCCATCCGCCGCCCGGCGCAGCCACATCGCGGCCCGCCGGTCGTCACGCTCGATGCCAACCCCCTCGGCCAGGCAGACGCCGAAATTGAACGCCGCCACCAGGTCGCCATTTCCGGCGGACTGCTCGAACCACTGGCGGATGCGAACCCTGTCCTCCTCGCCCGCGCCTCCGGACAGCACCAGATTGGCGAGATCCATCTGCGCTTGGCCGTCGCCGGCATCGGCGGAGCGGCGGAACCAGCGCGCTGCCTCCTCCGGATCACGCGACACCCCGGCGCCGGTGAGGAACAGCAGCCCCAGCGCCCGCGCCGCCGCGGCATGGCCGCCTTCCGCCGCACGGCCGAACCACAGGGCCGCCTCCGCGTAGTTCGGCGGCAGGTCGCCGCCCTTGGCATACAGGTCGCCGACCAGCGCCGCCGCCTCCGTGTCGCCGGCCAGCGCCGCGCGGCGCAGCCAGGACTCGCCCTCGATCACGTTGCGCGCGACGCCCCGGCCTTCCATCAACGCCAGGCCCCAGCGCGCCTGCCCGGACCGCACGCCCTTCTCAGCCGCCTGCCGGTACAGCTCGGCGGCCGCGGCGACGTCCTGCAGCACGCCGGAGCCGCGCTCGGTCATCACGCCCAGCAGGTAGAGCGCCGTCGGCAGCCCGGCATGCGCCGCCTTGGCCAGCTCCACCGCCGCCCTGACCTGGCTATCGGTGTCGTCCGCCTGGCGCAGCATCGACAGCCCCAGCCCGAGCTGGCCCTGTGGACAGCCCGCCTCCGCGGAGCGCAGGTACCAGGCGTCCGACGCCGCCAGGTCGCGCATCTCCTCCGGCCCGGACACCAGGAGGTAGCCGAGCAGCGCCTGGGCTTCCGGCGAGCCGGCCTCCGCCGCCGGCCGCGCCCAGCGCGCCGCACGGGTGAAGTCCGGGCCGGTGCCGACCCTCCCGTCGGCGAACAGCTTGGTGCCCGGCGTCGCCACCGAGACATCGCTCACCAGGCCGTACAGGTAGAGCGTGGCCAGCAGGCTCTGCGCCTCGACCCAGCCCGCCTCCGCCGCCATCTCGAGCCAGCGCGCCGCATCCCCGCGGCTGCTCGGCACGCCCGCGCCCTCCAGATACGCACGTCCCACCCGGAACTGCGCCTCGGGCAGCCCGGCGCTGGCCGCCCTGGCCAGCAACGGGAACGCCCCCGCCACGTCGCCACGCTCCACAAGGCCGACGGCCTTGCGGAGCTGGCTGGTGGGCGAGAGCATGCGGTTCAGCCGGTCGCCAAGCGCCATGGTCTCAGCCGCGGCGCCGGGAGTGCGGTCGCGACGCCCTCACGGCTCGCGCATGCCTTCCTGCGCCACCGGCATGATCGAGCCCAGCAGATACCCGGCGATGGTGCGCTTGCCGACCTGGATGTCCGCGGTGACCGGCATGCCCGGGATGATGTGGAACCCCTTCGGCGTGTCGTGCAGCGTCACCTCGTCGATCGCGACCTTGCCGCGGTAGAACACCGCGCCGCCCGCCTGACCCTGGCCGCCGCCGCCGCGACGCTGGCCCTGCTGGTCGCCGCTGGTGAAGCTGTCCGCGCTGACCAGCCGCATGGTGCCGTTGGCGCCGCCGTAGCGGGTGGAGGGGAAGGTCTCGAACTTCACCGCCACCTTGTCGCCGACATGGACGTAGCCCGACTCGCCCGCCGGGATGTTCACCTCGATCTCCAGCGGCGAGTTCAGCGGCACCAGGGTGAAGAACTGGTCGCCCGACGCCAGCACGGAGCCGACCGAGACCTTGGCCACGGTCTGCACCACGCCATCCTGCCCGGCACGAAGCACCACGAGACGGCTGCGCAGCTCCGCCTTGGCAAGCTCGTCCTGCGAGGCGCTCAGCCGGCGCGAAGCCTCGGTCAGGTCCTGCGAGATCTTGGACCGCCACTCCTGGTCATAGGCGTCGCGCTCGGCCAGCGCGCCCTGCAGCTGCGCGCGGTCCTGCTGCGCGGAGCGCAGCGCCGCACCGAGCGAGCGGGTCGCCTCGACCTGGGTGTCCTGCGCCTGCAGCGTGTTCAGCTTGCTGCCCACCGCATCGCGCTGCAACTCGGCACGCATGCCGGCGACGTTGGTCGCGATCGCCAGGCGCTGCTTGTAGAACTCGGCGTCCTGCTCGTCGCGCTGCACCAGCGCCTGGAAGCCCTCGATCTTCTGCTGCAGGTTCTGCAGGTGGAAATTGTGCTCGCTGGCGCGCTGCGCGAAGATCGCCGCCTGCACCTGCGTGGCCTGGTCCGTCGCCGTGGGCTGATACGGCTGGCCGGCCGCCTCCGCGGTCAGCCGGTCGACTTCGGCCCGGTAGCTGCCGGACTGCTGCGTGGACGCCCCCACGTTGGCGGTGGTGTCGGTCGGGTCGAGCTGGGCGAGCACGTCGCCCTTGTGCACCACCTGGCCCTCCTGCACGTCGATCGAGCGCACGATCGAGGTCTCCAGCGGCTGCACCACCTCGGTGGGCGCCACGGACACGACCTTGCCGCTCGCGGTCACCACGCGGTCCACCGGGATCAGCCACGCCAGGGTGAAGCAGGTCGCCACCAGAGCGCCGACCACCCACACCGTGCCCCGCGCGCCGTGCAGGGGCGCCACGTTGGCCATCGCGGCGGAGGGCGAATGGAACTCGAGCACGGAGACCGGCATCTCCGGGCCGCGCCGGGCCTCGCGACGGTTGGCGCGCGCCGGCACGGCATCGCCCGCGTCAAGGGGCGCAAGTGTCTTGCCTGACATCGGGATCTCCTCAGTCGCCCTGGGCGAGCACGGGCGTCAGCGAAGCCTGCCGCCCCTTCTCGTTCAGGTGACGGTTCTGCTGCAGCCAGAGCTGCCGGTAGATCGAGCAGCGCTCCACCAGGACGTTGTGCGGCGCGATGTCGATCAGCTTGCCGCGATCCATCACCGCGATCTGGTCGCAGTCGATCAGCGACGATAGGCGGTGCGATACGATCACCATCGTGCGCCCCTTGGCGATGCGCTGCAGGTTCGCGTTCACCAGCGCCTCGCTCTCGGGATCGAGCGCGCTGGTCGCCTCGTCGAGGATCAGGATGCGCGGGTCAGAGATCACGGCGCGCGCGATCGCCAAACGCTGGCGCTGGCCGCCGGAGATGTTGGCGGAGCCCTCCTCGATCCAGGTCTCGTAGCCCTGCGGCAGCCGCTCGATGAACTCCTCCGCGCCCGCCAGCCGCGCCGCGCGTACCACGTCCTCCAGCGTCAGCCCCGGGCGCCCCGCAGAGATGTTGTCGCGCACCGTGCCGCGGAACAGGAAGTTGTCCTGCAGCACGATGCCGAGGTTGCGCCTGAGATGCGTGAGGTTGATCTCGCGCAGCTCCACGCCATCGATCTTGAGGAAGCCGCTGTACTCGCGGTTGATGCCCTGCAGCAGCCGGGTGATCGTCGACTTGCCCGACCCCGACCGCCCGACCAGCCCGAGCATGGTCCCGGCCGGCACGTCGAAGCCCACGTTGTCCAGCGCCACGTTCTTGGCGCGCGGGTAGGTGAAGGTCAGGCCCTCCAGCACGATGTGGCCCGCCAGCCGCGGCCGCATGCCGGTGGTCAGCGCCTTGGTCTCCGTCGGCTGGTTGAGCACGCTGCCCACCTCGCCGACCGAGGCGCGGACATCGGTCATCTCCTCCAGCAGCCTGGCGATGCCCACCAGCGGCGCGGTGACGCGCTGGCCCAGCATCATGAAGGCGATCAGCCCGCCGACCGCCAGGCCGGTGGTGTCGCCGATCGCCAGGTAGGCGCCGACCATGATCACGCCGCGCGAGATGAACATCTCCACCGGCGTGATGATCGACTGCGGCCAGTTCGCCATCCGCAGCGCCGCCAGCCGCGCCGCCGTGGTCTCTGCCACGCACTCGTCCCATTCCGCGCGCCGCGCCGGCTCCAGCGCCAGCGTCTTGATGGTGCGGATGCCCTGCACCGTCTCCGACATCACCGACGCCTTGCGGTTCTCCGCCGCGATCACCTTGCCGACAAGCCGGCCGACCGGCTTGAGGAAGATCATGATGATCACCGCGATTAGCCCGGACGCCGCCACCACCATCCACGCCATCGTCGCGTCCAGCCAGAACAGGAACGGCAGCAGGAACACCAGGGTGAAGGCGTCGAGGAACGTCGTCAGCAGCTTGCCGGTGAGGAAGTCGCGGACCTTGAACACGTTGAACAGCTTGCTGATCGTCATGCCGGCCGGGTTGTGCTCGAAATAGTCGACCGGCAGCGCCAGCAGCCTGGTGAACAGGTGCAGGTTCAGCTTGGTGTCGATGCGCGCAGACAGCACCCCGGTCAGCTCGCGCCTGCTCCAGCCGAGCAGCGTCTCGTACGCGCTCAGGACCACCAGCAGCAGCGACAGCAGCACCAGCGTCGAGATGCTCTTGTGCACGACCACGCGGTCGATCACCGACATCACCAGCAGCGCCGGCACGATCGTCAGCACGCTGAGCACCAGCGAGGCGATGCTGATGTCGCGGATCAGCTTCGGCTGCTCCGCCACCAGCCCGGCGATCCAGCCCAGGCTGAATGGCGCCTCGACCTCGGCCTTGGAACGCTGTCGGCGCACGAGCACCACCTCGCCGGTCCACACCTGCGACAGCCTGAGCTGGTCCACCGCCACCGGCGGCTCAGACGGCGCCGTCGCCGGGTCCTTCAACCACACCACGTCGCGCGCCGCGTCCACGCCCACCAGGACGCCCGCTGAGCCGTCGTTGAACAGCAGCACCGTCGGCGGCGCGTCGTGGAAGCGGAACAGGTTGCGCCAGCGCAGCTTCAGCGCCCGGCCCATCAGCCCCTGCTCGCGCACCCACATCACCAGCGACGCCGCGGACGGAACCTCCTCGCCCGCTTGTGCCCGGAAATCCTTCGGGTCAAGATCGACGCCGTGGTGACGCGCGGCAACGATCATCGCCCGCAGCCTCGCCTCCATCATCGGGTTGCGCGGCATGTCGCCGCCCGGCCCGGACAGCCGCGGGGCGGCTGCGGCGTCGGGAACGGCTGCGGGCTCGATCTCGGCAGGCGGTCGGTCCACGGTGCGTCCTTCCCAGTCAGGGCGCGCACCTTGGCACGCGCAGCCTCGCGTCCCTATCACGCAGAGGGTTAAAATACGATCACTATCACCCCGAGCCGCCGCTACCCGCCCTCCGCGACCCTTCCAGAGCAGGACTCCCCGCATGGACATCCGACCCACGGCCGAGGCCGACCTGCCAGAGATCCAGGCGATCTACGCCCACCACGTCCTGCACGGCACCGGCACCTTCGAGGAGACCCCGCCCGCACTGGAGGAGATCGCCGCCCGCTTCCGCCGCGGCACCGAACGCGGCTACGCCTGGCGCGTCGCCGCCGACGCCACCGGCATCCTCGCCTTCGCCTACTACGGCCCGTTCCGCGACCGCCACGCCTACCGCTTCCTCGTCGAGGACAGCATCTACGTCCGCGAGGACGTGCGCGGCCAGGGCGTCGGCAAGCAGCTCGTCGCCTGCCTGCTCGCCGACGCCGAGGCCGCCGGGATGCGCCAGATGATCGCCGTGATCGGCGACGCCGAGAATATCGGTTCCATCGGCATGCACGCCAGCCTGGGCTTCCAGCGCACCGGCATCCTGCGCGCCGCCGGACTCAAGTTCGGCCGCTGGCTCGACGTCGTCATCATGCAGCGCACCCTGGGCCAGGGCGACGCCTCCGTCCCCGACGAGAGCCCGTCATGACCTGACGCCCAGCGCCACTGCAAGAAAGCATGTTCTTTCTTGAAAGAAAGAACCAAAGAACTTTGACCCATTGGGCTCCGGAGCCACCCCCGCGCCCAGCCTCTTGTATGCAAAGTCTTTTTGCTTCTTTTTCTTTAGAAAAAGAAGAGCCTTGCTGCCTTTGCCGAAGCACCGGGTTGCCGCAAGGCTTGGCACCCATCCTGCATCCGCCCCGGCGGCAGCGACCCACGCGCCCGAAGCCCCCCAGAGCCCCATGGACCTGTTCACCTGCCGGCACTGCGGACAGCGCCTCTACTTCGAGAACACCCGCTGCGAGCGCTGCGGCCACCGCCTCGGCTTCCTCCCCGACCAGGCCGTTCTCGCCGCCCTGGAGCCGCTCGCCGGCGCCTGGCGCCCCATCGTCGCCGGCAGTTCCGTCCCCGCCGGACCCGACGCCCCCGCCCGGCGCTTCTGCGAGAACGCCGGCCCCGACGTCTGCAACTGGATGCTCCCCGCCGGCGACGCCCACGGCCGCTTCTGCGCCGCCTGCCGCCACAACCGCACGGTCCCCGACCTGTCGCGCCCCGGCAACCTCGGGCGCTGGCGCAAGCTCGAGGACGCCAAGCACCGTCTGGTCTACACCCTGCTCCGCCTCCGCCTGCCGCTCGCCACCCGGCAGGACGACCCAGGCTTCGGCCTCGGCTTCGACTTCCTCGAGGACCTCCCCGGCGCCCCCAGGGTGATGACCGGCCAGGACGACGGCATCATCACCCTCAACATCGCCGAGGCCGACGACGACATCCGCGAAACCCTGCGCCGCAAGATGGGCGAGCCGTACCGCACCCTGCTCGGCCACTTCCGCCACGAGAGCGGCCACTACTTCTGGGACCGCCTGGTCCGCGACGGCGGCCACCTCGACCGCTGCCGCGCCCTGTTCGGCGACGACCGCGCCGACTACGACGACGCGCTCCGCCGCCACTACCGCGACGGCGCCCCCCCGGACTGGCAGGCCCGCACCATCAGCGCCTACGCCACCGCCCACCCCTGGGAGGACTTCGCCGAGACCTGGGCCCACTACCTGCACATCGTCGACACCCTGGACACCGCCCGCGCCTTCGCCGTGGACCTGCGCCCCCACGAAGGCGCCGAGCCCGTCGACCTCGACCCCTACGCCGCCACCGCCATCGAGGAGATCGTCGCCGCCTGGCTGCCCCTGGTGTTCGCCATGAACAGCCTCAACCGCTCCATGGGCCAGGGCGACCTCTACCCCTTCGTCCTGTCCGCGCCGGTCATCGCCAAGCTCGGCTTCATCCACGGGCTCGTGCAGCCGTTCGCGCGACGGGGCTGAAGCAAGGCCAGGGCTCTGCCCTGGACCCGCCAGGCGGAGGTGGCCGAAGGTTCCGACGATCCGCCTGGATCGTTGGA
>CAXSFU010000046.1:0-25750 GCA_964236695.1 uncultured Acetobacteraceae bacterium | reverse complement strand
TTCCAAAGGCTTGCCTTTGGCGGGGTCCAGGGGCAGAGCCCCTGGCCTTGCCTTCGCCGCCCCCCCGAACAGCGCCTGCTGCCGCGCCAGCTCCCCGGCGAGCCCCGCGTGCACCGCCCGCTGCCCCTCGGCGTCGGCGCCGCCCCACAGCCCGCTCCGGCACGTCCGGCCGTCCTCCCAGCCGGGGTAGTCGAGCACCGGGTACAGGCACACCCCGTCCACGGCGACGCCCTGCGCCTGCGCCGCGCGCACCTCGTCGCCGACGTAGTGCAGCCAGGCGGCGCGCCCGGCGCCCTCCGCCCCGGTCTCCGCGACCAGCAGCCGGCGGTCGTAGCGGGCGGCGACCTCGCGGAGCATCTCCGACAGCGGGCGGTGCGCGTGGTGGCCGAGCGGGATGGTGCGGTCGCCGAGATACCACTGGTTGTCCGGGTAGAAGTTGACGCCCACGAGGTCGAGCACGTCCGGCCCGCCGCCCAGCTCCGGCGCCAGGCGGCCGCACAGCATGTCGCAGGCCTCGAACTGCGCCAGCCGGTGGTGCTCGGCCTGCGCGGCGTCGCCGGGATCGCCGGTGCCCGATGCGACGTGGATCAGCGGCTCCGCGGTGATGAAGCGCGCGCGCGGGTCGGTGGCGCGCACCGCGCGGGTGGCGGCGACGGCCGCGCGCACGAGCTGGCGCTTCAGCGCGTCGCCGCGGCCGAGGCCGAACGGGCCGAAGCGGCCGACCTCGCCGCCGGCCCAGGCCCAGAAGGAGATCTCGTTGACCGGACAGTACAGCGGCGTCCCGCCCTCGTCGCGCACCAGCGCCGCCACCGCGGCCGCGAAGCGGGCGAGGCACTCGGGAAAGCCTGGGGAGAACACGTCGAGCCAGTCCGGCACCCCGTAGTGGCACAGGTCCCAGACCACCTGCACGCCGGCGTCGCGCGCCGCGTGCAGCATGGGGCGCACCCCGGACCAGTCGAGCCGCCCCGGCTCCGGCTCCGCCAGGTGCCAGCGCACGCCGTCGCGCGCCGCGCGGATGCCGTGGGCGCGCAGCCGGGCGTAGTCGGCGGCGGCCAGGCGGTCGTGCCCGGTGGCCGCGAGCAGGTCGAGGCGGCGGCCGCCACGGGCGCGATGCGTGGAGCACTCGAAGCCGGCGAGCACGAACGACGCGAAGGCCGGGTCGGCCAGGGCCGGGTCCGCAAAGGCCGGGCCCGCGCCCGTGGTCAGGCGGCCGGCCCTGCGGCGGGGAGCGGGGCGCAGCGCGGGTGCAGGCGGTCGGGACGGTGCCACCACCCCGGCTCGCCGAGGCAGGGGTGGCCGAAGCGCCCGTGGCGGGCCAGCGCCCGCGCCGCCTCGCCGAGCAGGGTCAGCCGCGGCGGCGCGCAGCGCACGTCGAAGGCGCCCGGCTCGTAGCGGCCGCGCCTGTGCCGCAGCAGGCTGTCCCAGTCCATGGCGCCGAACAGCGCCCACACCGTCACCGCGCGCATGTCCACCCCTTCGGCGCGCACCTCGTGGGCCGCGTCCCAGGCCTCCAGCAGCCAGCGCACCTGCTCGGCGTCCTGCGCGCAGCCGAGATGCACCTCCGTGGCCGCGAGCGGGCGGCCGTAGCGCCCCCAGGCCTCGCGCAGCCGTGCCGCCCAGCCCAGCGCCGCGGGCGGCACGCCGGCCCGCACCGCCTCCGTGTCGGCGTAGCGCGCGGCGCCCACGCCGGTGCGCACCCGCGCCGGGTAGCGGGCGAGGCGGTGGTCGAGGAAACGGTCGGAGGTGACGTAGTGGTTGATGCCGACCAGGTCGGGCGCCGCCTCGCCGCCACGGAACGCCGCGAGCCAGCCCGGGTCGACGCCCGCGCGCAGGAACCGCGCGTGCCAGGGATGGCCTGGGTCGACGCGGCCGCACAGCAGGTCGAGCGACAGCCAGCGCCGCTCGTTCTCGCGCGCGGCCCGCGCGGCCAGCGGCGGGGTGGAGAACACCCGGCCGAGGTCCTCGGTCTGCACCAGCGTGGCCCCGGGGATGCGGGCGCGGATGGCGCGCATCGACAGCAGCACCGCGCGGCACTGCACCGCGACCATGCGCAGGAACAGCGCCTCGTCGTCGGCGTGCGGGTGCCAGATGCGGTACAGCCCGGAGAAGCGCGCCGTGGTGAGCGGCTCGTTCACCGGGGTCCAGGCGTCCACCCAGGGGTAGCGCGCCGCGACCCGCGCCGCATGCGCCGCCAGCGCGTCGGGCAGCGCGGGGTCGAGCAGGTCGAAGCCGGGCGGCCCTGAGCCGTGGTGCATCAGCCCCACGACCGGCGACAGGCCGAGCCGGCGCATCTCCGCCATCCGGGCGTCGTGCCAGGTCCAGCCGCAGTGCGCAGGGCCGGGGGCGCAGCGCTCCCACAGCACCGCCGCGCGCACGGTGCGGATGCCCAGGCCCGCGATCCGCGACAGGTCGTCGAAGCGGTCGTGGTGGCCGGTCTCGCGGACCTGGTCGCGCCAGTCGTCGTGCAGCCGGGCGACGCTGCACTCCGCGCCGCCCCACAGCGCGAGCGGCGCCCGCACGGCCTGCATCGCCTCCTCCGGGCCCGGAACCGCGGGGCCGGCCACCGCGTCAGTCCGCCGCCTGGCTCGCCAGCGCCGTGCCGTCCGCGTCGGCGCCGCCGCGGGGCAGAACCGCGTCGATGCGCGCGAAGGTGGCCAGCGACTGGCCCACCACCTGGTCCATGTTGAGGTAGCGGTAGGTGGCGAGGCGGCCCACGAACCAGGTGTCCGCGGTGGCGTCGGCCAGCGCCTCGTAGCGCTTGTAAAGCGTCTGGTTCTCCGGGCGCGGGATCGGGTAGTACGGGTCGCCTTCGGCGGTCGGGTACTCGTAGGTGACGCTGGTCTGCGGGTGAACCTGGCCGGTGAGGTGCTTGTACTCGCTGACCCGGGTGTAGTCTTCCGTCTGCGGGAAGTTCACCGTGCCGACCGGCTGGAACCGCTCCTGGTCCAGGGTCTCGTGGCGGAAGCGCAGGCTGCGGTACGGCAGGCGGCCGAAGCGATGGCCGAAGAACTCGTCCACCGGCCCGGTCCACACCAGGCGGCGGAACGACACCCGGCCGAGCACGTCGGCGTAGTCCGTGGACGTGCGCACCGTGATGCGGGGATGGTCGAGCATGCGCTCGAACATCGCGGTGTAGCCGTCCGCCGGCATCGCCTGGTGGGTGTCGGTGAAGTAGCGGTCGTCGCGGCTGGTGCGCACCGGCACCCGCGCGGTCACCGCGCGGTCCAGCTCGGACGGGTCGAGCGCCCACTGCTTGCGTGTGTAGCCGCGGAAGAACTTCTCGTACAGCTCGCGCCCGACCCGGCTGACCACGACGTCCTCGCTGGTGCGGATCTCGGCGACCGGCTCGGCGCGGGCGGCGAACCAGCCCTCCAGCTCGTCCGAGGTCAGCGACAGGCCGTACAGCGTGTTGACCGTGTCGAGGTTGATCGGGATCGGCACCCGCATGCCGTCGACCTCGCCCAGCACGCGGTGCTCGTAGGCGCGCCACTCCGTGAAGCGCGACAGATGGGCGAACACCGCGTCGGAGTTGGTGTGGAAGATGTGCGGCCCGTAGCGGTGCACCAGCACGCCGGCGGCGTCGAGATGGTCGAAGGCGTTGCCGGCGACGTGGGGCCTGCGGTCGATCACCAGCACGCGCTCGCCGCGTTCCGAGGCCAGGCGCTCGGCGAGCACCGCGCCCGCGAAGCCTGCGCCGACGACGAGCCAGTCATACATGGGCGATGTCCTTGGAGGGGCCGGAAGGGGAGGCGCCGTCGAACGGCCTGGCCCTGGCCGGCGCAGCGCCGGAGGACGCCGCGCCGGGCACAGGGGCGGGGCGGGCCGGGGCAGGGCGGGCCGGGGCGGCGCGTATCTCGGCCAGCATCGCCGCCCAGGTCATGTCCCACGACATCAGCGCGAGCCGGGCGTCGACCCGGGCCAGCCAGGGCGCGCGCGGCTCGGCCAGGGTGGCCTCCAGCGCCGCCACCACGCCGGCCGCGTCGGCCGCGATCCGCACCAGCGCCCCCCCGGTCCCGCCCGCAGGAGCGCCGCCCCGGCCGCCCCGATCCTGGCTGCCCCAGTTCTGGTCGCCCCAGTTCTGGTCGCCCCAGTCGCGCACGACGTCGGCCACCGGGGTGGACACCACCGGGACGCCGGCGGCGAGGAACTCCGGCGTCTTGGTCGGGCTGATGAACCGGGTCGCCTCGTTGAGCGCGAACGGCATCAGCCCCGCGTCCCAGTGCGCGAGATAGCTCGGCAGCTCCGCGTAGCGCCGCCCGCCCAGCCAGTGCAGGTTGGGCGCCCGCGGCAGGGCGCCGGGCTCCAGCTTGGCCAGCGGGCCGAGCATCACGATCTCCCACTCCGGCCGCAGCCGCGCCACGGTCTCGACCAGCGCCAGGTCGACCCGCTCGTCGATGACGCCGAAGTAGCCGACCCGGGGGCGGCGCAGCGCCGCCTGGTCCGCGGGGTCGGGCAGGGCGGCGGCGGCGCGGGCCGGGCGGAAATGGGCGGCGTCGATGCTGCTCGCGAACAGGTGGACGCTGGGATGGCGGCCGCGCTTGGCCTCGTGCAGGCTGCGCCCGCCGCAGAACACGAGGTCGGCGCGCGCGAACAGCGCCGCTTCCTGCTGCCGCAGCCGGGGCGGCGCGCCGCGGAACAGCGACAGCTCGTCCATGCAGTCGTAGACCACGACCGCGGCGTCGAGGTGACCGGCCACCGCCAGGAACATCGGCGAGTAGTACCAGACGACCTCCGGCCCGCGCCCCGTCGCCGCCAGCAGCGCGTCCAGCAGCCCGCGCTGCGCCGACTCCGACCCCGGCCCGTCGAGCCCGTCCGGCAGCAGCGGCGTCGCCACGGTGACGCCCTCCGGCGTGCGCCGCACCCGCATGCGCGGCGGCTGCGCGCCGCAGCGCTCCGGTTCCTCCACGAACACGACATCATACTGCAAGCAGGCGCGGGTCAGCAGGTGCTGCGGCCTCTGGAACACGAAATCCCACCGCAGGTGCGACAGGCAGAGCAGGACCGGCAGCGTGTCCGACCCGCACGGGGCCGTCTCGTGGAGTGGCGGCATGGACGTCCCGGGTTGAGGTCGGCGGATGGGCGGGCGAGGTCGGGTGACCCTGCGTTGTCACGGTTCGTAGCAGTTCGGCCACCGTTGCGCGACCCTGCCGACGTGCAGGCCGGCAGCAGCCGCGAGACCGTGCATGGGCGGCGCCCGAAGCAGCGGCGGGGGCGTCGCCGATGTCGCAGAAGTGCAGGGCCGCCGCCCGTGCCAGCGCCAGTTGCGGGTGCCGTCCGACATGCACTCTTGCGCGGCGGATTCTCCGGCACGGCGCGGAAATAGGCGGAGATAGTGGCACGGCACCGCCATCACCATGTCTTGTACCTGCCGCGCGGCCAGAAGTTGCGAACTGCCCTGGCCGCCGAAACGTTGCCGTGCCTCTACAACGAGCGACGAGCCCGTGCCCGCGGGCCGGCATCCGGGTGGAGCGGCCTTGCCCACGGCCGCGCGGCCGGAACGGAGGATGCGGTGCAGCACGACCCGACCCACGACCAGCGCCGGGCGAACCCCGCGCTGGTGCTGCAGGGCGTGCCCACCGCCTGCCGCACGGCGCTGCGCGACCTGTACTGGCGTGCCGAGCGCGACACGCCCGGGCCGGGCGTGGTCGAGGCCTGCGCGCATCCCGACGGCCGCATCGGCTTCGGCGACGGCACCCGGCTGCGCTTCGACACCTACTTCGGCGCGCTGTTCGAGACGCAGTGGCGGCTGCACACCCGGCTGCGCGCGCTGGAGCTGCGGGTGCGCGTCGAGGGCAGGGTACGGCTGCGGGTGCTGCGCAGGGGGCACGGCCGGATCACCCTGCTCCACGAGTCGCTGCACGATCCGGGACACGCGCCGGGCCCGGGCGCGCGGGATCTGCGGGTCGCGGTCGAGGACGGGGCGATCAGCTTCCGCCAGCACGGGGTGCTGTACTTCGAGGTGGTCGCGGTGGACGGGCCGGCGGTGCTGCACGCCGCCGCCTGGGTCGCGCCGGCGGAACGCGGTGCCCCGGTGCGCCTGGCCGCCGTGTTCTGCACCTTCAACCGCGAGGCCGACATCGCCCGGGTGCTGGCCACCCTCGCCGACGCGCCGGCGGCGCTGGCGCGCCTCGCGCGGGTCATCGTGGTGAGCCAGGGGCGGCCCGGCCTGGCCGCGCACCCGCTGGTGGCGCCGCTCGCGGCTCGGCTGGGCGCGAAGCTGACCCTGGTCGAGCAGGGCAACTTCGGCGGCGCCGGCGGCTTCGGCCGCGGGCTGCTGGAAGCCATCGACGACCCGGGCGTGGACCACGTCGCCTTCCTCGACGACGACGTGGTGCTGGAAGCCGACAGCCTGCTGCGCATGTCCTCGTTCCTCACCCTGGCGCAGGGCGACCTCGCGGTGGGCGGCCACATGCTCGACGCGGCCCAGCCCACCCGGCTGTTCGAGGCGGGCGCCACCATCGGCGAGCGGCACTGGAGCTTCCACCCCGAGCACACCGACCTCGACGTCGCCTTTCCTGCCGGGCTGGAGGCGCTGTGCGACCCGCGCCCGGTGCACTACAATGGCTGGTGGTGCTTCGGCTTCCCGCTGCGCCTGGTCGAGCGCGTCGGCATGCCGCTGCCGTGCTTCATCCGCGGCGACGACACCGAGTTCGGCCTGCGCCTGTACGAGGCCGGCATCCGCACCGTGCCGGTGCCGGGGATCGCGGTGTGGCACGAGCCGTTCTACCTGCGGCTCGGCGGCTGGCAGCTGTACTACGAGACCCGCAACATGCTGGTGGCGATGGCGCTGCACCGCCCGGAAGGGCCGCGCGCGGCGACCCGTCGCATGGCACGCCAGGTGCTCGTCCACCTGATGACCTACCGCTACTACAGCACCGCCCTGGTGGTGCGCGGCGTCGAGGACTTCTTGTCCGGCCCCGACGTGTTCCGCGGCAGCCCGGCGGAGCGCCACGCCGGGCTGGCCGCCCTGCGCCTGGCATACCCGCAGGCCGCGGTGCCGCGCTCGTCGGTGCTGCAGCCGCTCGCGGTGCCGGAACTGCCGCGCGGCCGCGCCGGCTACGGGCGGGCGCTCCTGCGGGCGCTCCTGCGCAACGCGCTGGCGCCGACCCGCGACGCCCCGGCGCGCCGCATCGCGGTGGGCGACTTCGCCTGGGTCACCCTGGCCGGCACCGACCGGGTGGCGCTGGAAACCTGGTGGGACACCGAGCTGCCCGACCTGCACCGCTCGCGCGAGCGGTTCCGCGACCTCGCCGTCCAGGCGGCGCGCGTGCTGTGGGCGCTGCAGCGCCGCGGTCCCGCGGCGGCGTCGCTCTGGCGGGCGGCGGCACCGGAGCTGCGCTCGATGGCGTTCTGGCGCGACACGCTGGACGTGCCGGCGCCGGACGAGACGGCGCCGTTCCTCGCGGTGGCGGAGTAGCGGGCGGGCAGGCGGCAGGGCCGGACCCTCATCCGCCCACCCCTCAACCGGCCAGGCCCCTCAGAACCTGCCAGCCTCGATGGTCTGCGCCCTTGCGAGAAGGAAGCGTGTTCTTTCTTGAAAGAAAGAACCAAAGAACTTTTGCCAATTGGGCTCTGGACCCGCCCGCGCGCTCGGAACCCTATGTGCAAAAGTCTTTTTGCTTCTTTTTCTTCAGAAAAAGAAGACGCTTACCTTCCTGCCCGAAGCCCCCGGCCGCCGCGAGGCTCACAACAGCCCCTGGAAGCTCCGCCCCCAGGCAGCGAACTCCGGACGCAGGTCTCGGCCTTGTCGCCCCCGCCCCGCCCGTGGCGGGCGCGACGGGACGGCGGGTCTTTCAACCGCCCGGGGAGCCTCCCTATATCCCGGGGGCAGACGACGCAGGTTTCTGCCCTGGGAGACGCAGCCTTGACCGATGCCACGCCTCCGCGCTGTTCCGGACCGCTCCTGCCCATCGCCGCCGGCTGCGGGTCGTTCGGCGCCGGCGACGTGTGGTCGCCACGCCATGTTGGGGCGGCGCGGGTGCGGGCGGAGTGCGGCGACCTGCCGTTCCTGATCCGGCGCGACGGCACCTGGCTGTATCGCGGCAGCGTGGTGCAGCGGAAGGAGCTGGTGTGCCTGTTCGCCAGCGTGCTGAAGCGCGACCGCGACGGGGCGTTCTGGCTGGAAACCCCGGCCGAGCGCGGTCGGATCGAGGTCGAGGACGCGCCGTTCGTGGCCGTCGAGCTGGACTGGCGCGGCTACGGCTGCGGCCAGACGCTGTCGCTGCGCACCAACGTCGACCAGTGCGTCACCGTGGACGAGGACCACCCGCTGCGCGTGCACAACGACCCGCGAACCGGCGAGCCGACCCCCTACCTGCTGGTGCGGCCGGGCGAGGGCGCGGCCGGGGTGGAGGCCAGGGTGAACCGGGCGACCTACTACGAGCTGGTGGCGCTGGCGGTGCCGGAGATGGTGGGCGGCCGCCGCCAGCTCGGCGTGTGGAGCTGCCGGCGCTTCTTCCCCCTCGGCGACGTGCCCGAGGGCGAGGACGACGCGGCCTCCGCCCGGGACGACGACGGGCTGGACGGGGCCACGCTGGATGAGGCCCGGGCGGACTGAGCGGGCCGCCTGGCGTGACCCTGGATGCCGACGAGATCCGCCGCCGCCTGGCGCGGCCGATGCCGCGCGTGGACCTCGCCCCGGCGGTGGCCGGGGCGCAGGCGGCCGCCTGGCAGGAGCCGCCGGCGGGGTGGCCGGCAGAGGCGCTGGTGGTGCCAGAGCTGACCACGGAGGCGGACGTCGGCGGGGCACCGGCGGGCGACCCGGCAGCGGTCCAGATGCTGGTGGCGGCCTCGGTCCTGGTGGCGATCGTGCTGGGCACGGAGCCGGGGGTGCTGCTGACCCGCCGCCACGCCGGGCTGCGCCGCCACGGCGGGCAGGTGAGCTTCCCCGGCGGGCGGCGCGACCCGAACGACCGCGACGCGGAAGCCGCCGCGCTGCGCGAGGCGTGGGAGGAGATCGCCCTGCCGGCCCGCGCGGTGGAGCTGCTCGGGCGGCTGCCGGACCAGGCGACGGGCACCGGCTTCCTCATCACCCCCGTGCTCGGGCTGGTCGAGCGCCTGCCGACGCTGCGCGCCTCGCCGCACGAGGTGGACGCGATCTTCCGTCTGCCGCTCGCCGTCCTGCTCGACCCCGGGGCGCCACAGCGGCGCGAGGTGGCGCTGGGCGGGCGGATGCGCGAGATCTGGGTGTGGCCGCACCCGGAGCACCACGTGTTCGGCGCCACGGCCTCGATCCTGGTGCAGCTGGCGCGGCGGCTGCGGGCTGCCGGATGACAGGAGCAAGGAAGCAAGGCCAGGGGCTCTGCCCCCCATGCTTGAAGGCGGGGACCCCGCCAAAGGCGAGCCTTTGGAATCCATTATTTAAGTCAAGCCAGTCCAGGGGCGGCTCCCTCCGGTGGCCTTTCCGACGATCCAGGCGGATCGTCGGAACCTTCGGCCACCTACGCCTGGCGGGTCCGGGCAGAGCCCGGCCTTGCCTGCCCTCATGACCTCGCCCGCGCTCTCTGCCCTTCTCGACACCCCCGGCCTGGCGCCGGTCCTCGCCGCGCTGCCCGCAGCCCGGCTGGTCGGCGGCTGCGTGCGCGACGCGATCGCCGGGCGCGCCGTGGCCGACGTCGACCTCGCGACCCCGGACACTCCGGCGCAGATGGCGGCGGCGCTGGCGGCGGCGGGGCTGCGGGCGATCCCGACCGGGCTGGCGCACGGCACGCTGACGGTGCTGAGCGGGGCCGCGCGCTTCGAGGTCACCACGCTGCGCCGCGACGTCGAGACCGACGGGCGGCACGCCGTGGTGGCCTGGACCGCGGACTGGGGCGAGGACGCGGCGCGTCGCGACTTCACCATCAACGCGATGTCGCTCGACCGCGCCGGCGCGGTGTTCGACCCGTTCGGCGGCCGCGCCGACCTGGCGGCGGGCCGGGTGCGCTTCGTGGGCGAGGCCGCGGCGCGCATCGCGGAGGACGCGCTGCGGGTGCTGCGCTTCTTCCGCTTCCAGGCGCGCTACGGGACGGGCGAGCCGGACGCGTCGGCGGTGGCGGCGATCGCGGCTGCCACCGCAGACCTGGCCCGGCTGTCGGGCGAGCGGGTGTGGGGCGAGCTGCGCCGCATCCTGGCCGCGCCCGACCCCTCCGGGGCGCTGGCGCTGATGGAGCGGCTCGGCGTGCTGGCCGCAGTGCTGCCGGGCGCGCGCGCGGCGGGGCTCGTGCGCCTGGTGCAGGCCGGCGGCCCTGCGGACGAGCTGCTGCGTCTGGCGGCCCTGCTGGCGGAGGGGCGCCCGGACCCAGGCGCAGACCTGGACGCCGACGCCGTGGCCGTGCGGCTGCGGCTGTCCGGGGCGGAGCGGGCGCGTCTGGCGCTGCTGCTCGTGCCGGACGGGCCGGCGCCGGGAGCGGACGACGCGGGGCTGCGGCGCTGGCTGGCCGAGGTGCCGGGCGACGTGCTGGCCGGGCGCGCGTGGCTGCGCGGCGGAAACGGCGAGGGATGGGCGGACCTGCGGGCGCGGCTTGCGGCGGCGGCTCGGCCGGCGTTCGCCCTGGAAGGGCGCGACGTGGTGGCGCGCGGGGTGGCGCCGGGGCCGGAGGTCGGGCGGCTGCTGCGCCTGGTGCGGGCGTGGTGGCTGGCGGGAGGCTGCGTGGCGGGGCGCGAGGCGTGCCTGGTGCGGCTGGACCAGGAGAAGCAAGGCCAGGGCTCTGCCCTGGACCCGCCAGGGGCAGCGCCCCTGGACCGGCACTCCTAGTCGAGGTTTCCAAAGACTTGCCTTTGGCGGGGTCCAGGGGCAGCGCCCCTGGCCTTGCTGCCTCGCCTGCGCCACCCCCCCGGTGCTACAGCCTCGCCCCATGGACGCCCTGATCGACATCGTCCCCGCCGTCGCCGCAGACGACGGGACGCGCGCGCTGATGCGCCGCCTGTGGCGCGAGCAGCTCCGCCACCACCGCGGCCGGCTGCTGCTGGTGCTCGCGCTCACCGCGGTGATGGCCGGGCTGACGGCGCTCTACCCCGTGGTGATCCAGCGCGCGCTCACGATGTTCGAGGCCCGCGACCCGCGCATCCTCTACCAGGTGCCGCTGCTGGTGGTCGCCGTGGTCACCGCCAAGTCGGCGGCGCAGTACGGCCAGACGGTGCTGCTGCAGCAGCTCGTGCTGCTGGTGGTGCGCGACCTGCAGGGCCGCATGTTCCGCCATCTCGCCCGCGCCGACCTCGCGCGGGTGGAGCGCGAAGCCCCGGCGCAGCTCGCAGCCCGCTTCACCACCGACGCCGCGACCATCCGCGAGGCGCTGATCCGCGCGATCAACTCGGTCGGCAACGTCGCGATGGTGGCCGGGCTCGTGGTGTCGATGGTCTACCTCGACTGGGAGCTAAGCGTGCTCGCCGGCCTGCTCTACCCGCTGGCGGCAGTGCCGATCGGGCGCATCGGCAAGCGTGTGCGCCGCGCCTCGGGCGGCATGCAGGAGCGCGTCGGCGAGACCGCGACCCTGCTCACCGAAAGCTTCGCCCAGGCGCGCACCGTGCGCGCGTTCCGCCTGGAAGCGGCCGAGCAGGCGCGCGCCGAAGCCAGCTTCGCCCGGCTGTACTCGTCGCTGCTGCGCATGACGCGCGGCCGGGCACGGGTGGAGCCGGTGCTGGAGGTGCTCGGCGGCACGGCGGTCGCCGCGGTGCTGGGCTTCGCAGGCTGGCGGGCGGCGATGGGCGGCTCGTCGCTGGGCGACTTCACCGGCTTCGTCACCGCGCTGCTGCTGGCGTCCCAGCCGCTGCGCGCGCTCGGCTCGCTGAACGCGGCCCTGCAGGAGGGCCTTGCCGGTCTGGCGCGGGTGTTCTCGGTGCTCGACGAGGCGCCGGTGATCGTGGACGCGCCGGGCGCCGCGGCGCTGCCGCCCGGCCGCGGCCACCTGAGGTTCGAGTCGGTGGGGTTCGACTACCCGGACGGGCGCGCGGGCCTGCGCGACCTCAGCTTCGAGGCGCGGCCGGGCCTGACGGTGGCCCTCGTCGGGCCGTCGGGCGGCGGCAAGTCCACCGCGCTGTCGCTGATCCCGCGCCTGCACGAGGTGTCGCGCGGCCGCATCACGCTGGACGGCGCCGACATCCGCGGCCTGACCCTGGCCAGCCTGCGCGACGCCATCGCCTATGTCGGCCAGGACGCGCTGCTGTTCGACGACTCGGTGGCCGCCAACATCGGCCACGGCCGCCCCGGCGCCCCGGCGGGTGACATCGAGGCGGCGGCCGAGGCGGCGGCCGCCCACGGCTTCATCGCGTCGCTGCCGGACGGCTACGCGACCCGGGTCGGCCCTGGCGGGCAGCGCCTGTCGGGCGGGCAGCGGCAGCGGGTGGCGCTGGCCCGCGCGCTGCTGCGCGACCCGCGCGTGCTGCTGCTCGACGAGGCGACCAGCGCGCTGGACGCCGAAAGCGAGGCCGCGGTGCAGGAGGCGCTGGCACGGCTGCGCGCGGGGCGGACGACGATCGTGGTGGCGCACCGCCTGTCCACCGTGCGCGACGCCGACCTGGTGGTGGCGATGGCCGACGGCGCCGCGGTCGAGTGGGGCACGCACGCGGCGCTGCTGGAGCACGACGGGCTGTACGCGCGGCTGGTCAGGACGCAAGCGCTGGCGCAGTAGCGGGGGCCGGGAAGCAAGCAAGTTGGGCTCTGCCCAAACCCGCAAAGGGCCGTGATGCCCTTTGATCCCTTGACTTAGGAAATAAATCCTGAAGGCTTGTTGTTGGCGGAGCCTCGGCCTCGCCTTCGCTCAGAGCAGCGTCTCGCCGTTGCTGATGTCGTTGGAGTTCCCCTCGGGCGCCTTCTTCTGCAGCCCGGCGCGCACCGCGAACACGAGGGCCAGGAACGCCGCCACCGCGACGACCGCCTCGCCCAGCCCGATCAGCATTCCCATGGCGTGTCGCTCCCCTGCGGCGTGTGCCGTTCCCGTCTAGCAGGTCCGCGCGGGAGGCAGGGCGATTTCCGTCCGAACAGGTCAGGCGGCGCGGATGGAGGCGCCGTGGCGGTCCACCATCGCCGCGCTCGCGGCGTCGAGGCCCGTCACCTCCACCGTGGCGCCGCGCCGGCGCAGCCGGCCGACCACCGCCTCCAGGGCGCCCACCGCGGTGACGTCCCACAGCCGCGCCCCGGCCAGGTCGATCCGCACCGTGGCGGCCGTGTCGCGCAGGTCGAAGGCGTCGGCCATGGCGTCGGAGCTGGCGAAGAACACCTGGCCGCCGACGTCATAGGTCCGGGTGTCGGTGGCCGGATCGTAGGAGGAGCGCACGTCGAGAAGCCGCGTCACCTTGGCGGCGAAGAACACCCCGCTCAGCAGCACGCCGGTGCCGACCCCGGCGGCGAGGTTGTGCGTCGACACCGTGACCGCCACGGTGGCCAGCATCACGACGCCGGACGCCCTGGGATGGCGCACCAGGTCGCGCAGCGAGGACCACGCGAAGGTCTCGGCCGAGACCATGACCATGATCGCGACCAGGGCGGCCAGCGGCACCCGCGCCACCCAGGAACGCAGCAGCACCATCAGCACCAGCAGGAACACTCCCGCCGTGAGCGTGGACACCCGGCCGCGCCCGCCGAAGCGGACGTTGCCCACGCTCTGGCCGATCATGCCGCAGCCGGCGATGCCGCCGAACAGCCCGGCGGCGAGGTTGGCAAGGCCGAGGCCGGTGCATTCGCGCCGCTTCGGGCTGGCGGTGTCGGTCAGCTCGTCCACCACGCTGGCGGTCATCATGGACTCCAGCAGCCCCACCGCCGCCATGGCGAGCGCGTAGGGCGCAAGGATCGCGAGCGTCGCCAGCGTGGGCGGCACCGCGGGCAGCAGGAGGTGCGGCAGCGACGCGGGCAGCCGCCCGAGCGAGGCCACGGTCGCGACCGGCATCGGCACGGCCATCGTCGCCGCGGTGAGCGCCACGACGCAGACCAGCGGCGAGGGGACCGCCGTCGTGAGGCGGGGCAGGAGGTAGATGATCGCGAGGCCCGCAGCGATCAGCGCCCAGCCCTGCCAGGTGGCGGCAAGCATCTGCGGCACCTGGGCGGAGAAGATCAGGAGGGCGAGCGCGTTGACGAAGCCGGTGCGCACCGAGCGCGACACGAAGCGCATCAGCCCGTGAAGCCGCAGCAGGCCGAAGGCCACCTGCATCAGCCCGGCGAGCATCGTCGCCGCCAGCAGGTACGGCAGGCCGTGGGCGTGCACCAGCGGCGCCGCCACCAGCGCCACCGAGCCGGCGGCGCCGGAGATCATCGCCGGGCGGCCGCCGGCGAAGGCGATCACCACGCCGATCACGAACGAGGCGAACAGCCCGACCTCGGGGTCGACGCCGGCGACGAACGAGAAGGCGATCACCTCGGGGATCAGGGCGAAGGTGCCGACCATGCCGGCGAGCACGTCGCGGCGCAGGGCGCCCACCCCGCTGAACCACCCGGGCGCGTCGTGGGAGGAAGGCGACGTGTTCATGGCGATGAGTCCGCGGCCGGCGCGCGACAAGGCCTGCGGGGGGCCGGGGCATCGCACGCCATGCATTGTCCGGCGGATCGGCGGCCGGAAGAGCCACCCGGGTTCGCACCGGGTCCGAGACGACTGCCGCCAGACTAGGCCCCGCCATGCTGCGGTGCAACAAGGCGTGGCGCGTCACGGGCCGGTGCAGCGCGGGCCGGCGCAGCATGGAACGGCGCCGGCTGCTCCGCCGGCCGCTCAGAACAGGGCGACGAGCACCAGCCCCGCCACCATCAGCCCGGTGCCGCACAGGCGCAGCACGGTGGCGGGATGCTCCTTGAAGCCGACCCAGCCCATGTGGTCGAGCAGCACGGACGTCAGGATCGCCGCGGTCACGGTCAGCCCGGTGAACAGCGCCGAGCCCAGCGTCTCGGCGAACATCAGCATCGACACCGCGTAGCCCGCCGCAATGAAGCCCGCGACCCACGCCCACCACGGCGCCGCCGCCGCGTCCTGCGCAGACGGCAGCCTGGCGCCGGCCAGCAGCGAGGCCGCCACGAGGCACAGCAGCAGGCCGAGCGCCGAGGCCACGCCGAACACCAGGCCGGCCCACCAGGGGCTGCGCAGCGAGCGGCTGAGCTGGGCGGTGGAGCCGGCCTCCACCGTGGTGAGCGCGCCCATCACGACGACGAACAGGATGCCGAGCAGGCGCATGGAACGGTCTCCGGGCCGGATCGGCACGACAGAGGTGGGGCGGGCGGGACGGAAGGAAAGCGAGGCCGGGTCCCGCCCGGACCCGCAAGGCCTTTCAAGAAAGGCCAGGGCTCTGCCCTGGACCCGCCAGGAGCGAGCCGCCCCTGGACCCGGCCTCCCTTAGAAAGTGGATTCCAAAGGCTCGCCTTTGGCGGGGTCCAGGGGCAGAGCCCCTGGCCTTCCTTCGAGGCCCCCCCCCCGCGCACAAGCGGCGGTGAACGGCGCCGTTCGAACCGCGGCACCCCCCGCGTGTTCGGGCGCAGACGCCAACTCCAGGAGACACGCCATGGCCCAGGACCCGCGCACCAAGTACCCGCAGCCCCCGTTCGCGCCCCAGGCGCAGGAGTCGCCGGGCTCCTCGGCGCGGATGCAGCCGGAGCCGGACCATGGCGAGCTGACCTACAAGGGCTCCGGCCGGCTGGACGGCCGGATCGCGATCATCACCGGCGCCGACAGCGGCATCGGCCGCGCGGTGGCGATCGCCTACGCGCGCGAGGGCGCCGACGTGGTGGTGGCCTACCTCGACGAGCACGAGGACGCGGAGAAGACCGGCCGCTGGGTGCGCGAGGCGGGGCGGCGCGTGCTGCTGGCGCCGGGCGACCTGTCGCAGCGCGCGCCGTGCGTCGCCCTGGTCGAGCAGGCGGTCGCCGAGTTCGGACGCATCGACGTGCTGGTGAACAACGCGGCGTTCCAGCACACGCGCGCCTCGATCGACGAGATCAGCGACGACGAGTGGGAATACACCTTTGCCGCCAACGTGCACTCGATGTTCCGGGTGACCAGGGCGGCGATGGCGCACATGGCGCCGGGCTCGTCGATCGTGAACACCAGCTCCGTCAACTTCAAGCACCCGATGCCGAGCCTGCTGGCGTATTCGGCGACCAAGGCGGCGATCGCGAACTTCACCGCCGGCCTGGCGCAGTCCGCGATCGAGAAGGGCATCCGGGTGAACGCGGTGCTGCCCGGCCCGATCTGGACGCCGTTCATCCCGACGGGGATGGAGGCCAAGCAGATCGCCTCGTTCGGCGGCCAGTCGCCATACGGCCGGCCCGGGCAGCCGGCGGAGCTGGCCGCGGCCTACGTGATGCTGGCCGAGGAGAACGCGAGCTTCATGTCCGGCGCGATGGTCACCGTGGCCGGGGCGATGCCGATCCTTTGAGCGAGGAGTGCCGCCTCCTTCGCCGGGTGCCAGCGTGCCGGGAGCAAAGTGTCGCCGGGGCGTCATGGCGTCCCGGCGGCCGGGCAGGGGACCTGTCGAGGTATGGCGGGATCGCCGGCCGGCAAGTGCACACTATCCTGACCGCGGCCGCCTGCATCCGTGGTGCCGGAGGCACGTTGTCCCCGACTGAAAAGGGAGTCTGACATGAGCGATTCGAACACGACGATGACCGTCTACCTGACCGGCCTGCGCAACCAGCACGCGGTCGAGACGCAGGCGATCGGGACGATCAAGAACCAGCTCGGCCGGATGGAGGCCTATCCCGAGCTGCACGCGAAGATGGAGCAGGAGCGGGCGCGCTCGACGGAGCAGGCGGCGCGGCTGGACAAGCTGCTGGAGTCCCACGGCACCAGCGCCTCGTTGGCGAAGGAGGCGGTCACCGGGACGGTGGCGACGGTGGCGGGCTTCGCCCACGCGCTGTCGTCGGACGAGGTGCTGAAGGACGTGCTCGCCGCCATCGGCTTCAAGGCCTACGAGATCGGCTCCTACAAGGTGCTGGTGACGCTGGCCGAGACGGCCGGCGCCACAGCGGACGTCTTGGTGCTGGAGCAGTCGATGAAGGAGGAAAAGGAGATGGGCGACTGGCTCGGCGAGCATATTCCAAGCTTCGTGCACGCCTACCTCGGCAAGCAGTCCGCCGCGTAGACGACAATATTCCCCCTCCCGACCACCGCTTAGACAGAAAAGCCCGGTGCCCCTGGAATTCTTTCCTTAAGTAAGGCCGGTCCAGGGGCGCTGCCCCTGGCGGAGTTTGAGGCAGAGCCTCAACCTTCCTTCTCCACACCTCAGACGACAGGCGGCGCAGTGCGGACCAGGGCCGGCAGCGCCGACATCGCCTCGAACCAGGCGGCCAGCCCCGGCCGCCCCTCGCGCCAGGCGTCGGCCGCGAAACGCAGGTCGAGGTAGCCCAGTGCACAGGCCAGCGTGAGGGTCCCGAGATCGGGATGGGTGGCCGGAACGTCGGCCTCCAGCTGGTCGAGGCAGCGCGCGAGGATGGCCTTCTGCCGGCCGATGAAGGTTTCGCGCGCGGCGTCGCTTGGCCTGCGGCCTTCCAGCAGCCGGGCCACCGCCGAGTCCATCATCCCGTCGCCAAGCGCCTGCAGCTTCAGCGCGCGCCAGCGCTGCGCGCCCTTGGGCGGCAGCATCGGGATGTCCTGGCTGATCTCGTCGAAGTACTCGCAGATCACCGGGCTGTCGAACAGCGCCAGCCCGTCGTCCGTGACCAGGCAGGGCACGCGCGACAGCGGGTTGTCGGCGACCAGCGCGTCCGGCGAGGCGTGGGCGTCGGTCGCCACCAGGGTGATCTGTCCGTCCAGCCCGTGCATGATCGCGCAGGCCATGACCTTGCGCACGAACGGGCTGGTGGGCGAATGGTACAGCTTCATCGGAACCGGTCCTTGGCCTGGCGGCGGGCGCCCAGTGTCGCCGCGTCGGGCGCGCGGAGGAAGGGGTTTGCGGCGCGCTCCTCCCCCAGGGTCGAGGGCACGGTGGGCTCGCCGGCCGCGCGCAGCCGGTCCACCGCCGCGGCGCGCGCGCGCAGCGCCGCGTTGTCCGGCTCCACGGTGAGGGCGAAGCGCGCGTTGCTCTGCGTGTACTCGTGGCCGCAGCACACCAGCGTGGCGTCGGGCAGGGCGTCGAAGCGGCGCAGGCTGGCGAACATCTGCGCCGCCGTGCCCTCCAGCAGCCGGCCGCAGCCCAGCGAGAACAGCGTGTCGGCGCACAGCAGCAGCGGCCCCTCGGGAAAGAACACGCTGATGTGGCCGACCGTATGGCCGGGCGTGTCGATCACCGCGCCGCGCGCCTCCCCGAGCGGCAGGGTGTCGCCGTCGCGCAGCCGGATGTCGAGGCGGGGCAGGCGGTACTCGTCGGCCGCCGCCCCCGCGACCGGGGCGGGGTAGCGGGCGCGCACCTCGTCGGTCGCCGCGGTGTGGTCGGAATGGTGGTGCGTCAGCAGGATGAGGTCGAGCCGCCCGGCGCGGGCGACGGCGTCAAGGCACGGCCGCGCCTCCGCGGGGTCGACGAGGGCCACGGCGCCGCTGCCGGAATCGCGCAGCAGCCAGGCGTAGTTGTCGGAAAGGAGCGGGATGCGCTCCGCCGTGAGGGTCATCGGGGTCTCCGGGGTGCGGCTCGCATGGGGGTGCAACGCGCGGCGGAGGGTGGGGGATGCGCGGGGCCCTGAGGCAGGAAGCAAGGCCAGGGCTCTGCCCCGGACCCGCCAGGGCCGAGCCGGCCCTGGACCCGGCCTCCCTTAAGGATTGGGTTCCAAGGGCTCGGCCCTTGGCGGGGTCCAGGGGCAGAGCCCCTGGCCTTCCTTCCTGGATTTCAAACCGGGCCGCGGCGGCTTCCGCCCGCGGCGCGGCCATGCTACCCGGCGGCCGCGAGCCCCGAGGCCGGCCCGCGCCCCGAGGAGAGTGTCCCGATGTCCGAGTTCACGCCGGCCCCCGACGCCAGCGGCGCCGAGCCCGCCCCCCCGCCGCTGATGGTCAACCACCAGTACGTGAAGGACCTGTCCTTCGAGGTCCCGGGCGCCCCGGAGATCTTCTCCACGCTGCGCAGCCCCCCGCAGGTGCAGATCAACCTCGACGTCCAGGCCCGCCGCCTGCAGGAAGGCGCCGAGGTGTTCGAGGTCACGCTGGCCGTGCGCGCCGAGGCGAGCGACACGTCGGGCGGCCCCGCGCGCGTGGTGTTCATCGCCGAACTGGCGTATTGCGGCATCTTCACCCTGACGGGCATCCCCGCGGACAGCGTCGAGCCGGTGCTGCTGGTCGAGTGCCCGCGCCTGCTGTTCCCGTTCGCGCGCAACATCGTCGCCGACGTGACGCGCGAGGGCGGGTTCCCGCCGGTGCTGCTGCAGCCGATCGACTTCGTGGCGCTGTGGCAGAGCCGCAGGGGGATCAGCCAGCAGGTCGGGCACGCCTGAGACGGCAAGCAAGGCCAGGGGCTCTGCCCCTGGACCCCGCCAGGGCGAGCCGCCCTGGACCGGCGTCTTGAAGGGGTGCAGGGGCCTGCGCCGTCGTTGACGTTCAGGGCTCGGGTGATATCGTGGTGCGGGCACGTGTGGCCTGCCGCTCGCACCCCTTCGGGGATGGTGAACACACGAACGCGCGATCTGGTTCATCCCCCCTGCAGGGGCGATCCGTCGGCAAGGCGAGCACCGACACTCCTCGCGAGTTCGCCCCGGCGGAAGGATCAGGCCGATGCACAGCTTCCTCGACGCGAAGAGGATGGCGAAGACCCTGCGACAGCATCTGGGCGCGCGGAGCATCGAGGTCTCGCACGGCGAGTGCCTCGAACTGGTGGCCA
This sequence comes from uncultured Acetobacteraceae bacterium, assembly GCA_964236695.1. Lineage (GTDB taxonomy): Bacteria > Pseudomonadota > Alphaproteobacteria > Acetobacterales > Acetobacteraceae > CAXSEF01. The sequence continues at coordinate 6,058 of CAXSFU010000046.1, read as the reverse complement.
GGCAGTTCGGCGCCGCGAACTGGAACGTGCTGGCCGCCCAGATCGAGGCCGTGACGGAGGGCGACGGCACCCTGGCGATGCCGCACGGCTGGTCGGCCACAGGCCTGACCGATCTTCTCGCGTATCGGCTGGGGCTGGACCGTTCGTTGCCGGGCACCGCGCTCATCGAGAGCAGGCTCGCCCGCGGCGACGACCCCGCCGCGAAGGAGGCGCGGTTCGCCTGTCTCATGCAGAGCGTGGTCGCCGACGGCTGGCGCGCCCGCCGGGTCAGGCTGACCGCGAGTCTCAGGACCGAGGACGCCGATGCCGGGACGATCTGGATGCGCGTCGACGCGCGCCCCGGTGCGGTGCTGCGGTTCGACAACATGCTGAAGCGTCACGAGCACGGTGCCCTCAGGGGCACGACCGGCTGGACCGAGCGCTCCATCGTGCTGGATGTGCCGCCGGAGGCGGCCAGCATCCATTACGGCTTCCTGCTTCAGAACCATGGGCGGGTCTGGGCACGCCTGTTCCGCCTGGAGAGCGTCGGCGAGGATGTCTCTCCCACGGCAGGGCTCCATTCCTACCTCGCGAGTCCGACCAACCTCGACTTCGCCCACTCTTCCCGATCGCCCGCCTGACACGGCACACGACAGGTGCGGAGCGCCGGCTCGCACGCGCCGGCCGACGAAGGTAGGCCCGACGAGGCTGCGTCGTCCTTCCTGAATGGGGGCCGGTCCAGGGGCGGCTCGCCCCTGGCGGGTCTGGGCAGAGCCCGGCCTTGCTTGCCTCGCCGCCTTGCCACCGCCCCGCCCCGCGCCTAGTGTGCGTTCCATGTTCGGCGGTGCCCCCATTTTCCTGTGCCTCGCGCGCACCTTCCTGCGGCTCCGACTGCTCGCGTTCGTCGCGGGCGCGTTCGTGACCGGTGGCCGCCTGCTGCTCCTTCGACTTAGCCGCCCCTGAGCGACCCGCCGGGCCCGTGACGCCGCGCCGGCACCGCTCAGGGGCCGACGCGCCCGAGCCGTGTCCGCCGCCCCGTGACGTCCCGCCGTGGCGGGGCGCGGGGGGCGGGCGGCACGCCACCCCCGACGATCCCTCCGAGGACACGCCCCCATGACCACCGCGCACCCGAGCTTCGGCGAGCTCGCCGACAGCCGCGCCATCCTCTTCGACACCACGCTGCGCGACGGCGAGCAGTCCCCCGGCTTCTCCATGAACCTCGCCGAGAAGCTGCGCATGGCGGAGGCGCTGGCGGCGCTCGGCGTGGACGTGATCGAGGCGGGCTTCCCGATCGCCTCGCCGGGCGACTTCGACTCCGTGCGCTCGATCGCCGAGCTGTTCGGCCGCGACGGGCCGGTGGTGTGCGGCCTGTCGCGCTCGGCGCCGGGCGACATCGCCTCGGCCGCCGAGGCGACCCGCCCCGCCGCCCGGCCGCGCATCCACACCTTCATCAGCACCTCCGCGCTGCACATGAAGTACAAGCTGCGCATGGAGCCCGACGCCGTGCTCGACGCAGTCACCGCCTCCGTCACCCTGGCCCGCCGCCACGTCGCCGACGTGGAATGGTCTGCGGAAGACGGCAGCCGCACCGACCCCGACTTCCTGTGCCGCTGCGTCGAGGCCGCGATCCGAGCCGGCGCGACGACGATCAACATCCCCGACACCGTCGGCTACGCCCTGCCTGTCGACCTGTCGCGCATCTTCGCCACCGTGCGCGAGCGGGTGCCGGGCGCGGATGGGGTGATCCTGTCCACGCACAACCACGACGACCTCGGCCTCGCGGTGGCCAACACCCTGGCGGCGCTCGCCGCCGGCGCGCGCCAGATCGAGTGCACGGTCAACGGCATCGGCGAGCGCGCCGGCAACGCGGCGCTGGAGGAGGTGGCGATGGCGCTGCGCACCCGGCCGGACGCGGCGCCCTACACCCACGGCATCGAGACCACCCGCATCCTGCGCACCTCGCGGCTGCTGGCGACGATCACCGGCTTCGACGTGCAGCCCAACAAGGCGATCGTCGGCCGCAACGCCTTTGCCCACGAGAGCGGCATCCACCAGGACGGCGTGCTGAAGAACGCGGCCACCTACGAGATCATGACGCCCGAGTCCGTCGGCTGGTCCAAGACCTCGCTGGTGATGGGCAAGCACTCCGGGCGCGCCGCGTTCCGCGACAAGCTCGCGGGCCTGGGCTACGCGGGCCTCGGCGACAACCAGCTCAACGACGCGTTCCGCCGCTTCAAGGACCTCGCCGACCGCAAGAAGGTGGTCTACGACGACGACCTGGTCGCCCTGGTCGACGAGACGCTGGGGCGCGCCGAGGACCGCATCCGCTTCACGGCGCTCGACGTGCGCGCGGGCTCGCGCGGGCCGGCGCACGCGGCGCTGGAACTGGAGGTGGACGGCGAGAACCGCGCCGCCGCCGCGTCCGGCGACGGCCCGGTGGACGCGGCGTTCAACGCGATCCGCGAGGTGTTCCCGCACGAGGCCGCCCTGCTGCTGTTCTCCGTGGGCGCGGTCACCGAGGGCACCGACGCCCAGGCGCGCACCACCGTGCGGCTGCAGGAGGCCGGCAAGATGGTGGACGGGCAGGGGGCGGACACCGACACCATCGTCTCCGCCGTGCGGGCCTACGTGCACGCGCTGAACAAGCTGCTGGTCAAGCGGGCGCGCACGGAGCCTGCGGAGCTGACGCCGTAGGGCAGGAACGGGGTTCTGGCGCCGAGGCTGCGGTCGAGGGTAGAATAGCAATTCGTCTCGCGGCAATGCAGCAGGCAAAGACTGGACTGTGTGACGCTGCCTAGAGGAGGTAAAGCATTGAGGCCGGCGCTCTGGACTTTGCTTTACATTTTTGTGCTCGCTTTCTCTCCTTGGTTTTTTAGTCATCAGTCGTGCGGCCCAGATACAGAAGGCCTAAACTTACTGCTTAATGCTGTAAATTGTAAAATGCATTTTCCAGGGCCCGAAAGGACCCTGGAAGCTTACGGAACGTGGTTTGCCGCTGTATTTGCGTCCGCAGCGCTTTTCTGGGCGTGGAAAGGTTTCAGTGTCCAATCCAGAACTTTGGAAGCTCAGGTTGGGGCGTTGCGTGTCCAGGGCGAAACGCTTCGTCTACAGGCAGAAACGTTACAAGAACAGCAACGAGGTATGTTTCTGAATTCTCTCAGTGCAGAGTATGAGCGCAGCCTTGAAGATGCGGCGTTCTGGGCCATGCAGGACGTCTACCAATCTTCATTGTGCTTTGAAGATCAAGCTAAAGACAAGAATGATACAAACAACCAAGTAAAAATGATATATCATATGGCAATGATGCAAGCGAGAAAAGATATTAAAGAGATATCTGACCTGATGCAGAACTCTGATAATATCAAGGGGTACATCAGAATAGCGCGTGAATATAACGTATTGATTGAGCGTTATAATCTAGGGATACTCAGAATTGGAAGTGGAGCGAATCGTGCCTGGGTCAATATATTGGGAAATTTTGAAGGTCTGGAGGCGCTACATCGGAAGCTGACGCCCACGACCTGACCAGAAACAGCCGCTCTCACCCCGTCCACGGATCGACCACCCTGACCCCCGTCGGCGCGAAATCCACCACGTTGCGCGTCGCCACGGCCATCCCGTGCACCAGGGCGGTGGCCGCGATCAGCGCGTCGCGCTCCCCCCGCCGGTCCGGCACGTGCAGCCGCGCGCAACGCAGCGCCACCGCCACGTCGATCGGCAGCACGCGCCCGTCGAACGCCGGCATCACCTGAGTGTCCAGCCATCCCCGCAATGCTTCGCCCTGTGCCCTGTCACGCCGCTCCACCAGGAGCACGCCTTGCTCCAGTTCCAGCACCGTGACCACCGAGATGAACAGCGACACGGCCGGAACGGTGTTCGCCCACGCCAGCACACGAACATTCGCGCGCCCGGTTCGCGCGCGGCGCAGCTCCGACACGACATTGGTGTCGAGCAGATGCATCAGGACAGGCCGGGCATCAGGACAGGTCGGCGGGCGACGCCGGCCAGCCGAGCCGCGGCGGCTCGAACCCGACGTCCTCCGCCCCCGGTATCGCCAGCAACTCGACGATGCCCCCGGCCACCCCGGCCAGCGCCAGGTAGTGCTCCATGCTGAGCAGCACGTGGGAAGGCCGCCCCCGGTCCGTGATGACGACCGGACCGGTGGCGGCCGCCTTCTTTGCGCGGCCCGTGTCCTGATTGAATTCCCGGCTCGACAGGGTCGTGGTTGGCATCACCGTCTCCTGGAAATGTAGAAACATTACTACAATGCCGGGCGGTCGGCAACGCCGGACCCGGCGCACCGCGGATCGCGTGCCCGAGCCGGGCGTCGGCCGCTTCATAAATCCCCCGGCACGGTCCGCGCGGCGTTCAGCCTTCCTTCATGGATCGGGACCACGATGGCGTGGACCAAACGCCGCCCCGCTTCATACAGTCGGAACCCCCCAGCCGATCCCATCCCGAACCCCTGGAGAGCGTGCCATGAACGTTGCGCCCCGCGAACCGAACCGCGCGCCCACGCCGCCTCCGGGCGGCCTCGACGACGCGCCGCTCTCCTACGAGGTCCGGTCGATGGGCGACCGCGTCGCGCTGATCTACGACACCCCCGACACCGCCTACATCCACGAGCTGAAGCTCGACCAGGCCGCGATCATGCTGGAGCAGCTGGTGCGCGCGATCCGCGAGGCGCGCGAAACAGAGCGCGCCTGACGGCCGCTGAATAGACCAGCCCGTCAGCAAGCGCTGAGCTCTGCCCAGACCCGCCAGGCGCAGGTGGCCAAAGGTTCCGACGATCTGCTTGGATCGTTGGAAAGGCCACCGGAGGGAGCCGCCCCTGGACCGGCTTAACTTAAGAATCGGATTCCAAAGGCTCGCCTTTGGCGGGGTCCAGGGGCAGAGCCCCTGGCCTTGCCTGCCTCCACAGGCCAGGGCACCCGGCCCCCATCCTCACGCCCCCGCCCCATGCGCGCGGATCAGCGCCGCCACCTGCTCGCCGAGCACCTCCAGCCGGAACGGCTTGCACAGCACCGCCATTCCCGGCTCCATCTGCCCGTCGAGCACGCCGCCCTCGTAGCCGGTGATGAACAGCACCGGCAGCCCCGGCCGCGCCGCGCGGGCCGCGTCCGCGAGCTGGCGCCCGTTCGCCCCGTTGGGCAGCCCGACGTCGGTCACCAGCACCGCGGGCCGCGCCCCCTGCGCCAGCGCCTGCAGCGCCGCGGCGGCATCGGCGGCCTGCAGCACCACGTAGCCCTGGTCGCCCAGCGACTCCGCCGTCATCTCGCGCAGCAGCGGCTCGTCCTCGACCAGCAGGACGAGCGGCCCGGCGCCGCCAGGGGCAGGGACGGCGCGCCCGTCGGCCGGCGCCGCGGCCGCCACGTGGCGCGGCAGGCAGACCCGCACCGCCGTGCCCGCGCCCTCGGCGCTGTGCAGCTCCAGCACCCCGCCCGACTGGCGCACGAAGCCGTACACCTGGCTCAGCCCGAGCCCGGTGCCCTCGCCGAACGGCTTGGTGGTGAAGAACGGCTCGAACGCGCGCGACTGCACCGCGGGCGACATGCCCGAGCCGGTGTCGGCCACGGTGATCTCCACGAACTCGCCGGGTGCCGCGCCCTCCTGCCCGGCCACGTCGGCCGTCCCGAGCACCACGTGCCGGGTGGCGATCGTCACCTCGCCGCCGCCGGGCATGGCGTCGCGCGCGTTGAGGCACAGGCTGACCAGCACGCTTTCCAGTTGGTTCGCGTCGCACAGCACCGGCCACTCGCCATCGCTCGGCCGGAGCACGATGCGCACCTGCGGCCCCACCGTGCGCCCGAGCAGCTCGCGCAACCCCACGGCGAGCGCGTCCACGTTCACCGCCACCGGGTCGAGCGCCTGCCGGCGCGCGAACGACAGCAGCCGGTGGGTGAGCGCCGCCGCGCGCTCCACCGCGCGCTGCGCCTGCGCGACGAACGGCTCGGCGTCCTGCGGCCGCCCCTGGGCAAGGCGGCGCTGCATCAGCTCCAGCCCGCCGCCGATGCCCTGCAGCATGTTGTTGAAGTCGTGGGCGATGCCGCCGGTGAGCTGGCCGATCGCCTCCATCTTC
>CAXSFU010000045.1:0-27383 GCA_964236695.1 uncultured Acetobacteraceae bacterium | reverse complement strand
CGTATCTCGCCGGAGATCGCGCTGGCGCGGCTGGTGCTGGGCGGGGCGACGGTCGGGAAGATCGAGGCGGCGCTGGCGGCGCGGGCCGGGGAGCCGGGAGCGGCGGGGATGCTGGCGCTGGTGGCGGGGTGCCGCGGCTCGCTGGAGCGGCTGGGCGGGGTGTTCGCGGGGACCGGGCTGGGCCACGCGGAGGCGGGCGGGGCGGAGCTGATCGCGCGGTGGCAGGGGCCTACGACCTCGCGGTGGCGCGCTCGCCGGAGGCCAGCGTGGCGGCGTACTCGCTGGGGGACGCGGCGACGCTGGCGCGGGGGACGGCGGAACTGGTGGGGTGGCTGGAGGGCGCGGGGGTGCTGCCGGAGGGAGCAGACGTGCTCGACCTCGGGTGCGGAATCGGGCGAGTGGCGGCGGCGATGCTGCCGCGGGCGCGCGCGGTGCTGGGGCTGGACGTGTCGGTGGGGATGGTGGCGGAGGCAGGGCGGCGCTGCCCGGACCCGCGGCTGCGCTTCGCCGTGACGCACGGGCGGGACCTCGCGGGCGTGGCGGCGGGGGCGTTCGACTTGGTGCTGGGGTCGGACTGTTTCCCGTATCTGGTGCAGGCGGGGCTGGCGGGGGCGCACGTCGTGGGCGCGGCGCGGGCGCTGCGGGCGGGCGGAGCACTGGCTGTGCTGAACCTGTCGTACCGGGGAGACGCGGCGGCGGACCTGGCGGATGCGCGACGGTGGGCGGGCGAGGCGGGGCTGGCGCTGGAGCGGGCGGGAGAGACGCCGTTCACGCTGTGGGACGCGAGCGCGTGGGTGTTCCGCAAGGGGTGACGGAGGGTTGCCGTCGAGGGGCAGCAAGCAAGGTTGAGGCTCTGCCTCAAACTCCGCCAGGGGGAGCCCCCCTGGACCGGCTTGACTCAGGAAGGCCGGTCCAGGGGCGGCTCCCTTCGGTAGCCTTTCCAACGATCCAAGCGGATCGTCGGAACCTTTGGCCACCTACGCCTGGCGGGTCTCGGCAGAGCCCAGCCTTGCTTGCTACGCCAGCAGCGACGCCGCGTGTTTGAGATCCTCGACGAAGGCCGCGTACTCGCGCGCCTTGGAGTCCTCGTCAGGCAGGCGGAGCAGGTAGGACGGGTGGACGGTGACGAAGGCCTGGGCATTGCCGTCGAGCGCGATCGGGCGGGAGCGTTCGCGGCCGATGGTGACGGCGCGGCCGAGCACGGCGCGGGCCGCGGTGGCGCCCAGGGCGACGGTGAGCGCGGGGCGGATGGCGGCGCGCTCGGCCTGCAGCCAGACGTTGCAGGCGTTGATCTCCGACGTGCCAGGCTTGACGTGGATGCGGCGCTTGCCGCGCGGCTCGAACTTGAAGTGCTTCACGGAATTGGTGACGTAGACGGTGCTGCGGTCGATGCCGGCCTCGGCGAGGGCGCGGTCGAACATCTGGCCGGCGGGGCCGATGAACGGACGGCCAGCGAGGTCCTCCTGGTCGCCGGGCTGCTCGCCCACGAACATCAGGCGGGCGTCGGCGGGGCCCTCGCCGAACACGGTCTGCGTGGCCGGCTCCCACAGCGGGCAGAGGCGGCAGGCGGCGGCCTCCGTGGCCAGGGAGATCAGGTCGCCGGACAGGTGGGCGGCGGTGGCGGGCAGGGCGTCGGCGGGAGCTGCGGCGGGGACCTTGGGCATCTTTCTTTCTTTCGGGGGCGAGATCGTCGGGCGCTCGACCATCTGCTCGGTGCGGCTCTGGGCGTCGCGGATCAGGCCGGGGATGGCGGCGGCCTCCGGCAGGTTCTTCCAGTACTTGCGCGGCATCTCGGAGGTCATGGCGCCGATCTTCAGGCGGGCTGGGTTGAAGATCGAGGAGAAGTAGGCGCGCCAGTACTCGGCCACGGCGTCGTCGTCGGGGAGCTGCGAGCGGTCGGCGCCGGGGGTGAAGCTCAGGGTTCCGCCGTCCCAGTGGGCGCAGCGGTCGGGCGTCAGGATCGACCACTGCATGGTGGCGAAGCGGCGCACGAAGAACGGGGCGTTGGCCTCGACGATGAAGTGGTCGGGCTCGAACCACGCGACGTAGCGGGCAGGGGCGAGCGCGCCGGCGGGGCGGGCGTCGATGGCGGCCAGCATGTCGGCGGGGGACTCGCCGGTGCGCGCGGCGGGGGACGGGGCGACGATGGCGGCCTCATGCAGGCCGGGGGACGCAGCGCTCGCGGGAGCGGGGTCGTCGGGCGCGTCGTCGGGCGGGGCGGGGGACGGGCCGAGGCCGCCGGTGTCGCGTACCTCCCGGAAGCGGACGAAGGCGCGCATCTTGTGGGTGTCGCGGCGCACGGCCTGGGCGAGGCGCTGCACGCGCTGCACCTGGAGGTCGGCGGCGTCCTCCAGCAGGTGCTTCTCGCCGTGGTGCGCACGCCAGACCAGGCGGTAGAGCAGGGCGAAGCGTTCGGCGTCGCGGGCCTGGATCGCGCACTCCGCCAGCTCGACGAGGGCGCGGGAGACGCTGAAGGTGCCGGCGGGCGGAGGCGCGTCGGAGGGCGGGGCGGCGAACAGGTCGGCGGCCTCGGCCACGGACCAGACGGCGTCCTCGGGGGCGACGCCTTCCAGGGCGAGGGCGCGGGCGGCGCGGCGCCAGCCGGGGAAGTCGGTCTCGGTGTCGAGGACGATGCTGCGCATGGGCGATCCAACGCCGGGGGAAAGACGGGAGTTCGTGGGAAGGCGAAGGAAGGCTGGGCTCTGCCCAGACCCGCCAGGGGCGAGCCGCCCCTGGACCGGCCTTACTTAAGAAGTGGATTCCAAAGGCTCGGCCTTTGGCGGGGTCCAGGGGCAGAGCCCCTGGCCTTGCTTCTACAGCAGGGCGAGCTGCTTCGGCTTCGGCGCGAGGCGGGCGAGCAGGCCGGCGCTGTCCAGGGCTGCGCGCGGCGTGTGGTCCGGGGTGACGACGAAGGGCGCGAGCTTGGCGACCGGCAGGCGCAGGCGGGCGAGGTCCTCCAGGCGCACGGAGCGGTGGCGGCGCGCGGCGATGATGCGCTCGACCGACTTCACGCCGAGGCCGGGGACGCGGAGCAGCATGTCGCGCTCGGCGCGGTTGAGGTCGACGGGGAACAGCTCGCGGTGCTCCAGCGCCCAGGCGAGCTTGGGGTCCATCTCCAGCGGCATGTTGCCGGCGGCGTCCAGCGCCAGCTCGCCGGCGGCGAAGCCGTAGAAGCGCAGCAGCCAGTCGGCCTGGTAGAGGCGGTGCTCGCGCAGCAGCGGGGCTGCGGCCGGCGGCAGCGCGGCGGAGGCGTCGGGGATCGGGCTGAACGCGGAATAGTAGACGCGGCGCAGGCCGTAGGAGCCGTATAGGTTGGTGCTCATGTCCAGGATCGAGCGGTCGGTGCTGCTGTCGGCGCCGATGATGACCTGGGTGCTCTGGCCGGCGGGCGCGAAGCGGGGGACGGCGGCGCCGCGGGAGGTCTTCTTGGCGTGCTCGGCCTCGTCGATGCGCAGGCGCATGCGGCCCATGGAGCGGCGGATGCGCGGCAGGTCCTTCTCCGGCGCCAGCTCGGTCAGCGCCGATTCGGTGGGCAGTTCGACGTTGATCGACAGGCGGTCGGCGTGGCGGCCGGCCTCGGCGAGCAGCTCGGGGGAGGCGTCCGGGATCGTCTTGAGGTGGATGTAGCCGCGGAAGCCGTGGTCCTCGCGCAGCGTCCGGGCGATCTCGACGATCTGCTCCATGGTGTAGTCGGGGTCGCGGATGATGCCGGAGCTGAGGAACAGGCCCTCGATGCAGTTGCGTCGGTAGAAGCCCAGGGTGAGCTTGACCACCTCGTCGACGGTGAAACGGGCGCGTTGCACGTTCGAGGAGCGGCGGTTGATGCAGTACTTGCATTCGTAGATGCAGGCGTTGGTCATCAGGATCTTGAGGAGCGAGATGCACCTGCCGTCGGGAGCATAGGCATGGCAAATCCCCATGCCCTCGGTCGAACCGACCCCGTCAGCCGCCCCGGCAGACGTGCGCTTCTCAGTGCCGGAGGAAGCACATGACGCGTCGTATTTTGCCGCATCAGCTAAAATCTCTAACTTCTGCAGGAGATCCATTCCGCATGAGTTCGCCTTTCCGGGCGGATTTTCAAGGCTGTCCACCCGGTCTGTGACTTCCCGGGTGCTCCGCCTGTGCTTTTCTCCCGGGCCTGTGTGCCGACAGGGCTACTTGGTCGGCGGTTCAATGCCCGAGCGCCGGATCGCAACGTTTCTTGACCGCCTTGCCATGGCCGCTCTTACCCGGACCAGGAGGTTCTGGCCGTGTCTTCCTCGACCGCTTCGCGCCCGGCGTGCACGCCGCCGCCCCCACGTCCGGCTCATCCCCCTGCCCTGCCAGGCTTGCCGGCTCGACCCGCAGCGCGTGTCGTCGCGCGCAGGCGGATTGCGCCGACGGTTGGGGTCAGCGTCCCGGGGCGACGGGCGCCTTGTCGGGCAGCCAGGCGTCGGTCCAGCCAAGCTCTCGGGTGGCGTCCACCTGAACCTCGGTGGCACCCGGCGGCACCTGGTCGAGCACGGTCACCTTGGTCGCCTGCACGACCGGGCGGCAACCAGGCGGCAGCGGCTGAGGACCGTTGTCCTGCTCCAGCGACTCGGCCCGCGTCCTCAGGCTGTCGAGGCTAGAGCAGAGCAGGGCGCCCCGGTCGAGACGCGGCCACATCTCGGCAGGGATCTTCACCTCCGTCTTCCGCGCGCGACCGGGTGAGGTGCCGCTGCCAGCGTGCCTGCCGTGGTGACCGCGCTGGCCGGGGACACCGGACGTGCCAGGAGCGTCGGCGGTCTGCGCCAGGGCGGCCTGGGCACAGGCGAGCAGCACGAGAGTCAGGCCAAGGCGGCAAGAGGCTGTTCGCATCTCCCGACCTTGAAGGTCGGCGGAAGGGTTATGCGTTTCAAAGGTTTTCCGAACGTATCGCAGATCGTGGCAGCGACGCATCAGCCTCGACGTCCGGGCCTTCTGCGGCAGGTGTCGATCCCGAACCGGCAGGCATGCCGCCGGGTCCGTCTCCTCATCCTGGAAGCTGTCGTGAACCTCGAAGCAGCTTGTTGCTTCGGTCAGGAAGGCAAGGCTCTTCTTTTTCTGAAGAAAAAGAAGCAAAAATACTTTGCGCATGGGGCTCCGAGCGCGCGGGTGGCTCCGGAGCCCAACGAGCGAAAGTTCTTTGGTTCTTTCTTTCAAGAAAGAACATGCTTTCTTTTTACTATACTGCAAGAAACGGGGACGGCAGGTCAGTAACACTCTCGATACCTTCGTTGCGGGCGTGCGGCACCACCCCGTGCCCTGCCTGATCAGAAGCTGGGCCGCCGTGCCGCCAGGGACGCCCGTCTTTCAGACCGGCTGGCAGAATGTCCGTGACAGGCCGGCGCCGCCCGGCAGAGCGCCGTGCCCGGCGACAGTTCGGCCTGGGGTCCGCAGGCGGTTCTGCGGCGCCGGTCGCGCCCCTGCCGGACTGGTCACGGCCTTGTGGAGAGCTGCCGCGCCTCGGTGACCCCGGGTCGACCGGGCGAGGCCTGCGTGACCAGGGCCGCGGCTTCGGCATAACGACGCCGGGCCTCGTCCTCCTGGCCGAGCGCGCGGGCCGCCCGGGCCGCACCGAGGAAGCCGTTGAACCGGTTCGGGGCCATCGCGAAGCTGGCCGTGAAGGCCGCAAGCGCGTCTGCGGGACGCCCAAGCACGAGCAGCAGGTCGCCGTACAGCTCGCGCATCGGCAGCAGCTTGTTCTCCAGCCAGATGTGCTTCTCGCGTGCATCGTCGCGCGCGGCGGCCTCGCGCATCAGCGGCAGCGCGGCCGTGTCGTCGCCCGCGGCGTGGTCGGCCCAGGCCCCGGCCGCATCGGCGTAGACGTCGACCAGCCCGGCCCAGTAGACGCCCTCGTCGCGCAGCACCGCGGGGCGCAGGCGCCGCAGGGCCGCGACCTCGTCGCGCGCCGCCACGGGCTGGCCGCTTCGTGCCGCGCCGAGCGCACGCACGAAGCGCACCGTCACCGCCTCGAAGGCCGGGAGCCCCTTCACCGGCATGGCCGCCGCGGCAGCCCAGTCGCCGCGCTCGAGCAGGAGCCGCGCCGCCACCAGGGTGCGCTCCACCGACGGCTCGGCGATGGCCAGCGCCTGCGCCACCGCGTCGTCCTGGCCGAGCTGCAGATGCGCGTAGGCGATGAAGTCCATCCCGTGCGGGTCGGCCGCGTCGAGCCACGCCGTCGCCGGACGGGCGTCGGTGGTCATCAGCCTGGCGGCCGCGCGGTTCGCCGCGATCGAGTCCTGCCACAGGCCGAGCATCGAGTAGATGTGGGACGGCATGTGCTGTGCGTGCATGGCGGCGGGCGCGATGGCGGCGTAGCGGCGCGCGGCGGGCAGGGCGCGGGCGGCGAGCGGCGGGTAGTCGTAGGCGTGGATGAGGTAGTGCGGCGCACCTGGGTGGTCGGGGTGTTGCGCCCAGACCCGCTCGAGGATCCGGCCTGCCTCCAACTGGCGGGCATAGGTGGTGTCGGTCAGGTCGACCGCCTCCAGGATCGCCAGCGCGAAGAAGCTCTGCACCTCCGGGTCGTCCGGGCACTGTCCGGCCAGCCTGCGCATGGCGGCCTCGTAGGCGTGGGTCCGGGCGGCGTGGTCCTCGCCCGGGTCGCGGTAGTAGACGCCCATCGCGGCAATCAGGCCGGCTTCCCGCGGGGTTGCCGCTCCCGCAGCCAGCGCCCGGGCGACATAGGCATGTCCCGCCTCCAGCGCAGCGCGGTCCGGGGCGCCTGCGAGCGGGTTGCCGCGCACCGCCATCGCGGCACCCCACCAGGCGATCGCGCAGTGCGGGTCGGCGGCGGCGACGGCCCGGAAGGCCCGGCCCGGGCCGTCGAAGTCGTGCAGGCGGGCGAGCGCCACCTCGAAGGCGCCCTCCGCCGCTGGCGTGCAGGACGTCCCGAAGGAGACGGTGCCATAGCCCGGCACCACGGCCGCCCGGGCCGGTGGCGGCGACGTCAGGGCAGGCAGGAGCGCGAGAAGGATGGCTGGGCGGATACGGGTCACGGAGCAGCTCGTCCTGGGTGGAACAGGGACATGGTGCTTTCCGCAGTGCTGCTCACCCGGCGCCGGGTTCACGACGTCTCCGGGTCACGCCTGCCCGGAGGTGTGGGCGAGACTTCACCTGGAGGGCGTCATGGAACACGCGGCAGATCGTTGCTTCAGGCAGAAAGGCAAGGCTCTTTTTTTTCTGAAGAAAAAGAAGCAAAAAAACTTTGCACATCGGGTTCAGGGCGCGGGCGGCTCCGGAGCCCAACGAGCAAAAGTTCTTTGGTTCTTTCTTTCAAGAAAGAACATGCTTTCTTCCTGCCTCCGTACAGGCCTGGCCGGGCCCGCGCGCCCTCAGCGCAGCCTGCGTCCGCCCACCGTCCGGCTGACCGCGACCACGATCCCCACGGCCAGGGCGTGGACCACGATGTCGCTGAGCGCCGCGTCGTAGGGGTGGAACAGGTTGAGCAGCGTGGCTGACGCCGCCGCCGCCGCCAGCCCGCCGAGTCCTGCCGTCAGTCCCGGGCGCAGCGGCAGCGCCCGGCGCAGCATCGCCACCAGCAGCAGCGACAGCGGCACCGAGACCGCGACGATGAAGGCGAGGCACACCCGTTCCTCGTACAGGGAGGGGTCGTGCGAGGCCGGCGCCGCCCAGGCGCGCAGGCACCCTGCCCCGCTGGCGCCCAGCCACAGCGCCACCCCGGGCAGCGGCAGCAGCGGCCAGCGCCGCGAGCGGCCGGGCACGCTGGTCTGGAACGCCGCCAGCGCCGCCAGCACCGCGGTCAGCGCCGAGCCGGACATGGCCAACGCCATGTCCGGCGCGCCGAGCAGGCGCTGCTCCATCGCCGCGAGGTCGGAAACCTGCGACAGCGCGAGGCCGAGCACCGCCACCGCCGCCAGCCAGCCGAGCGTGCGGCGCCACGGCGGCGACAGGCGCCGCACCGCGGGCGAGGCGGCGCACAGCTCGCCGATCAGCGCCTCGTGGCGCGACACGTCAGACATCGCGGCGCCCGCGCGGCACGGCGCGTCCGGCGGCGGCGTGCCCGGCGTCACGCATCGCCGTCGCCGGAGCCGGGGGGCAGCGGGCCGGGGGCCGGGGCCATCCTGGCCCGCAGCGCCCGGATCGCGCGGTGCAGGTTGACCTTGAGCGCGCCCTTGCTGCGCCCGGTCGCCGCGGCGGCCTCGTCCAGGCTCTGCCCGGCTAGGGCAAGGCGCTCGACGGCCTGGCGCTGGCCGTCGGGCAGGGCTGCCACCGCCGCGCGCAGGGCGGCGTGGCTGTCCTGGCGCTCGACCTGATCGAAGGCGTCGGCGTCGGCGTCGGCGTGCGCCTCGTAGGCGGCGGGGTCGTGCACCTCGTGGCCGGCGCCGCGGCCATGCCGGCGCAGGGCGTCGATTGCGCGGCGCTGGGCGATGGCGTGCAGCCAGGGCAGGAAGCTGCGCTGCGGGTCGTAGGTGGCGCGGGCGCGATGGATGGTGATGAGCGTCTCCTGCACCACGTCGTCGATCCGGTCCGGCTGCAGGCCGGTCCGGCGCGCGGTCGCGGCGATCGCCGGGACGCAGTCGCGCAGCAGGGTCCGGTAGGCCGCGACGTCGCCGTTCTGCGCCGCACGCATCAGTGGGGCAAGCCTCGCCTCGCTATCGCCAGCCATGGCATCCGGGAGCGCCACTCATGCCGCGAGACTAGGCGAAGCGGCGGCGCAGGCAAGTGACCGAATCCACCGCGCCCGGGGCGGCCACCCCGATGCGGCGCGAGGCAACGGTGCGAGGTAACCCGGGGGCGACGCCGGTCGAACAGGGATGCAGCGGCCGGGCTGGGCTGCGCCCCTTTTGCGGAGAACGACCATGCGCCTGAAGATCGCCACCGCCCTGCTGTGTGCCACGATGGCCCTGGGCGCCCTGTCGGGCGCCCGCGCCGCCGAGAGTCCGGTGTGGCAGTGGCAGGCGCCCATGACCTTCCCGGCGAACATGCCGGCGATGGGCGCGGACGAGCTGCGCAAGCATGTCGGCGACTGGGTCTACGCGCCGGACGGCTCGGTGATCGGCAGCCTCGACTCGTTCACCACTGGAAACGAGGCCGTGGTCCGCGGCAGCATGTTCTTCATGGGGGGCATGAAGTACATCATGATCCCGGGCAAGAACCTGGCCGTGATGGACGGCAGGCTGTACGCCCACGACGTCGATGCCGCGCACGTCCACATGGTGGTCAAGCCGCAGCACCTCGTCGTCGGGCTCTAGGCGTGCCCGCTCCGGGCCGGCGTGCCGCGCGGGACGACAGTTCTGCACTCCGTGAGGCGGGGCCAGGGACCGCGCGCGCGCGCCTTGTGCGCCCTCCCCTCCCCGGGCCGCGGGCGGCCGCGGTGCCGGCCATCGCCGCGGCGCTCCTCGCGCTGGTGTCGATGCCGGCGGCGCTGGTCGCGAGGCCGGCGGCGGCGGCGGACGCGCCCGTGGTCGCCGAGCTGTTCACGTCGCAGTCCTGCTCGTCCTGCCCGCCAGCCGACGCGCTGCTGGCGGAGCTGCGGCGCACCCGGCCCGGGCTGCTGGTGCTCGACTTCCACGTCGACTACTGGAACCGCCTCGGCTGGTCGGACCCCTACTCCTCCGCCGCCGCGACCGGGCGCCAGCGCCACTACGCCGCCGAGCTGGGCAGCGACGTCTACACCCCGCAGCTCGTGGTCGGCGGCACGCGCCAGCTGGTGGGCTCGGACCGCGCGGCGGTGGACGCCGCCCTCGCCCAGGTCTCGGCAGAGCAGGCCGCGCAGCCGCCGGTGGCGCTCCGGCTCGGCCGGGTCGGCGCGGGGCTCGCGGTCGAGGTCGGCGCCGGCCGGGGCCGCGGCGAGCTGGTGCTGGTGGGCTTCGACGACATGCACACCACGCGGGTCGGCGGCGGCGAGAACGGCGGGCGCACCCTGACGGAGGTGAACGTGGTCCGCGCGGTGCAGCCGCTCGGCACCTGGGACGGCGCGGCGCTGCACCTCCAGGTGCCGGCCCTGACGGGGGAGCGCGCGGCGCTGCTGCTGGAGGATGGGTCAGGGCGCATCCTGGGCGCCACGGTTCTGGCCGGGGCGGGCTGATCCGGGCACCGGTCGTCGATTGGTGCTTCAGGAAAGCAAGCAAGACTCTTCTTTTTCTGAAGAAAAAGAAGCAAAAAGACTTTGCCCATGGGGCTCCGGGCGCGCGGGCGGCTCCGGAGTCCTATGTGCCAAAGTTCTTTGGTTCTTTCTTTCTTTCAAGAAAGAACATGCTTGCTTCCTGCCTTCTCGCACGAGACCGGGAAAGCCCCGGTGACGCGGTGCTGCGCGTCACTGTGCGGCGCGCATTGTTGCCGGCTGGCTGACGCTCGGCCTGCCGAACAGGCGCTGGATGACCGAGTAGAACACTGGGGTGAAGATCAGACCGAACCCGGTCACGCCGAGCATGCCGAAGAACACGGCCGTGCCCAGGGACTGCCGCAGCTCCGCGCCCGCGCCGGTGGCCGTGGCGAGCGGCACCACGCCGAGCACGAAGGCGAACGACGTCATCAGGATCGGGCGGAGCCGCGTCCGCGCCGCCTGCACCGCGGCGTCGGGCGCGGTGGCGCCGGCGTCCTGCGCCTGTCTGGCGAATTCCACGATCAGGATCGCGTTCTTCGACGCCAGGCCGACCAGCACCACGAAGCCGATCTGCGCCAGGATGTCGACGCTCATGCCGCGCAGCAGCAGGCCGGAGACCGCGGCCAGCAGGCACATCGGCACGATGAGCACCACGGACAGCGGCAGGCTCCAGCTCTCGTACTGGGCGGCGAGCACCATGAACACGAACAGCACGGAGGCGGCGAAGATCAGGATGGTCGTGTTGCCGGTCTGGCGCTGCTGGAACGCGAGGTCGGTCCACTCGAAGCCGATCCCGGCCGGCAGCCGCGCCCTGGCCAGCGTTTCCATCGCGCTCAGCCCGTAGCCGGAGGAGACGCCGGGCAGCGTGCCGCCCTGTACCTCGGCCGCCGGGTAGAGGTCGTAGCGGGGCACGCGATAGGGGCCGGTGACGTCGCGGAAGCTCGCGACCGAGCCGATCGGCACCATGGCGCCCGAGGCGTTGCGGGTCTTGAGGCGGGCGATGTCGGCGGTGGTGGTGCGGAAGCGGCCGTCGGCCTGGGCGATCACCTGGTAGGTGCGGCCGAGATAGTTGAAGTCGTTGATGTAGGCGGAGCCGAGGAACACCTGCAGGGCCTCGGACACCTTGTCGGGCGACACGCCGAGCTTCTCGGCCTTCACCCGGTCGATATCGGCGAAGATGGTCGGCGTGCCCGCGCTGAACGGGCTGAACACGCCCGCCATGCCAGGCGTGCCGTTGGCCGCGGCGGCGAGGTCCTGCGCCGCCGCCTGCAGCGCCGCAGGACCGAGGCCAGCTTCGTCCTGCAGCATCATCTTGAAGCCGCCGGCATTGCCGATGCCGGCCACCGGCGGCGGCGCGATCGTGATGACGAAGGCGTCCTCGATCACCGACAGGCGCTGGCGCAGCGAGGCCAGGATCGCGTCGGCGGTCAGGCCCTGCGCGTCGCGCGATGCGAACGGCCTGAGGCCAGAGAAGATGGCGCCTGCGTTGGGGGCGTTGGTCAGCGTGGCGCCGTCCAGCCCGGAGAACGCCACGGCGTGCTCCACGCCGGGCGTTGCCGTGATGATGCCGATCGCCTGGCGGACCACGGCGTCGGTGCGGGCCAGGGAGGCGCCGGGCGGAAGCTGCAGCACGGTGATCAGGTAGCCCTGGTCCAGCTCCGGGATGAAGCCGGTCGGCGCCCGGCTGAACTGCCAGCCGGTCAGGCCGATCAGCAGGGCGTAGGCCACCAGCATCAGGCCGCTGAACCGGATCAGCCGCGCGGTCAGCCGGCCGAACCGTTCCGACAGCCACTCGAAGCTGCGGTTGAAGCCGCGGAAGAACGCCAGCACGGGGCGGGCCAGCAGGGAACGCCTGCCGGCCGCGTCATGGGCGCCGTGCGGCGCAATGGAGGCACCGTGCGGCACGGTGAGGCCACCGTGCGGCCTGAACAGGATGGCGCACAGGGCGGGGCTGAGGGTGAGGGAGACGAAGCAGGAGATCACCGTGGACGCCGCGATGGTGACGGCGAACTGGCGGAAGAACTGGCCGGAGATCCCGGAAATGAACGCCGACGGGATGAACACGGCGCACAGGGTGAGCGCGATGGCGATCAGCGCGCCGCCGACCTCGTCCATGGTGCGGTGCGCCGCCTCGCGCGGGCTCATGCCGGCGCGCAGGTTGCGCTCGACGTTCTCGACCACGACGATCGCGTCGTCGACGACGATGCCGACGGCGAGCACCAGCCCGAACAGCGACAGGTTGTTCAGCGAGAAGCCCAGCGCCGCCAGCACAGCGAAGGTGCCGACGAGCGAGACCGGGATCGCCACGATCGGGATGATCGACGCGCGCCACGTCTGCAGGAACAGGATGACCACGACGACGACCAGGGCGACCGCCTCGAGAATGGTGACCAGCACCTCGTGCACGGACTGCGCGATGAAGGTGGTGGTGTCGTAGACGATGTCGTAGCGCAGCCCCTCGGGGAACTGGTGCGACAGCTCCGCCATCGCCGCGTGGATGTGCTGCGCGGTCGACAGGGCGTTCGAGCCGGGCTGCTGGTAGACCAGCAGCGGCACGGCGTCGAGCGCGTCCAGGTAGCCGTTGGAGCCGTAGTCCTGGGCGCCCAGCTCGATGCGGGCGACGTCGCTGACCCGGGTGACGCGGCCGGCGCTGTCGGACTTGATGATGATGTCGCCGAACTGCTCCGGGGTGACCAGCCGGCCCAGGGTCTGCACGTTGAGCTGGAAGGCGCCAGGCTGCGGCACCGGCGGCTGGCCCAGCACGCCCGAGGAGACCTGCACGTTCTGCGCCTGCAGCGCCGAGACGACCTCGCCCGCGGTCAGGTTGTGGGCTGCGACCTTGTCCGGGTCGAGCCAGATCCGCATGGAATAGTCGCGGCCGCCGAACACCTGCACGCTGCCGACGCCGTCCTGGCGGGCGATGGCGTCCTTCACGTGCAGGGTTGCATAGTTCGACATGTAGATCTGGTCGCGCGAGTGGTCGGGCGAGGAGAGATGGATTACCATCATCAGGTCGGGCGAGCTCTTGATCACCGTGACGCCGAGGCGCTGCACGGCGTCGGGCAGGCGGGGCAGCGCCTCGGCGACGCGGTTCTGCGTGAGCACCTGCGCGGTGTCGAGGTTGGTGCCGAGCTTGAAGGTGACGGAGATCACCAGCTTGCCGTCGCCGGTCGCCTGGCTGCTCAGGTAGAGCATGTTCTCGACGCCGCTGATCTGCTGCTCGATCGGCGTGGCGACGGTCTGGCTGAGCACCTCGGCGGACGCGCCGGGGTAGGTCGCGGAGACCTGCACGATCGGCGGGGCGATCGTCGGGTACTGAGAGACGGGCAGCGTGAAGTAGGCGACGCCGCCGACGATCGTGATGAAAAGCGACAGCACCGAGGCGAAGATCGGGTGGTCGATGAAGAAGTGCGAGAGGCGCATGGTCGTGCCGTCCTGGATGCGGGGCGCTGCTCTGCGGCCCTGCCGTGAAGCTCCTGCCGCAAGGCTCCTGTCGCGGGGCGCCTGCTCCGAGGCGCCCTACTCCGACGCGACGTCGATCCTGCCGGCGTGCGGCGCGACCCTGGCGCCGGGGCGCAGGCGCATCAGGCCGTTGATGACGACCTGGTCGGTGGGCGAGAGCCCCGCGGTGATCACGCGCAGGTGGTCGCCGTCCAGCGCGCCGATCTCCACCGGATGCGGCACCACCGTGCCGTCCGGCAGCACCACCATCACCAGCTTGCGCGACTGGTCGGTCACCAGCGCCGCATCCGGCACCAGCAGCACCGGGCGCGGGCTCGACGTCGACAGCTCCAGCCGGGCGAACTGGCCCGGCGCGATCAGCAGGTCTGGGTTGGCCACGGTGACGCGGGCGTGCATCGTGCCGCTGCCGCGGTCGACCTGGTTGTCGATGAAGTCCAGCGTGCCGCGTCGCGGCCAGCCGGTCTCGTCGCTCAGACTGAGCTTGACGGAGCGGTCGACGCCCGGCTTGTCGGACCCCGGCTTCCCGGAGCCCGGCTTCCCCGTGGCCAGGAACCGCTGGTAGGCCAGGAAGTCCGCCTCGCTCATGTCGAAGTCGAGGTGGATCGGGTCGAGCGAGACGATGCTGGCGAGGCTGGTGCCGCCGGCGCCGCCGCTGATCAGGCTGCCGAGCGAGACCTGGCGCGCGCCGATCCTGCCGCTGAAGGGGGCGGTGATGCGGGTGAAGTCGAGGTTGAGCTGGGCGGCGTGGATGGCCGCCTTGCCCTGCTCGATCGCGGACAGGGCGGCCTGCTGCACCTGGGTGCGCTGGTCGAGCGTCTCGGCGGATTCGTAGTCGTTGCGACGCAGGGTGGTGGAGCGCGCCACCTCCTTGTTGGCCAGGTCCAGCCCGGCCACCGCCGTCTGGTACTGCGCCGCCGCCTGCTGCAGCGCGATCTCGTAGGGACGCGGGTCGATCACGAACAGCAGGTCGCCCTTGCGCACGAGCTGGCCGTCGGTGAAGTGGATCTCCGTCAGGTAGCCGCTGACCTGGGCGCGCAGGTCGACCTGGTCCACGGCGGAGAACTGTCCCGTGAAGTCGGCCGACTGCGCCAGGCTCCGCTGCAGGGGGGCGCTGACGGTCACGGCGGGCAGCGGCGGGGGCGACGCGGCCGGGGCAGAGGCAGGCTGGCGCTCGCGGGCGACCCACAGGCCGCCGCCGGCCAGGGCGAGCAGCAGGACCAGGCCGGCCGTGGTCCTGGATGCGCCGCCTCGCCTCGGCGCCGGCTGCCGGACGTACGGGGCGACGTGATCGAGCTGTTTCGGCTGGTCGAGCATCTTGCTCTCCATCGGGAAGGAAGGATTCAGCGGAGAAGCTGCGTGAACAGCGTGTCGATGAACTGCTGCAGCGGCCGGCTGCTCTTCTCCACCCGCGCCCGCAGCAGCGCGCCCTCCCAGGCGTTCAGGGCGAAGGTGGCCAGCGTGGCCGGATCGATCCTGGATGTGATGTCGCCGGCCTGCTGCGCCTCGGCAAGACACTCGGCCACGCGCCGGGTCCACCGTGCATAGATGTCGGAAAGCTGTTCCGAGATGACCGCGCTGTGATCGGACAGCTCTGCTGTCATGTTCCCGATGAAGCAGCCGCAATGGTAGCCATTTGCCTCAAATTCGGTTTCCACCGTGCGAAAGTAGTTCTGCAGCCGCAGGAGCGGCTTCGTCGCATCCTTCTCGAGGATTGCGAGAGCCTTGCTGGCCTTGTGCTCCCAGAAGTGCTCGACGACGGCGGCGCCAAGCGCCTCCTTGCTGTCGAAATGGTTGTAGAACGAGCCCTTGGGCACGCCTGCGGCATCGGTGATGTCCTGCACGCTGGACCCGTTGAAGCCCGAACTGCTGAAGACGGACACCCCTGCCTGAAGCAGGCGCTCGCGAACCGACGGGAGAGCGGGCTTGGCCATCCTTCTGATATGACCGGTCGTCTTGGAAGCGCAAGGCTTTTCGGGTAGGCCGCTGTCCGGAAGGCCAGGGCTCTGCCCTGGACCCGGCCTCACTTAAGGAGAGGGTTCCAAGGGCTTGCCCTTGGCGGGGTCCAGGGGCGGAGCCCCTGGCCTTCCTTTCTGGCTTTCGAACCGGGACATTCCCGCGTTTCGCTGGATCGACCGGACTCCGGTCTAGGCGGGCGGGGCGCCTGATGGCGCGTCTGGCCCGGCCTGTCGTGCCAGGGCCGCGTCGGCCTGCGCCGCCGGGAGCGGTCGGCCCAGGAAGTAGCCCTGGACGGAGCCGCAGCCCGCGGCGATCAGGGCCTGGAGCTGGGTCGCGTCCTCGACGCCTTCGGCGACGATCTCGAGATCGAGGGCGAGGCCGAGCTGGATGATGGTGTTCACGATCGCCCTGGTTCTCGGCCGCGCCAGCATGCAGGCGACGAACGAGCGGTCGATCTTGATGGTGTCCAGCGGGTAGCGGTCGAGGTAGCTCAGGGAGGAGTACCCCGTCCCGAAGTCGTCCAGAGCGACGCGGACGCCGAGCTCGCGGACGGCGCGGATGATGCCGTCGATGGTCTCCGGGCTGCGGATGAACACCCCTTCCGTCACCTCGACCTGGAGGGCGCGGGGATCGAGGCCGGTGGCGGCCAGGGTGCTCCGCAGGTCGGCGACGAAGCCCGGGTCCTTCAGCTCCTCGGCGGAGGCGTTGACGCTGAGCCGCAGCGCCAGGCCGGGGAAGCGGTCGTGCCAGAGGCGCATCTGCACGGCGGCCTCGCGCAGCACCCAGCGGCCGATGTCGCGGATCAGGCCGGTCTCCTCCGCGGCCGCGATGAAGTCGCCCGGCTGCACCAGGCCGCGCTGCGGGTGGTTCCAGCGGACCAGCGCCTCGAACCCGGTGATCGCCGAGGTGTCGGCGCGGCAGATCGGCTGGAAGTGCAGGACGAACTCGCCGCGCAGGATGGCGTGCTGCAGGTCGGTCTGCAGCTTGAGCGCCCGCACCGCCTCGTCGTGCATGGAGTCCGCGAAGATCGCGTAGTTGCCGGTGTCGTGGCGCTTGGCCTGGTACATGGCGATGTCGGCGTCGCGCAGCAGCTCCTCCGGCTGGGCGTGCTGCGCCGCGGCCTGCACCACGCCGACGCTGCACGAGGAGAAGATCTCGTGATCGCCGATCCACATCGGGCGGCGCATCGCCTCGATGATCCGCCGGGCGAGGCGGACCAGGTCGGTCACCTCGGCAGGGTCCTCGACAAGCAGGGCGAACTCGTCGCCGCCGACGCGCGCGATCGTGTCCCGCGGCGAGGCGCACGACCTCAGACGCTCCGCGATCTCCATCAGCAGCAGGTCGCCCGCGCGGTGGCCGAGGCTGTCGTTGACCAGCTTGAAGCGGTCCAGGTCGAGGAATAGCACCGCGCAGCGCGAGGCCGGGTCGCGCCGGGCCCGGTCCAGGGCGAGGGTGAGCCGGTCCATGAAGAACGCGCGGTTGCGCAGCTTGGTCAGGTCGTCGTGGAAGGCGGTGTGGAGCAGCCTGGCCTCCACGCGCTTGCGCTCGCGTATCTCTGCCTCCAGGGCGGCGTTCTCCGCTTCCGCGATGCGGGCGCGGGTCGCGGTCTCCTCGGCGGCCTTGCGGTCGCTGACGTCGCGCTGCACCGAGACCCAGTGGGTGAACCAGCCGATCTCGTTGCTGACCGGGACGATGCTGAGCTCCACCCAGAACTCCCCACCGTCCTTGCGCCGGTTGAGCAGCTCGACCTCGACCGGCTTCCAGCGCACGAGCGCGCACCGGAGCTTGTCCAGGGTCTGCCGGCTGGTCCTCGCGGACTGCAGCATGCGCGGCGTGCGGCCGAGGACCTCCGTCTCGGCGTAGCCCGTGGTCCGGGTGAACGCGGCGTTGCAGTAGACGATCGTGGGGCCGGGAAGGTCGATCGGCTCGGCCGAGGTGATGAGCACGGCGTCGTTGGCGTTCACGACCACCGACTCCAGCAGGCGCAGACGCTCCGTGCTGGCGGTGCGGACCGCGGCGGCAGGGGCGTCCTGCGACGCCAGGCGGAGCCGCTCCAGCTCCAGCAGGGCGGCGAGCTGCGCCGCGTGGGTGAGCAGGACATAGGACTTGGCGGCGCTCAGGCCGGCGTGGGGCACCGTGTCGGCGACCACGAGCACGCCGCACGACGCGCCGCGTGCGTCGCCCACCCGCACCGCGGCGAGGAAGCGCAGGCCGGGCATGTCGCACAGCAGCGCGGGAACGTCGCGCGCGCAGAGCCCTGGCTCGCGCAGCAGGTCGTTGATCACCAGCATCCCGTCGGGGGCCAGGCGGGACGCGTCGGCCAGGAAACGGTCGGTCGCGGCCGCAGCAGGCGCGATGTCGGCAGAAGACGCGACGTCGCCAGGAAGCACGATGTCGGCAGGAGGCACGCTGTCGGCAGCAGGCGGGGCGATCCCGAACGACGCGCATGTCTCGAAGCCCTGGTCTCGCGCGCGGTAGAACACCGCCATCGGGCATTCGAGGGAGTGTGCGATGCTGCGCACCAAGTGGGCGGCCTGCAGTCCGGGCGCGGTTTTGCCCGCAGGTTTCCCGGTGGCCGTGGCAGGGGCCGCCAATGCCGGAAGGCGCAGCTGCTGTGTCACCATGGCGGGCCTCTCCGGATGCATTCGATCGTGGCCGATCTTCGACGGCCTGTCCTGTCCTGGATACCGCACGGTCAGGCTGCCGGAGGTTCGGGGGGTCGCCTCGGCATCCACGGGCGCCGCGGGCGGGCCGGCTGTTCCTGCCGTGGTCGTCGTCATGACGGCGGCAGCGGGCGCCGGTGGACGTGGGGCGTGGGCGCGAGGCGCAGGGCGGCGGGCATGGCCGCGGAAAGGTGGAACACCGCCGCCGCGGCGGCCGCGCACAGGATGCCGTCGGCGAGGTGGCCGTCCGTGCCGTCGCGCACCATCATCAGGTTGACGAGGGCGGCGGTCAGCACGAACAGCAGCGAGCCGGCATTGCGCTCGTGCGCGTCCGCAAGGGCCAGCCTGCCCGCGATGCCGCCGGCGACAAGGGCCAGCGCCGCGACGCAGGCCAGGATGATCCGGATGTCCTCGGCGCGGGCGCAGCGCTCGACCGCCATGCCGACGACCACGCCTGCCGCGAGGCACGCCCATTCGAGGCCCAGGACAACGACGGCTCGGCTGATCTGCATGCGAAAGGTTCCGGGCAAGCGCCCATCATCCCCGGCGTGGATGAATTTTCCGCAAATGCCGCGCCGGCCCGCCGGCGCGGGCAGGTCGGCCTACTCCAGGCGAAACGCATCGCAGATCCGGCGCACCCGGCCCGCGGTGTCGACCACGATCACGTCGAAGCGCACGCCGGCAGCGCCCCAGCCCGGATGCGCGGCCAGCACCTGCTCTGCGGCGGCGGCCAGCCTGCGCCGCTGCCCCGGGCCGAGGGAGGCGGCCGCCTCGGCGAGGCTGGCGCGGGCCTTCACCTCGACGATCGCCAGCAGGCCGTCCCGCTCGGCCACCACGTCGATCTCGGCTGCGGGCGTGCGCAGGCGGCGGGCCAGGACGGTCCAGCCGTCGCGCTCCAGCGCCGCGCAGGCCGCCTGCTCGGCGGCCAGGCCGCGGGACTGGGCCAGGCGGCCGCGGTGGCTGCGGCGCTCGCACGGGGGCATCAGGGAGGAAGCAAGGCCAGGGGCTCTGCCCCTGGACCCCGCCAAAGGCCGAGCCTTTGGAAACCTGACTGAAGGAAAGGGTTTCCAAAGGGCTCGGCCCTTTGGCGGGTTCGGGCGGAGCCTGCCAAAGGTTCCGACAGCCCGCTTGGGCTGTTGGAATGGCAGGCGGAGGGAGAGCCCGACCTTGCTTGCCTTCCCACCCCGGCGTGCAGGGCCCGCATCAGCGCAGGATGTAGTGGATGCGAAGGTCGACCGGGATCTGCGGCTTGTCGGTCTGCGGCGGCAGCGGCGGCAGGCGGGCGTCGCGGAACAGCGCCAGCGCGCCCTGGTCGAGCCAGACCGATCCGGACGCCGTGGTCAGGCGCGCCGCGGTGACGCGGCCTTCGTGGTTGACCACGAGGTGCAGGCCGACGGTGCCCTGCTCGCCGGCCTCGGCGGCCTCGCGCGGGAAGTAGCCGTGGCGGTCCCACCAGCCGTGCAGCTCGTTCAGCCAGTCCGGGCCGGCGTCGGGTGCGGAGAAGTCGGGCGTGGACCGCGCGCCGCCGCCACCGTGGATCTGCGGCGCGAACGACAGGTTCAGGCCGCGCGAGCCGCCCCGAGCCGGACTGCCGCCGCCAAGGGCGCCGGGGGTGAACGCCCACTCCCGCGGCGTGGGAAAGGCGGGCGCGGAGGAGGCCGGCGCGGCGCGTGCGGTGCGCGGCCGCGGCGCCGGGGCCTGCGGCGGCGGGGGCGACCGCGGCACCGGGACCGGCTGCAGGTTGAACAGCTCTGCGAGCGGGCCGGCGTTGACCTGCACGTCGGCGTCGGGCGCTTCGGGCGCGGGCGCCTGCGCCGGGGACGGGGTCGGTGCCGGCGAGGGCTGGCCTGCGGGCTGCGTCGAGGGCGCCGGGGCGGGCGAGGGCACCGGGGCGATCGGGGCGTCGGTCGGCGGCGCATCCGGCAGGGTGGCGGCGTCGGGCGGCGTGGTCTCGCCTGGCGGGATCGCCGGCGGCGGCGGAACCGGGGGCTGCTGCAGCGGCTGCGCGTCGGGCCGCGGGGCATCCGGCGGCGCGGGCGGCGGCGGCGCGTCCGGGGCCGCTGGCGCCGGGGCGAGCGGCGACGGGGCGGCGGCGGGCGAGGGGGTGGGCGGCGCGGGGGCCGGGGTGCCGGGCGCGTCGCTCTGCACGCGCGAAGGGGTCGGGGCCACTGTGCCCTGGCCGGCGTGGGGCTGCGGGGCGTCGGAGGCGGCGCCCTTCGGCCTGGGCCGCTCGAACTCCATGGCGATGCCTG
Source organism: uncultured Acetobacteraceae bacterium (assembly GCA_964236695.1). Classification (GTDB taxonomy): domain Bacteria; phylum Pseudomonadota; class Alphaproteobacteria; order Acetobacterales; family Acetobacteraceae; genus CAXSEF01. Next base: position 6,981 of record CAXSFU010000045.1, on the reverse strand, counting down.
GCTCGTCGGGCGCGGTGTCCGGCGCGGGCGCGCGCGGCATCAGCACGAACAGCGCCACCAGCAGCAGGTGGACGATCGCCGAGGCCGCGAGCGTGCGGCGCAGGACGCGGCTGCGTCGGGTGCGGCTGGTGGGCAGGCGGGCGCCCGCGCGTGCCAGGCCTGCGGCGCGCGACAGGACCGTGGGGCGCGGCGGCACCGCGGCCGGCACCGTGATCCTGGGGGGCTGGGCCCGAGGCGGGCCGGATTTCAGCTTGCCGCTCAGGGCATCACCCGCGTCATGTCCGGCCATTCGGCGCCGCTGCGGCCGAGTCCGCATGCAGTTGCATCACGGCGGAGCGTGGCGCAAGGCCGTCGCGCCCGGCGGTGGCGGCGTGCGTAGGCGGACGGCGGGTCGGGCTCCCCTTCGCCCGACCCTGCGACGACCCGGGCGGGTCGCCGTACCCTCCAGGCCGCCGCGTCGGCCGATGGCCAGGAGACTGCGCAAGCCCCCTCGCCCAGGCCGAGGATTGCGGGGCGAGCCTTTGGCGGCGACCGGGACAGGGCTTCGGCCCGCCGTCGCGAGTCAGCGCCACGCCGAGGGCAGCGGCCTGTCCTCGGAGCGGCTGAACTCCATGACCAGGCTGAAGCCGATGCCGAGCAGCGTCGGGCCGAGAAAGATGCCGAGCAGGCCGAACTGCAGCACGCCGCCGAGCACGCCCATCACGGTGAGCAGGAACGGCAGGTGGGCGCCGCGGGCGATGAAGTAGGGACGGATGGTGTGGTCGGCACCGGACACCGCGACGATGCCCCAGGCCAGCAGGAAGATGCCGCGCCCGGTCTGGTCGTCGATCAGCAGCCAGGCGACGGCGGGCAGCCAGACCAGGGGGGCGCCGATCGGCAGCACGGAGAAGATCGACGCGAGGGCGCCGAACAGCACGGGGCGCGGCACGCCCACGAGCCACAGGCCGGTGGCGGTGAGGATGCCCTGCACGATGGCGGTGCCGAGGATGCCGTACACGGTGCCGCGCACCACGCTGCCGGTGACGAGGATCAGGGTGTCGGCGCGCGCGCCTGCGATGCGGTGCAGCACGGCGCGCAGGTGCAGGCCGAGCGAGGCGCCGGACACCCAGAAGAAGAAGGCGATGAACAGCGCCAGGGTGAAGCGGACGATGCCGTTGGCGATGCCGAGCAGCACGGCGAGCCCGTTCTCGGCGATCAGCCCGAAGTAGGGGCGGAAGAAGCTGGCCATGGCGCCGAGGTCGGCGGCCCAGCTGTTCCACAGGCGTCCGAGCGAGGGGCCGACGCTGGGCAGCTCGGCGAGCCAGACGGGGGCGGGCGGCAGGCCGGCGGCGAGCAGGTCCTCGACCGAGGTGCGCAGGGCGTCGACGTCGGCGGCGCCGTCCGAGGCCAGCAGGGCGAGCGGCAGCAGCACCACGAGGGCGGTGAGCAGGGTCATGATGACCGCCGCGAGCACGGGGCCCAGGCGCAGGCGCGCGCGCAGCCACTGGAACACCGGCCAGGTGGTGAACACGAGGATGGCCGCCCAGAGCACGGAGGCGAGGAACGGGTAGAGCACCAGGACGCAGCCCAGCGCGACGGCTGCGAGCAGCAGCGCCAGCAGCACCCGCTCCGTGGTCATGGCGTCTCCTGGGTCGAGGCGGCGGGCGCGCAAGCGGGAGAAGGCGCCCGGATCAGCGGCCGGCGGCGCGGCCGCGTCAACCAGCCGCGACGCGGACGCGCAGGCTGACGGTGCAGGAAAGGTCGCGCAGGCATGTGGCCGGCAATACAACTTCTGCGTGCACAGCATTGGGGCTGCATTCTCGCAGTGCGGAGAACGCTGGGCGAGGCTCGTCCATAAAACAATCCTGATATCAGCGCGCGAGGTTGCGGCATGCTGTCGTGCAAGTCTCAATAACCTTCGCGGCGGCGCAACATTGTGCTACGCCGTTTCACACCGGCTTTCCAGGCGCCACGACACGGAACGGATCATATGCGGTTTACCGAGATCGGACAGCAGCTCAGGGCGTATCGGCTTGAATCCGGACTGCGCGCGGAGGAGATCGCGGCGCGGCTCGGGGTGTCGCGTGCAGCGCTGTATCGCTACGAGAAGGGCGAGGTGATCAAGCTCGACACGGTCAAGCGGCTGGCCGAGCTGCTCAAGATCTCGCCGCTGTCGCTGCTGGGCATCGGGGTGGAGTACTACAGCCGGCCGGTGGGCTTCCTGGAGCGCGGGCGCCAGATCGAGGAGACAGCGGACCAGATCCTGCAGGTGTCCGGGCCGCTGTCCTACCTGATCACGTCGGACGCGTACGACGCGACGCTGGCGGCGCTGTACGAGGAGGCGGCCGACGCCGCGGGCGAGGACCGCTCGACGATGCACACCCTCGCCGAGCAGGTGCTGGGGATCATGTCGAGCCGCAAGCGGATGTACCAGGCGCGCCGGCCGGGGATCATCGCGATGATCCCCGCGGGCGCGGTGCAGCGCCTGCTGGCGCAGGGCATCGGCTCGGGGGCGGCAGTGTCGGAGTCGCTGCGCGCGCGCTGCCGCGAGGTGGCGGCGACGGAGGTCGAGCACATCGCCAACACCATCGAGGCGGAGCCGATGGGGCTGCAGTTCGGGCTGCTGCCGCACACGGAGCTGTCGAGCTCGTTCGAGATCATGCGCTCGCGCGACCGGGCGGTGCTGGCGATGAACCCGTTCCGGCCGGACGGCATCCCCGGCTCGCAGGGCGGCGTGGCCATGGTCACCGCGGCCGACGAGGCGATCACCGCGCACCAGAGGGTGGCGGAGTCGCTGTGGCGCGAGGCGCTCAAGGGCGCGCCGGCTGCGGCGCAGCTGCGCGAGCTGGTGGCGGCGGCGCGCTAGAACACGGCCGGCCCGTCCGCCCTGCCGCCCCCGCAGGACGGGTGGGCGCTTTCAGTTCCCGGTAATCATGTTGGACATAAGGTGTGCCTCGCAGGAGCGGGGCAATCATGTCTGGGCAGGGGGCGATCCGTGGCTTGCGCGTCGTCCGGCGGCAGACACGTGGTGTCCTGCACACGCTGCTTCTCTGCATCCTCCTGCTGTGCGCTGCGACCCAGGCCGCGCGTGCCCAGTTCACCAGGTTCCAGAACATCACCGACGAGCAGGGGCTCGGCAACCTCGCCATCGGCGCCCTGGCCCAGGACCGCGACGGCTACATCCTGCTCGGCACGGAAGGCGGCCTCTACCGCTACGACGGCGTGGTCGTCACGCCCTACGACGCCGGGCTGCCATCGGCGGCCTGGATCCAGCAGATCGCCGTCGACGACGCCGGCCGTATCTGGGTGGTCACGACCGGCGGCCTGTACGTGCGCCAAGGCACGACGTTCAGCAGGGTCGGGATCGGCGGAACGTCGCTCCATCTGAGGTCGTCGCATCTGCTGGCCGTCGTCGGCGGCGACGTGGTCTTCGACCTGGGCGGCACGCTGCTCCACGCCGCTGCCGGAGGGGACGCCATGGGCGAGTTCTCGCCCCTGCTGGACCCGGCGACCGTGGCCGGCGTTCCCGGCCTGGCACAGGCGCGCTTCGTGGCGCCGGACACGGACGGCGCGCTGCTCGTCGGCTGCGGCGCCGCGCTCTGCCGGATCGAGGCGGGGCGGGTCACGGTGCTCGGCGAGGCCGACGGCCTGCCTGCGGACGCCTGGCAGGTGGCGCTCAGGACCCCGAACGGCACGCTGTGGACCAGGAGCCTGGAGCGCATCGCCTGGCGCAGGCCGGGCGAGGCCAGGTTCGCCGTCGCGCGCCTTCCGGCCCGGAGCAGGGAGGCCGACGCGAAGGCGTCGGGCGAGCACACCTCCTATGCGGCCAATCCGGAAATGCTGGATCTGCTGGGCGACGGGCATGGCGGCGTCTTCACCCAGAGCGCCAGCGGCATCGTCGACTGGGACGGCACGCGCTGGCTGCGCTACACGCACCACCTGGGGGGGCTTCCCGCCGACCGCATCCAGGCCCTGATGCTCGACCGCGAGGGATCGCTGTGGATCGGCAGCTTCGGCACCGGCGCCTTCCGCAGCATCGGCCTGGGCGACTGGGAGCACTGGACGGCGGACGACGGACTGCCCAGCGACATCGTGTGGTCGATGGCGCGGCTGGCGGACGGGCAGTTCTGGGTCGCGACGGACAGCGGCACCGTCCCGCTCGACGGCACGCCGGCCGGCGTGCCGTCCGACACCAACTACGTCGTCAAGGCGACCCCGGGCGGCCGCCTGTGGCTGGCGCCGGTGGGCCTGCCGCTGATCCGGCGCGATCCCGCGCAGGACCGGATCGAGCAGATGCCCTCGCTCGGCAAGGTGGTGAGCGCGAACCTGGACCGGCAGAACCGGCTCTGGCTCGGCGGGCCGGGCGGGCTGTTCATGATCGCCGACGCCGATGCGCCGGCAGCGGACCTGCGGGCCGAGCTGGTCCTGGCACACGACATCATCCTGGTGACCACGGACGCGGCGGGCCTGGTGTGGGTGCTGTCCCCGGACGGGGTCTTCCGTCGCGACGCCGCGGGGCGCTTCGATCTCGTGGTGCCCCCTGCCCTGCTGAACAGTGAGCCGGTGGCGATGGCCTTCTCCGCGGACGGCGACCTCTGGGTCGGCACCGGTTCGGACGGGGTGCTGCGCTTCCGCGTGACGGGCGGCGACGCCGAGCCGCTGCCCTCGTTCGTTGCCCCCGTGATCGGCTCGAACAACGTGCTGTTCGCGCATCGCGACCGTCGCGGCTGGATGTGGGTCGGCACGGACCACGGCCTCGACGTGTTCGACGGCCAGGGGTGGAGGCACCTGGACAGCAGCAGCGGCGGCCCGATCACCAACGACCTGAACCAGGCGGCCGTCTACGAGGACGCCGACGGCTCGATGTGGTTCGGCACCAGCCATGGCCTGTCGCATCTCATTGATCCGGCACGGCCACGGCCGACGGAGACGCTGCACCCGCTTGTCACCAGCGTGTCGCTGGGAGGACGGGCGCTGCCGGTGTCGGAGGGCGTGCGCGTCGACTGGAGCCCGGAGCCGTTCGTGGTCCGCTTCGTCGATCTCGACTATTCTCTCGGTCGCGGCATCACCTTCCGCTACCGGCTGCGCGGGCTTGACGCCGACTGGAGCACTACCACCGGGCACGAGGTCCGCTACCCGGACCTTCCCCCGGGCAAGCTGCGCTTCGAGCTGGTCGCGGTGGACGCCCTGCATGGTGCCGTCTCTGCCGAGACCGGCTTCACGATCCACATCCTCGCGCCCTGGTGGCGACGCTGGTGGTTCTACGCACTGTGCGCGCTGGCGGCCATGGCCGTGCTCGCCGGGACCTGGCAGGCGCGGATGCGGCTCCTGCTGCACAACCAGCGGCGGCTCGAGCGGCTGGTGGGCGCGCGCACGGCCGAGATCGAGCAGGCCAGGAACGAGCTCCAGCACCAGGCGGGCGAGCTGGAGCGCCAGGCGATCGACATGCAGCGTCTGGCGATGTCCGACGCCCTCACCGGGCTTGCCAACCGGCGCGCGATCATGGGCGCGCTGGAGGTGGCGATCGTGGCGGCAGCCTCGTCGGGGGTGCCGCTCGCCGTCCTGCTGTGCGACATCGACCACTTCAAGCGGATCAACGACAGCTTCGGCCACATCGCGGGCGACGAGGTGCTCGCCGCGTTCGGCCACAGGCTCGGCACCGCCATCCGCGCGCCGGAAGCGGCGGGACGCTACGGCGGCGAGGAGTTCCTTCTCCTGCTGCCCGGGGATCCGGACGCGCTCGCGGGACGGGTGTCCAGCATCCGGTCGGCCATCACCGACGTCCCCTATGCCTTCGGCGAGGCGGAGCGCACCGTCACGTCGAGCGGCGGCCTGGCCTTCCTGCGGGCCGGGGACACGGCGGTGTCGCTTCTCGAGCGCGCGGACGCTGCCCTCTACAAGGCCAAGGAGAACGGGCGCAACCGGATCGAGGAGGAAAGGTCGGACCTGGCGGAACGCAGGCGGGAGCTTGCGGGTGCGGTGGCGGCCGCGACGGTCGGCGGCGCGGCGCCCTTGCCGATCCTGGAGGAGGTTGCGTGCGCAGGCATCGATCCCGCGCTGGTCTTCGAGACAGACTCGCGGCACGGCTTCGCCCTGCCCCGAGGACCCGGTCCGGATCAGCCGCCCCGCGAGCGATGCGATCTGGAGCGCGACCTGCGGGCGGCCCTGGTCGACGGGCAGTTCCTCCTGCACTACCAGCCGATCGTCGACATGGACCTGGACCTGGTCACCTCGTTCGAGGCGCTGCTGCGGTGGCGCTGCCCGTCGCGGGGCAACGTTGCACCGGCGGAGTTCATCCCCTTCGCCGAGGCGAGCGGGCTGATGGCAGGGATCGGCGACTGGGTGCTGCAGGCCGCCTGTCGCGAGGCGGCGGGCTGGGGAGACGGGCCGAAGGTGTCCGTCAATCTCTCGCCGGTGCAGTTCCGTCTGCCCGACCTGGTGGACCGGGTCGCCAGGGCCCTGGCCGGGGCCGGCCTGGCGCCCGGGCGGCTGGAGCTCGAGGTCACGGAGACCGCGATGATCGACGACATGGCAGCCGCCGCCTGCACGCTCCGCGAGCTCAGGGCGATGGGCGTCACCATCGCCCTGGACGATTTCGGCACGGGCACCTCGTCGCTGAGCTTCCTGCGCGTCCTGCCGTTCGACCGCATCAAGATCGACCGCTCCTTCGTGCAGGATCTCGGCGTCAGGCCGGGGGCGGTCGCCATCGTTCGCGCCGTGGTCGAGCTCTGCCGTGGCCTGGGCGTCGCGTCGACCGCGGAGGGCGTGGAAACGGACCAGCAGATCGAGCTGCTGCGCGTCGCGGGATGCTCGGAGCTTCAGGGCTTCCGCATCGGCCTGCCGCGTCCGCCGTCCGAGATGGCGGACTGGATGGCCGCCGCAAGGCCGCCCGGCGAGATGGCGCTGGTCCGGCAGCGATAAGGGGCGTGCGCCCGGGTCAGGCGGCCGCGAGCGCCGTCTCGGCCCAGGCGGCGGTTCGCAGCAGGCGCAGGTCCTCCCGGT
>CAXSFU010000044.1:0-28044 GCA_964236695.1 uncultured Acetobacteraceae bacterium | reverse complement strand
CACGGATGGATCGAGCGCAGACTCGGCGTTTCCGAGGACATCGCCGGGCTCCTGGCCGGCGTGCCCGGGAGCGTGCTTGGCACGCTGGCGATCCGGGCGGTCCTGGGGACACGGCCGAGCACCGACCCGGAGCAGCGACGGCGCGAGGCGGAGGCGGCGAGCGGCCGCCAGCTTCGGACGTGGATCATCCTCGCTTTGGGTCTGCTGTTGCTGTGGCAGCTGGGCCGTTTGCTGGCCGCATACTACGGCATGGCGTTAAGGAATGATGACTGGAGCTTCGTCTGGATGGTCGCCTCGTTTGTCGGGATCGGCCTGACAGATCTTCTGTCGTCCCGTAAGGGTGTGCCGCCCGAGCTGGCGCACTTCGAGCAGGCGGCACAGCGCGAGGCGCTGCGTTTGGGCTACCTGGTGATAGTCGTGGCGGGGGTGACTGCCGGGGTGGTCGCGGTGCGCCTGCCATGGGTTGCGGGGCAGGCCTGGGCGCCCGTCCTGCTGGCGAGCGTGCTGGCGGCCGAGATCAGGATGGCGACGCTGCTGCGGAGGCAGGCGGCGCCGGAGGCAGGCGAGGCGGCCTGAGCGCCTGACGAGGCGCCTTGCTTCCATGAGGCCGGTCCAGGGCGGCTCGCCCTGGCGGGTCCAGGGCAGAGCCCTGGCCTTGCCTGCCTGGCCCTGCGGCCTTGCGTGGCGCCTGCGACTCCGCCATATCCCGCGCGCCGGCGCGTGCGCCGGTAATTCGCACGCGGGGCGACTTTCCCGGACCGTTGGGTCCGGGTCCGGTGCCGTCTGGCCCAGGCTGGCGGCTCGGCTCCGCGGAGGTTCAACCGGACATACAGGAAAGGTCACGCCCCATGGCGATGCCCGACTATACCCTCCGCCAGCTTCTCGAGGCCGGCGTGCATTTCGGCCACCACACGCGGCGGTGGAACCCGCGGATGGGGCCGTACATCTTCGGCATTCGCAACCAGGTCCACATTCTCGACCTGCAGCAGACGGTGCCGATGCTGGACCGGGCGCTGCGGGCCACGCGCGACGTCACCGCGGCCGGCGGGCGCGTGCTGTTCGTGGGCACCAAGCGGGCGGCGGCGGAGCATGTCGCGGAGGCGGCGCGTCGCTGCGGGCAGTACTACGTCAACCACCGCTGGCTGGGCGGCATGCTGACGAACTGGAAGACGATCACGGGCAGCATCAAGCGGCTGCGCCAGATCGAGGAGATGCTGGCGGGCGACGTGACGGGGCTGACGAAGAAGGAGGTCCTGGAGATCACGCGCGACCAGGAGAAGCTGGAGCGCTCGCTGGGCGGGATCAAGGAGATGGGGGGCCTGCCCGACATCCTGTTCATCATCGACACCAACAAGGAGAAGCTGGCGGTCGAGGAGGCGAACAAGCTGGGCATTCCGGTGATCGCGATCCTCGACAGCAACTCCGACCCGGCCGGTGTCACGTATCCGATCCCGGGCAACGACGACGCGATCCGGGCGATCACGCTGTACTGCGAGCTGATCTCGGGCGCGGTGCTCGATGGCATCAGCGCGGAGATGGCGGCGTCTGGGCAGGACATCGGCGGCGCCGAGGAGCTGCCGATGGAGGTGATGCCCGAGGTGAGCATGCCGGAGCCGCTCGCGACCGTGAGCTGAGCCGGGCTGCCGGCCGCGGGGCCGGCGCTGCGGGCGTGGCGGGCGGGGAGGTCGTGCCGGGGGCGTCCATGCGGGGCGCTCCGGGGTGCGGCCTCCCCGGTTCGATTTTCAAGGCTCAGTCCGGGCCGCGGGGCGCGGGCGAGTTCACAGGAGAGAGTGCATGGCCGAGATCACGGCGGCTCTGGTGAAGGACCTGCGCGAGAAGACCGGCGCGGGCATGATGGACTGCAAGCGCGCGCTGACAGAGAACGGCGGCGAGACGGAGGCGGCGATCGACTGGCTGCGCAAGAAGGGCCTGTCGCAGGCGGCGAAGAAGTCGGGGCGGGTCGCGGCCGAGGGGCTGATCGGCGTGGCGTCTGAGGCCGGTCGCGCGGCGATGGTCGAGGTCAACGCGGAGACCGACTTCGTGGCGCGCAACGAGGCGTTCCAGGGGTTCGTGTCGGCGGTGGCGAAGATCGCGCTGGCGAGCGGCGAGGACGTGGAGGCGCTGAAGGCGGCGGCGTACCCGGGGACCGGGCGCACGGTGGCCGAGGAGCTGGTGCAGCTGGTCGCCACGATCGGCGAGAACATGACGATCCGGCGCGTCCGGGTGCTGGGCGTGCAGCAGGGGGTGGTGGCGTCGTACGTGCACCAGCCGCTGAAGCAGGGCCTGGGCAAGATCGGTGTGCTGGTGGGCGTGGAGGGGGCGTCGGAGATGGACGCGCTGGAGCTGCTGGGGCGCCAGGTGGGGATGCAGGTTGCGGCGACGCGGCCGGAGGCGCTGGACATCACCGGGGTCGACGGGTCGGCGCTGGAGCGCGAGCGTTCGGTGCTGGCGGAGCAGGCGCGGGCGTCTGGCAAGGCGGAGGTGATCATCGACAAGATGGTCGAGGGGCGGATCCGGAAGTACTACGAGGAGGTGGTGCTGCTGGAGCAGGTGTGGGTGCACGACGGGGAGAGCCGGGTGAAGGCGGTGGTCGCCAAGGCCGGGGCGACGCTGTCGGGGTTCGCGCGGTTCACGCTGGGCGAGGGCATCGAGAAGGCGGAGAGCGACTTCGCCGCCGAGGTCGCGGCGACGGCGGGCGTGGCGGCGCAGTAAGGCAAGGCCAGGGGCTCTGCCCCTGGACCCCGCCAAAGGCCGAGCCTTTGGAAACCTGGGATTGGGCCTGTGCTTGTGTGTGCCGGTCCAGGGCGGCTCGCCCTGGCGGGTCCAGGGCAGAGCCCTGGCCTTGCTTTCTGTCACCGGCCCGTCTTGTGAGACATGCCGCCTGGACCTATACGGTGGCGCCCTCACAGTTGCGGACGCGCATGCCCGATCATCCTTCCTACAAGCGCGTTCTCCTGAAAGTGTCCGGCGAGGCGCTGATGGGGCGGCGGGACTACGGGCTGGACGTGGACATGGTGCGCAGGGTGGCGGCGGACGTGGCGGACGTGGTGGCGGCGGGGGTGCAGGTCTGCCTGGTGATCGGCGGGGGCAACATCTTCCGCGGCGTGTCGGCAGCGGCCGGCGGCATGGACCGGGCGCAGGCGGACAGCATGGGGATGCTGGCGACGGTGATGAACGCGCTGGCGGTGCAGAACGCGCTGGAGCGCTGCGCGGTGCCGACCCGGGTGCAGTCGGCGATCACGATGCCCAACATCTGCGAGCCCTACATCCGCAGGCGGGCGGAGCGGCACATGGAGAAGGGGCGGGTGGTGGTGTTCGCCGCCGGCACGGGCAACCCGTTCTTCACCACCGACACGGCGGCGGCGCTGCGGGCGGCGGAGATGCAGTGCGACGTGCTGCTCAAGGGCACGCAGGTCGACGGGGTGTACTCGGCGGACCCGCGGCGCGATCCGGCGGCGGAGCGGTTCGACGAGCTGACGTATCACGACGTGCTGGCGCGCGACCTGAAGGTGATGGACGCGGCCGCGATCAGCCTGGCGCGGGAGAACGGGCTGCCGATCGTGGTGTTCAACATCCATGCGCCCGGGGCGTTCGCGCAGGTGGTGCGCGGCGAGGGGCGGTTCACCCGGATCGTGGAGCCGGCGCCGGCGTGAGCGGCGGGGCCGGGCCGGTGCGTGCCGGGGCGGACCTGTTTGTGCCGAGCCTGTGTGTTCCCGGCCTGGGGCTTTGGCGGGCCGGGGGTTTGGGTGGGATGAGGCCGGCGAGCGGCGGCGTGGGCCGGCCGGCGTGATGGGGAGACGAGGATGCCTGCGGATCTGGCCAGCCTGAAGACGGACCTGACGCGGCGCATGGACGGGGCGATGGAGACGCTGCGCCGCGACTTCGGGGGGCTGCGCACCGGGCGGGCGAGCCCGGCGCTGCTGGAGCCGGTCAAGGTCGAGGCGTACGGGTCGGAGGTGCCGATCACCCAGGTCGGCACCATCGGGGTGCCGGAGCCGAGGATGCTCACGGTGCAGGTGTGGGACCGCACGCTGGTGGGCGCCGTGGAGCGGGCGATCCGCGACTGCGGGCTGGGGCTGAACCCGATGACGGACGGGCAAACGCTGCGTGTGCCGCTGCCGCAGCTCACGGCCGAGCGTCGCGTGGAGCTGGCCCGCGCGGCGGGGCGCTACGGCGAAGGGGCGCGGATCGCGGTGCGCGGCGTGCGGCGCGACGGCATGGACCAGATCAAGACCTTCGAGAAGAAGAACGAGATCGCCGAGGACGAGGTCAAGGATTGGGCGGACGAGGTGCAGAAGCTCACGGACTCCTACGTCAAGCGGATCGACGAGTCGCTCGTCGAGAAGGAACGAGAGATCAAGCAGGTCTGATCGGGGTGTTGGCGCGTAGAGCAGGCAGGGGTGGGGCCTTGCCTCCGACCCCGCCGAGGGCAGGGTCCGTGGATTGCCTTTCCTGAGGGAGGGGTTTCCAAAGGACCCTGGCCTTTGACGGGTCCGGGCAGAGCCCGGCCGCCCTGCCTTCCTCCTTCTTGCCGGGAACGTCATGCGCCCCAGGGACTTTCGCGATGACCGGTGAGCCGGCAGCCCAGCCAGCGCCGCTTGCCGCCTCCGGCGCGGACGTGCCGCGCCATGTCGCGATCATCATGGACGGCAACGGCCGCTGGGCGGCGGCGCGGGGCCTGCCGAAGGTGGCGGGGCATCGCGCGGGGGCCAAGGCGGTGCGCCGCGCCGTGGAGGCGGCGATCCGGCAGGGGGTGGACTGGCTGACGCTGTTCGCGTTCTCGTCGGAGAACTGGCGGCGGCCGGAGCCGGAGGTGAGCGACCTGACCGGGCTGCTGCGGCACTACCTGCGCCACGAGGTCGCGGAGCTGCACGCCGAGGGGGTGCGGATGCGGGTGATCGGCGAGCGGGAGCGCTTCGACGACGACCTGCGCCACGAGCTGTCGCGCGCGGAAAGGCTGACGGCGGGCAACGTGCGGCTGAACCTCACGGTGGCGCTGTCGTATGGCGGGCGCTCTGAGCTGGTGGCGGCGGCGCGCGCGATCGCGCGGGCGGCGCGCGACGGGCGGCTCGACCCGGAGTCGATCGACGAGGCGGCGATCGAGCGGTGCCTGTTCACCGCGGGGATGCCGGACCCGGACCTGGTGATCCGCACCAGCGGGGAGTGCCGGCTGTCGAACTTCCTGCTGTGGCAGTCGGCGTATGCCGAGCTGGCGTTCCCGGACGTGATGTGGCCGGATTTCTCCGACGCGCATTTCGCCAGCGCGCTGGCCGAGTACGGGCGGCGCGAGCGGCGCTTCGGGGTGCGACCTGGCTGAGGGCGCAGCCCCCGCCGGGGGCACGGGCGGCGCGCGGGGGCGGTCGTCCGGGGAGCTGCGGCTGCGGGTGATGTCGGCGGCGGTGCTGGCGCCGCTGGGGCTTGCGTGCATCTGGGCGGGCGGGGCAGCGTGGGTCGTGGTCGTGCTGCTGGTGGTGGCGGGACTGGGCTGGGAGTGGGTGGTGCTGTGCCGGATGCCGGCGGCGCGCTGGCCGGGGGCGGGGGTGCTCGCGGCGCTGGCGGTGGCGATGGCGGTGGTGGTGACGGCGCGGGGCGGCGCGCCGGTGGGGGGCGACGGGTTCGCGGCGGCGGTGGCGCTGCTGGTTCTGGCGGGGGCGGCGCTGGTGCTGCGTCTGGCGCCGGGGGGGCGGGCGGCGGCGGCGGGAGGGGTGGCCTATCTCGGGGTCGCGGGGCTGTCGCTGCTGTGGCTGCGCGCGGACGCGGTGGCGGGGCGGGCGGACGTGGTGTTCGTGATGCTGCTGGTGTGGGCGAGCGACATCGGGGCGTATTTCACCGGGCGCGCGGTGGGCGGTCCGAGGCTGGCGCCTTCTATCTCGCCGGGCAAGACCTGGTCGGGATCGGCGGGCGGGGTGGGGGCGGCGGCGCTGACCGGGTTGTGCGTGGCGTGGGCGTTCGAGGCGTGGTCGTTCCGCTCCGGCGCGGGGGTGGCGGTGCTGGTGCGCGCGGCCGGGGTGGCGGCGGTGCTGGCGGCGGTGTCGCAGCTCGGCGACCTCGGGGAGAGCGCGGTCAAGCGGCGCTTCGGGCAGAAGGATTCGGGGCGGCTGATCCCGGGGCACGGCGGGCTGCTGGACCGGCTGGACGGGGTGCTGGCGGCGGCGCCGGTGGCGGCGCTGCTGGCGCTGGAAGCGGGGCGGGGGATGGCGGTATGGCGGTGACGGTGTGGCGGTGACCGGTCCGGCGGCTGGCGCGGGCGGCGCGGCGAGAGGCTGTGCCGCGGCCGGGGTGCCGCGGGGCCGGGTGCCGGCGGACGCAGGCGGGTCGCGCGGCGGGGTGCGCACGGTGAGCGTGCTGGGCAGCACCGGGAGCATCGGGCGCTCCACGCTTGATCTGCTGGCGGCGAACCGCGACGCGTTCCGGGTGCGGGCGCTGGTGGGCAACCGCAACGTGGCGCTGCTGGCGGAGCAGGCGCGGGCCGTGGGCGCGGCGCTGGCGGTGTGCTGCGATCCGGCGGGGTTTTCCGAGCTGCGGGCGCTGCTGTCGGGCAGCGGGGTGGAGGCGGCGTGCGGGGCGCAGGCGGCGGTGGACGCGGCGGCGCTGGGGGCCGACTGGACGATGGCGGCGATCACCGGGGCGGCGGGGCTGCATCCCACTCTGGCCGCGATCCGGGGCGGGGGCGCGGTGGCGCTGGCCAACAAGGAGGCGGTGGTGTGCGCCGGCGAGGTGATGCTGCGCGCGGTGCGCGAGGCCGGCGCGGTGCTGCTGCCGGTGGACTCCGAGCACAACGCGATCTTCCAGGCGATGGCGGACGGCAACGCGGGCGCGGTCGAGTCGATCGTGCTGACGGCGTCGGGCGGGCCGTTCCGGCTGTTCTCGCGCGAGGAGATGGCGCTGGCGACGCCGGAGCAGGCGCTGCGCCATCCGGTGTGGTCGATGGGTGCCAAGATCAGCATCGACAGCGCGACGCTGTTCAACAAGGGCCTCGAGGTGATCGAGGCGGCCCGGCTGTTCGGCATGGACGAGTCGCGCATCGAGGTTCTGGTGCATCCGCAGTCGGTGGTGCACGGGATGGTGCGCTACGCCGACGGCAGCGTGCTGGCGCAGATGGGCAGCCCGGACATGCGCATCCCGATCGCGCACTGCCTGGCGTGGCCGGGGCGGATCGCGACCAGCTCGCCGCGGCTGGATTTCGCCGCCGTCGGGCGGCTGGAGTTCGCCGAGCCGGACGCGGTGCGGTTCCCGGCGCTGCGGCTGGCGCGGGCGGTGCTGCGCGCGGGGCAGGGGGCGCCGGCGGTGCTGTCGGCGGCCAACGAGGTCGCGGTGGAGGCGTTCCTGCAGCGGCGCATCGGGTTCCTCGACATCGCGGCGGTGGTGGAGGCGGTGCTGGAGCGCCTGGGTGCGCCGGGGGCGGACACGCTGGAGGCGGTGCTGGCCGCAGACGCGGCGGCGCGGCGGGAGGCGGAGCGGCTGGCGGTGGCGCGGGCGGCGTAAGCAAGGAAGGCCAGGGGCTCTGCCCTCCTGCTTCAAGGCGTGGACCCCGCTCAAGGCAATTGCCTTGAGAATCCATTTGAAAGACCTTTTTGCCTGGCTTTGTTGGGCCGGGTCCAGGGGCGGCTCGCCCCTGGCGGGTCCAGGGCAGCGCCCTGACCTTGCTTTCCTTCTTGGGCCTGGCTCGCGCGGTTCCCATCTCCCCTCCATCTCCATCCGGACCCGAGCCGATGCATTTCCTGCCCTCCCCCGTCCGTGCCGTGGCCGCCTTTGCCGTGGTTCTGGGTGTCCTGGTGTTCATCCACGAGCTGGGCCACTACCTGGCGGCGCGCTGGCGCGGGGTGCACGTGGAGGCGTTCTCGATCGGCTTCGGGCCGCGGCTGCTTGGCTGGACCGACCGGGTGGGGACGGAGTGGAAGCTGAGCCTGCTGCCGCTGGGCGGCTACGTGAAGCTGCACGGGGCGCAGCGGCCGGAGGACGTGGGGGAGGCGGACCGGGCGGCGTATCAGGCGGGGCGGACGCTGTTCGAGAAGAGCGTGGCCTCGCGCGCGATCGTGGTGGCGGCGGGGCCGGTGGCGAACTTCGTCCTCGCGGTGGTGCTGTTCGCGGGGCTGTTCGGCTTCGTGGGGCGGCCGGTGGCGCAGTCGGTGGTCAGCACGCTGGTGGCGGGCGGGGCGGCGGAGGCGGCGGGGCTGCACGTGGGCGACCGCATCCAGTCGATCGAGGGGCGGCCGACGCCGCATTTCGAGGATCTGCAGTCTGTGGTGTCGGCGAGTCCTGGGCAGCGGCTGGACGTGTCGGTGCTGCGCGACGGGGCGGTGCAGTCGATCCCGGTGGTGGTGGGCAGCAAGGGGCCGGTGGGGCATCCCGTGGGGGTGCTGGGCATCGGCAGCGCGGCGATGGAGTTCGAGCCGGTCGGGCCGGGGCGGGCGGTGCTGGACGGGTTCGGGCAGACCTGGAAGGTGATGCGCCAGACGGTGGCGGGCTACGGGCAGATCTTCTCCGGGCAGGTGAGCACGCGCGAGCTGTCCGGGCCGCTGGGCATCGCGCAGATGTCGGGGCAGGTGGCGGAGCTGGGGTTCGCCAGCACGGTGTCGTTCATCGCGCTGCTGTCGGTGAACCTCGGGCTGATCAACCTGTTTCCGATTCCCGTGCTCGATGGCGGCTACCTGCTGTTCTACGCGGCGGAGGCGATCCGGGGGCGGCCGATCCCGGTGCGGGCGCTGGAGTACGGGTTTCGCGCGGGGTTCGCGCTGATCGCGTGCCTGTTCGTGGTCGTGACGTGGAACGACCTGGCGCACCTGGGCGTGATGCACTGGGTGGCGTCGCTGTTCGGCTGAGGGGCTGCGCGCGGGCGCGGCGGCTGCGCCTGCGGAGTCGGCGGGCGCTTGGCGCGGGATGCGGTATTGCAGGCCGGGGGTGTTCCGGCGCCTGCGGGTCCGGGCGGAGTTGGGGCGTGTCCGGCGCTTGTCCCGGGGAGGGCGTCGGACCGGGATGCGAGGCGGTTCCGTCACTTATCGGTGCTTCTTGCGGACACCCTGCAAAGTCGGGTAGCCCCTCGCTCGGATGCGCGCTCCTGCCGTGTCTGCACGACCTCTCCCGACGTGGGGCAGGGGCGCGGTGAGGGGGATGTCTTTGGTTCGCAAACGTGCGGCGCTGCTGGCCACCGCCTGCCTGATGCCCGGCGCCTGTCTGTCTCCGGCGTTCGTGGGTGTCGCGTGGGCGCAGGACGGCGGCGCGGCGGCGGGTCCGGCGGCGCCGGCGCCGCAGGGGCCGCCGATGGCCGAGGTTCCCGTGCGCACGCTGCCGGCGCGTCGGGTGGCGGAGCCGGCGAACCCGGAGCGCGCGTCCGGCGTGACGGGCCGCGGGCCGGCGGGCCGGGCCGCGGCGGGCCACGAGGCGGCTGCGGGGCGGCACGGCCGCGAGGTGGTGCGGCGCGAGGGCGGCGGGGGCGACACGATCCGCGCGATCCAGGTCGAGGGCGCGCAGCGCATCGAGCCGGGCACGATCCGCTCCTACATGCTGGTGCAGCCGGGCGACTCGTTCGGCTCGGACCGGGTGGACCGCTCGCTGCGCACTCTGTACGCGACCGGGCTGTTCAAGGACGTCAGCATCCAGCGCTCCGGCGGCACGCTGGTGGTGCGCGTGGTCGAGAACCCGCTGGTCAACCAGATCGCCTTCGAGGGCAACCGCTCGCAGAAGGACGACGTGCTGCGCCCGGTGCTGCAGCTTCGGCCGCGCGCGGTGTACACGCCGCAGCTGGTGCAGGCGGACCGGCAGCGGCTGATCGACCTGTATGCCAAGCACAGCCGCTATGCGGTGACCATCGAGCCGCAGATCATCCGGCTGCCGCAGAACCGGGTGGACGTGATCTTCCGGATCAACGAGGGCGCCGAGACTCTGGTGAGCCGGATCACCTTCGTGGGCAACCACGCGTTCAGCGAGACCCGGCTGCGCGAGGAGATCTCGACGCGAGAGGAGGCGTGGTTCCGCTTCCTGTCCAGCGCGGACCAGTACGACCCGGAGCGGATCAACTACGACAAGGAGCTGCTGCGCCGGTTCTACCTGCGCAACGGCTACGCGGACTTCGACGCGACCGGCGCCACCTCGGAGCTGTCGCCGGACCGCAAGTCGTTCTTCGTGACCTTCACGATCCACGAGGGCGAGCGCTACCACGTGGGCACCGTGAAGGTGGACAGCCAGGTGGCGCACCTGTCGTCGGACAAGCTGCTGCCGCTGGTCAGCTTCAAGCCGAGCGACATCTACAACGGCGACGCGGTGCAGCGCTCCACGACGGCGGTGCAGGACCGCGCCGTGGCGCTGGGCTTCCCGTTCTCGGAGGTGAATCCCAGGGTCGCGCGCAACAAGGAGAAGCGCACGGTCGACCTGCTGTTCGACGTGGTGAACGGGCCGCGGGTGTATGTCGAGCGGATCGAGATCAGCGGCAACACCCGCACCCAGGACAAGGTGATCCGGCGCGAGTTCACCATGGCAGAGGGCGACGCGTTCAGCGACGCGGCGAGCAAGAAGACCAAGCAGCGGCTGACCGACCTCGGCTACTTCAGCGGCGCCAACATCACGACCTCGCCGGGCTCGAGCTCGGACCGTGTGGTGGTCAACGCGGCGGTGGCGGAGAAGGCGACCGGCGAAGTGACCCTGGGCGGCGGGTATTCGACGGACGCCGGCGTGCTCGGGCAGGCGGGGCTGCGCGAGCGCAACCTGGTGGGCTCCGGCATCGACGCGAACCTGAGCGGCACGCTGGCGCAGCGAGAGAGCCAGGTGAACCTGTCGGCGACCGACCCGTACTTCCTGGACCGCAACCTGGTCGCGGGCGCGGACATCTACCTGATCAACAACAACAACCTCAACATCGCCAACTACAGCGAGCGGCGCGAGGGCGGCTCGCTGCGGCTGGGTTACCAGTTCAACGACCATCTGGCGCAGGCGCTGACCTACACGATCACCAACCGCAAGGTTTATGACGTGAACAGCTCGGCCTCGATCTACGTGCAGGACGAGGCGGGGCAGTCGCTGCTGAGCCAGGTGGGGCAGACGCTGGCGCTCGACTACCGCGACAGCCGGGTGGACGCGCATTCCGGGTTCATCGCCAAGTTCGGCACCGACTTCGCGGGGCTTGGCGGCGACGCCAAGTATGCGCGGATCAAGCTGGACGCGACGTACTTCATTCCGCTCGACTTCCTCACCGGCGACAGCGAGTGGGGCATCGCGGTCTCGGGCAGCGGCGGGTATCTCGCCAACTTCGGCGCGCGCGAGCGGATCATCGACCGCTTCTTCCTGGGCGGCGACAACCTGCGCGGCTTCCAGGACGGCGGCGTGGGGCCGCATTCGAAACCGAACATCCCGTACACCGCCAGCGACGCGCTGGGCGGCGAGGTGATCTACACCCAGTCGACCGAGCTGCACTTCCCGCTGCCGGTGTCGGCCGACCTCGGGCTGTCCGGGCGCTACTTCGTCGACGTGGGCGGGCTGGAAGGGCTGAAGCCCGACGCGTTCACCTCGTCGCGCCAGCAGATCGGCACTAACAACTTCTCGCCGCGCGTCGGCACCGGCATCGGCGTGTCCTGGAAAAGCCCGTTCGGGCTGATCAACGTCGATCTGGGCTATCCCGTCGTGCGGCAGAAGTACGACCGCCAGCAGGTTTTCCGCTTTGGTTTCGGCACGAGGTTCTGAATTGCACATGCATCGCACCCTTTCCGCGCAGGCTCCTGCTTCCCCGGGCGCTGCGTCCCCCCGCGTCCGGCGCGGCGCGGCGCCGTGGCGCGCGTCGCTGGCGCTGGGCACCGCGCTGGCCGGGCTGCTGAGCCTTTCGCTGCCGGCGCAGGCGCAGGGCTGGTTCACGCCGAACCAGCCGGCCGCGCCCAGGGCGGCGCCGGTCGCTGCGCGGCCGGCACCGCGCGCCGCGCAGCGCCAGGCGCCGCCGCCCCAGCAGCAGCAGCAGATGATGCCGATGCAGGGCGGGCCAGGCGGGCCGCAGGACGACGGCTCGCAGCAGGCCGAGGCCGGGCCGCAGCCGGTGCTGCCGCAGCCGCCGGTGCCGGAGCTGCCGCCGCTGGCCAAGGGCACGCCGCCGCCGGCCGCCTCGATCGGCGTGCTGGGGGTGCCCGAGGTGATGCAGGACAGCACGGCCGCGCGTCAGGTGCAGAAGGAGATCGGCGCGCGCCGGGAGAAGCTGAACGCGGACGCGCAGAAGGAGCAGCAGGGCTGGCGCGACATGCAGCAGGCGCTGCAGAACGACCACGCCAAGCTGACTCCCGACCAGGGTCGTGCCCGCGAGCGCGAGCTGCAGGAGCGCATCACCGCGGCGCAGAAGCAGTTCCGCGACCGCAACCGGATCATCCAGGAGGCGGCGCAGGTGGGGCTCGGCCAGATCGAGCGCACTCTGATCGGGGTGATCCGGCAGGTGTCGGAGAGCCGCGGGATGAATCTGGTGCTGCACCGCAACCAAGTGGCGCTCAACATCAACGAGTTCGACATCAGCAAGGCGGTGGTCGAGCAGCTCAACAAGGTGCTGCCGTCGGTTCTGATCCCGGCCGACGGTGTGGACCCGGCGGCGATGGCGGCGGCGCAGGCCAGCAACGCGCCGCCCGGATCGGGCAACGTGTCGGCTCCGGCGGCGGTGGCGGCTCCCGCTCCGGCGGCCGTGGCGCCGGCGGCCCCCGTGGCTGCGGCACCGGCGGCTGCGGCGCCGGCGGCGAAGCCCTGAGCGTGGTGGCTCCGGCGCCCGCCGGCGCCGGCGATCCGCGCTTCTTCGCGCGCAGCGGGCCGCACGATCTCGCGACCGTGGCGGCCGCCGCGCAGGCCGAGGCGGTCGGCGCGTGCGCGGCACTGCACGGCGTGGCGCCGCTGCAGGTGGCGGGGCCGGGCGAGGTCAGCTTCCTGCACAACCGGCGCTACCTCGACTCCCTGCTCGCGACGCGGGCGGGGGCGGTGATCGTCTCGCCCGAGCTGGCGGGGCGGCTGCCCGACGGGGTGGCGGGGCTGGTGACGCCGGAGCCGTATGCGGCCTGGGCCAGGGTGGCGGCGCTGTTCCACCCGCTGCCGCCGCTGCGGCCGGGGGTGCACCGTTCCGCCGTGGTGGAGGCGGGCGCCGCCGTCGACGCGACGGCGGAGGTCGGGGCCCATGCCCTGGTCGGCGAGGGCGCGGTGATCGGCGCGCGCTCACGGGTGGGTGCCGGGGCGGTGATCGGGCCGGGGGTGGTGGTGGGGGCGGACTGCCGGATCGGGGCGCTGGCCAGCCTGAGCCATGCGCTGCTGGGCGACCGGGTGTACGTGTATTCCGGGGCGAGGATCGGGCAGGAGGGCTTCGGCTTCGCGGTCACGGAACGGGGGTTCCTGTCGGTGCCGCAGCTCGGGCGGGTGGTGCTGGAGGACGACGTGGAGGTGGGGGCGAACAGCACCGTCGACCGGGGTGCGGCGCTGGACACCGTGATCGGGGCGGGCTCGCGGCTCGACAACCTGGTGCAGATCGGGCACAACGTCCGGCTTGGGCGCTGCTGCGTCGTGGTGGCGCAGGCGGGGATTTCCGGGTCGACGACCCTGGAGGATTTCGTCGAGGTCGCGGCGCAGGCGGGTTTGACGGGACACCTGACGATCGGCCACAAGGCCCGGATCGGCGCGCAGGCCGGGGTGATGGGCGACGTCGCGGCACGCCAGGCGGTGGTGGGAAGCCCCGCCATGCCGGTGCGCGAGTTCTTCCGCAACGTCGCCGTGCTGCGCAGGCTGGCGCGGCGCGACCAGCCGGATGGCGCAGCTGCGCCGGAGCAGGGAACAGGCTGAGGATGGACGGCACGCACCCGCACGACGACACCGCTGTCCCGCCGGCGCTTCCGGAGGAGGACGCGGCGCACGACATCGGCGAGACGGTCGACATCGCGCGCATCATGCGCGCGATCCCGCACCGCTACCCGTTCCTGCTGATCGACCGGGTGCTCGAGATGGTGCTCGGGCGCTCCGCGATCGGCGTCAAGAACGTCACCATGAACGAGCCGTTCTTCGTGGGGCACTTTCCCGGCCATCCGGTGATGCCGGGCGTGTTGATCATCGAGGCGATGGCGCAGACCGCGGCCGTGCTGGTGGTCGAGACCATCGGACCGGCGGCGGCGGGCAAGGTCGTATACTTCATGAGCATCGAGGGGGCGAAGTTCCGCCGCCCCGTGGTGCCGGGCGACCAGCTGCGCATCCACATCGTCAAGGAGCGCAGCCGCGGCAGCGTGTGGAAGTTCCACGCCGTGGCGCGGGTGGACGGGGTGTCGGTGGCGGAAGCGACCTATGCCGCGATGATCATGGACCGCAGCTCGCCCTGACAGTCTGGCCGCGCGTCGGCTGGCGGGGCGCGCCTGCGTCCGGCCGGCGGGCGCTGCCCGAGGGGGCTCCGGCCTGCGGGGATGCCGCCGCGCCGCGTCCGGGCGGGTCCGTTGCCGGCCGTCCGACCCCTGCCTGACGTGGAGCCTTCGCGCATGTCCCACCCGACCCGCCTGTCTGCCGCAGCGCCGCGCGCCGAGGCCGCGCCGGGGGCTCTGGTGCCCGGGCCGGCGGAGGAGCGGGCGCGCGTGGTCTCGCCCGCGGCGATGGTGCATCCGATGGCGATCGTGGAGGACGGGGCGAGCGTGGCCGCCGGCGCCAGCATCGGGCCGTGGTGCCATGTCGGCCCCGACGTGGTGATCGAGGCAGGGGCGCGGCTGGTGTCGCACGTGGTGGTCGAGGGGGTGACGCGGATCGGCGAGGCGGCGGTGCTGTTCCCGTTCTGCACCGTGGGCCTGGCGCCGCAGGACCTGAAGTATCGCGGCGAGCCGACGCGCTGCGAGATCGGCGCGCGCACCCAGGTTCGCGAGCACTGCTCGATCCACCGCGGCACGGTGACGGGGACCGGGGTGACGCGGGTGGGGGCGGACTGCCTGCTGATGGCGGTGGTGCACGTGGCGCACGACTGCGCGCTGGGCGACGGGGTGATCGTGGCCAACAACGTGGTGATGGGCGGCCACGTCAGCATCGGCGCGCGCGCGGTGATCGGCGGGGCGTCCGCGCTGCACCAGTTCGTGCGCATCGGGCGGATGGCGATGGTCGGCGGCGTCACCGGGGTGGAGGCGGACGTGATCCCGTTCGGCCGCGTGATCGGCAACCGGGCGCGCTTGGCCGGGCTCAACCTGGTCGGGCTGCAGCGGTCCGGGCTGGACCGCGCGGGGCAGCAGCGGCTGGTGTCGGCGTTCCGGGCGCTGTTCCCGCGCAGCCTGGACGGGGTCGCGGTGTATGCGGAGCGGCTTGAGCGGGTGCGGCGCGAGCAGGGCGAGGACCCGATGGTGGCGGAGGTGCTGGCGTTCCTGGACGCGCCGAGCGGGCGGGGGGTGATCGGTGCCTCCACGCGGCGCGACGAGGACGGGTAGGGGCTGCCGGGCGCAGCGTTCCAGGCCGCGGCGGGAAGAAAGCGTGTTCTTTCTTGAAAGAAAGAACCAAAGAACTTTTGCCAGTTGGGCTGCGGCGCCGCCTGGGCGTTCCGATTCTTATGTGCAAAGTCTTTTTGCTTCTTTTTCTTCAGAAAAAGAAGAGTCTTGCTTGCCTGCCTGTCGCCAGGGTTCCTGGCGGCTCCGGAGCCGCTTCAGTTGAGGAGGACGGAGATGGCGGCGACGGTGCGGGCGCGGTCCAGGCCGGTCTCGCGTTCGCAGATGCGGATCGCCTCGCGGATCGCCTGCACAGAGTCGGGCAGGCCGAGCGAGGCCGCCTCCTCGGACAGCATGCGCAGGCAGCGGCAGATGCCGAGCGCGCTGTACTCGTGGCCGGTCTCGTTGTCGTTCATGGCGGCGGTTCCAGCCCGTCCGCCTGGCGCGTGGCGCGCCGGGTGGGTAGAAGCGGACGGGCGAGCATCCTGAACATACGGTTGTGTTTTTGTCAAGATTTTCGCTGAAAAGTAGCATAATTGCGGCTGGCTTGGTGGCGACGTGACGTGCCTCGGCATTCTGGCCGGGGGCGGGCCGTTGCCGGGGCAGGTGGCGCGGGCGGCGGCGGCGGCCGGGCGCGACGTGTTCATCGTGGGATTCGAGGATTTCGCGGAGGCGGGGGTGATCGGTGCGTATCCGCACGCCTATGCGCGGGTGGGGGCGGCGGGGCGCATCCTGGCGCTGCTGCGCGGGGCGGGGTGCCGCGACCTGGTGCTGGTGGGGCCGGTGCGGCGGCCGTCGCTGCTCGACCTGCGGCCGGACCGGGAGGGGGCGAAGATCCTGGCGCGGGTCGGGCGGGCGGCGTTCGCGGGTGACGACGGGCTGCTGGCGGCGCTGGTGCGGGTGTTCGGGGAGGAAGGGTTCCGGGTGCTCGGCGCGCACGAGGTGCTGACGGAGGCGCTGGGGCCGGCGGGACAGCTCGGGCGGGTGGCGGCGGATGCGGCGGCGATGGCGGACCTGCGGCGCGGGGTGGCGGTGGTGCGGGCGCTGGGGGCGGCGGACGTCGGGCAGGCCTGCGTGGTGCAGCAGGGGATCGTGCTGGCGGTGGAGGCGATCGAGGGCACGGACGCGATGTTGGCGCGCGCCGGCGGGCTGGCGCGGCCGGGGCCGGGGGGCGTGCTGGTGAAGATGGCCAAGCCGGGGCAGGACCGCAGGGCGGACCTGCCGGCGATCGGGCCGAGGACGCCGGCGGCGGCAGCGGCGGCGGGGCTGCGCGGGGTGGCGTTCGAGGCGGGGGGGACGCTGGTGATCGACCGGGCGGGGTGCGTGGCGGCGGCGGACGCGGCGGGGGTGTTCCTGCTGGGGTTCGGGGCGGGGGACCTGGAGTAAGCAAGGCCAGGGCTCTGCCCTGGACCGGCGTACACGGGAACTGCGGCACGTCGGGCGGGGTTCTTCGTATGGGTTTCCAAAGGCGAGCCTTTGGCGGGGTCCAGGGGCAGAGCCCCTGGCCTTGCTTCCGCGCCGCCGCAGCACGGGGATGACGACCATGGCGAAGAGCTACCTGCACACGATGATCCGGGTGCGCGACCTGGAAGCCAGCATCGGCTTCTACGCGCTGCTGGGGATGCGCGAGCTGCGGCGCACCGAGGTGCCGGCGGGGAAGTACACGCTGGTGTTCGTGGGCTACGAGGACAATGCGCACGGTCAGGCGGAGATCGAGCTGACGCACAACTGGGAGCAGGCGGAGGCATACGAGGTCGGCACCGGGTTCGGGCATCTCGCGGTGGGCGTGCCGGACGTGGCGGCGGCGTGCGAGGCGGTGCGCGGCGGCGGCGGCAAGGTGGCGCGCGAGGCGGGGCCGGTGCAGCACGGCACCACGGTGATCGCGTTCGTGGAGGACCCGGACGGCTACAAGATCGAGCTGATCGAGCGGGCCTAGGCGTCCGGGGGCGGGGCGCGCGGTGCTGAACCCGCTCGACTACGTGCTGCCGCGCACGGTGCGGGTGGGGGTGACCGGGCTGGCGCGGGCGGGGAAGACGGCGTTCCTCACCTCGCTGGCGGCGAACCTGCTGGCGCACGGGGCGGGGCTGGAGGTGCTGCCGTCGCTGGCGGGGCGGGTGACGCGGGTGGCGCTGTCGCCTTCTGGGGTGACGGGGCTGCCGCGGTTCGACCAGGCGGCGCATCTGGCGGCGCTGGCGGGCGATCCGCCGCGCTGGCCGGAGCGGACTGGGGCGGTGTCGCTGCTGGCGCTGGACCTGGAGGTGGTCGGGCGCGGGATGGCGGACTCGGTGCTGCCGGCGCGGCGGCTGCGGCTGGAGCTGCTGGACTATCCGGGGGAGTGGCTGCTCGACCTGCCGCTGCTGGCGCAGGATTTTTCGGCGTGGTCGGCGTCGGTGCTGGGGCGGCTGGAGGCGCCGGAGGTGGCGGCGGTGGCGGGGGAGTTCCTGGCGTTCGTGGGGGCGCTGCCGGCGGGGGTGGGGGCGAGCGACGCGCTGGTGGCGTCGGGGCAGGGACTGTACCGGCGCACGCTGGAGCGGCTGCGGGACGAGCTGGGGCTGTCGTTCCTGCAGCCCGGGCGGTTCCTGATGCCGGCGCCGGGGCCTGCGCCGGTGTGGGGGGCGTTCTTCCCGTTCGCGGGGGAGGGCGGGCTGGCGGTGCTGATGGCGGGGCGGTTCGAGGCGTACAAGGGGGCGGTGCGGGACGACCTGGTGTCGCCGCTGTTCGGGTCGCTGGACCGGGTGGTGGTGCTGGCGGACCTGCTGAGCGCGCTGCACGCGGGGGCGCCAGCGTTCGCGGACGCGGAAGCGGCGCTGGCGGCGGCGGCGGGGGCCCTGCGCTGGCGGGGGTCGTGGCTGGAGGCGCTGGGGTCGCTGGCGACGCTGCGGCTGCCGCCGCGGGTGATCCGGCGGGTGGCGTATGCGGCGACCAAGGCGGACCACGTGGCGGAGCGGCAGCGGGGCAACCTGGCGGCGCTGGTGCGCTCGATCGTGAGCGGGCCGGGGGTGGCGACGGCGAGTTTTGCCATCGCGTCGGTGCGGTGCACGGAGGATTTCGTGTGGACGCTGGACGGGCATCCGGTGTCGGCGGTGCGCGGGCGGCGGCTGGGGGACGAGCGGGTGACGCGGTCCTACCCCGGGGAGGTGCCGGACCGGGCGCCCGGGGCGTTGAAGGCGGAGGAGTTCTGGGCGCACCCGTTCCTGGCACTGCCGGAGTTCGAGCCGATGCGGCTGCCGGGGCAGGGGCGGGCGGGGGTGCCGGCGGTGGGGCTGGACGGGCTGGTGGCGTTCCTGCTGGGGGATCTGTTGTGATGCGGCCTGGGGAAGGAAGGCCAGGGCTCTGCCCTGGACCCGCCAGGGGCGAGCCGCCCCTGGACCGGCATTCTGAAGCCTTTCCTTCTGTGTGCGGGTCTGGGGGCGCCTGCCCCCAGCGGGTCCAGGGCAGAGCCCTGGCCTTCCTTGGGCGTTCGGCATGACGAGGCCGACGCCGCGGATCGAGACGGAGGCGGTGGAGCCTTCTGTGGCGGCTGCGCCGCGGGTGGAGGCCGTGGTCGCGGCGCCGGCGGAGATCGTGGTGGTGCGGCCGGCGCCGCGGATCGAGGCGGAGGGCGCGCGGTCGGGGCGGCTGGAGGCGCCGGAGCTGGCGGTGCCGGTGGTGCGGGCGGCGCGGTGGGGGATGCCGGCGCTGGGGCTGGCGGGGTTCGCGGTGCTGGCGGTGGGGTTCTCGGGGCTGTGGACGGCAAACTTCGTGGGCGACGAGTTCGTGCGGGGCGAGGCGCTGGGGTGGGCGACGCTGGGGGTGGCGGCGGTGGGGTTCGGGCTGCTGCTCGCGGGGGTGGCGCGCGAGGTGTCGGGGCTGCTGGGGCTGTGCGCGGTGGACCGGCTGCGGCGGGACCTGGCGGGCGGGGATGCGGTGCGGCGGGCGCGGGCGGCGGTGGAGTGGGCGGGGGGGCTGGCGGAGGGGGAGGCGCTGCTGCCGGCGCTGCGGGGGGCGAACGATCCGGACGCGATCCTCGCCTTGCTGCGGGCGGGGCCGGAGGCGACGCTGCGGGCGCAGGCGGACGCGCTGGGGCGCAGGGCAGCGCTGCAGGTGGTGGCGGGGATGGCGGCGACGCCGGCGCCGGCGCTGGTGCTGCTGCTGGTGAGCTGGCGGGGGGTGCGGCTGATCCGGCAGGTGGCGGTGCTGTACGGGCTGCGGCCGGGGGTTCTGGGGACGCTGGGGCTGCTGCGGCGGACGGCGCTGGCGGCGACGGCGGCGGCGGTGGTGGAGGTGGCGGTGAACACGGCGGCGCATGCGGTGCTGTCGACGCCGCTGCTGACTCATCTGGCGGGGGAGATGGCGGGGGGCGCGGTGGCGGCGCGAAGGATGGTGGTGCTGGCAAGGGCTGCGGCGGTGGCGTGCAGTCCGGTGCCGAGGGAGTAGATAGCACGGGAGCAAAGAGTGAGGACACGCTGGATGACGCTGGATGACGCTGGATGTGGCTTGTAGAGGCTTTTACTAACAAATTTCTGTTGCAGAAGGCGACCACAATCAGATTTCTGTAGCTAGTACCTTGACATAATCTTAGCCGTCAAACCTCGAAGGTGTAGAATTGTCTTATTACAAATTTATGGATAGTGCAGATGTAAACAAATTTCTTAGCGGTTCATTAATATTTAGTAAATTAAGTTATTTCAGAATTATGGAGGCTCGCTGGAAAAAACCTGGAGTCGGCGATATGGACGAGGGATATTACGAAAACTATCTCGATTACACTAGTATAAAGAGTGATGATCGTGATCCAGAAATGTTTAGGCGCCTTCGTAAAGCTGGCATTAGCATATTATTGCCTGGAGCAAATGTAGAACTTAGAAATATAAGGGCTAGAGGATATGATGAATGCTATATATTTTCTTTGTCTGAAGGCAAGTTTTTAAAGCTTAAGGCTGCGATGTGCGCAAAAGATAGTAATATCGGTTATAGTGCAGCCGTAAAGCTGGAGCATTTAGAGAGTTTGAGTGAAAATATTATGAACCAAGGCATGTTTTGTCCATTCCACGATGAGGCTGCACCGACTCAAAAAGTCTCTGACTATTTTAGTAACATCGAGAGAAGCCGTGTCGCGTATAAATCTTTTAGATCAGAATTTTCTGACCCTGATTTTGGTATGATAGAGCCAAGATACACAAAGGACCCAATTTTTAGCAATCAGTGCGAGTTTAGATTCACACTTATGCCTTGCTCTGACTCGCTTCCAGACAGAATATCTATTCATGTACCTAATGCACATCGTTTTTTTTCAAAGGTATTTTCTGATAGTCAACAGCCTAGTTCTACAGACATTCGTGCCAAATCTAGCTTGCCAGAACTAATTCATAGACTAAAATCTATCAAAATTGGAGAAAGTAATGAGATTAACTTGGCTAATTCTCCAGTTGTTGTTGACGAGATCATATCTATATGCTGGGAAGCACGAAAGATTGGTCATAGAATTTATGGTTTAGAAGATATAGTAATCAGGAAAGATATTGTATATTACAGTAAATTAACTTCCTCAATGATATTAGATGTAATATCCGAGGTAAAGAAAGGCTTGGTATTACTTGAAGAGGCATACAAGACTACTAATCCAGATTAAAGTGACATTGTATGGCTTTGTCCGGCAGCTGGTTGTCGTTGCCTATAGATGCGGGTCTGGGGGCGCGGCCCCCAGCGGGTCCAGGGCAGAGCCCTGGCCTTCCTGTCTTGCCGGCGCGCTGGCGTCCAAAGCGCCCTGGAGCATGTAGGCCGCCGCCATCTGGTCGACGACGGCGGCGCGGCGCTTTCGGGTCATGTCGGCCTCGCCGATCAGGAAGCGGTTGACGGCGCTGGACGACAGGCGCTCGTCCCACAGGGCGGCGGGCAGTCCTGTGAGGGCGGAGAGGTCGCGGGTCCAGTCGCGGGCGGCCTGGGCGGCGGGGCCGAAGGAGCCGTCGAGCGAGAGGGGCAGGCCGACGACGAGGCCGCCGACGTCGAGGCGGCGGGCGAGGGCTGCGATGTCGCGGGCGTTGGCGGAGAGTTTTGCGCGCGCGATCTGGGCGTGGGGGCTGGCGAGCATCAGGGACACGTCGGAGAGGGCGAGGCCGAGGGTGCGGGCGCCGGGGTCGATGCCGAGGAGGCGGGCGTGGCGGGGCAGCCGTGCGCGCAGTTCGGTCAGGTTGAACAGGGGCATGGCGGGGGTTATGGTCCGGGGTTCGGCCCGATGCCAGGAGTTTGCCCGCCGCCATGACGCACATGCTGGACGACGCGACGATCCGTCGCATCGCGCGACTGTCGCGCATCCGGGTGACGGATGCGGAGGTGGCGCGGCTGGGGTCGGAGTTGGGGAGCATCCTCGGGTGGATCGAGCAGCTCGACGAGGTGGACGTGTCGGGCGTCGAGCCGCTGACGGGGGTGGTGCCGACGGCGCTGCGGCTGCGGGCGGACGTGGTGACGGACGGGGGGTATGCGGAGCGGGTGCTGGTCAACGCGACGGGATCCGAGGGCGGGTTCTTCACGGTGCCGAAGGTGGTGGAGTGAGCCTCACCGCGCTGACGCTGGCGGGGGCGCGGGACGGGCTGCGGGCGAGGCGGTTCTCGGCGCGCGAGCTGGTGGCGGCGCATGTCGAGGCGGTGGAGGCGCACAACCCGCGGCTCAACGCGTTCATCACGGTGACGTCGGAGACCGCGATGCGGCAGGCGGCGGCGGCGGACGCGGCGCTGGCGGTGGGCGTGGCGGGGCCGCTGGCGGGGCTGCCGGTCGCGATCAAGGATCTGTTCTGCACGCAGGGGGTGCGGACCACAGCGGGGAGCCTGATGCTGGAAGGGTTCGTGCCGCCCTATGAGAGCACGGTGACGGCGAACCTCCTGCGCGACGGGGCGGTGTTCCTGGGCAAGACGAACCTCGACGAGTTCGCGATGGGGTCGTCGAACATGACGTCGGCGTATGGCCCGGTGGAGAACCCGTGGCGGGGGGCGGGGAGCAACCAGGCGCTGGTGCCGGGGGGGTCGTCGGGCGGGTCGGCGGCGGCGGTGGCGGCGCGCATGGCGCTGGGGGCGACGGCGACGGACACGGGGGGGTCGATCCGGCAGCCGGCCTCGTTCTGCGGCATCGCGGGGATCAAGCCGACGTATGGGCGGTGCTCGCGCTACGGGATCGTGGCGTTCGCGTCGTCGCTGGACCAGGCGGGCCCGGTGGCGCGGACGGTGGAGGACTGCGCGATCCTGCTGGGGTCGATGGCGGGGTTCGATCCGCGCGACAGCACCAGCGTGGACAGGGCAGTGCCGGATTTTGCCGCGGCGTGCGCGCGGGGGGTGCGAGGGCTGCGGATCGGGGTGCCGCGCGAGTACCGGATGGACGGGATGCCGGAGGCGATCGAGGCGCTGTGGCGGCAGGGGCTGGCGTGGCTGCGCGAGGCGGGGGCCGAGGTGGTCGACGTGTCGCTGCCGCACACGCGCTACGGGCTGGCGACGTACTACATCGTGGCGCCGGCGGAGGCGTCGTCGAACCTGGCGCGCTACGACGGGGTGCGGTTCGGGCGTCGCGGCGAGGGGCGCGACCTGACGGAGCTGTACGAGGCGACGCGGGCGGAGGGGTTCGGCGAGGAGGTGAAGCGGCGCATCCTGATCGGGACGTACGTGCTGTCCGCGGGCTACTACGACGCGTACTATCTGCGGGCGCAGAAGGTGCGGGCGCTGATCCTGCGCGACTTCACCGAGGTGTTCGCGGGCGTGGACGCGCTGGTGACGCCGACGGCGCCGTCGGCGGCGTTCGCGCAGGGGGCGAACATGGACGACCCGATCACGATGTACCTGAACGACGTGTTCACCGTGCCGGCCAGCATGGCGGGGGTGCCGGCGATGTCGGTGCCGGCGGGGCTGGACGGCGCGGGGCTGCCGCTGGGGCTGCAGGTGATCGGGCGGCCTTTCGACGAGGAGACGGTGTTCGCGGTTGGCGCGGCCATCGAGCGTGCCGCCGGGGCCATGACCCTGCCGGTGCTGGGAGCAGCCGCGTGAGACCCATCGACCTGAGCAACAAGACGAAGATCGAGCTGGACAACCTGCTCGACAACTACCGGCGCAAGGCGCTGACGAAGCATCCGGTGTTCCTGGAGGCGATGCAGCGGCGCGAGGCGCTGTACGGCAAGACGCTGGACTTCGACCGGACGCTGGAGGCGATCCGGCAGTCGGCGAAGGACGGGGTGTGCCTGTCGTACGACGACGTGGCGGTGCGCACCGGGGGCACGGTGAGCAAGCTGCACAACCAGCTCAGCGCGCACCTGCTGCGTCTGGTCGAGTATGCGCGGGCAAAGGGCTGGCCGATGATCACCGCGGTGGTGGTGAACAAGAAGAACGTGGCGTCGGGGGAGATGGACGCGGCCGCGCTGGAGGGGTTCGTGAAGGCGGCGGTGGCGCACGAGTACCTCGACGAGGAGGGGGAGCCGGAGGCGCAGCAGGCGTTCGTGCGCGAGCAGCAGGAGAAGACGTTCGAGTGGGCGAGGAGCCAGCCGGAGTGAAGGCAAGGTTGAGGCTCTGCCTCAAACTCCGCCAGGGGGAGCGCCCCTGGACCGGCCTTCCTCAGTCAAGCCGGTCCAGGGGGGGCTCCCCCCTGGCGGGTCTGGGCAGAGCCCAGCCTTGCTGTCTCGCGGGGTGGCTGTCGTGAGCTACGAGATCGAGGGCGCCACGGGGACGTGGGAGATCGTGGTCGGGCTGGAGGTGCACGCGCAGGTCACCAGCTCGTCGAAGCTGTTCTCCGGGGCGTCGGCGGAGTACGGGGCGGCGGCGAACACGCAGGTCAGCTTCGTGGACGCGGGGTTTCCCGGGATGCTGCCGGTGATCAACGAGGAGTGCGTGGCGCAGGCGGTGCGGACCGGGCTCGGGCTGGAGGCGCAGGTCAACCTGGTGAGCCGGTTCGACCGGAAGAACTACTTCTACGCGGACCTGCCGGCGGGGTACCAGATCAGCCAGTTCGCGCACCCGATCGTGGGCGCGGGGGTGGTCGAGGTCGAGCTGGAGGGGGGGGGGCGCAAGTCGATCGGGGTGACGCGGCTGCACCTGGAGCAGGACGCGGGCAAGTCGCTGCACGACCAGGACCCGTTGCGCTCGTTCATCGACCTGAACCGGGCGGGGGTGGCGCTGATGGAGATCGTCAGCGAGCCGGACATCCGCTCGCCGGAGGAGGCGGGGGCATACCTGCGCAAGCTGCGCTCGATCCTGCGCTACCTGGGGACGTGCGACGGGAACATGGACGAGGGCTCGATGCGGGCCGACGTCAACGTGTCGGTGCGGCGGGCGGGGGAGCCGTTCCGGACGCGGTGCGAGGTGAAGAACGTCAACTCGATCCGGTTCGTGATGCTGGCGATCGAGGCGGAGGCGAAGCGGCAGGTGGCCGTGTGGGAGGGCGGCGGGGAGGTCGCGCAGGAGACGCGGCTGTTCGACGTGGCGCGCGGGGAGACGCGGTCGATGCGGTCCAAGGAGGACGCGCACGACTACCGCTACTTCCCGGACCCGGACCTGCTGCCGCTGGTGCTGGAGCAGGGATGGGTGGACGGGCTGCGCGCGGCCCTGCCGGAGCTGCCGGACGCCATGCAGGCGCGGTTCCAGAGCGAGTATGGGTTGCCGCGCTACGATGCGGGCGTGCTGGTGCTGGAGAAGGCGTCGGCGGAGTATTTCGAGGCGGTGGCGCGCGGGCGGGATGCGCGGCTGGCGGCGAACTGGGTGATCGGGGAGCTGTTCGCGGCGCTGAACCGGACGGGGCGGTCGATCGCCACGGGGCCGGTGAGTGCGGAGTCGCTGGGGGCGCTGCTGGACCTGATGGCGGACGGGACGATCAACGGGCGCATCGCCAAGGAGGTGTTCGAGGCGATGGTGGAGACCGGGGAGGCGCCCGGGGCGATCGTCGAGGCGAGGGGGTTGCGCCAGGTCGTCGACACCGGGGCGATCGACGCGGCGGTGGAGGCGGTGCTGGCGGGCAACCCGGACAAGCTGCGCGAGTATCTCGGGGGCAAGGACAAGCTGTTCGGGTTCTTCGTGGGGCAGGTGATGAAGGCGATGGCGGGGAAGGGGAACCCGGCGCTGGTCAACAAGGCGCTGCGGCGGCGGCTGGCGCAGTAGGACAGGGCCAGGGGCTCTGCTCCTGGACTCCGCCAAAGGCCGAGCCTTTGGAAACCGATACTTAAGTCAAGGGGTCAAGGGGCCTCACGGCTCCTTGCGGGTCTGGGCAGAGCCCAGCCCTGCTTCCTCGAAGCGGGGCCGCCCGTCGACCAGCTCGCTCCACATCGCGAGCGGGCGGACCCAGTGGTCGCCGGTCTGCTCCGAGGTGTAGGCGACGAGCCACTCCTCGGTCTCGCTGTGCCGTGCGACGCAGAGCAGGGTGTAGAGGCCGCCGCGGTGGTGGCGGTAGCGGCCGGGCGCGGGGTGGGCGGGGACCGACAGGCGGAGGCGGGACGCGGGCAGGCGCACGGTGGCGCCCTGCGCCTCGACGGTGGCGATGCCGGCATCCAGTGACAGGAGGCGGCAGGGCTGGTCCGTGGTGAGCGGGGCGGCGCCGGCGCTGCAGCGCAGGGTGTCGCCCGGCTGCCAGGCGGGATCGGTGGGGGTCGGGCGGGTCTCGTTCATGCGGCGTCAACGTGCGCGGGGCCAGAGTGGTGCGGCGATGTCGCCATGCGCGCGTGGCGGGCGCGATGTGGCCTGTGGCACAGCGGCCCGGTTGCGGAATAGGATGGGCGGCCGCAGCCCAGGTGGCGGCCGGGAGGATTTCGACACGGGGGATGGCGCCGCGGCAGGCCGCGCGTCGCCGCCGTGTCCCGTGTGCCCGGCGGCGCGCGGGATCGCCCGAGGCTGCGCCGATCGAGCAACGCGTTTTCCTGGAAGCCGTCGATGTCGTCCCTGCCTGACCGGCTCAGCCTGCTGCGTTTCGCCCCGAGGGTGGAGGAACTGGCCCCGTCGCGGCTGGTGGACCTGCCGACCGTGTGCGTCCACACCAACGCCGGCGAGGTCGACGACGGCGGCGTGACCCGGGCGCGGCTGCAGGGGCTGTACCACGCCCGGCAGGCGCAGCTCGACCCGATCGGGCTGGTGGCGCTCTCGCCGGGCACCACGGTGATCGGCAACCACTCGTATCTCGTGCTGACCGACAACGTGCTGATCGAGGACCAGATCTGGCCGGGGATGCACGACAGCCCGGAGATTCTGGGCAAGCTGCTGGCGGCGCCGCTGGGTCTGGTGCAGATCGACGACCCGGTGCTGCTGATCGCGCGCTGGGGGGCGGTGTCGGTGTGGGGGCACTGGCTGGGCGAGCTGCTGCCCAAGGTGGTGATGGCCGAGCAGGCGCATCCCGGGCGGTTCCGCTACGCGATCCCGATCGACATCGTGCGCAGGACGGCCGAGCGCAGCTTCTCGACGGCGGTGCTGGAGTCGCTGGCGGCGTACGGGATCGGCGAGGACCGCATCCTGGCGCTCGACCACCGGTTCAACCACAGGTTCTCCCAACTGTTCGCGATGACGCCGGTGTGGTCGCACGTGGCGATGCATCCGGCGGCGCTGGGCGCGATGCGCTCGCGGGTGCAGGGGGTGCCGGCGTCGCGGGCGGGCAAGCGGCTGGGGCTGCTGCGCCGCGACGTGCGCACGCGCAACGTGTTCAACGCCGACGAGACGATCGAGGTGCTGGAGCAGCACGGCTTCGGGCTGGTGGAGATGGGGCACGTCTCGTTCGTCGAGCAGGTGGCGGCGTTTCGCGAGGCGGAGGCGGTGTTCGGCGTGCTCGGCTCCGGGCTGACCGGGCTGATCTACTCGCCCGACGGGGTGCGGGCGATGAGTGTGGCACCTGCGAACTGGCGCGACGTGTTCTTCCACGCGCTGCTGCAGGCGAGGAGCGGGCTGTACTCGGACGTGCTGGGCACGCCGCTGTGGGACGGCGACGGTGTGGACCGCGACGCGCCGTTCTTCCTGCGCCGGCGCGACATCCTGACCGGGCTGGAGCGGATCATGCTGCCGGAGGGGGAGCTGGCGCCGCGCGGGCTGGTGCACGTGTGCGGGCTGGTGCTGCCGCGGCTGCTGACGCGCGCCACGGTGGACTTCGAGTTCCAGGTCGGGCCGAACACGGTGACGCGGCGCGAGGACGGCTGGGCGGACCCGGAGGTGGAGGCGACCTGGACACTGGGGGCGGAGAGCCAGCTGGTGCTGCCGGTGCCGGAGGTGTCGGGGCCGATGCTGCTGGAGCTGGTGCTGTCGACGTCGCTGGCGCCGCCGCACCTGGTGTCGCGGCCGCTGCAGGTCAGCGTGGGCGGCGTCGATCTCGCGCCGATCGTGGTCGCGGGGGCGGGGACGTACAACGTCGAGCTGCCGCAGGAGTGCGTGCGCGACGGGCGGCTGGAGTTCCACTTCCGCCACCCGATCGTCACCTCGCCGCGCGATCTGGGCGTGAGCCCGGACGAGCGGCACCTGGCGATCTCGTTCCACCGGCTCAGGGTGAGGCAGCTCCAGGGCTAGGAAGCAAGGCCAGGGGCGCTGCCCCTGGACCCTGCCAAAGGCTCGCCTTTGGAAACCTCGACCTGGGCCTCGGGGGCGACCTTCATGTGTGCGGGTCTGGGGGCGCTGCCCCCAGCGGGTCCAGGGCAAAGCCCTGGCCTTCCTTGCGGGCGAGCGGCGGGACGAACAGCGGCGCGGTGTCCCACGGG